>CAZXUI010000083.1:0-12511 GCA_964643885.1 uncultured Planctomycetales bacterium
AAGCGGGCTGCCTGACGGTGGAATCGGTCGCGACCGCGCCCGCGCAGCTCGTTGCGGACGTGCGCTCGCTGATGGACGTGCGGGCGCGGGCCAGGCAGCTCCCGCTAAACGTCGTTGTCGAGACGCCGATCCCCGAGACGATCCACTCCGATCCGGTCCGGTTGAGACAGATTCTGCTGAATATCGTCGGCAACGCGATCAAGTTCACCGACTCAGGTTCGGTCACGCTCCGCATCGGCTGCGATCCGGCCGCGCAGCAGATGCGCTTCGCCGTCGTCGATACGGGCATCGGCCTGAGCCGCGAGCAGATTCAGCGGCTCTTTCAGGCGTTCACACAGGGCGACACGAGCACGACCCGCAAGTACGGCGGCACCGGGCTCGGGCTGCGCATCAGCCAGCGACTGGCGGAGATGCTCGGCGGTGACATCCGAGTGGAGAGCACCCCCGGACGCGGCAGCAACTTCTCGATCACCGTGGCGACCGGCCCGCTCGCGGGCGTCGAGATGATTGCGCCGCAGCATGCGCTTCAGGCCGTCATGGGCCCGCCCGAGGAGAGCACAGCGCAGGACGAGGCGCCGGCCGCCGACCGGCCGCTGGCGGGAATCCGCATTCTGCTGGCGGAGGACGGCGCCGACAACCGCCGGCTGATCGCGTTTCACCTTCGCCGCGCGGGGGCGCAGGTGCAATTCGCCGAGAACGGGCGGCGCGCGGTCGAGATGCTGACGGTCGACGGAACTTTCGAGTCTCACCTGCTCGACCCGCCGCCGGTCGACCTGCTGCTGACCGACATGCAGATGCCCGAGCTGGACGGCTATGCGACGGCCTGCCTGCTGCGATCGCGCGGCTGCCCGCTGCCGATCATCGCCCTGACGGCCCACGCCATGAGCGGCGACCGAGAGAAGTGCCTGGCCGCGGGTTGCAGCGGCTACGCTTCCAAGCCGGTTGATCGCGACGAGCTGATCGCCGCGTGTGCGAGTGCGGTTTCGCCGCCGCCCGACGCGGCCGCGCTCTGGCCGCGCCGCGCTGCGACCTGCACGACGTGAGTCATTGTGCCCGCGCCACGCGGATCTGCATGATGTTGTTGATCCGCCGCTGCCCGCGGTCCCAGTAGATCTTGAAGCTTACGGCGAGCGTCTTGCCGTTGACGGCGGCCGCGCCGGAGATCGTCTTGAGCTCGAGCTTGTTCTTCCGCCCCACCCGCTTGACGGTTTGTGCCACGAAGCGCTTGCCCTTGACCTGGCCGCGGACCTCGCATTTCCAGTCGTCGCTGCGCGTGACGGTGAGAGTCACATTGTTGCCGACTCGCTGAGTCACTTCGAACGTCCACTGTTTCTGGTTGAAGTTGTCGCTGCCCTGCCAGTTGCTTCCGACCTGCCACGGGTCGTTATTCCTGGCGGCCGGCTGTTGCGCGGCCGGCGGTTTTGCCGCCGCCTTCGGCTGATCCAGCTTGCGGTTGGCCTCCGGCTCGTCGTCCGTCAACAGCTCGCGGAAACGCAGCGAGTGCAGCTCGAAGTGCGTGTCGGCCGCCGCCACCAGTTGCGGCAGCGGCCCGGTCAGGTCCTTGGGCAGCGACAGCGCTGACCACTCGCCCGACCAGGAGACGATCGTGTCGTCGCCGGCTTCGACATCGACGCCGGCCGGGGAGACACGCACGAGCACCGTCGCCGGTTCGTCGGCCGCGAAGACCTCGCCGACATGCGACGTGCCGTTGGCATCGGCATCCTTGCCCTCGATCAGGCCGATGCCGCTCGTTTTGCCGCCCCAGCCGCCGAGCGTGAGCAGCGCAGCGCCGTCCGGCACGCGAAAGGCGACCTGGAGCGGGCCGGCGCCGGCGACGCGGCGAGCGACGATCTCCAGCTCGTACGCCTTGGCGGACGGTACGGGGAGCCGCAGGGTCGATTTCGTGATGCCGCCGTGGGGATTCGACGCGGGTGGATCATTCGTCAGGCTGGCCCCGTTCCAGTGCCAGGCGCCGTTCAGCGCGTGCCGCGGCAGGTCGACCGACGGCCGCAGGTCGCGCCACATCGCCTCCAGCTCGCGCTGGCGGGCGTGTTGGAGCTCCTCCTGGAGGTCCTCCGCGCGGTCGAGCTGGGCGGATTTCTCGTAGGCTTGTGCGGCCTGCTCGTACGCCTGGACGATGTCGCGCACCGCCCGGAGCCGGACGATCTCGTACTTGCGGGCGGCCTGCGAGGTGCATGCCGGCAGCCGCCGCTCGTCGCGGGCGAACGCGGCCAGCTCCGCCTCGAACTGGCGGATCGCGGCCGCGTCTCCGGCTGTTTTGGCCTCGATGATCCGCTTCTCGACGGCGTCGCGCAGCTCCCGGGCGGCGTCGGCGATGGTGCTTTCGTGCCTGCCGATGGCCAGGTCGAGCTTGGCGCGGATGGGGTCGGCGAGTGACTCTTGGGGGCACCAGAGCGACGCACACAGGGTGATGAACGAGGTGACGCTGAACTGTCGGGACGTTTGTGCGTTAAGCATGAGCAGCCGAGCCTCCAGGTTGCGGAATCCAGTTGTTGTTTTGAATCGCGTCGAATCAGCGTATTCCCGAACCGGGTCGCGTCGGATTCGGGACGTCAGGGTGGCTCTCTTCGACACTCTCGATGGCCCAATGAACCAGCCACTCCGGAGCGTATTCCTGCTGAACCACGTTGCTGCGTCGCAGCACCCGAATCGCATTTGCCAGCTCCTGCGCGCGCTCGCGTTCGCCCGTTTTCGCGCACGCGACCGCAAGAAATGCGATTGCCGCTGAGTTGTACGCACTGTGGGAGTCTTCGAGCAGCTCTTCGAGAATCGGCTTGGCGGCCCGAAACTCCCCCGCTCGTGTCAGTGCGGCGCCGAGTGTGAGTTGGTAGAAATAGTTGCTTGGCGAGTCCTCCGATGCTTGCCGTGCGGCGTCGATCGCCGCTCGGATGGACTCTGCATCCGCGCTTTCGTCGAGTGCGACGGCGAGCGCGAGCTGACTGAGTTGGTACGGTGTCGGACTCCAGCTTTGAGTCCGGGTCAGCAGCTCTGTTCGCTCGGACTCGGGTATTGAAGGGTCGGATTGGATGGCCCTGACGATTCGCTCCATTGTGATGTAGCGCGCCTTAAGTCGTTCAAAATGGACCGCTGGTGAGTTGGCCAGCTCTTCCACAATGCCTCGGTATTCATCTGGCAGGATCGTTGTCCGGTCCACGAGCTGCTCGAGGTCCACGGCGCGCCCTTGATTCACGGTCGCCAGGACTGCGCGGGCCACATTGAGCCGATGGCGGTGCTCAATCTGGTCCTGGGGCGCCGGCCGCGAACGCCACAATCCGAGCCATCGCGGTTCTCCGGCCAGAAGGGCGCTGCCATCGTGACTGAGCGTGAGCAGGGTGACGCCTGAGCCGTCTGTCGGTAGCTCGACCAACTTCGCAAGGGTCGCGGCGTCCCAAACGACAAGATTTCCGCTCGTGTCGCCACTGATAATTCGTTGACCGTCTGGTGTGAATGTGGCGCAGATTTGTCCTGCAACTGTGTCACCGAGAAAGGGCGCACTCGAAATCGCCTCGGCGTCCGGCCCAGTCTGGGTCAGTGAAACGACTGTCAGTTCGTCCTCTGAGCAGACGAGCAGAGACTCGCCGATGGGACTGAACTGGATTTGTGTGACACCGATCTGGTGCAAGGTGCGCAGGATTTCGCCGCTGGCCGGGTCGAGGATGAGGATCCGGCCGTCAGCAAGCGCGCAGCCGAGATGGTCCGAGCGAGGGCTCGCGGCGAGCGAGCACACAGCGGATCCGAGTTCGAGACGAAAGAGCGTTCGCGCGTCGGCGAGGTCGCGAGCCTCGACGATCCCGGAAGCGGTGCCCGCGTAGATGGTCGGGTGCTCCGGGGCCGCCGAGAGTGCGGTGACCTCCGCATCGCCGATGTCCCAGTCCTCCAAGATTCGCCCATCTTCGAGCAGCGCGACGCGCGCCTGGCCACTGAACGTACCTGTAACGAGAAAGCGCTCTTCTGAATCGACGCAGAGCGCGCTTGCGCTCGGGAGACCATGAAAGGTCTGAGCCACCTCCTCGGTTACCGTGTTGAAGCGCTGAACGCCGGCCCCGGAGCTGACAATGGCATGCAAACCGTCACGAAGCCAGACAACATGTGCGAGTTCGTGGAAGTTGTACCAACCGCGTGTATCGGCGTATCCAGTGCCCGGAGGAGCATCCCGGTCCCAGATCTCAACCTGACCGTCTTTCGTACCTCGTACGAACCAGCGGCAGAGCCGGTCTGTGCACGTGCTGGCGAGACCGAATGTTCGTGAGTCACCAACTTGTTCCAGGATTTCGAGACGGCGCCGCTCTCCGACTGAGGAATCACCCGAGGAGGCCAGGTCCCGGCGTAGGATCAGGGGCGAGTCGCGCCCTCTCAGCCACACGCGGAGTTGCCCCGACACGAGGTCGACGCCGCGAAAGCGCTCCCCCGAAATCTCGCCGTTGGACGTGAGGAGCGGGGGCTCGGAACCGGATCGGAGGTCGTGGAGGACCACGTCATTTGGTTTACTCTTGTCGTAGACCGCTAGCCAACACAAGTCGTCGGAGATCGCCACCCCCGACGTCGATCCGGAAACGGAGCGTAGCCCGACCGCTTCCCGTCCACTCTGGACGTCCCAGATCGCGATCTGTTTAGCAGTCGCAGTGACGAGGTGGCGCCCGGACGCAGAGAACGACATTGCAGCCGGCTGACCGATCGTGGCAAGCTCGCACAGCATGTCCCCGCCGTCGCGCAGCCAGATGCGGACCGGGTCCTCCGAACTACCTGACGCGATCAGGCGTCCGTCTGGTGAGATGCACACCACCTCCACGGGACCATCGTGTGCACGAATGACGTTCGTCGGCGTGTTGATGTGGCGCAGGTAGGACCATTCCCATCCGCGGAGACCGGACGGGCATGCATCCAGTTCTGCCCGGGCCCGATCGTAGGGACGCACGGACTCGCTGATGTTGTGGACGTCGGCCGCTCGTCCAAGTGCCGTCAAGTAGGCACGCAGCTCGGCCCCCGTGCGCTCGAGTTCCGCTAGGCGATGCGCCTCCTCTGCGGCCTCGCGAGCCGCGCGCTCGGCGCGCTCTCGCTGCTGCGCGAGCTCGAAGGCGATCCGCTCCCCTCGCACGAATACAACCGCCGCCGTGGCAAGCCCTGCGCCGAGTGACAGCACGACCGCCGCCGCAGTCGTCACCAGCCCGCGATTGCGCCTGACGAACTTCCCCACCCGGTACATCGCCCCCGGCGGGGCCGCGACCACTGGCTCGCCCGCCAGGTGCCGCTGCACGTCCGCCGCGAGCTGGCCCGGGCTCTCGTAGCGCCGCCCGCGGTCCTTCTCCAGCGCCTTGAGCACGATCCAGTCCAGCTCGCCCTTCAGCAGTGATCCCAGCCGCGCCGGCTCGATCCGCCGCGCCGCGGCCGTCGAGGCCAGTGCCTCCAGGTTCCGCGAAAGCCGCAGGCTCGGCGCCGGCGGCTCTTCTTCCCGGATGATCCGCGCCAGCTCCCCCAGCGCCGCCGACCGCAGCCGCTTGGCGTCGAACGGCGTCGCCCCCGTCAGCAGCTCGTACAACAGGACGCCCAGCGAATACACATCCGTCCGCGTATCGATATCCGGCAGCCCCTGCGCCTGCTCCGGGCTCATGTATTCCGGCGTCCCGATGAGCTGATGGTGCTCGGTGAACAGCGTCATGTCCGTCAGCCGCGCGCCGGTCGCCTTGGCGATGCCGAAATCGATCACTTTCGCCAGCGGCCGCCCGTCCGTCATGCTCACCAGCACGTTCCGCGGCTTCAGGTCGCGGTGAATCACCCCCTTCATGTGCGCGTGCTGCACGGCCGCGCAGACTTGCGCGAACAGCTCCAGCCGCTCGCGTACGCTCAGCTTGTGGGCGTCGGCGAAGGCGGTGATCGGGTCGCCCTTCACATACTCCATGACGAAGTACGGCCGGCCGCTCTCCGTCGCCCCCGCGTCCAGCACCGTCGCGATGTGCGGGTGATCCATCAGCGCCAGCGCCTGCCGCTCGGCCTCGAAGCGGGCGATCACCTGCCGCGTATCCATCCCCAGCTTGATGATCTTCAGCGCCACGCGCCGTCGCAGCGGCTGGAGCTGCTCGGCCATGAAGACCGCGCCGAATCCGCCCTCGCCGATCCGCTGGAGCAGCTTGTACGGCCCGATCCGCGAGCCCGGCGCCTCGTGCACCGGATCGAGCGGCCCGCTCGACGGCCGGCTCCGTGCCGCCTCGGCCGTCGGGTCCGCCAGAAAGCGCCCGTCCACTTCGGCCGTTGCGATCATCGCCTCGATCCGCCGCATCATCTCCGCGTCGCCGTTGCAGCGCGACTCCAGCACCGCCCGCCGCCGCTCCGGCGCCGCCTGGATCGCCTCGTCGAAGATCGTCCGCAGCTTGTCGAGCCCCTCGGCCATTCGGTTTCTCCACTCGCCGCCTTCAGGCGTTCCGCTCGATCCAGTCCTTCAGCCACGCCCGCGCAAATGCCCAGGTACGTTTGACTGTCGCCTCCGACATGCCCATGGCATCGGCCGTCTCCGCCGTGCTCAGGCCGCCGAAGAAGCGCAGCCGCACGACCGCCGCCGCGTCGGCCGCGGCACCCTCCAAGCGGGCAATCGCCTCGTTGAGGATCAGAAATCCGGCCGAATCTTCCTCCGACGCCGGGTCGGGGAGCCGCGCCAGGTCCAGGGCGGCCGCCCGGGCCGACTTGCCGCCGCGCTTGACGGCCGCCTTGGCCCGGGCGTGGTCGACGAGGATTCGCCGCATTGCCTCGGCCGCGGCGGCGTAGAAGTGCGCTCGGGCCCGCCAGGGCACCCGCCGCTCCCCGTTGAGCCGCACGTAAGCCTCGTGCACTAATGCGGTTGCAGAGAGCGTGTGCCCGGCCCGCTCGGCCGCCATCTGTCGCTGGGCCAGGGCTCGAAGCTGCTCGTAGACCTGCGCGGCCAGCTCGGCCTGCGCTGCGGGTACCTCCGTGAGGGAATGGGGGGCGCGTGTGGGTGGCGCCGCCGCCGCGGTTGACTCGATGTCATCCGAGACGGGCTGACTCTCCTCCGGCCCGTTGGGGTCCGGCGGGTGGATGTGACGATTCGCGCCGGTCGTCTCGCCTTGACCGGCCGACTCGGACGGATTCTGGGCAAATGACATGTGCCTATGATAGCGTCCGCGCGGGGATTTCACGGGCGGATCGGGCCTCGCCGTCCCGCCGGACGGGGTTGGCGGAAGCGCGGGGAGCGGGTGCCGCCGGGGTGCCTGGAGTGATTGAAGGCGGCGGCGGCCTGGGCCTGCGAGACCGTTGGTCCCGCCCGAGGGGCATGTCGCTATGCTCGATCCGACACCGTGCCGCGCGCCGGCAGCCGATATCGAAGGAGGAGCGTGGTCGGACAGGCCGGGTAGGCGATTTTCATTCGGAATCCGTGAAACTCATCCGGGTTCCAGTCCATGCGATCGAAGGTCGCGCGGACCAGCGCGTTGTATGGCCGTACTTCGGGCGTCGCCAGCGGAATCGGCCCCTCGCCCAGGTCTGCCAGCCGCTCGCTCAGCCGCAGCGGCCGATCCGGTCCCACCGGCGACGGCGGCCCGCCGCCCAGGTCGCTGAGCAGCAGGGGCTCGGGCGGAATCGCGAAGGTGAAGCTCCGATGAAAGTACAGGTCGACGATCAGCACTTCGACCGGCGTGTCGCAGCGGGCCGCATGCCGGCCCCACTCGTTCGTTTCTGTGCGGTAGTACGGAATGCGCCGCTGAATCGCGCCGAAGACGCAGGTCTGGGCCCCCATGTTCCCCACCGGCCCCTCGACCAGTTCGAACAACGAGTGATTCTGCACGCGCCGGCTGCGAAGCTGCGGCAACGGCTGTGAGCAGAAGTCGGCCATCAGCGGCGCCTGGCTCGGGTCTGCATAGCGCTGGTCGATCGGCTCGCACGCGGAGGTCGCCATCGCCGTGCCGTCGTCGTTGTGCGACTCGCGCATCGCCAGCACCCAGGACACGTCGGAGCGTAGTCTGCGGAAATCGACCAGCGCGCTGACCGATGCGAAGTCCAGCAGGCCGTCCTCCGCGCCGGGCCCAACCAGCCCCACTTTCAGGCTCACGCGCGCCTGCACGCCCCACACATAACTGGCGCCCTGAAACAGCAGCTTGCGATAGTGCTCGTCGGTCTGCGCCGCGGCGTCGGGGCTCAGCGACGAGCCCATCATCTCCATCGTTGCGCGGTCGCCGGAGTGCACCCGGATCAGCGTCTCGTATTCTGCGATCGCCTCCCGCGCGGAGCGCAGAATCGCCTCCCCCGCGCCCGCCTTCTGGCCCGCCTTCAGAAACAGCGACAGGCCGGCCGCGCCCGGCATCTGCTGCAACACCGCCAGCGGGTTCTCTGCCTGCACGATCTTCGAGATCTTCCACGCCAGGTTCTTGTTCAAACTCATGCGCCGCTGAATCGAAGCCACATCCTGTGCATCAGCCCCGGCCGCGGTGAGAACCTCCAGAAAGGCCCCGCTCAGGCCGCGGACGACCTGTCGGGCATGGAGATCGAACGGCGGCGGAGGGGCTTGGGATCGGGTCATCGGGCTCTCGGGTCCTCAGGAAGCCGGAATTGCCACGTCCATGACATCGGCAGGTCCCATTCTAGCACCATTCCCGCCCCCCGGCGAGCGACTTTGCGAATTCTTGCAGAAATGTTCGCAGAAACGATTGCACGAACATGGAGACCCACCTATACTACCGGTCAGGTCAGACGTTCTGTCGGCGGGAGGTCGTCCCGCACCGACTCTGGAGCGCAGCCACACAGGAGGCGGATTCACATGAAGCGCTTTGCCACGTTTGTCGCCGTTTACGCCGCTGCGATCGGTGCGGGGAGCTCAGCCTCGGCCGACATCGTTCCCATCGGCCCGTTCACCGGCGAGGCCGGCGAGACGTTCGAGAACATCATCCCGCCCGGGCCTTACTCGGGCCCGATGCCGGTGTTCAGCGGCGCCGCCACGATGGATGACGAGTTCACCGACCCCTGGATCGCATTCAGTCTGTCCGGCGGCGGTTTCGACCTGTTTCCCTATGACGGGAACCTGATGGGCCTGACGCCGACGGGGTGGACGGTCTTCGATTTCGACACGCCGGTGCTGCGCTTTGGCGGCTACTTCGGCATCGTCAACCTCGCGTCCGGCGGCACCGTCACGTTCCTGGATGACGGCGGCAGCGTGATTGAGACGCAGGCGTTCGATCTGCCGCAGGCGGAGTGGGTCTGGCGCGGGTGGGAAAGCGATGTGCCGATCGGCAGCGTCGTCGTGCACGCCGGCGCGAATCCCGGCGTCACCACCGTCTTCGACAATATGCAGCTCAGCTACGTGCCGGAGCCCGGCACGCTGGCGCTGCTGACGCTTGCGGCCGGCGCGGCCGCGCTGCGCCGCCGTTAATCCGCGGGCCGCAGGCAGCTTGCCCGTCGTCCGAGTCGGCGCAGCCACTCGAGGCTGGCCGTCAGAATCCGCCGCACCAGGCAGGGGGCCTGCTGTCCTCGGTCAACCCCGTGCCTGGTGCAGCGGTCATCGCGCAGGAGATCCCGCCGCCGCGCGCGGCGGGCCACGGAAGAACCGCCGAACACGGAGCCCACCATGTTGCATCGCCTGATCACAGCCATCGTTTCGGCCGTCGTCGTAATGCCGGCCGCGCCCGCGCTGGCCATCGAGATGTACGCCACCAACCACCTCGGCCAGTATCCGGACATCGGCGAAGATGAGTTGATCGTCTTCGACTCGGCCGACCCCGACGGATTCCAGACGGTGGGTCCGCTCGGCGTCCCCGGCATCGGCTTCGGCGGGCTGGACTTCGACGCAGACGGGAATCTGTGGGCGTACGCGTCCTTCTATCAGGCGACGGGCGGCGCCACCGGCGGCCTGTATCGCGTCGACACCAGCACGGGACAGGCCACCGTGCAGGGCACGCTCAGCTCGCAGACGCTTCAGGACATCGCCTTCAATCCGGTGGACGGCCGCATGTACGGCATCAACACGGTCCAGTTGGCGATCTCGACGCTCTACGAGATCGACCTCGTCACCGGCGCCGTCTCGCCCGTGGGCCAGTTCAGCGGGCTACCCGAACCTCATGGATTGATCGGCCTGGCGTTCGACTCGGCCGGCAACATCTATGTGCATGAGCAGTGGAGCGACGCGATCTACAAGGGCACGGCACCGGACGCCCGCAATGTCAGTCTGCTGTACCAGATTCAGTACAACACGCTCGGTAGCCAGGGGCTCACGGTCGACTGGTCGCGTGACGACACCGGTTATCACGGGATGGTCGCGCAGGGGCAGTTCCCGGACTACCTCAGCCAGGTGAACACGTTCGCGACGGACGGGTCGAGCTATGTGTATGGGCCGAACTTCGGCCGCAATCACCCCGACGGCATCCCGCCGGTTCAGGCGGGCGACCTGGCGATACGGCCGGACACGTCCGTTGCGGGTGATGTGGACGGCGACGGCGACGTCGATTTCGACGATCTGGTGGCGCTGCTGGCCGACTATGGGTGCGTGAGCGACTGCGTGGCCGACCTGGACGGCGACGGCGATGTGGACTTCGACGACCTGGTGATTCTGCTGGCGAACTACGGTACGGGCGGGTAGGACGCCGGAGTCGATCGGATGGCGTGATCATGCTCGGGTGGCCAACGAACGCGAGAATCCGTCGGTTGGGCACCCGCACATGTGCGCAGCAGGCGGCTCGTGCGGAGATCCGGCCGCTGGGCCGCTGGGCCGCTATCAGCCCGCTCAGCGAACCCCATTCGCACGCCTGCGCTGCAAGTGCCGATCAAAAAACTGCCACACTTCTTCGGCGCCCTCGAAGTCGCGACAGATTCGGCCGACGACCGTCTCCGGAAAGCGAGTGCCCGCGCCCGGCAGGGTATGTCCGCCGCCGTGAATGACGAGCAGCGCCACTTCGTGCCCATTCGCTGCCCGCCAGACTCGCCGCTCACCCCGGCATTCGTCATCCGAAACGGCATTGGGCAGGCGATCGATCTCCGGCTCGTCCGCAATTCCGGCTAGTTCGACGAAATGCGCAGCCGTTTGCTCCGCGGACAGCACGTGTGCGAGCAGCGGACCCCCGGGAGGACGCACCGGCCCCCCGGACCACGGATTGATTGAGTCCTCCGTGCCGCTCAACAGCAAAATCGAGACCGGCCGGCCTGCCGCCGCACAGTCACACTCCTCCGCCACCGGTAAGTGGGCGGCGACCGCGGCCAGCCCCGCGAACTCCTGCGGCGCCTCGAGCGCGAGGCGGAAGACCATGTGGCCGCCGTTGGAGTAGCCGACGGCGCACGCCCCGACCGGTGCGCGGCCGGCGATCTCAGCCGCCCGGCGCACCACCGCCCGCAGGAAGTCCACGTCATCTACGCCGGCCAGAGCTGCCTGATAGGGCGCTTGCGACCGGCAATCGTGCCACTGTCCGCCCAGCGCATCCGGATATGCGACGATAAAGCCCTCGCGATCCGCCATACGCTCGAAGGCGCTGTCGGTGAAGCGCCGGATCCGCTCGCCGTCTCCGCCGCTGCCGTGCAGAACCAGCACGACCGCGGGGCCGTGGGCGAGCTTCTCCGGCCGATGGAAGCGGACGGTCCGCCGCAGTCCCTGGACGACCAACGTCTCGACCGGCAGCGCGGCCGGTTCGCCGGGGTCCGGCTGTGTCCGGGCCGTCTGCCCGAGCGCCGCGGTGGCGAGCAGGGTTGCCAAGCACGCGGCGACCAGCAGATTCCCACAGGCGGGGGCGGGACGACTGAGTCGGGTGGTCATGGGCGGAATCTCCTGTCTCGCGGGCGGGCGGTGCAACCTGCTAGACCTGCACCCTCTCGAACTGGATCCGCCCGTCCACGAGCCGCGCAAAGTACGCCTCGATCGCGTCCAGGCCCGTGACGCGGTGAACGAACGCGGCCGCCCGGACGAGGTCCGCCCGCTGCACGAGCTCCAGCCGCGGCTCCTTGAGCTCCAGGCGCGTTGCGTAGAACGCGCAGCCCTGGTGCGCGATCAGCACGATGCGCTTGAGCCGATGCACCTCGACCAGGAACTGTAGCTCATCGAGCACCCCCTTTTCCTCGAGATGAGCCTGCGGGTGCCCCGCCAGGCACGCCGGCCCGCCGGGCAGGCACAGGCGGTCATAGCGCGGCAGCGACAGCCCGTTGTGCAGGAAGTCGTCGAACTGCTCGCCGACGCGCCCGTCGGAGCAGTAGAGCGCCGCGGCGTGCATGCGCGACGACTCGTAGCGGATCGAGCTGACAAAGTTCATCGGACCGTCCTTTCCGGCAGCGGCATTGCCGGTGCGAGATGGGAATCTCGCACCAGGACCACACAATCGGACCGTTCGCCATCTTGAATGAGAATGCGGTGCGGGTTTGTCCCTCTCGTGCTGTGATTCGAGACGAAGGCCCCACGGATGACGCAGGGGGTCGAGCCTTCCGGTGGCTTCAAGCCACCGGCCACGGTCGTTAGCCCTGACGGGCAGAAGCACGACCGGTCGGAGACCGGTCGCCCAGTGACCGGCCAGAGGCCGGT
>CAZXUI010000083.1:12611-19789 GCA_964643885.1 uncultured Planctomycetales bacterium
CCCCCAACGCCCAGTGACCGGCCAGAGGCCGGTCCCCCAACGCCCAGTGACCGGCCAGAGGCCGGTCCCCCAACGCCCAGTGACCGGCGAGAGGCCGGTCCTCCATTCTCGAACCAGCGGGCATCTGGCTGTCCCTTCCTACAGCGTTAGTCGAACTCGGACGCAACGTAGTGGACCGGCCGCGAAACTCAAGCTCGCGGCGGCTACGGCTTCCTGAGCAGGTCGCGGATCTCGGTCAGCAACCGGATGTCGGCCGGCGGCGCTGCGGGCGCGGCCGCGTCCTGCTTGCGCTTCAGCGTGTTCATGGCCTTGATCACCACGAACAGCGCGAAGGCGACGATGACGAAGTTGATGACGGCATTGATGAAATCGCCGTAGCTGATCAGCACGGGCTCGCGGCCTTCGCCGACCGGCAGCCCGATGGCCAGCCGGGAGAAGTCGACGCCGTTCATCAGGTACCCCAGCGGCGGCATCATCACCTTCTCGACCAGGGCGCTGACGACCTTGCCGAACGCGGCGCCGATGATGATGCCGACGGCCATGTCGACCACGTTGCCGCGCATCGCGAACTCTCTGAATTCCCTGACCAGTCCGAGCATGGGGACGCTCCTGAGCTGCGCCGTGAGACGGGCTCGCGCGGGGCGCGAGATGAACGCCGCTCCTGCCGGTGGCCCGACAGCGCGCCCGCACCGAGCGGGGCGCCGGCGGCGAATCGACCGCGAACGTTGACAGGATACGAAGGCACGCGGCCGACGCAAAGAGCCGCGGCGCCGGCGGGCCGCTGCGGTGCGGACGGAGGGCTAGAGCGAGAGCATCCCCTCGACGCAGGTGACGACCCCGCCGCCGATCCAGATGTCGTCGCCGTCCTGGTGCACGTGCACGCGGCCGTCGCGTCCGAGGGCCGTTCCCTGGCGGGCGATGTAGCGGGGCGGGGCGAGGCCGGCGGCGATGAGCCACTGGGCGAGCGCGGCGTTCAGGCTGCCGGTGACGGGGTCTTCGGCGATGCCCGTGTTGCCGGGGAAGAAGGCACGGACCTCGAAGGCGATTTCGCCGGCCGGCATGCCGGCCGCGCCCGCGGAAGTCGCCTGCTGGCCGCGGCCGTGAGGGCCGATCAAGCCGACCTTGCCGTGCGGCCCGACGACGCCGACGTCGAGGCCGGCCAGGATGGAGCCGTCGGGTCGGATGGCGAGCACCTGCTCGGCCGAGCGGAGCATGACGCCGCGCCAGTTGGGGCCGTTGTCGCACCAGGCGTGGTGGAGGATGTCGTCGCGCGGAATTCCCAGGCCGCGGGCGATGAGCTCGAGATCGGGTTCGGGCAGCGGCCCGGTGCGGCGCAGAGGCGGTGCGGCGAAGGCGAGCCGCGGGCCGTCGCGGCGGATTCGTACGAGGCCGGCGCCGCATTCCTGGACGATGTGTTCGCCGCGCGGGGCGCCGCCGGCGCTCAGCCAGGCGTGGCAGGTGCCGAGCGTGGGGTGGCCGGCGAAGGGCAGCTCGCGTCCGGGGCAGAAGATGCGGACGCGGTAGTCGGCCCCGGCCTGGCGGCCCGTGGGGGTCGGCGGCAGCAGAAACGTCGCCTCGGAAAGGTTGGTCCAGTTGGTGAAGTGCTGCATCGTTTCCGTGGAGAGGTCCTCGGCGTCGAGGACGACGGCGAGCGGATTGCCGCGGTAGGGGACCTCGGTGAAGACGTCGACCTGAAGGAAGGGGCGGGGTTTCACGTGTGCGGTTCCTTGCCGGGATATCCGCGGCGTTCGGGCTCGTTTGTGCCTGGGATGGTGCCGGAGCGGAGGACCGTTCGTCAAGGGCGGGCGCGGCCGGGCTGTTCAGCAGGTCGGCAGGTTGCGTGCCCACGTGCGGATCGTGGCATGGTGCGGATGCCACGCGGCCCAGACACCCGCGGCCCACTCATGAACGGCGCGCTCGTGCTCAGCGAGCCCGTCGGTCGCGGCGACGGCAAGGATGTTGAGCGTGCCGACGAAGGACGGCGGCTCGAGCCAGGTGAACCGGCCGGCCCGCTGAAGGACGCGCCGCAGGCGACGGGTTGCCTCGGCGGCCGCCGCCCCTTGCTCCAGCAGGATGTGCAGGGCGAGCAGGTGTACGGCAACGGACTGGATCGAGCGGCGCGACGGCGTGCCGGGGTGCTGGGCGGCATAGGCGTCGACGGTGAGGCGGTGGCAGTCGGGGTAGTTGTATTCGCCGTACTCGCGCGCGAGCACGTCGCAGTAGACGCTCCAGCAGCCTGGTGACGCGCCGATATACGCGTGCGTCGGGCCGGCGATGTCGGGCACGCCGGCCCCGCAGCCGATGCACGCAATCTGTCGTCGAACCGGATTCATCGGGGCCTGTCGTGCGGCCGTCTACTCTGCGTCCGTCATGGCCGACGCGGCCGGAACGTACGTCGGGCGGGGCGGGTGTGCAAGTCGCCTGGTTGCACGGGCCCGGGGGGGGGCGGCCGGCCGCAAGAAGCCTTGCAGCAGGCGACGCGGCGCTGTTCAATGCGGCGGTATGAGACCGCTTAGAACCTACGACTATCTGGTGCAGGCGCGGCAGCGGGTGTTCGGCTGGGTCCGGCCGCTGTCCGCGGAGCAGTACGAGCGCGAGTTTGCGATCGGGCCGGGCTCGCTGGGCGCGACGCTGACGCACATCATGATCAGCGAGTGGTACTACATCCAGCGGATGCAAGGCGGGGCGGTGCCGCCCTATGAGCAGTGGCCGATCCGGCAGGAGCAGCCGCCGGCTTTCGGCGAGCTGGAGCGGCTGTGGGGTGAGCAGGCCGGCCGGACGCGGGCGGCGCTGGCGGCGGTGCGCGACTGGGACGCGGAGATCGAATACGAAGTGACGCAGGACGACGGCCGGCGGGCGATCGTGACGGCCAGCGCGGGCGATTTGTTCACGCAGTTGGCCTTGCACGAGGTGCATCACCGGGCCCAGGCGATGAACATGCTGCGGCAGCTCGGGGTGGGGCTGGAGGACATTGATTTCAACGCGATGATGTATCGGCGGCGAGTGGTGGCGTAGCGGGCGTGGTGCGGTTCGTCGGAGAAACGAGCAAGTCGCGATGTGCCCCGGGTAAGGGGCGGTGGCGCGCCACGCGCCGAACGGGGCTCAGACTCGAGGCTGGCTCCGCGCCGCAAGGTGGGTGTTGGATTCGACGCGTTTCCCGCACTGGAACCGCATCCGCCGCCGGCGGAGAGGCGAGAAGGCACCTTCGAATTCTGCGTAAGAGCCTTTTTGAAAAGAATCGGGGTGACAGTACGCCAATAGAACTTTTTGTCCATGGAATCCGCTCCTTGGGGGCTGGAAACGCGGGTTCTGCTGGCCGTGAAACCGTAAAAATGACGAGGGCGGCGGCACGCCATGCCCGCCGCTCGCACCGGCCCCAATTCGGTGGCAGAATCCGTGCGTCCATTCGCCGAGTCGTCCGTCTTGATGGGTGTAACCAGGAGTGAACCATGCGATTACTGATTCTTCCCGCCCTGCTGGCCCTCGTGGGCTGCGCATCGGGACCCAACCAGAGGACGAACACCATGCACACTGGCGAACGAAAGCTCACCATCGAGCTGCTCGCGCTCGACTTGAACACCTGCGGCCGCTGCACCGGTACCGGTGCGAATCTTGACGCAGCCCTCGCCACCGTCGCTGACGTTCTGCGCGAAGCCGACGTCGAAGTCGAGGTGCGAAAGACTGTCGTCACCTCCGCGGCGCAGGCGGAGCGACTGCGATTCGAGTCTTCACCGACGATCCGCATCAACGGCCGTGACATCGCCCTGGAACTCCGCGAGAGCAACTGTGGCGACTGCGGCGACATCTGCGGGTGCGAGGGACAGGTCGATTGCCGGGTGTGGGTCTGGCAAGGCAAGGAGCATGTCGAGGCGCCGAAGGCCCTGATCATCGACGCGATCCTTCGGGCATACGGCCAGGCATGGGAGCCGCTGCCGAAGCCCGACAAGCGATATCATCTTCCGGAGAACCTGAAGAAGTTCTTCGCGGCCACCGCAGCGCAATCGGCCGCCGCCGCCAGCGAAGACGACTGCTGTGACCGCACGGCGTGCTGCGAGGAAAGCGAGAAGGAAGCGTGCTGCGGCGCCGCGTCGAGCGAAGAAGTCTGCGGCTGCAAGGGTTGAGTCGTGACCACGAAGGGAGATGAACTGAGCGCGGAGTTCCTCACCCGTCTTCGGGCATTCGTCCGGAGCCGGGTGCGGTCCGCGCACGATGGCGAGGACATCGTGCAGGATGTGCTGACGAAGTTCATCCAGCACGACGACTCCATCGATTCGCAGTCGGTCTATGCCTGGCTGTTCACGGTGGCTCGACGCACGATTATCGACCGCGCCAGAGCCGCAAAGCCCGCAGCGGCGGGCGACTCCGCGGATTCGATCCCGATCGAGATCGCGGACGATCCGTCGGTGACCTCAGAGCTCGCTCGCTGCATGGAGCCGATGCTCGAGATGCTCAGCAGCGATGACCGGATCATTCTGCAACGGGTCGACATGCTCGGCGAGTCGCAGGCCGATGTGGCGCGCGAGTTGGGCATGTCGATGTCCGGGCTCAAGTCGCGCGTGCAGCGGGCACGCCAGCGCCTGCGGGCGCAGCTCGAGGATTGCTGCGCGGTCGAGCGCGACCGGACTGGTAAGCCCGCCGACTACCAGCGCCGGCCCGATCGACCGTGCCCGTGCGACGGGTGCGGCTGAGCGCGCGAGCATCGCCAAAGGAGTCCGCCATGCCAAGCAACGCTGTCCACCTCGCCGCGCCGACCCTGATCTGCGTCGGTTTGTCGACCCTATTGGGTTGCGCCTCGACCAATCAGACGGCATGCGGTGAACCAGTGACCATACGCGACGACACGCCTCGATCCGTGACGCTGCTGGCAGACGACCTCGCGTCGCTGCGCGATCAGTTCAACGCGTCGAACGACCGATGGCGAGTCGTGTCGTTGGTATCGCCGACGTGCAGCGAGTGTGTCTTGGGCGCGGAAGTGGTCGAGAAGGAAATCACGGCGAGATACCCGACCAGCCAGGTCGATGCGCTGATCGTGTGGATTCCGATGCTGCCGAGTGACAACGAGAAGGCGGCGCGAGCATCGGCGACGATTTTCCCAGCAGGGCGCGTCATCCAGTTCTACGATTCGCAGCAAGCGCTCGGCTGGGCGTACGCGCACAAGACCTTCGCGGGGTTCTATGAGCGGGCGCAGAAGTCGCTTGCCGATGACCACTGGCTGGCGACGGCGCTGGATGACCGCGTGCAGCAGAAGCGGCCGCAATGGGATCTGTACATGCTGTATGCGCCGGGGGTGAAGTGGGACGCTGCAAGTGATGCCCCGCCCATGCCGACGCATTGGATCAGGCATCTCGGCAGAAAAGAGGATCGCAAGACTTCGACGTACTGGCAGGACACGCCGGAGAGCGGGCCGCGCGAAGGCGATTTGTATGCTGCGATGCGCGCGATGGCGGATCAGGCGATCGGCAAGCCGCAGGCGAATGGTGCCGTCATGAAGATTGAAGTCCTTGGCTTCGAGGGGTGTCCCAACACGCCGCAGACGAAGGCGAACGTGGAGCGGGCTGTCGCTTCGCTTGGACTGGCGGCGAACGTGGCGTATGTCGATCAGGTGAAGTTGCCTGAAAGTGATCGTCGCAGGGGTTGGCCATCGCCGACGGTGTTGGTCGATGGGCGCGATCTCTTCGGGATGGCGGAGCCGAATGGTCCAGCGATGGGATGCCGCATGTATCAAGGCGGAGCGCCGAGCGAGCCGGAGATTGCGGCGGCGCTGCGATCGATGGATGTTGCACTCTCTGCGTCCGTGGAGCCGCCCATCGTTTGCACGTTGACGCCGGAGCAATTGAGCGCGCAGCGCGAAGCCCTGCTGCCGGGATTGCTGAAACGTGCCGATGATCGCGTGCCGCTGGAGCGCGGCTACCGAATGAAGTTCACGCCCAGGGCTGGATTGCTCGATGAGATTGTCCGCATCGTGGAGCAGGAACGCGGCTGCTGTCAGTTCCTCAAGTTTCAGATCACTGTCGAGCCGGAGAATGGACCGATCTATCTGGAAGTGACAGGGCCAGGGGGCACGCGCGAAATGCTGGACGCGCTCTGATAGAAGCTGTAAAACTGCGCGATGCTCATCCTCAAATCCGTCGTGTTGTTCATCATCGCCGGCCTTTGCGAAATCGGCGGCGGCTGGCTGATCTGGAAATCGCTCCGCGAAGGCTGGTCATGGTGGTGGGGAGTCATCGGCGGCAGCGCCCTGGTGCTCTACGGCATCGTCGCAACCTTCCAGCCAGCGCACTTCTCGCGCGTGTACGCCGTGTACGGCGGGGTGTTCATCGTCATGGCGTTGCTGTGGGGCTGGCGCATCGACGGCAACCGGCCTGATCGCCCCGACCTCATCGGCGCTGCCCTCGCCCTCATCGGTGTTGCAATCATGATGTATTGGCCCCGCCATGCGCTTCCAGGCACGCCGTGAGAACGCTCTCTGAAAGGCCCCCGAGAGCAACCCTGCTGTTAACCTCACGCGAGGCGTCAACCAGAGAGCGCGAGATTTCGAGAGGTTGCGCTCGCTCGCTGCCGCGATCTCGCTCCACCCGCGGCTACATTCCGAATGCCCCTCCGGGGCAAGCGGCAATTCACGCCGCCTCGAGCATCGGCACTCCCGGGACCGTTTCAATCTTCATCGCCGACGGCGCGGCTTCGAGTTGGCGGCTGACATCGTCCTTGCCGCACGCGCCGCCGGAATAGGGCGGCAGCAGGCCACTTCCGGGGGCGTTGATCCGCTCGATGCAGCGGTCTCGCAGTTCGCGCACCGCGGCGTCGCTCACCGCGCTCGGCCAGGCGCGCTTTTTCGTAGACGAAGCCCTTGACTTTGTGCACGCGATTGAGGACGGTCTTGAGGCGCATCGTTCGGCGTCTCCGCTGGCTCTGTTGGTACTCGTACAAGCACCAACCTAACGGAGCTCCGGACGATGCGCTGTTTCTGCCAGCCCCCCCGTTCTCCGGCCGGACCGCGGCGCGCCCCGGATGCCGCCGCCAGGCCTGTCAACGCCCCGCCGCGCCCTGCAAAGACCGCTCGGCCGCAGCATCACGCCATCGCTCTCATCCGTGAGGGGAAAGAAGCCCAAGGAAGGGGCCTGGGGAAACCTGCGGAGCTGGTTCCCCCAGATTCAACCCACGAATTCTGCGGAAGAGCC
>CAZXUI010000084.1:0-19623 GCA_964643885.1 uncultured Planctomycetales bacterium
CGTCTACAGGAAACCAAGAGGCCCGCCGCTTGGCGCGGCGGGTTCTGATGTGCGGTGCCGCTTGGCGCGGCGGGTGCTGATGCGCGGCCCGCCGTCAGAACCCCGTGCGCCAAGCACGGGGTCTACAGGAAACCAAGAGGCCCGCCGCTTGGCGCGGCGGGTTCTGATGTGCGGCGCCGCTTGGCGCGGCGGGTTCTGATGCACGGGTGCGGATGAAGCTCCGCGAGTGGGTGCGGCAACGGCGGGAGTGGCTGGGGCCGGCCGTCGTCACGGCCGCGTTGGCGGTGCTCGCGATTCCGCGAATGCCCGGGGGCGTCTGCGTCGACGACGGGGGCGATCTTCAGACGGCGTGTGCGACGCTCGGAATCGCGCATCCGCCGAGCTACCCCCTCTACGCACTGTGCGGGCACATCCTGACGCGGCTGCTGCCGCTCGAGCCGGCCTACGTCGTGACCCTCGCGAGCGGCGTGGCCAGTCTGGCGGCCATCTACGTGACTATGCGCCTGCTGATCCTGCTGGGCGTGTCGCTCTGGGTGGCGGCGGCGGCGGGGCTGCTGCTGGGCGGCCACTGGGCGTGGCAGTCGGCGCTGCTGCTGCCGGAGGTGTATGGGGTCAGCGCGTTGCTGCTGGCGTGGGGTGTGCGGCGGCTTGTGCTGGCGGAGCAGTGCGGCCGGGCGGTCGACCTGGTTGTGGCGATGGGGCTGCTGGGGACGCTGGTGGTGAGCCGGCCGCCGATGGTTGTGCCGCTGGCGGCGGTCGGGCTGGTGCTGCAGGCGATCATCAAGCAGCATGAAGGCTTGCGCCGGCGGGCGTCTCGGGTCGGGTTGGCGTGTGCGGGGGGCTTCGCGCTGCCAATCGCCGTCGCGGCGGCGGTTGTGCTGCTTCGGGATGGGAACGCGGCGTACAACTACGTGGAGGAATATGCACAGGCGACGGGTGAGCTGCCGGCGGCGACGGAGGGAATCACGGCTCGCGTTCAGCGGGCGTGGTGGCTGATGAGCGGGCAGCATTATCGCGAATACGTGGTCAAGTCGCGGGAGGAGCTGTGGGCGCGGATGGGATACGTGGGCTCCATGCTGGCGCGAGTGCCGGGGTGGGTGCTTGCGGTGGGCGCGGTGCTGCTGGCGGTCGGGTGGGCGGAATTGCTGCGGCGCAGCCGGACGGCAGCGTGGCTGGTGGGGATGCTGCTGATCTTCACGCCGATGATGCTGACGGTCTACGACGTCGACGGCAGTGCGGCCGATCCGCTGCCGCTGCTGTTGGCGCTGGCGACCGCCCTGAGCGTGGCGGTCGGCGGCGTGCTGCCGCGGCTGGGCGAGATGATGCCGGCCGGCGCCGGGCGTTGGCTCGAGCCGGGAGTGCTGGCGGCGGCCGCCATGTGGACCTGGCTGGCGTGGTCACCACCGGCGGTGAGTCCGCGGAACGCGGACGGGCGGCCGATCCTGCGGTCGCTGAATTTCGAGACCCTGCCGCGCGAGGCGGTCGTGGTTTCGGAGTGGCCGACGTCGACGGTGCTGTGGTATGGGCAGCATGTGCAGCCGGGCCGGCGGGACGTTCGCGTGGTGAACGCGGCGTTCGAGCGGTGGCCGCGGATCGTGGCGGAGGAGGTGGCGGCGGGGCGGCGGACGATCGTGATGCGCGAGATGGAGCCGCCGGAGGGGTTCGAGGTGGTGGAGTATCGGGGGGTGTGGGAGGTGAGGCGGGCGGAGTGAGCGAGCGCTGAGCGGGGCGTATGCGCGGCAGCCTTACTTGGAGTCCAGCGGCCGGCGGAATTCGTACTCGAATGAGTTGAAGGTGTCGTGCATCGGGCGCGTGCCGCCCTGTGCGAAGCCCATTGCGCGATAAAGGGCGTGCGCGGCGGTGAAGCGCGTGTCGCTCCAGAGAAACATCTCGCGGCGGCCGGCGGCGCGGGCCGCACGCATCGCATTCTCGACCAGGTGGCGGGCCCAGCCGCGGCGGCGGCGCTCGGGATGCACGTAGAGCACCTTGATCTCGCCGGAGTCGGCGTGCAGCAGCAGGCCGCAGGTGGCCATGATGCGGGCAGCCTCATCGATGACCCATAGCTCGCCTCCCCGCGAGCGGAAGAACTGCACCGGGTCGATCAGGTGGGGCTCTTCGTCAAGGATCAGATAGAAGCCGTACTCGCGGTAGATACTGTCGACGAGCTGCTGGATCTGCGGCACGTCGGCGGGCTGGGCAGGGCGAAGGTTCATCGGAGGCGCGGTCAGGCGGTGGAATGAGCGGGCGCGTGGTCGTTGAGCCTGTCGCTGGCGATCTGGCCGTCTCGAAACTCGACCACGCGGCGGCAGCGGGCGGCGACAGCCTTGTCGTGCGTGACGAGGATGATGGTCATGCCGGCCGCATTCAACTCGTCCAGGATTCCGAGGATGAGCTGGCCGGTGGCAGAGTCCAGATTGCCCGTCGGCTCGTCCGCGAGCAGCAGCACCGGATCGTTGAGCAGGGCGCGGGCGATCGCCACGCGCTGCTGCTGGCCGCCGGAGAGCTGCGGCGGGCAGTGGTGAAGCCGGTCGCCCAGGCCGACCCGCTCGGCCGCGGCGATCGCCCGCTCGCGTCGCGACTTGGGCGGCACGCCCTGGTAGTACATCGGAACCTCAAGGTTTTCGAGCACAGTGTGGGCCTGGATGAGATTGAAGTTCTGAAAGATGAAGCCGATCTGGCGGCCGCGCACGTCTGATAACTCATCATCATTGAGGTGCGAGACATCCTGTCCGCCGAGCCAGTAGCTGCCGCTGGTCGGCCGGTCGAGGCAGCCGAGCAGGTTCATCAGGGTGCTTTTCCCGCTTCCGGAGGTGCCGACGATGGCGACGTACTCGCCGCGGCGGATCTCGGTGGAGATGCCGCGCAGGGCAACGACCTGGGTTTCGGAACCCACCTGGCCGTAGACCTTTACGACCTTGTCGAGGCGGACGATGACGTCGTCTGCGGGGCGGTGCACCGGGGGCCTTTCGGGCTGAGCCGGACGGCGGCCGCGCGGGCCGGCGGACGGCGGTTTCGAACCGGGCGGCCGCTTGTCGGGCCGCCGGCAGATGATCATAATAAGGGGCTCGGAACTTGACCATGAGGCGTGGCGAGCGGCCGCCGGGCGGCCGCGGCCCGGCGGGAGTGAGTGAGCGATGAAGAGCGAGATTCACCCGGAGTATCGGCCGGTGGTGTTCTACGACGTGGGCGCGGACTTCAAGCTGCTGACGCGCTCGACGATCAAGACGAACGAGACGATCACGCTGGACGGCAAGGAGTATCCGTGCGCGAAGGTGGATATTTCGAGCGCGTCGCACCCGTTCTACACGGGCAAGCAGAAGTTCGTGGACACGGCCGGGCGGGTGGAGCGGTTTCAGAAGAAGTTCGCGGGCAACTACTTCCAGAAGGGCAAGGAGAAGAAGGGCTCGGCCGGCAAGTAGCTGCGTCAGACGGAAGATCGAACACGGTCCGCGCGCCTCGCACGGGCCGTGTTTTTTTGCTTACGAGCTCGGCGAGGCGGCGAATCAGGATGGTCTGAGATGAGCAGGCCGCAGGATCCGGCGTGGATTGCGCGGGTGGAGGAGATGGCCCGGCGCAGCGAAGAGATCTCCGAGCAGATGAACCAGCCGGGCGTGGCGTCGAACGGGGCGCTGATGGTGCGGCTGGCGCGGGAGCATGGCGCGCTGGAGAAGATCGTGCGGCCGTACCGCGAGTATCGCTCGCTGACGCGGCAGGTGTGGGAGACGTACGACATTCTGGAGGACGCGAGCAGCGAGTCGGATTTCCGGGAGCTGGCGGCCTCGGAGCTGCCGGCGCTGGAGAAGAAGCGCGACGAGGTCGTGCAGACGCTGATGGAGCGGCTGGTGACGGGGGATGAGGCGGCGATCGCGAGCGTGCTGCTGGAGATCCGCATGGGGACGGGGGGTGCGGAGGCGGCGCTGTTCGCGGGGGATCTGCTGGGGATGTACACGGCCTATGCGCAGCGGAAGGGATTCAAAACGGAGCTGATCTCGCTCTCGCCGGGCGACGCGGGCGGCGTGCGAGAAGCGATTCTGAACGTGACGGGGGACGAGGTGTTCGTGGATTTGCGGTTCGAGGGGGGCGGGCACCGCGTGCAGCGTGTGCCGGAGACGGAAACGCAGGGGCGGATTCACACGTCGCTGGCGACGGTGGCCGTGCTGCCGGAGCCGGAGGAAGTGGCGGTCGACATCCATTGGGAGCGGGATGTGATCGAGCACACGAGCCGGGCGGGCGGGCCGGGCGGCCAGAACGTGAACAAGGTGGAGAGCGCGATCAAGCTGGAGCACATCCCGACGGGGATCACGGTGTCGATGCGGGATGAGAAGAGCCAGCACAAGAACCGGGCCAAGGCGCGGCGCATCCTGATGGCGCGGGTGTTCGAGCATTTCCAGGCGCAGCAGGCGGCCAAGCTGGCCTCGGAGCGCAAGAGCATGGTGGGCTCGGGCGAGCGGAGCGACCGCATCCGCACGTACAACTTTCCGCAGAACCGCGTGACGGATCATCGCGTGAATCACGACGTGTTCGACATCGAGGGGGTGCTCGTGCGGGGCGAGCTGGACGAGTTTCACGAGTTATTGCGCGAGCGCGACCTGAAGCTGCGGCTGGAAAACCTGTAAGCGGCGCTGCGCGGTATATTCCGCCCATGCCGGCGCCGCAGACACCGAAGCGGATTCTGCTGATCAAGCCCAGCTCGCTGGGGGATATCGTGCACGCGCTGCCGGTGCTGGCGGGGCTGCGGGCGAGCTTTCCGCAGGCGCACATCGCATGGCTGATCGGCTCGAGCTTCGCATTGCTGCTGGAGGGGCATCCGCTGCTGGACGAGGTGATTCCGTTCGATCGGCGGCGATATGGGCGGCTGTGGCGCGATCCGCGCGTCGCCTGGGAGTTCGCGGGTTTTCTGCGCGGCTTGCGGCGGCGGCGCTTCGACCTGGTGCTCGATCTTCAGGGATTGCTGCGCAGCGGGATCATGGCGCTGGCGAGCGGCGCGCCGCGGAGGATCGGCTTCGCGCGGTCGCGCGAGCCGGCCGGCGTTTTCTACACGCAGCGCGTCGCTTGTCCGCCGGCGGTCGAGCACGCAGTCGACCGAAACGTCCACCTCGCACGCGCGGCCGGCGTGACGATCGAGCGGATCGAGTTCCCGCTCGCGCTGCGCGACGCGGAGCGGCGCGACGCGGCCCGGCTGCTGGCGGAAGGCGGGCTGGCGGCCGGCGAGAGCTACGTGGCGGTATTGCCGGGGGCGCGCTGGCCGAGCAAGCGCTGGTCGCCGCAGCAGTTCGCGAAGCTGATCGACCTGCTGCAAGCGGAGCGCGCAGGGCGGTGCGTGCTGCTGGGCGGTGCGGAGGAACGTGACACGGCCGGGCAGATCGCCAACGGGTGCGCCTCGCGGCCGATCGACCTGGTCGGCCGAACGTCGCTGCGGCAGCTCGTGGCATTGCTGGCGGGAGCCGAGCGGGTCGTGTGCGTGGATTCGGGGCCGATGCACATCGCGGCGGCGCTCGGCCGGCCGCTGGTGGCGCTGTTCGGGCCGACGAATCCGGTTCGGACGGGGCCCTACAGCCCGCGGGCGCGGGTTGTGACGAATCCGGTTCCGTGCGCGCCGTGTTATCGGCGCATCTGCCCGCTGGGGCATCAGGATTGTCTGGCTCGGCTCGGTCCGCAGGCGGTCTTGGAGCGCGTCCGAGAACTGTCCCCGGCCGAGGCGGTCTCCGGGGCGGGCGGCGGCGGCTGAAGGCGCCGCGGCGGGGTTGGGGGCGGCGGCGGGCGGCGAATGCACATCTTCGGCCGCGCAGTTGCGCGCGCACGGAATCGATTGTCACACTTGGGGGAGCGTAAGCGGGCGTTGCGCGTCCGGCCCGCTAAAGGCGGGGTGTCAATCAGCCGACCCGATTCACAGGAACCGGTGCCGAGCGCTGGCACCGCGCCAAGCCATTACCCCGGAGCGGTCAAGATGTCTCGGAAGGCTTTGATGAAACGCGTGAGCGGCCTCGTGCCGATCGTGGCGATCTGCGTGGCGATGATGAGCGCGGGTTGCGAGACCTACCCGTTCCTGCCGTTCGCCGATGCGAATCTGACGTCATCGGGCGGCGACACCGGCGGCACGCCGGCGGACCCGAACAGCGCGGGCGGCGGCGGCAGCGCGACCGGTGATTCCTTCACCGAGCATATCGTCGTGGACCGGACCTTCACGGACGGCACGTCGGTGACGACGGTGACGTACAACGTGGGCGACCTGAACCGGTCCAAGCTGCTGGTTGATTTCAACGCCGACGGGCGCACCGACCCGGTCGTGGGCTACGGCGAGGATCAGCGCACGGTGCAGATCCTGCTCAGCCAGGACCCGGCCGGCAGCGAGAACGGGGTCGAATTCCTGAGCCTGACGCTGGACGGCGATCTGTGGGATGAGATCGCCGACGTGGCGGCCGGGGACATCGACGGCGACGGGGCGCTCGATATCGTGATCGCGTCGGCCAACGGCGTGTTCTACATGCACCACCCGACCGGCCGGCCGGTGACGGACCTGCGCTACTGGGGCATGGGCAGCCCGGAAGTCGCCAGCGAGGTGATCTTCGGGACGGACGAGGGTCTGAGCGACGATGAGATTCAGTCGATCATCGCGGCGACGATCGGGCCGGCCGTGAACATCGATGACTATGTGATCACCGTGCGGCAGGGCTACACGAGCGTCGAGATCGGCGACATGGACAACGACGGGGACAACGACATCGTCGCGTCGCGGACGCTTCAGATCGACATGCAACCGAAGCCGGACCGCGAGGTGCCGCCGATCCAGATCATCGAAGGCACGCTTCAGGTGCTGGTGAATCCGGGATTCGCGGTGGATGGCCTGGGCTGGGAGACGGTGGCGGTCGGCGAGCACGAGCGTTTGCCGGTACTGGACCGGGACGTGCCCTCGCGGCTGATGCTGATGGATATGGACCGGGACGGGGACCTGGACATCGTCTCGGCGGCGCGGCGTGACGTGAACTCGCAGGTGGCCTGGTTCGAGAACCCGCTGCCGGGCGGGGCCGTGGATCCGGATACGCCGTGGACGCAGTGGCGCGTGGGGAGCGTGCGCGACGCGTGGTCGCTGGACATCTTCGACCTGACCGGGGACGGCTGGCCGGACGTGGTCGCGGTCGGCGGCGAGCAGCGGCAGATGGTGCTGTTCGAGAATCCGGGCGGATCGAGCACGGGCATCTACCGCGAGTATGACTGGGACACGCACGCGATCGTAACCTTCGAGACGTTCGACCCGTTCGAAGTGAAAGTGGTCGACATCGACGTGGATGGGCAGATGGAGCTGCTGGTGAGCGGGACGGTTGGCGCGGTTCGCTACTACGAGGCCGGCGGAGACGTGCGGCAGCCGTGGGAGGGCGCGTTCGTGCTTGACTTCACGTTCGAGGGCGAGCCGGCGGGCACGATCACGGGGCTGGCGGTCGCGGACCTGGATGGCGACGGCGACCCGGACATCATCGCGGTTCAGAACCAGGAGCAGGACAACGCGGAGCGGATCAGTTGGATCGAGAACGAGCTGCCGTAGCGTAGCTCGGGTTCTGTGAGCAACAAGAGCGGGTCCGGTGCGGGCGTTTCAGTCCCGGCCGGGCCCGCGGTGTTTTGAGAGCGCTGCGCACTGGACAGGCGGGCCGCGTGCGGATGCGGGCCGGGCCGCAGGTGTCGCTGGGAAGAATTCAGCGGGCGGGCGTCCGCCGCACGGCCGCACGCCGCCGCCGTCGGGGCGACCGCCTACGTGGGGCGCTCGACGAAACGCGAAGCAGGGAGCCGACGATCTCGGGGTGTTCGTTGATTACCTGGAGCAGGCGAAGGGCGGCATCACTGGGCTGCCGCGCACCCGCTTCCCAGCTCTGGACGGTCCGGGGGGAGACGTTGAGCGTTCCGGCAAATACCGCTTGCGACATGCGCAGGCGCCTGCGCAGCCGCAGGACGTCAGCCGGCCGAGCGCGGGGCGGCGGCGCTGGGAGCGTCGTGGTCTTGAGCGACCGCTCCCCCCGCGAGTACGCGATGCTGTTCTCGAGCCCCGACCGGATGAGGTCGAAGACCGTGGTCTCACGCTCGGAGTGGGCCATTACCCGTACCTGCCTTTGCCACGAAAACTCGCCCGCGCCTCGCGCTTGGCTTGCTCTGCCAGTCGGCGAAGCACTCGTTTCTGCCCAGCGCTGAGATCGTCCTGCTCGCCCTTGCTGTAGATGGCGAGCAGATCAATCCGGTCGACCTCCGGAATGTGCAGATAAATGACTCGCAGGCCGCCGCGTCTTCACCTGGCCGCCGCGTGGTGCGCGACCCGCAGTTTCCGGATTCCGCCGCAACCGGGCATCACGGCGCCTTTGTCCGGCTGAGCCATCAACTCGTTCTGAAGCGCGCGATACGCGTCGTCATCCAGCAGCTCGGCGAGCCGGGCGCTGAAGCTTCTCGACTCGACGAAGGGCTTGCGCACTATCCTACCTGGTAGCATAGGGCAGCGCCGCGCGACAGTCCGGTCAACTCCGCATTCGCGACGAGCGTCGTCGGATTTGGTCCGGCCCGGACGGGCGGATATAGTGGCGGTTGGCGGCGGCCGGGCGAGTCGATGGCACGATCCGCCCGCAGGCCGCTGGCCGATCCCTGTCCCACGTGGAGCCCGAATCTCATGCATGCCCTTCAACGAATCTCGCTGTGCCTGGTGATCGCGGCGGTCGCGGCGGTCGGTCCGAGCCTCGGCCGGGCCGCGTTCTGGCCGGTGGCGGCCCCGTATCAGGAAAGCGGCCAGTCGGACGAGGCCAAGCCGGCCGACGCAAAGCAGGAAGGCGAGCCGGACGCCGACGAGGCCAAGCAGAAGGCGGAGGAAGAGAAGAAGAAGAAGAAGAAGGCCGAGGAGGAGAAGAAGGCGGCCGAGGAGCAGGCCAAGCAGGCGCGCGAGCGGCAACGCAAGCGCGTGCGGCTG
This sequence comes from uncultured Planctomycetales bacterium, assembly GCA_964643885.1. Lineage (GTDB taxonomy): Bacteria > Planctomycetota > Phycisphaerae > UBA1845 > Fen-1342 > CAADGL01. The sequence continues at coordinate 8,939 of CAZXUI010000084.1, forward strand.
GAGCGGGAGCTGAAAATGGCCGAGCTGCGGCACACCAAGACGCAGGCGGAACAGGAACACTCGGCCAGGGAACGTGGGGCGCGGTTGGCGCGGCTGGAGCAGGAGCTGGAGATCGCCCGGACGCGCCTGGCGATGCTCACTGAGCAGCAGATTCCGGACCGGATCGCGCGGGGCGAGCTGGGCTTGCAGTGGTCGCGAGACAGCGTGCTGGAGGCGGAACAGGAACTGCACCAGCTCGAGCTGATGTACAGCGAGGATCAGCTCGCGGACAAGACGAAGGAGATCGTGCTGGAGCGCGGGCGTCGGCGGCTGGAACGCTCGCGGCGGAACCTGGAGCTGGCCGAGCGCGAGCACGTGCGCATGGTCGAGCACGACATTCCGCTGGAAGTACGCGAGGCGCAGATGGGCGTGGAGAACAAGGCCCGCGAGATCGTGGGGCTGAGGCACGAAATACAGACCAGCCGCATCGACGTCGAGCTTTCGGCACTTTCGGCGGAGGCGGAGATGGAACGGCTGCGACAGGAGCTGGAGGACGTGCAGGAGGAAGAGCGCAAGGCGGCCCAGGAGGCGGCCGAGAAGGCCGCCAAGAAGACGGCCGACGCCGGCGAGGAGAAGCAGGAATGAGGCGGGCGATTGTCGCAGCCGCCGCGGGGCTGATGCTGGCCGGGCTGGCGGCCGGCCAGGATTCCCGGCCGGCCGGACCGCCACCGGAGCGCGAGCGCGTCGTCGGGGAAGACGAGACGCGGTCGGCGATCCAGCGCGCGATCGCGTTTCTGGTGAAGGACCAGAACCCGGAGGGGTCTTGGGGCGGGCCACGGGGTGCGGTGTACACGTTCACGGGCAGCGTCTGGTCGAACCCGGAGACGCACCGGTCGTGGAAGGTGGCGACGACGGGGCTGGCGGTGCTGGCCCTGCTGGAGAGCGGGCCGGCGGAGGAGGCGAAGGCCGCGTGCGACCGGGGGATCGACTACCTGATCGACCACGCCGTGGTGAAGCAGCCGAGCGAGTGGGACACGATGAACTCGTGGGCCTACATCTACGGGTTGCAGGCGCTGGTGGCGGCGTATCAGCATGAGCGCTACGCGGAATCGCCGCGGCGCGAGCGGATGCGGCCGGTGGCGGAGGCGCTGATCGGCAAGCTGTTGCAGCATCAGACGCTCAGCGGCGGCTGGGGGTACCTGGAGTTCGATGAGCCGCGGACGGTCCGGCCGCAGTGGGCGACGAGCTTCACGACGGCGGCGGGGCTTGTGGCGCTGTTGGAGGCGAAGGCGGCGGGGTTCTCGGTGGATGAGGGATTGATCGGGCGGGCGACGCGGGCGGTGCAGCGCTGCCGGCTGCCGACGGGTGCGTACACATACTCGGTGAATGCGATCGCGGACCCGCGGGGTCTGGAGTGGATCGACCAGATCAAGGGCTCGCTGGGGCGGATTCAGGTGTGCAACGAGTCGCTGCGGATGGCGGGCGACGCGTGGGTGACGGCGGAGCGGATGCGCGACGGGCTGGAGCAGTTCTTCCGGCATCATCGCTTTCTGGAGGCGGCGCTGAACCGGCCGATTCCGCACGAGGCGTACTACTACAACTCGGGCTATTTCTATCTTTTCGGGCATTACTACGCGGCGCGGGTGATCCGGCAGCTTCCGGAGGCGGAGCGGGCGCGGCTGTGGCCGCGGCTGCGGTACGAGGTGATTCGGACGCAGGCGGCGGACGGATCGATGTGGGACTACGACATGCACGCGTACCACAAGCCGTATGGGGCGTCGTTCGGCCTTCTGGCGCTGATTGAGAGTCTGGAGTCGTAGTCGGTAGGTGCGTCGACGGCCGTACTCGCCGCGCTCGGCCGCTGGGTCGTGAGAAGTCGTCGGCAGGGCACGCATGCGACAAAGAGGATCTTTGTCGTACCTCGCTTTCGGAATCACGTGGGTGCGAGATGGGAATCTCGCACCAGCGGGATTCGACAGGTCGGAGACCTGTCGCCCAGTGACCGGCCGGAGGCCGGTCCCCCAATGTTGAGGGGGCCGGTCCCCCAATGTTGAGGAGGCCGGTCCCCATTTTCGGAGCAGTGGGTCCCCAAGTTTCAGGGGGCAGCCGGGGCGCAAACGGGACTCAGGCGGGAGTTGTGGCGCGGTGGCGGGTCCTTCGTTCGTGGCGGTTGATCTGGGGGCGTCCAGCGGGCGGGCGATGCTCGGCACGCTTGAGAAGGGCACACTGTCGCTGCGCGAGTTGCATCGCTTCGCGAACGGACCGCTGGAGCGCGAGGACGGCCTGCATTGGGACGCGCCACGGCTGCTGGCGGAGATTAAGGCCGCGCTGCGGCGATGCGCGGCCGAGGGAATCGAGCCGGCGGGAGTCGGCATCGATACCTGGGGCGTGGATTACGGCCTGCTGGATGATGCAGGCGAGCTGATCGGACTCCCCTACCACTATCGCGATCAGCGTACCGTCGGACAGATGGAGCGCGTCTTGGCGCATGTGCCGCGCGAGGAGCTCTACGCCCGCACCGGTACGCAGTTCATGCCGCTGAACACGCTCTATCAGCTCATGGCGGACCGGGCGGCAGGCGACGGCCGGCTGGAGCGGGCCGCGACGCTGCTGATGATGCCGGACCTGCTCGGATACTGGCTGACCGGAGAGCGCCGCAGCGAGCACAGCGTCGCGAGCACGTCGCAATGCTATGACGTGGCCGGCGGGGCGTGGACGCTGGACCTCGCCGAGCGGCTGGGGTTGCCAGCCGGCATCTTTCCGCCGGTCGCGCGGTGCGCGACGCCGCTCGGAAAGCTGCGGGCCGAAATCCAGCGAGAGACCGGACTGGGAGCCGTTCCGGTGATTCAGCCGGCCGGACACGACACGGCCTGCGCCGTGGCGGCCGTCCCGGCGGCGGGCGAGGACTGGGCGTACGTGAGCTGCGGAACGTGGTCGCTGATCGGCGTGGAGCTGGAGCGGCCGATCCGGACGGCCGAGGCGATGGACTGCGAGATGACGAACGAGGGGGGCGTGGAGGGGACGGTCCGCTTTCTGCGGAATGTGACCGGCCTGTGGCTGATCCAGGAGTGTCAGCGCGTCTGGGCCGAGCAGGGGCGGCGCTGGAGCTTCGAGGAGCTCGACCAGGCGGCCGAGGAGGCGATGCCGCTGGCCGCGCTGATCGACCCGGATGATCCGCGCTTCGCCGCACCGAGAGACATGCCGGCGGCGATGCGGGCGTACGTCGAGCAGACAAGGCAGCGGGTGCCGGAGAACGAGGGGGACCTGATGCGCTGCGCGCTGGACAGCCTGGCGCTCAAGTGCCGCGTGGTGCTGGACGGGATCGAGCGGCTCACGGGCCGGGCGATCCGCGTCGTGCACCTGGTCGGAGGCGGGGTGCGCAATGAGCTGCTGTGCCAGTTGACGGCGGACGCGACCGGGCGGGAGGTGCTGGCGGGGCCGGTCGAAGCGACGGCCGCGGGTAACGCGCTGCTTCAGGCGATGGCGCTGGGGCAGATCGGGTCGCGGCGTGAGTTGCGCGAGATTGTCCGGCGAAGCTGGACTGTCCGCCGTTACGAGCCGCGCGACACGGAGGCGTGGAACGAGGGGCTGGAGCGGTTCGAGACAATCGCTGCGCGAGTGCGCGGCGGGTAAGGACCCTTCCCAGCCGGAATCGGCAGCGATGGCGGTTCGCCGGCCGCGCGGGGCGGGCTATACTGAGGGTTGTCCGCCGGGCCGACCGGCCGGCGGCGACCGAGGCGGGCGGGGCGCCCGCGCTCCCCCGAGGAGCGCGTGGCGGGATGATCACGTCGTGGGGCCTGACGAGGATGCCGACCGTCGCTGCGGCCGCGCGGCCGCTGGGCGAGTCCGGTCGTATCAGGCATTGGGGAGGGTGTTCGGGAGGCCAAGGGAGAATGCCATGTCGGCCAAGGAGCCTCGCCCGAGCGATCTGGCGGAATGGATGAAGTCGGAGCACCAGGCGCTGACGGAGCTGTCCGGCGTGATCCGCAAGCACTGTGCCCTGCTGCCGGAGACGGACGCGGGGGCGTGGCTGAGCGGGCTGGTGGCGGCGTTCGAGCGGCTGCGGGCGCACCTGCACCGCCATTTCGCCGCGCAGGAGTCGGGCGGCTACATGCGGATGGTAACGGAGAACCGGCCGACGCTCTCACGGGAGGTGGAGCGGCTGCTGGGTGAGCATGCCCAGTTGTCGCTGATGGCGGACCGGCTGGCGAAAGACCTTGCGGAGGCGCGGCCGGAGCACCGCCTGGTGACGGCGGACCTGTCGGCGCGGGTGCAGCGGTTCATCGCCGTGGTCGGCCAGCACGACCAGCGCGAGAACATGATCACGCTCTTCGTGGCCAGCCAGGACATCGGCGTGGGCGACTGAGGCAGCGCTGTGCGGGGCGTGTGGCGGGCGGTCAGTGGCGGGCGGGCGGGGCGCGGGTACAATCCGCCGTCATCCCAAACCTCAGCAAGGAGCAGAGCACTATGGCACGCACAGTCACTCTGAAGGGGAATCCGCTGACGCTGGCCGGTCCGGAGCTGAAAGCCGGGGACAAAGCGCCCGACGCGCGGCTCCGCAAGGACCTGACGACGGATGTGCGGATCAGCGAGACGAACGGGAAGACCCGCATATTCAGCGTGGTGCCGTCGCTGGACACGTCGGTTTGCGCGACGCAGACGAAGCGATTCAACCAGGAAGCGGCGAACCTGCCAGACGTGACGATCTACACGATCAGTTGCGATCTGCCGATGGCGCAGAAGCGGTTCTGCGAGTCGGCGGGGATCAATCCGGAGCGGGTCGTCACGCTGAGCGACCATCGCGAGACCGCTTTCGGGCAGGCCTACGGCACGCTGATTCCGGATCTGCGGATCCTGTGCCGGGCGCTGTTCGTCGTGGACGCGGGCGGAACGATCCGGCACGTCGAGTACGTGCCCGAGATCGCTACGGAGCCGAATTACGAGGCGGCACTGAAGGTCATTCGTAGCCTGTAAGCGCTGCGGCGGCCGGGCGGAAGCGACGACGAACCGTCCACAAATCGAGCGCAAAGCCTGCGCGTGGCCGGTCAATCTGACAGCTCGCCCGGGAAAAAGTGCCGATGATGTGCGGGCGGAAGCGCTCACGCGCTCCGGCCGAATCGAGTCTAAGATACTCTCTTAAAAGCAGTTACGGTTCCGAGAGCGCGGCCGGCCGGCGGTCGTGGTATCGAAGTTGCTTGGCGGCGAGTACCCTGGCCGCGGGGAGCGATTCTCATTGACGCCGCGGCCGAAGTTGGGGAGAATCTTGTTGCAACTCAAGAGAGGGAGCGTGTATGGCGCGTGTGTCGATCCGACCGTTGGGAGAGAAGGTGCTGGTCAAGCGGCTTGAGGCGGATGAACGTACGGCGGGCGGCATTGTGTTGCCTGATTCGGCCCGGGAGAAGCCCAAGCGCGGCACGATTCTCAGCGTTGGAGAGGGCCGCCTGTTGGAGAGCGGGAAGCGGCAGCCGCTACAGGTCAAGAGCGGTGATCAGGTGCTGTTCAGCAGTTATGCGGGCACCGAGCTGAAGGTGAATGGCGAGGAAGTTCTCATCATGGACGAGAGCGATGTCCTCGCAATCGTGGGTTAACCTTAGCAGGGAAGTTGCCATGAAACCTGAGATTCAGCGCGCGATCGCCAGCGCCGTCGATCTGGTGAACACTCACTCGGGTCAGGCGTGCGTCCGCCTGCGGTTCCTCGATGATCCCGAGGAGCTGGAGCTGGTGGCGAACTCGGCCAGTCTGCGTGGAAACACGTTTGAGTTCGTGGCGGGCTTCGAGACGTACGGCGGCTCCGTCGAGGAGCTGCGCTCGGTGCAGGCCGAGCTGATCAATCACTAGCCGCGCCGCGACCGGGCCTGGCGCGGCTTTTCAGGCTTCTTGTTCGCAGCTCGTCGTCTACCGATTGGAGAGGCGGTAGGTGGCGAGCTTTTTTGCGCGCGGGGGCCGCGGGGCGGACCCTGCGGCTTGAAGCGCGCGGCCGCGCGGGCATACCGTATTCATGCGGGGCGGCGACTGGAAACCAGGGCGGATGTCGAACGGAACGATCGAGCTCGAGTATAAGCGGGGCGAGGACGGGCTGAGCGCGACGCTGGTCGCCAGCCTGCCGACGGTGCGGCCGATCCGTCTGGGCGGAGCGGTGACGGACCTGCGCCTGCCGGCGACTCCGCCGGATGAGACGTTCGCGACGATCGCCTACACCATCGACCACTACTGGCTGGAGCGCAGCGGCGAGGAGCCGGTGCGCGTGAACGGCGTGGAGGTGCCGGAGTCGGGTGTCGCCCTTCAGGACGGGGACACGATCGCGATCCGTGACTTCCGGCTGACGTACTTCGACGGCTTGCCGCAGGAGGAGGGGCGGCTGATCGAGACGCACCTGCGCTGGCGGCTGAAGGCGGGGAACCTGGCCGAGCATGAAGGCGCGGTGGTGGCCGACGAGAGCGCGCGGCTGCACATCGAGGAGTTCGACGCGTCGACGCGGCCGCTGCTTCAGGCGGAGCGGTACGCGGAGATTCAGCGGATGGCCGAGGCGGAGCTGACGCGGCTGATCCGGCTGGACCAGGGGGAGGCGTTGGAGGCGTACACGCAGTACCTGTGGTGGGTTCGGGTTCGGATGGCGCGTGAGGCGGGCGATTCGACGGCAGTGGAGACGGCGCACCAGGCGGTGGACCTGTTTCCGGCCTTCAGTCCGCTGCTGGTGGCGTGCGGGGTGACGTTCCTGACGGCGCAGCGCTGGACGACGGCGCGGGACGCCTTCGTGCGGGCGCTGCGCAGCGGGCAGCGTGAGTTTCTGCCGAGCGTGCACGATGCGCGGATCGGGCTGCTTCTGGCGGAGCATATGATCGCGTGCGCGGCGGCGGAAAACGCCGGGCCGCGCAAGCCGGGGGAATGGGCGCCGTGGGAATGGGAAGTGCCGCTGATCCGGCTGCACACGCCGGGCGATGAGCTGCTGGCCTGGCGGATCGCGCGGTTCGGACGGGTCTTCGGGCCGCCGACGCACCTGCGCTTCGTTTTTCGCGGATTGCAGAAGAACGAGTCGGACGGCGAGCAGCGGCAGCGCTGGGAGATCTTCGACGCGGCGGGCGGGCAGTTGTGGCGGCGGGTGCTGGTACTGCCGCCGACGGGGCTGGCGGACCCGAGCCTGATGGTGGAGGCGGCGGGCCTGCGCGAGCTGCTGGAGAAGACCGATCGGAGCTTCTTGTCGTCGGTGCTGGACTGGTCGCACGAGGCGTCGGAGCTGGACCGGCCGCCGGTGCTGGTCGATCAGAGTGCGCTGGCGGTCCTGACGGAGGCGCTGGGCGGGGAGCAGGCGTGGGTGCGGCTGTTCGAGCACGCGGGCTCGGTGGCGTTCGAGATCGTGCCCGAGCCGCGCGAGGAGGACCTGGCGTATCGACAGGGCAGCGTGGGGGTGGCGCTGTCCGGGGCGCTGGCGCGGCGCGTGGTCGGCGGGCAGCTTTTCCACAGCCGCAGGCAGGGATTCTACCTGGAGTTTCCGTCGGGGCAGCGGTACGCGGTGGTGCGGCGGTCGTCGACGGGGCAAACGGCCGGCGAGACGGGCGGCCGCCGCCGGTGGGGTTCGTTCTGGTCGAACCTGCTGATCATCGTCGGCGTGCTGCTGTTGCTTGGATCGCTGATCCGGTTTCTGCTGCCGGCAGGCTGAGCGGGGACTCGCGGCCGGCGCGGCTTCTTGCCGCACGCTGATGCGGGGAGTATAGAGGTCGGCCACGGACAGGAACTGCGCCTCGCCCGCGCGCCCGGCATGGACGGCCCGTGTACAAACTCTTCCTGACATTCCACTACCTGCGGACGCGGCTGATCGCCTATTTCGCGATCTGCGCGGTGGCGCTGTGCGTGATGATGGTGCTGGTCGTCATGTCGGTGATGGGCGGCTGGCTGGACCAGGTCAAGCAGCGGGCTCGTGGGCTGCTGGGCGACGTGATCGTCGACAACGGCAATTACGCCGGGTTTCCGCTCTATGACGAGTTCATCGAGGAGATTTCCGAGTGGCCCCAGATCGAGGCGGCCACGCCGGTGATCTACACGTACGGGCTGATGCGGATCCGGACGTCGCAGTTCGAGAAGACGGACCCGACGAGCGTCGTCGGCGTGCGGCTGGATGAAGTGGTGAAGGTGAACGCCTTCGGGCGAAGCCTGTTCTACGAGAAGTATTACCCGGGCACGACGCACCTGGGCGAAGTGCGGATGCCGCAGGTGGGGATCGATGCGGCGGGCGAGCCCGTGCGGCTGGCGGACGGACGCGAGGTACAGCCGATCGTGCTGCCGGAGCCGTACCAGGCGGCGCTCGAGCGGGCGCGGCAGGCGGCTCTGGCGGAGACGGGCAGGCCGTTGGAAGTGACGGAGACGGTCGACAGCGGGCTGAGCCAGGAGCTGCGGGCCGTGGGGCTGCCGCCGATCCCGGGATTCTACGACTACAACTTCGAGACCGGCGAGCCTCGGCTGGTGGGCGACCCGCTGCCGGGCGTGATCATCGGCCGCGACATCGTGGCCAGCCGCAACTCGGACGGGACGTATGAGCACTGGTTTCCGCGCGGAACGGAAGTGACGCTGACGCTGTGGGCCGCGTCGCTGGCCGGCTCGGTGGACCCGCTGCCGAAAAAGCAGAGCTTCCGCTACATCGACGACTCGCGCACGGGCGTCTACGAGATCGACTCGAAGCATGTCTATTGCGACTTCGACCTGGTGCAGCGGATCGTGGAGATGGGCGCGGCGGAGCGGGTCGACGCGGACGGCAACGTGATCGGCCGCTGGGCGCCGCGGTGCAGCCAGATTCAGATCAAACTGGCGCCGGGCGCCAGCGCGGGCGAGCTGACGAGCCGGCTGACCGATACGTACGTCGGCCTGCTGTCCGACCCGCGCTTCGAGAACCTGAGCGAGAGCGAGCGAAAGCTGGTATTGCGGGTCAAGGCGCTGACGTGGGAGCAGTCGCAGGCGCACATCATCGGCCCGGTCGAGAAGGAGCGGGCGCTGGTCACAGTTCTCTTCGGCATCGTCTCGCTGGTCGCCGTGGCGCTGATCCTGTGCATTCTGTACATGATCGTGCTTCAGAAGACGCGCGACGTGGGGATCATCAAGAGCCTGGGCGGGTCGTCGGGCGGGGTGGCGATGATCTTCGTCCATTACGGAGCGGCGGTGGGGCTGATCGGGGCGGTGCTGGGGCTGATCGGCGGGACGCTGTTCGTCACGTACATCAACGACATACAGGACTTTCTGATCTCGATCGATCCGCGGCTGCGGGTGTGGGATTTGCAGGTGTATTCGTTCGACCGCATCCCGAGCGAGGTGAATCCGCTCGAGGCGGCGGCGATCGGGCTGATCGCGGTTGCGGCTGCGACGGCCGGTTCGCTGGCGGCGGCGCTGCGGGCGGGGTACATGCAGCCGGTCGAGGCGCTCGGGTATGAGTGAGCCGATTCTGATCGCCGAGGCGGTGCACAAGAGCTACCGCATGGGTCCGGCGGACCTGAAGGTGCTGCGCGGCTGCTCGCTGCGCGTCGAGCAGGGGGAGTTCGTCGCGATCATGGGCAAGTCGGGCAGCGGCAAGAGCACTCTTCTGCACGTGCTGGGCGCGCTGGATGTGCCGCAGCGGGGCGAGGTGTATTTTCGCGGCGAGCCGGTCGTGGCGGCGCCGAGCGGCGCCGGCCGGGCGGCCGCGAGCGTCAATTCCGTCCTGCGGGCCGTGCTGCTCGTGCTGCTGCGGCTGTTCGCGTGGGTTTTCGTTCCGCTGATCGGGCTGATCGCGGCGGCGATCCTGGTGCTGGCCACGCTGCACGTGCTGATCCCTTCACTGCCGGACATTCCGGCCGAGTGGCTGACGCGCTTGCTGTGGCTGGCGTACGTCTTTCCGGTGATGGCGGGGCTCGGGCTGCTGGCTCTGCTGATCCAGATGGTGCGGCTGCCGCTGGTGGACCTGACGGAGCGGCGGCGGATCCAGATGCGGCGGCGGAATTTCGGGTTCGTGTTCCAGTTCTACCATCTTCTGCCGGAGCTGAGCGTGCTGGGCAACGTGCTGCTTCAGCCGATGGTGAACTGCCCGATCTACGCCTGGCCGGGGCGGCGGGCGGCGGCGCGGCAGGAGGCGCTGGAGATTCTCGAGCGCGTCGGCCTGGGACAGCGGCTGCGGCACAAGCCCAGCGAGCTGTCGGGCGGCGAGCGGCAGCGCGTGGCGATCGCCCGAGCGCTCGTCGGCCGGCCGGCCGTGCTGCTGGCGGATGAGCCGACCGGCAACCTGGACGCGGCGGCGGGCGAGAACATCATGGAGATCCTGCGGCAGCTTCATCGCGAGGGGCAGACGATCGTGCTGGTGACGCACGATGCGAGCATCGCGCGGCAGGCGGACCGGGTGCTGAAACTGGAGAACGGGCAGCTCGCTGAGGCCTGATCGCGGGAGGTCCGGGCGGCGGGTGCGAGATGGGAATCTCGCACCAGGACGACACGATCGGACCGGTCGCCGTTTTGGATCTGAATGCGGTGCGGGTCTGGCCCTCTTGTGCTGTGATCCGGGACGAAGGCCCCACGGACGACGTAGGGGGATGAGCTTTCCGGTGGCTTCAAGCCACCGGCTACGGCCGTCAGCCCTGACGGGCACGAGCGCGACAGGTCGGAGATCTGTCGCCCGGTGACCGGTCAGAGACCGGTCCCCCAGTCTTGGGGAAGCGCGACAGGTCGGAGACCTGTCGCCCGGTGACCGGTCA
>CAZXUI010000085.1:0-2357 GCA_964643885.1 uncultured Planctomycetales bacterium
CGCTGATCGACAGTTGCACGGTCTGCTTCGGCAACTGGGTCGACCGCGATGGCCTGTCCCGACTGGCACGGCGCGGTGTCGGGGCGTGGCTGCTGCGGCTCTTCGGCCGTTAGTCAGCTTTGGCGCGCCGGCGCGGATGCAGGGGCAATCTGCGCTTGCCCATCGCACCCCGAGCTTCGCGTGCAAATGGCACCCGCGCGAGTCGCTCGCTGCTCCGAGAATGGGGGACCGGTCTGCACTAAGAATGGGGGACCGGCCTCCGGCCGGTCATTGGGCGACAGGTCTCCGACCTGTCGCTCCGACCTTTCGCACTCTTGCCCATCGGGGCAAACGACCCTAGCCGGTGGCGTGAAGCCACCGGAATGGTCGTCCTCTCACGTCGTCCGTCGGGCCTTCGCCTCGCATCACAGCACAAGATCGCCAAACCCGCACTGCATTCTCATCCACGACGGCGACCGCCCCCATCGTGGACTCCTCGTGCACAATTCCCGTCTCATCTCCGGCCGCTGGCGCACTTCACACCCGCCCCGCGCCCGCCCATAGTAGCGCGCTGCGAACGGTCTTCGGACAACCGACCGTCACAGCGCCGCCGGTCCGGCGGCCGGAAGGGAAGCTCTCATGGACATCCAGGTGCTGGGGATGTGCCTGTTCATCATCGTGGCACGCGTCGGCGACGTCTCGCTGGGGACGATCCGCACGATCTTCGTCGTCAACGGCCGCCGCGGCATCGCCTGCATGCTCGCCTTCTTCGAGGTGCTGCTGTGGGTCGTGGTCGTCGCGCGGGTCATTACGAATCTGAACAATCCGCTCTACATGATCAGCTACGCGGTCGGGTTCGCGCTGGGCAATTACGTCGGCATGACCGTCGAGCGCTGGTTCGCCTTCGGCGAGCAGGTCGTTCGCATCTTCACCCGCGACAAGAGCAGGCTCGCTGAGCAACTGCGCGAAGCGGGATACCGCGTGACCGAATTCGAGGGCCACGGCCGCGACGGTCTCGTGCACCTGCTCTTCGTCCAGACCCCCCGCCGCGACGCGTCCCGTGTCGCCCGAACGGCCCGCGAGCTAGACCCGAGCTGCTACTACGTCGTCGACGACGTCCGGCTCTCGAGCACCATGCTCGTCCGCGGACAGCCTGGAACCGGCCTGCGCGGAATCCTGCAACGCAAGTGACCCCCGCCTCAGCCGCGCGGGCCGGCGACGACCTTGCGGTGGCGGTTGGAGAACTCCGGCGCCTCGCGCACGCACGTGCCGAGGATTCCGATCGACTTGGCGAACGCCCCCCAGCCCGAACGCGTCAGCCTGGCCGGCTGCTCGCCGACGTTCGGATATCCGCTGGCGTCCGGCTGCACCTGCTCCCAGTTGTGAAACAGCCGGCCCCAATCACTGGCCAGCACCGCGTCCATCTTGCGCCGCGCCAGCACCGGATACCAGAAGCTGTCGTGATACAGGACGCTCGCGATGTAGGCCCACGGCGCCAGCACCGTCTTGAGCGACCACTCCACCGGCCGCTTGAGCGGACCCCAGTAGATGAAGTGCTGCATGCGGCTGGCGAAGGTCATCTTCTTGAACGGACCGGCGAAGTGCCAGTTCTCTTCGGCGGCCGACTTGTCGCCGACGATCTCGATCTGGGCCGGATCGCCGCAGCCCAGGCCCAGATCATGCGCGAGGCGGATGAACTTGATGCTCATCGGGTCGAAGCCCATCAGCTTGGCCGCCATGGCGTCGATCGCCACCTGGTCCGCGCTCGCCAGGATCACGTTCTTGACGTGCGGCAGCATGCATCGCGGCCCGGGACCGTCGCCGGCGAACGTCCCGTCCATCACCGCGAACACGCCGCGATGGATCTTCTTCTGAATCATCAGCAGGTCGACGAGCGTCTCGTGAATGACCGGGTGCGTCCAGTGCCGGTGCTCGTTCAGCAGCCCGCCGAAGGCGTTCTTCATCGCCCCGGTCGTCGTCGTGAAGACATGCGTCTTGACCGTCGGCAGGTGGACGATGTTCTCGCCGATGAAGCGGGCCGGGATCATGAACCCCTTCGGGTAGACCTCATTCAGGCAGAGGAACTTCTCACGCAGGTCCCCCACCGCCTCGCCGATCGGAATCCACTCCTCCCCTTCATACAGGTGCACGTTCCGCAGCCCGTGCGCCTCGACGACGTGAACCTGCTTGTTCTCGCGCTCGCCCAGGTGGGCGTCTATCACGACCGTGCGGTTGTGGCAGGCGTGAATCAGGTTCGGGTCGTAACCGTCCTTCTTCATCGCCCGGATCACGCCCTCGAGCTGCCAGGGCGTCGTGCTGCTGCCGGGGAAGAAGAAGTGCCAGGAGATATTGACCTTCAGGGCGGTGTCGGCGTCCTT
>CAZXUI010000085.1:2457-18565 GCA_964643885.1 uncultured Planctomycetales bacterium
CTGCGAAATACCGCTGGCGGGTGTCCGGGTTTTCGGTCAGAATCAGTAGTCGATTCTAGGGGGCACCCTGAGGGGGCGCCTCAGTTTGATCGCGACGCGGGCGGGCGATCCGATGCGGCCACGCAATCCGACGGTGCGGACTATGGATCAGATTCTGACGTTTCTTGCACAGCGAGAGGATTTTTGTCGCTTATTAGAGTGAGGTGCGTGGACTCGCGCGGCACCCCGCACGGGATTGACCTCCGCACACCCTGTCTCGGGACGCTGGGTAACCCCGCAGTATCTCCCCAGCCGACCGAGCGTGAGACAAGCTGACCCACGACGGGGGCCCGCCGCCGCGTACTGCTGAGTCTGCGTGATTCCAACTGTGAGGGTCAACGTGCTCGTGCTCCCAGCGCACAGCACGTTCCCGGGCCGCCGCGGTGCTAGGCCGCGGCGGCTCCCTTTGTACAACCAACACACCCCCTGAGAGCCAACGCCTCGGCCGGGCGCTCCCGCACGCGAAAAGATGCCTACGGGAATGTGATCACGGGACGCCACCAACCCCAGCCAGGCTACTCGCCCTGCCGCGGAAGGCCGCGAAGGAAGTCCGTCTCGGCGAAGAGCGTCTCGGCGAAGTAGCTGCTGCGGACGAACGGCCCGCTCGCCACCGCCGAAAAGCCGCATTCGCGGGCCAGCCGGCCGAGCTCGTCGAACTCCGCCAGCGTGTAATACCGCTCGACCTGCAGGTAGCGCTCGCCCGGCCGCAGGTACTGGCCGATGGTCAGAAGATCGCAGCCGACCGAGCGCAGGTCGCGAAACGTCTGCACCAGCTCGTCGATGCTCTCGCCCAGACCGACCATCAGCCCGCTCTTGGTCACGATCCGCCCGTCGAGCTGCTTGACCGTGCGCAGCACGCCCAGCGTGCGCTCGTAGCGGGCTGCCGGCCGGACACGCTTCTGAAGCCGCGCCACGGTCTCTATGTTGTGGTTGAAGACCTCCGGCCGGGCGTTGCAGACGGTCTGAATGCAGTCGCGGCGGCCGTGGAAGTCGGGCACGAGCACCTCGATGGTCGCCTGCGGCAGGCGGGCGCGGGTCGCCTCGACGCAGCGGGCGAAGTGGCGGGCGCCCTCGTCGGGCAGGTCGTCACGGGCGACCGAGGTGATGACCACGTGCCGCAGGCCGAGGTGAGCGGCGGCCTCGGCCACGCGCTGCGGCTCGTCGGCCTCCGGCGGCTGCGGCTTGGCGGTACCGACGGCACAGAAGCCGCAGCGGCGGGTGCACTCGTCGCCGAGGATCATGAAGGTGGCGGTGCCGCGGGACCAGCACTCGGTCAGGTTCGGGCAGCGGGCCTCGACGCAGACGGTGTTGAGGTTCAGCCCGTCGATCAGCTTGCGGGTGGCGAGCATTTCCGCGGTCGGAAGCGGCCGCTTGAGCCACGGCGGCAGCCGCCGGCCGGCGGGATTGTCGGCTGCGGGTTGAGGGCTGATAACCGGAAGGGATGTGCTGGGTCGGGCCATTGTCTCTGTTCCTGCGTTCGCTGGGATAGTCTAGCGGAATTGGGCGGATCCGGCATCGGCCGCGCTTTCCGGGCGGCCATTGTGGGACCGGTCTCTGACCGACTGTCGCATTAGGTGGCCTGCCCCCGCCGCGGGCGTGGGCGTGGGCGTGCTCCTCTACTGCTCAACTGCTCTCCTGCTCTCCTCTCTCGCCCGACGGGCGTGGGGGACCGGTCCGCCCCAGGCAATTTTAATTGGGGTCTCTCACCGGTCGAATTCATCACGGGCAAGCTTTCGCCTGGCCATGCCAGCCGGCCGGTGGGCCCTGCCGAGGCGAAACGCCGACGGCGGGGCACCCGCGCCGATCCGGCATCGGCCGCCACGGGTGCGAGATCGGAATCTCGCAGCAGCGGAACACGGGCAAGCTTGCGCTTGGCCGTGCCACCCGGCCGGTCGTCCAGTGACCGGCCGGAGGCCGGTCGCCCATTCCAGGAGCAGGCCGTAGGTTGCGTCGCTTGACGCACCATCAGCGCGCGATCGAGTACCTCGTCGCCCGCACGCGCGTCGCGGGGAGTGGCTCCGGCGCGCCGGGCCGCCGTCAGCCCAGGTAGCCGATGAAATTGGTCACGAAGTGCGCCAGCGTCACGGCGACGAGGCTGCGTGGTTTCACGAAGAGGGTCCCGTAGACCAGCGACGCCACGAAGGCGCTCATCACGCCGAGCGGACCTTGATAGGCGTGTGCGATCGCGAAAAGCAGCGAGCAGGCGATGTTGGCGATGGCCCAGTTGCCGAAGAAGCGCGCCAACCGGGGCAGCAGCAGACCGCGATAGAAAAGCTCCTCCAGGGCCGCGGCAACGCTCAGCGCGACGACGACGCGCGCGGGATCGAATGCTGCCATCGCGCCAAAACCGGCATGGTCGGGCGGTGCGAACTCACGCGTCAAGCTGTCACCTGTAACAAGCTCTATGCCGAGCACCACCGGGAACAACGCCGCCATCGCGACGAGGCGACTGATCATTCCCCCCAGCAGTCCCCAAGTGAGCTGATCGCCCCATTTGTCCACGTGCAGGCCGAGGCTGTGAGATGTCAAACCGCGCCAGGTGACAAGCAGCCACTCGGTCCCCGCGACCAGGCAAAGCTCGGTCGCGAGCAGGACCGTCCAGCGACCGAGCCAATCCTCATTCGGGAGCAGCCATTGAAGCAGCTTTGTCGGCTCCGGCCAGTACACGATCAGGAGATACAGCACGATCAACACGGCCAGGTCCACGCGAACGGCCCGAGGTTCGAGCGAACCGAGAAAGTCCGGCGGCGGCGCTGGACCCTGCGGCGCTGGGCCATGCGGCGATGTGGACACCGGCGAATCGGCTGGCACCTGACTCATCAGCATCCCTCGACGCCGTGCGACAACACCCTCACGATGCGGTCGTCCACACGCTGAAATCAACCGCGGAGATCGTGAAGTTCGCGACCGCCGCGGCCAGGAGGCTGCCCGAGCGGACGAAGACGACACCCACCACGATCGAACCGACGATGATCTGCGACATCACAAGCGATCCGGCGTAGGCGTATACGTTGCCCAGCAGGAACGCACACGCGACGACCGCCACGCTCCAGCTTCCACAGAACTGCCGGATGCGCGGCAGCAGCAGGCCGCGGTAAAGCAGCTCCTGCGACGCGGCCGTAAGCACGAAGAGGAGCGCGACGCGCGGCAGCCCGTACGGAGCCATCCACGCATACATGTTCTCGTCCCCGCGCGGGTCGGCGCCGTTCACACCGCCGCCGGTTGCGGCTTCCAGCGCAGCGAGCGGGTACCCGGCCGCCCACGAAACCAGCCACGCGGCCACCCCGCCCAGCAGTCCCCAGGCGAGCTGGCGGACCGGGCCGGCCACGCGGATTCCGAGGCTGTCCGGCGGGAGACGGCGCCAGGCGAGCAACCCACCCGCGACGGCCGCCGTAAGGAACAGGTCCATCACGACGGTCAGCGTCCAATCGGGGAACCAGTCGCCGTCGGGGGCGAGCCAGTCATAGATGAATCGCGGCCGGGGCTAGAGCAGCCGAACGAAATAGAGAGTGCCGAGAATGGCGAGGTCGACGCGCAGCGCGCGCGGTTCGAACGGGGTCAGCAGACCGCGCTCGGGCGGGTGAGCCGGCGCGGCGGGCGGCGGCGTGGTTGGGGTCGCGTCGTGCATCAGGGGGCCCTGCTACGAGACCAGGGTTTGCGGGGGTTGTAATGGGGAATGGCGTGGGATTCCGAGCGTCGCGCGACGCCCGGGTCAGAGCGGTCATGGGCGGGGACCATGGAAGAACTCGAATTCGGATTCGCGATTCGAGATTTCAGAGCCGGCAGGGGATGCCTGTCGATGCACCACCAGCGCGATCGGAGTCCCCGCCCCGTTCAGGTACGTCACGGGAACTGAGTCGGCACGGCATTGGGGCGAACCGATGCCCCGCAAAGCTCCTAAGGTCAAGCGCCGCGCCGAAACGGGGCGACGCGCGGCGGGCTTGGCGCGCGGCGCGCGCGTCGCTCTCAGCTCGCATCAGCGCGTGCGCCATTGGATCGTCTGCTCGGCGATGACGTCGTCGGGCGAGAAGCGGACGCGGTCCGGACCGCCGGAGCGGAGGCGGACCAGGATCATGTTCGGGTCGCGCTCGTCGGGAATCGTCTCGAAGAAGTTGGGAGTGCCCCCGGCGTCGGCGGCGTATCGATCTCGCGCGGGATCATCGGCCGCGTAGAGGTGGTCAAGGAAATCGTCGTAGCTGCTCGGACAGGCGGCGCCTCTGGCGGCGAGGATTTGCAGGATCGTGAGGCGCGATCGGAGATCAGACGCGACCATGTCGGCCGGGCCGATCACGCAGCCCGGTCCGAAGCACGCGGGTGCAATCACGCCGAACAAGAAGACCACTGTGGCGACTATGAGCGTAACCGATCGGAAGACCGACTCACGCGGAAACTGTCCGGGGACGCGGATCGGGGCGTAGGAAAGGGCGATCGGGCGCTCAGCGAACGGGTTCACGGCGCCGCCCCGGTGGAGGGAGAAGTCGCTGGCGCGGGGGCGGACGCGGGGGCGGACGCGGGTTGCGTGGCCGTCGCGGGCACGAGAGCGGCGTCGATGCTGGCCGAATGTGCGAGTCCGCCGCGGCGCAGGCGGTCGAGCAGCAGGCCGGCCTGAATGCGCTGGTCCGCCGGAAATCGGGCGGCGGCGACCCGCCTTCCCAACTCCTCGCGGATCTCCGCCACGAGCGACACCTCACCCGCGACGAGGACACCGATGGTTTCGCCGACGCGCGCTGCCGACCACTCTCGAAGCAGCCTGTCGCCCTCGGCAGTCGTCGGCATCACCAGCCACAGCCACCCGCCCTGCTCGTCGAGCCGGGCGCGATCGAACTGAAAGTGGCGCAGACCGAGCGCGGCGTCCGACGCGTACCAGGTCTTTCCGTCGCGGTCGCGCAGCTCGCGCGTGTGGACGGCGTCCGGCACGCGTCTGACCGTCACGACCTGGAGAAAGTCGGGGTCGAAGAACTGGGGTTTGACCGGAATCTCCTCGCGGCCGAAGCGTACGATCAGCGGCGCGACGAGGACGACGACAATCAGCCCGATGATCACGACGGTAGCAAGGTCCGGTCGGCGCTCGGGCATCGGGGGGCTCCGACAGCTTGTACGAGGCCGGGGTGACGCGGGTTGCAGCGCTGCGCGGCTCTAGCGGATCCGCACTGGGCCGGCCGAGGGGCCGGCAGGGCACGGGCAAGCGCGCGACAGGTCGGAGACCTGTCACTCAGCGACCGGTCGGAGGCCGGTCCCCCATTCGGGGACCAGCGGCGCCGGCGATGCGGGCACGGGCAGGCTGTGCTTGCCCATGCCAACCGCTCGCCGCTCGACCAAAGCTCGACTTGACGCCGGCCGGCGGCGCTGCAATAATTCAATAGATGTTGAAGTATTGAAAGGCCGTCGCGGGTGCGAGATGGGAGTCTCGCACGAGCGGCAGCGCGCGACAGGTCGGAGACCTGTGGCCCAGTGACCGGCCGGAGGCCGGTCCCCCATTCGGGGACCAGCGGCGCCGGCGGAGCGAGCACGGGCAAGCTGCGCTTGCCCGTGCCACCCGGCCGTCTCGGATGCTGAACGGAGCGGATGAGTGCTGGGATTCGACCGGTCATTCAAGGCCTTGGCGGACCCGACCCGGCGGTCGATCCTGGCCGCGCTGCGCGACCGGCCGCTGAAGGCCGGCGAGCTGGCCGAGCACGTGGGGATCGCGCCGAGCGCGCTGTCGTTTCATCTGAACGTGCTCAAGTCAGCCGACCTGGTCTTCGACCGGCGGGACGGGCAGTTCATCGTCTACTACCTGAACACGAGCGTCGTGGATGACCTGGTGCGGTTCTTCATGGAGCAGTTTTCCAACGGCCGGCCGGGCCGGCGGCCGCGGAAGCGAAGGGCCGACGAAAGGGGTGGATCGTAGAGCGGTGAGTCTGGCGGCGCGTGGCCGCGGGTGAGCGGACCGGAGCAGACAGGCGGGCAAGATGCCCGCGCTCCCCGATGAGCGCGTGGATCGGGGAAGGCGGGCACAGAGGCCCGCCCCACTGAGTGGCGGGCAAGATGCCCGCGCTCCCCGAGGAGCGGGGCAGACGTACGGGCGGGACGCCCGTACCACCCGAGGCATGCGGGTGAGACGCCGGTACCAGGCGAGGAATGCGGGCGGGACACAAGGAGAACGCGAGATGATTCCGCGAGCGCACCTGTGGACGTTGATCGGGATCGAGCTGCTGATCATCCTGGTCAGCGCCGTGCTCTTCGGCTCGCTGCCGGACCCGGTGGCCGTGCACTACAACCTGAAGGGCGAACCGGACCGCTACGGCTCGCCCTGGACGCTGGCGCTGCTGATGCCGGCCATTTCGGCCGCGATGATCGGGCTGCTCGTGTTCTTGCCGCTGCTGGGGCCGTTTCGCAGGAATTTCGAGCAGTTCCGGGTGATCTATGGACGCATCTGCGTCGCGGCGCTGGCCTCCTTCCTGGGGATTCACCTGGTGATCATGCTCAAAGGGGCGGGCTACCCGATCGACATCGGCCGGGCGCTGGCGATCATCCTGGGGCTGCTGTTCGCGGTGCTGGGCAACTGGTTCGGGAAGATCCGGCGGAACTTCTACGTCGGCATCCGCACGCCCTGGACGCTGGCCAACGACCAGGTCTGGGAGCGGACGCACCGGCTGGGCGGGCGGCTCTTCGCGGCCGTGGGGCTGGCCGCGGCCATCAGCGGTCTCGTCGCGCCGGCGTGGGCGTGCTTCATTGTGCTGATGGGCGGGGTCGCGGTGGCGTCGGTCTGGTCGGTGGTGTACTCGATCTATTGGTACAAGAAGCTGGAGCAGGTGGACGACATGTCGGGCGTGTGAGAATCCCCTGCGGAACAGTTGGATACGCGACGCGACCGGTGTCGCATCACTCGGCGCGCGAGACGGGAGTGGCCCTTTCGTGCTGTGATCCGAGCCGAGGGTTCCACTGACGACGCGAAGGGACGCACATTCCGGTGGCTGAAGCTTCCGGCTACGGTCGTTTGCCCTGACGGGCAAGAGCGCGACAGGTCGGAGCGACAGGTCGGAGACCTGTCGCCCAATGACCGGCCGGAGGCCGGTCCCCCATTCTTACCGCAGGCCGGTCCCCCATTCTCGGAGCTGCGGCAAAGAGGATCTTTGCCGTGCCGCGTTCTCCGAGCAGCGACAAAGAGGATCTTTGCCGTACCGCATCTTGGCCGCACCGCATCTTGGCCGCGCCGCGACATCAGAGCGCCCCGATTCGCCGGTTATTGAGAGGAGATCGATTCCGGGCCGCCGATGTATAGTCTGGGTGTCCCGCGCAATCGGACCGCGGCGACTCCGAACGATCACCGGCGGAAGCGAATGACGCAGCAGCCCAAGCAGCCCTACCTGGACGGCGATTCGCTCGAGAACCTGCTGGCCAACTCCGTCCGCGCGCTGGCCGACGAAGCCCAGCGCGTGCTGGAGCTGGGCGGCGGGGCCTCCGGCGTGAATCTCCTGCGACACGTGAGCCGGCTGCTCGAGCAGTGGGCCCAGCGGCGGCCGGGACAGATCGACGCGGCACAGCTCCGGCGCGAGCTGGCCGTGCACCTGCGGGCGCGGCCGCCGCGGCCGGCGGACGTCGAACCGGACGAAGAGGAGGAAGCCCTGGAGGTCCTGTGGCACGACCTGGCCCGGTTCGCGCAGGACATGGCCTACGTGGAGACCTTCCGCGAGTCGGGGGTCGCGGGGCTGAACGCGCAGCTCGCGGCGGAGCTGGCGGCCCTGCGGCAGGCGGGCGCACACACCGCGGCGGCCCGGGCGGCCGCGGCACGGCTGAACGACCTGCTGCGGCGGGCGATCTACCTCGTGCCGCACGCCGCGCGAAGCGTCGTGCTGAGCGTGGAACGAAACGACGCGGCCGCGGAAAGCCGCGTCGAGCGGATCATCGGCAAGAACCGGGCGAACCGGCAGGAGCTGATCGATCTGTGGCAGGCGGCCGGCGGGCCGGCCGACGGCGCGTGCATGGTCGTGCGTCTGCCGCTGCCCTACCTCTTTCACGCTGACGATGCGCGGGCGGAGCGCAGCGCTCGGCGGGCGTCGTGGGAAGATGTCGCGTTCGTGGCGGGGCGGATGGTTGCACGGGGGGATGTGAAGGCGGATGTGCGGCTGGCCGGCGAGCGAATGCAGACGATGCTGTCGCCGGTCGTGCTCGTGCGGACGGCGTTCGACCGCGACCTGGGGCTCTCGCGCGAGGCGTTCCTGCTGGCCGACGAGGTGGCACGCGTGGAGCTCGACGCGGGCGGGAGCTATCTGCCGGCCCGCAGCGCGAAGTTCGAGCAGCGGCCGGCCGGTCCGCGGCCGGATGCGGTGATGCACTATCTGCTGTTTCGGGATTTCGGCGATATCGGGCGCAACGCGCGGCTCGCGGCGATGCTGGGGATCGGGGATCTGGCGAGCCAGTCGCTGTTCGAGCCGGCCTACGAGTCGGGACTGCTCGACGTGGGGGATGATGAGGCGGGTCGCCAGTGGCTGGAGCGCGGGTTCGGCTACCTGGCCGTGCCGGCCGCGCGCGGCGAGCTGCGGCTGCTGCGGTTCGAGGACGTGGAGATCCGCTACGAGCCGGGCGAGGCGGCGACGGCCCGCTTCAGTCCGTTGCAGGCGGCGCTGTATCGGGCGGCGCTGCGGGCGGATGACCCGCTGCGGGGGCGGGCGCGCGAGTTCGAGGGTGAGGCGATCATCCGGGAGCTGATGCAGGTGCCGGTGGCGCCGCGGCACTTTCTGAAGTGAGCCCGGTGCCCTGTGGCGCAGACCGCCAGCGGCAGGTGATCAGCCCAGATTTGCGGTGACAGTCATCGGCTGCTCCGCGGCCCGTGGTCGACCGGTCGGAGACCGGTCCTCCATTCTGACCGGTCGGAGACCGGTCCCCCACCTTCGGAGCGGCGGCGCACGCGGCCGATGCGTGCGGCCGATGCGCGGAGCTGCTACTTCGCCTTCTGCAAGTAGACCCAGACGAACCCCGTGCGCTCTTCGTGCATGAACTCCTTGCGCTTGGCATACAGCTCGTTCATGCGCGCGTAGAAGGGTGCGAACGGATCTTCGCCCGTCTCAGACACGGCTCCGTCCTCCCCGCTCTGGTTCGCAGGTTGAGATGCGGCGGCGTTCATCTCCTGCTGGATGGCGTCCAGGTCCGCGCGCCACTTGGCCAGACGGCTGGCGAACTCCTCTTCGCTGACACCCTTGGCGGGCGATTGGAGCGAAATGCAGTCACCCACGAGGATGTCCAGCTTGCCGTCGGCGTTCACATCCGCCACCCAGACGCGGGTCGAACCGGCCGGCAGAGAGACCTCCTCCGGGCGGCACTCGCGCTTCATGTCCTTATCCGGAGCGATCAGCGCAGCGAACTTCTTGAGCACCGGCGGCTTGCCGCGGCCGGCCGTGTTCTCGGCCCAATGCACGCCGCCGGCATCCGCGCCGCTGAGCAGGTCGAGATCGCCGTCGCCGTCCCAATCGACGACGAACGGATCGCCGTGATGGCCGGGGACGACCAGCGGCTCGCCGCCCGCCAGGATGCGGTCGGGCGTGGGGCGAAACTTGCCCTGCCCCTCGCCGGTGAACAGATAGAACGAGCCGGCGAAGTTCCCGACGACAAGATCGAGATCACCGTCGCCGTCCCAATCGACCGCAAACGGCCGCGTGCAGATCGCCTGAATAATGCCCTGCTCGCCCTCGGCCGGGATCACGAGCGGCTTGTCGTCGGTCCCGTGGAGCGTGGTGGCCTTCTTGAACGTGCCGTCCGCCTGGCCCCAGAGAACCTGGAACACGCCGGCCATCGGCTGCTCCATGTGCGAATAGGAGCCGGAGAGGATGTCTTTGTGACCGTCAGCGTTGAGATCCACAACCTGTGGAGTCGAGCTGGTGCATCACCAGACACCCGGCACTTCGGCCACGTCTCCTTCGGCCTTGAGCCACTCGCCGGCGGCGAACTTGAGACCGCCCTGGCCGCTGTAGACGCGGATCTTGCCCTTATTGAACTGGCCGACGAGCAGGTCGAGCTTGCCGTCGCCGTTCATGTCGGCCAGGGCCGGGCAGGCCCAGCCGGGACTCTCGACGCGGATGAACTCGTCGCCGGCCTTGAGCCGCTGCGGGGCTTCGAAGTCCGCAGCGGACGCGAGACTGACAAGGGATGCGGCGGCGGAGAGCCGGAAGGTTCTCATGTCGGTACGCTCCTGAGGAATCCACCCAAGCTGCGGCCGGGAGTCGGCCCGGTATGAAGAAGTAGCGTAGCGGGGGCGGCGGGCGGGATCAATCGTAAATTGTGGCGGCTGTACACCGGCCGGTCGGCGGCTATCTTGGGCGATGTCCCCGGGGCGGGCGCCGCCCGCCGCCGAAGTTGTCGAGGCACATTTCGGGCGAGTCGACCCATGGAACAATCTGATCCCAACCGCCGGCCGGTGGCGATGCGATCGGCGGGCTGGATCCAGGCCCTCGCGCGGACCATGCAGCGGCGGGGCTGGCGGCCGAACGCGGTGTCGCTTCTGAGCATCGTCATGGCGACCGGCGCGGCCGGGTGCGTGCTGCTGGTCCCACTCGCCGGCGGGGTGTGGGCGATCGTCGGGCTCGTAGCGGCGCCGGCCTTCGTGGCGCTGCGCGGGCTATGCAATCTGCTGGACGGCCTGATCGCGATCGAGGGGAATCTGCGGACGCGAAGCGGCGAGCTGTTCAATGACCTGCCGGACCGCGTGTCGGACCTGCTGCTGTACGCGGCGGCCGGGTATGCGGTGGTCGGTTCGCGCTGGGGCGTGGAGGCGGGCTGGGCTGCGGCGGCGCTGGCGATCATGACGGCGTATGTGCGGCTGCTGGGTGGGGCGATGGGCGCGCGGCAGTATTTCGTGGGGCCGATGGCCAAGACGCATCGGATGGCGCTGCTGGTGGTGGGCAGCCTCGCGGGGGCGGTCGAGTGGGTTATCCGCGGAACGACAATCTCGCTGCTGGCGGCATTGTGCCTGATCGTGGCGGGTTGCGTCATCACAGTGCTGAGGCGGGCGCGGCTGATCGTGCACGAGCTGGAGGCGCAGTGACCGACGCGATCATTGACACCGCGTTCGTACTTCTGGCCAGGCTGATCACCGGCTGCCGGGGCCGCTGGCTGGCGCCGCCGCCGGTAGCACAGCCGGCCGTCTTCTTCGGCAACCACACGAGTCATCTGGATGCGCTGGCGATCTGGTCGGCGCTGCCGCGGGCGATCCGGCTGCGTTGCCGGCCCGTGGCGGCTCGGGACTACTGGGAACGGTCGGCACTGCGGCGCTGGGTCGCCAGACGCGCGCTGCGGGCGCTACTGATCGAGCGGCAGCAGGTGGGCCGGCACAACAACCCGCTGCCGCATCTGGTGGAGGTGCTCGACAAGGGCGAGGCGCTGATTCTCTTTCCCGAGGGCGGCCGGCGCGACGAGCAGCAGACAGGCGAGTTCCGCTCCGGGCTTTACCACCTGGCGCGCAAGCGCCCGGCCGTACCGCTCTACCCCGTGCTGCTGGAGAATCTGAACCGGATTCTGCCGCGGGGAGAGCACCTGATCGTGCCGCTGATCGGATCCGTGCTGATCGGTAAGCCGCTCTTCCTGGCCGAAGGCGAGCGGAAGGAGGACTTCCTGGCGCGGGCGCGCGAAGCGGTCGAGGCACTGCGGAGCAGGCAATGATCTGGCAAGACCGGGAACTGATCGGGCTGGTGATCGCGATCGTCGCGCTGCTGGCCGTGGCGACGGCGATCGGGCAGGCGCTGCGCGTGCGGCTGAAGTCGGAGTCGCAGCGGCCGGTCGTCGCGAATCTGAACGCCCGCGTGCTGGCGTGGTGGGTGCTGATGGCGCTTTTCGCCGCGTCGGCCAGCGTGGGGCCGGCCGGCACGACGCTGCTCTTCGCAGCTACTTCGTTCCTGGCGCTGCGTGAGTTCGCGACGCTCGCCCCGACGGCGCGGGCGGATCACCGCGCACTCTTCTGGTCCTTCTTCGTGGTGCTGCCGATCCAGTACTGGCTGGTGTACGAGAAGTGGTACGGGCTCTTCGCCGTCTTCATTCCGGTCTACGCGTTCGTGCTGCTGCCGGCGAGGCTGGCGCTGGCGGGCGATACGGAGCGGTTTCTGCACCGGGCCAGCCAGCTCCAGCTCGGCGTGTTGATTTGCGTCTACTTCGTCAGCCACGTGCCGGCCCTGCTGATGCTGCCGCTGCGCGGCGAACCCGACCCGGCCGCGAATCTGAAGCTGCTGTTCTTCTTCGTCACGGTGGTTCAGCTCAGCGACGTGTTTCAATACGTGTGGGGCAAGATGCTGGGCCGGCACAGGATCGCGCCCGGCGTGAGCCCGAACAAGACGTGGGAGGGCTTGATCGGCGGCGTGGCGACGGCCGTCGCGGTGGCGGCCGGGCTGTCGTTTCTGACTCCGTTCGGGCTGTGGTGGGCGACGGCGATGGGCCTGGCGGTCTGCCTGATGGGCTTCGCGGGCGGGCTGGTGATGTCGGCGATCAAGCGGGACGTGGGGGTGAAGGACTTCGGCGAAATGCTGCCGGGGCACGGCGGCGTGCTGGACCGGGTGGATTCGATCTGCTTCGCAGCGCCGGTGTTTTTTCATCTGACGAGGTATTTCTTTACGCAGTGAGCGGGCGGCCGGGGCGAGTTAGAATAGGCCGGGTCGGGGGGGATGAGAAGGCGGCGTGTGCGGCAAATGCGATTCGAGCTGAACCAGGCGATGGAAGTGCTCGCGGCGACGCCGGGCGTGCTGCGGGCGATGCTCGGCAACCTGAGCCGGCCGTGGATCGAGAACAATTACGGCGAGGCGACCTTCAGCCCCTACGACGTGGTCGGACATCTGATCCACGGCGAGCGCTGCGACTGGATCACGCGGGCGCGGATCATTCTGGCGCACGGCACGCAGCGGGCCTTCGAGCCGTTCGACCGCTACGCGATGTTCGAAGAGAGCCGGGGCAGGAGCCTGGCCGAGCTGCTGGACGAATTCGAGCGGCTGCGGGGCGAGAATCTGCGAACCCTGCGCGGGCTGGAGCTGCGGCCGGAGCAACTGCGGCTGCGCGGGCGGCACCCGGCGCTGGGGGAGGTGACGCTGGAGCAGCTTCTGGCGACGTGGGTGGCGCACGATCTGAATCACATCGCCCAGATCGCCAAGGCGATGGCGACGCAGTACGCGGAGGCGGTCGGGCCGTGGCGGGCGTATCTGACGGTGCTCAGGCACGAACCGGTGCGGATGGAGCGCGGGGCGGCGAAGTGAGAGCGGGCGGAGCAGGAAACAGGCTTATGCTTGGTCATGCGCGGCCGCACGGGCAGGCCGCACTTGCCCATCGCACCCGGAGTGTGGCATGCTTCCGCCGCACGCCGCGCCGGGCGCCAGCACGGGGCGCCGGCGGGCTGTTGCGTGGCAATGGCACCCTGCGGTCGCTCGCGTGCTCGCGTTTCGGCCGGCGCCGGCATAGAATAATCCGACAACAGGGGTGGCCCGTCGCGACGGGCATGAGATCGGCGGCGCGACCGGCCGCCGGGACCCTCTGAACCTGATCAGCGACGAGCTGCGGGCCCGCGGCGCCGGGATGAGGCGCCACGGCCACGCGACCGCCTGCGAAGGGAGTCTGCCTTGTCTGCTGAGCCGGCTGTTCCCCAGAACAATCGTGAGCGGTTCGATGCGCTGGTGGGCCTGACGGACGCGTTCTGCGACCGGCACCTGAACGCCGAGTACAAGCAGCTCTGCCGCGAGATGGCGGTGATCCTGTGCGACCAGAATGGGAATCGCTGCGCTCGGATGCGATCCTGCTGACACAGTACGCCGTGTTCTTTCGATGCCCCGGGCGCTGGGCTGATAAGCGGCGCGCTCGTGTTGCGATCGCCGCGGGCGAGCGAATCCGCCAGCGCGTTGGAATCGCGCTGCGACTGCCAGGCGTGAATCGGCATGCGCGCAATGTAGCTCAGGCAGGACGGTCGACGACCACGCCGAAGCGCATGAAGCAAGCCGGCACGCGAAAGCAAAGGAAAAAGCGATGAAAGAGTGTCGAGCGGCACAACGCGGCGCGAGAATGTGATCGAGTGACGTCAGGAGCAACGAAATGACTCAGCTTCAAGCCGCCCGCAAGGGCATCATCACGGCCGAGATGATCCGCGTGGCCCAGCGCGAGTGCGTCTCGCCCGAGTTCATCCGCGACGGCGTGGCCCGCGGAACCATCGTCATCCCCGCCAACAAGCGGCACCTGGCCGGCTCGGCCGGCAGCGAGCCGAATGGCGAAACCAGCAGCAGCGAGTTGCGAGCAGCGAGCAGCGAGTCAGGATCGAAGAGCGACGAGGCCGCACGTGCTTCAACTCGCGACTCTGAACTCGCAACTCGATACATGAGCGCAGCGGCCGGCCACCCCACCGCCACGCCCGACGCCATGTACTGGGTCAACCAGACCGTCGCCCAGCGGCGGGCGTGGCTGAATGACCCGGACCACTGCCGCGGCCAGCGCGCCCCCAAGCGGCTGGACCCGACCGGCATCGGCCGCAGCATCACGACCAAGATCAACGCCAACCAGGGCGCCAGCCCGGTCAGCAGCAGCACCGACGAGGAGCTCGACAAGCTCCGCCACGCGATCGCCTACGGCGCCGACACGGTGATGGACCTCTCCACCGGCGGCAAGCTCGATGAATGCCGCCAGCGGATCATCGACAACAGCGTCGTGCCCGTCGGCACGGTGCCGATCTACAGCATGATAATCGGCCGGCGGATCGAGGACCTGGACTACGACACGATCCTGCGCGAGGTGGAACGGCAGGCCCGGCAGGGCGTGGACTATTTCACCATCCACGCCGGCGTGCTCAAGGAGCATCTGCCACTGATTCGCGGCCGCATCACCGGCCTCGTCAGCCGCGGCGGTAGCCTGCTGGCCAAGTGGATGATCCACCACAACAAGCAGAACCCGATGTACGAGCTGTTCGACGAGATCAGCGCGATCATGCGCGAGTATGACGTGACCTATTCGCTGGGCGACGGCGTGCGGCCGGGCTGCCTGGCGGATGCGAGCGACCCGGCCCAGATCGCGGAGCTGCATGTGCTGGGCGAGCTGGTGCAACGGGCCCGCGAGGCGGGCGTGCAGGTGATGGTGGAGGGGCCGGGGCACGTGCCGCTCAACGAGATCGCCTGGAACATGGAGCACCAGCGAGTGGTCTGCGACGATGCGCCGTTCTACGTTCTCGGGCCGCTGGTCACGGACGTGTTCCCCGGCTACGACCATATCACCAGCGCGATCGGGGCGACGGAGGCGGCCCGGGCGGGTGCGGCCATGCTCTGCTACGTGACGCCCAAGGAGCACGTCGGGCTGCCGAAGGCGGAGGATGTGAAGGCCGGCTGCATCGCCTACAAGATCGCCGCGCACGCGGGGGATATCGCCCGCGGGATTCGCGCCGCGCGGCAGTGGGACGACGATCTGAGCAAGGCCCGGGCGGCGCTGAACTGGCCGAAGCACTTCGAGCTGGCCTTCGACGGGGAGACGGCCCGGGCGCTGCACGATGAGGACCTGGAGGTCGACACGGACTTTTGCGCCATGTGCGGCCACGACTGGTGCAGCATGCGGATCAGCAAGGAGATCGAGGACTGGGCCAGCGGCAAGGCGGCCGGCTACGTGCCGCTGCGTGTGGCGGCTCGCAGCCCGGGCATGAGCGAAGAGGGCCGGCGGCTGCTGGCGGCCCGGAGGCGGGGGGAGAAGCTGGGGTGTCATAGCGACAACGTGGCGGATGAGGAGGAGGCGAGGCGGGTGCAGCGGGAGGTGGCCGAGGGCATCCGCTAGGCCGCATTGCCGTCGTCAGGCCGGCCGGGCGGCTGCTACGATGAGACGGGAGGTGCATGTCATGTCGACGCATCCGCGAATCAGCATCGATCCGGCCGTCTGTCACGGTCGGCCCGTGGTCGCCGGCACGCGCGTTCTGGTGGCCGTCATCACGGGCGGCCTCGCGGGCGGGATGAGGCGTGAGGCTATCTCAAAACCGGGACACTTGTTGAGTGCGCACAATGTTGCATGTTGACACTTACGGATGAGCAGTTGGATTGGCTGGCTGACAGAATCCCGGATCGCCCGAAGAGTCCGAAGGGTGGACGGCCGGTTGCGGACA
>CAZXUI010000086.1:0-18290 GCA_964643885.1 uncultured Planctomycetales bacterium
AGAGCAGCTTGCTCGTGCGCTGGGCTCCGGCCGCTGGTCCTGCCGCACGCTTTCAGCGTGCGATGCGCGACGGCGCGCGACCCAGGGCGGCGCTCGCTTCGCTCGCTGGCCCTGGGCTGTCCTGCCACGCACCTTCGGTGCGATCCCGTTCGGCTGCTACAAAGCAGGTGGGTGATAGGCCCCCCTGCGCCGCACGTCGACGCCGCCGTAGCAGTCGAGCATTCCCGGCAGGCCGCAGATGTACGGGTTGAAGTGCGCGAAGCGTCACCTGACGCGGAGATGCGTAGTACACGGATTGCGCGATCCCAACGCCAGGCGCTACTTCTCGGTGAATAAGGTCTCGGCCGGAATCCTGACCTTGAGAAGTAATGCCACTTGGAAAAGCCAGACCCACTGCGCACGCCAAAGCTCGTTCGCAAACTTTCCGAAATCGAATGCTTTGACAGCTTGCGCGTCGTGGTGGACGGCGTTGTGCCGAACGTCATCAAACTCCACGATCATCGAGCGGTCGAAATGCCACGGCGGATCGTTGAGCTTCGCCGGATGACCGACTAAACCCGTCAGTCGGTCCCACTTCGCCGCGAGGGTATCGCGCTCGGTTTCGTCCCACCATTTCTCGATGTGGAAGTCCACCATGGCGTCGACGCCCTGGGTTTCCAAAGCCTCCACGGTGACGTTTCGTCTTGCGATCCACTTCATCGCCTGCTGGCGATTTCCGACCAAACCGAAACGAATGAGTCGCCACAGAAACCGCTCGTACGCATTGTGGAGCATGACGATAGCGGATATCTTCACGCCCTGCTCTGCCATTGCGAGCTGGTGGTCCGCCAAGACTTGCGCGATTCCATGGTTGCTCTTTGTCTTGGCGGGCGTGTTGATGATCAGTCCCTCTGCCTCACCGAAATCTAGGGCCAGACGAAGGCGGTCGGCCAACACATCCTTCACGCCTCCGACGCGGGCGTCCGCCGCGAAGTTCGCTACGAACACAGCTTGACCGTGCCAAACCCCGAATTCGGCGAAGCAACGGCCTAATGCAACGCCCAATTCCTCGTCCGTAGGGGCGCGAAGTGGAAAACTAGCGATCTGGTCGGCCATAGCGGCAACTGGTTTACTGGCGTCCTCAGGTTCAAGGGCTCAAGCGCCGATTGTTGCGCTCACCGTCGCGCTCCACGGTCGGACGTCGCCGCGCGAGTTGACGCAGCGCAGCATATAGTGCGCCGGCTTGCCGCGCTGCGCACCGTCATGGTTGCGCGTGTACGGCGCTCGCGTATCGACGGTGACAAACGTCAGTTCACCGGGATCGACCGGTGGCGGGCCGACCACCTTCACGCGGAATTCTGCGCCAATCAGTCCTGCCGGCTTCGCCATGGGCGCTCCTCAACTTCGGCCCAGGCGGCCACGGCCGCCCTTGTGACCTTTCTGCGCTGGCGGCGCGGGCGGGTCGGTCATCATAACAGGCACCACGATCCGACCACGGGCCGCTCCGACGGATGAAGGGGATTATCTGGCCGGGCCGGCGGCCTGTCCAGCCCAGCCGGGGAGCGGCACGGCTGAGCCGGCGACTGGCACGGCCGGCTCGGGGGCGTCTTCCAGTCTTTCGGGCGGTTCCCCAGACGGGTCGGGGGCAATCCGCGACGATTCGGGGGTGCCCCCGGATGAGCCGGGGAGACCGCTGCACGACCTACGCCAACGAAAAAAAAACCCCCTTGCGGCCGGCACGGACACCGTTTACGCTCAAGTGGTATCCGTTCGATCACGGGAGTGCAAGACCTTCCTGGCGAAGACCGCCGTTACTAGCGCGGAGCGCCGCCGGGTCCAGACGAGCCAACATGCCTGAGCAGAATCCGAGATTCTGTGAGCAATGCGGTGCAGCCCTCTCCGCTGGTGGTCGATTCTGTCCACGGTGCGGCCACGGCCAGACAGGGTCTTACTTTCCGCCGGGTGCCCAACGCGGTGTCGACGCCGTTAGCTCAGCCTGCCCCTACCCGCGGTATGGGGACCAATACGTCGTTGGCTCGCTCGATGCGCCGTTGAGCGCGACGATCTTTTTCGGCATTACCCTGACCCTTGTGGGCTTCTTCGCTCCAAACCACGCCGAGGCAAGCGACGAGGCGAGCGCGTTGTACTCGCTGCTCATTCTCGTGCTAGTGGTTCCAACCGTTATCGCCTCGTGCGTCCTCCTGTACCGCTGGTGGGGCTGCTTACCTCCCGGGTGGAGACAGACCTCGCCCGGGAAGGCGGTGGGATTCTCGTTTATTCCGTTCTACTGTTTCTACTGGTGGTTCATCGCCTATGGCGGTTTGGCGAGCGACCTCAACCGATTCATGGACGCCCACGCCGTGCAGGGTGAGCGGGTGTCTACCGGATTGGCACACGGCTACGTAATCGTGAGTATTCTGAGTTTCGTGCTATGCTGGGTGCCGGTGGTTACGAATCTGATCGGGATCGTAGGGGTGATTCTCTACATCATATTCGCCGTATCAGCCACACGCGCGTGTAAATCCGTGCTGAGCGCTGCGCCGACCAGCGGCGTGGCGCGCGTCCCATGAGGCATCGGTGGGACAGCCGACGACCCTGAGCACCACGTCGCCGACCACCAGCGGGTTCACCCACTGGCCGCCCGCGACCTCCTCCTCGACGTTGAACACGTTGTCTTACGCCGCGCCGCCGCTCTGCGTCCGGACGCCGTCGGCGCCCATCGCGGCCCGCACGGCCATCAAGCGCCCGCGGCGGGCGTGCAGGCGCCCGTAGCCTGATCATCGCGAACCCGGCAGGGTGTGCTGCGGCGAATGTCCAGGCGCCGCTTCCTCATCTCCGCTGCCCCGTCGGGGCAGGTGCGGGGACGAAGAGATCGCTTTCCACGGGTTCCGCCGCCGCCGCTTCCGGCGGCCGAAGCTGCACCCCTGGCCGGATTCCCCGACCCCTCCGGCGCCGCGCCGGTCGCGGCCCGAAAGCGGCCGCCCCGCGGTCGGCGCGGTCGTACGTCCCACCGCGCGGCGTCTGGTACGATGATCACGGGTGACGACGATGATCACGATCGACCACGAGACCGAATCGAAGCTCCGCCAGATTCTCGGCCAGGATATGGACCGGATCGCACGCGATGCCCTGGTGGCCGAGGCTTATAGGACCGGCAAGCTCTCCATCGGGCAGGCGGCTCGGCTGCTGGGCCTCTTCATCCATGAGGCCCACGGCTTCATGAAGGAGCGCCGCATTCCCGTCAGCTACGGCCTTGACGAGTTCGACGCGGATTGTGCCGGCCGGCGCGAGCTTCGGAACGGCGGGCCGTGATTGTCGTCTCCAACACCTCGCCGCTGAACTACCTCGTCCTGCTGGGCAAAGTTCACGTGCTTCCCGCAATGTTCGGGGTGGTGTATGCCCCACCGGCCGTCGTCGCGGAGCTTTCGCGCACCGGAGCGCCGGCGACCGTGCGCGACTGGGCCGCGTCGCCACCAGCGTGGTTTCACGTGCAGGCGCCCCGCGAGATCGATGCATCGCTCGATCTCGACGCCGGCGAGCGGGAAGCAATCGCTCTCGCAGAGCAGCTCCACGCGGATCGCATACCGCTTGACGAGGCCAAAGCGCGGCAGGCGGCGATCAGTCGTGGATTGAGAGTGGCCGCGACGCTGGCCGTGCCGTTCGAAGCGTCCCAGCGCGGGCTGCTCGACTTCCGCCAGGCTGTTTCCGGCCTGCGGGCAACGAACTTCTACCTCGACGAGAAGCTCGTCCAGGCTATTCTCGATCGGTCGCAAGGATCACACCGGCCGACCGGAACAGATCATATCCGCCCCGGCGCAGCCACATCACCAGCGGTCCGTCCACGCTCTCGCCGGCGAGGATCCTCACGCCGCGGACTCGTCGAGAATCACGAATTCGTCCGATGCGAGTGCGGCCGCGGACGGCATGATCCGGATACGTCGCCAAGCCCCACTTCCCGGCGCGCCGCCGCCGCACGGCGGCCGATCGTCGACCTGCACAGCGCGCCCACCACCGCGTCACGTCACCGCCTCCGCCACCACGACCTTCGTAAACCGATACCCGTCCCCGTTCGGCTCCACCACCACATGGTCCCCCGGCCCGAACTCGCCCGAGAGAATCCGCCGCGCCAGCGGGTTCTCGATCTGCTGCTGAATCAGCCGCTTGAGCGGCCGGGCGCCGTACACCGGATCGTAGCCGTCCTGCGCGAGCCGGTCGCGGGCGGCAGGCGAGAGCTCCAGCGTGATCTCGCGGGCGGCCAGCCGCTGGGCCAGCAGCGCCACCTGACGGTCGACGATGCCGCGCAGGTCCACCCGGCTGAGACGGTGGAAGATGACCACCTCGTCGATGCGGTTCAGAAACTCCGGCCGGAAGTGCCGCTTGAGCTCCTCCTTGACGAGCATCTCGAGCTCGACGTCGGCAGGCGTGTCGGAATGCAGGCCGGCTTTGTCGCCGTCGGAAGCCGATTCGCCTCGGCCCGCTCCCTCACGGTCGCGGCTCGCATCCTGCGGGCGGGACGCCCGCGCTGCCCGAGGCGCACGGTCCGATTCTCCGGCGCCGGCCCCGGCCGCCGCCTGCGCCGCGATATGCTCGCTGCCGATGTTGCTCGTCATCACGATGATCGTGTTACGAAAGTCCACCGTGCGCCCGTGGCCGTCCGTCAGCCGGCCGTCGTCCAGCACCTGAAGCAGCACGTTGAACACGTCGCGGTGCGCCTTCTCGATCTCGTCGAAGAGAATGACGCTGTAGGGCCGGCGGTGCACGGCCTCCGTCAGCACGCCACCCTCCTCATACCCGACATACCCCGGCGGCGCGCCGATCAACCGCGCCACGCTGTGCTGCTCCATGAACTCGCTCATGTCGATGCGGACGAACGCCGCCTCGTCGTCGAAGAGAAACTGGGCCAGCGCCTTGCACAGCTCGGTCTTGCCCACGCCCGTCGGCCCGAGGAACAGGAAGCTGCCGATCGGCCGGTTCGGGTCGCTCAGCCCGGCCCGGGCGCGGCGGACGGCGTCCGACACGGCCCGCACGGCGCTCTCCTGGCCGACGACGCGCTCGTGCAGACGCTGCTCCATCCGCATGAGCTTCTCCTTCTCACCTTCGAGCAGACGCGCAACGGGAACGCCGGTCCAGCGCGCGACGACCTCCGCCACCTCTTCGGCCGTGACCTCTTCGCGCAGCAGCCCGCCGCCGGACGTGTGCAGCTCGGTCAGCTTCTGCTCGCGCTCGCGCAGGTCGGCCTCGAGCTTGGGCAGCTCGCCGTAGCGGATGCGGGCCGCGGCTTCGAGATTGCCCAGCCGCTGCATCTCGCCCAGCTCGGTCTGCTTGGCTTCGATCTGCTGCTTGAGCGACTTGATCGCATCGATGACGCGCTTCTCGCTCTCCCACTGGGCCGTCAGGGCCGTGTCCTTCTCCTTCAGCTCCGCCAGCTCGCGCTCGACCAGCTCGATCTGCCGGCGGCTGGCGTCGTCGCGCTCCTTCCTGAGCGCCTCGCGCTCGATCTCGAGCTGCATGATGCGGCGGCGCAGCTCGTCCAGTTCGGCGGGAAGCGAGTCATTCTCGATCCGCAGCCGGCTGGCGGCCTCGTCGATCAGGTCGATCGCCTTGTCGGGCAGATGGCGGTCGGTGATGTAGCGGCCGCTGAGCGTGGCGGCCGCGACCAGGGCCGCATCCTGAATGCGCACGCCGTGATGCGCGTCGTAGCGCGGCTTGAGGCCGCGGAGAATCGCGATCGTGTCCTCGACCGTCGGCTCGCCGACGTAGACGGGCTGAAAGCGCCGCTCGAGCGCCTTGTCCTTCTCGACGTGCTTGCGATACTCGTCGAGCGTGGTGGCGCCGATGCAGCGCAACTCACCGCGGGCCAGCGCCGGCTTGAGCAGGTTGCCCGCGTCGGGCGAACCCTCCGTCCGGCCCGCTCCGACGATCGTGTGCAGCTCGTCGATGAACAGGATGATCTCGCCGCTGGACTCGCTCACCGCGCGAATCACCGCCTTGAGCCGCTCTTCGAACTCCCCGCGATACTTCGCGCCGGCGATCAGCGCGCCCATGTCCAGCGCGACGACCCTCTTGTCCTTGAGCGCCTGCGGCACGTCGCCGGCGAGAATCCGCTGCGCCAGCCCCTCGACGATCGCCGTCTTGCCCACGCCCGCCTCGCCGATCAGCACGGGGTTGTTCTTCGTGCGGCGGGCCAGCACCTGCATGCAGCGGCGAATCTCCTCGTCCCGCCCGATCACCGGGTCGAGCTTGCCCTGCCGCGCCGCCTCGACCAGGTCCCGGCCGTAACGCTTCAGCGGCTCGTACGTGTCCTCCGGGTTCTGGCTGGTCACCGGCGCACTGCCGCGGATGCTGCGCAGGGCGGCCAGGATGTCATTCCGTCCGGCGGCGCTGAGCCGCAAAATCTCGCGGGCCTCGCTCTCGACCTCCGTCATCGCCAGCAGCAGATGCTCGGTCGAGACGTACTGGTCCTTCATCCGCTGGGCTTCTTTCTGGGCGGCCTCGAGCAGGGCGACGAAGCCGCGGCTCGCGCCGAGCGAACCCCCCTGCTGCTGCGGCAGGCGCTTCAGCTCCGCCTGCACCAGTTCGCGGATCTGCGAGACCGACGCGCCGGCCTTCTCGAGAATCGGCGCGACAATGCCGCCCTCGCCGGCCGCCTGCGGAGACACAAGCGCGGCCAGCACGTGAAGAGGCGTGATTTCGGGGTGGCCGGCCTCCTGGGCCGCGCGCTGGGCAGCCTGAATAGCCTCGGCCGCCTTTACGGTGAATCGATCGAGCTGCATGCGGGCGTACTTCCTTTCAGGCCGGCGCACTTCTCTGCCGGCCAGCGGGAACGCAGCACGTACCGTTCCGCTGACCAGCGTGTACGTAAGCCATTGAAAATAAATTGTTTATGTGATTTTGTGCGGCCAGCCGGCGCTGCCAGATTGGCACGGGATCGGCGGGACTGTCGCGACGCGGACCGGCCCGGAACGAAAACGGGCCGCGCCCGGTATCTCGCGATTCCGGACACGGCCACTGTCAGGGCGGGCTACCCAGTCCTCAGACAACCAGCGGCGCCGGCCGGCCGTTGCCGGGTCGGAACGACACCGTCCGGTGATGAACTCATGTCGCGGCGCGGCGGATCGCCTTGCGAAAACGGGCACGAACCGGCCGCACCCGCAGCAGCGTACGCTTCAGCGGCCGGCGAGCTTGGCATCGAGGATGGCCGCGAACTCGTCGACGGTGCGATAGCCCGCGATCAGCTCGCTGTCGACGAAGAATGTCGGCGTGCCGGTGACGCCGAGAGCGGTGCCGGAGGCGATGTCGCCCTGGACGCGGTCCGCAGCGCGGCGCGATTCGCGGCAGACCTGGTGGGCCCCGACGTCGAGGCCGAGCTGCTCGGCGTGGCGATTCAGTGCGTCGGGGCTGAGGTCGGACTGATCTGCAAAAAGCGCGTCGTGATATTCCCAGAAGCGGCCGCGTGTCGCGGCACAGTGAGCGGCGCGGGCGGCCGCGTCGGCATTCGCGTGTATAGCGCGGAGCGGGAAGTGGCGGAAGACCCAGCGGACGCGGCCGGTCTCGATGTAGCGCCGCTCGATCTCTGGGAAGACCTCGCGCGCGAAGGCGCCGCAGACGGGACACTCGAAGTCGCCATACTCGATAACGGTCACGGGAGCGGAGAGGTCGCCGAGCACGTAGTCGTCGGCGCGAACGGCCAGGTGGCCGCGGCGAGCGTCGTCGGCCGGGTCCGACGTGCCGTCCGCATCGGTGCCGGAGAGCGACAGGCAGCCGGACAGACAGGCGAGCGAACAGGCGCCGACGATCCATGAGAACAACGCGCTTGCGGCGTGCGGGGCACGAAGCTGGAACATTGAACCCCTCCCATTGGCAGGGCCCCGGGTGATGCAGGCGGGCCCCCGCCCGGCCTGCTGAGCGCATATTACGACTCCGGATTCGCCGATCCGCAAGCCTTTTTTCGAGTGGGAATGGGGATTTTTTGCCATCGGCGACGCCACAGTTGGCGTGTCACCCGGCGGCGGATTCGGGTACCATCGATGCCGACCCGCCCGAGCGCCCGGGCGGGCGTCTCACGACCCGTCAGGAGAGGGAATCATGCCAGGAACAGTGCGAAGCGCGTATCGGCACATATGGAGTGCGGCGGCGATGCTGGCGGTCTTGCCGGCCGCGACGGCCCAGGACTGGACCAACCTGGGGGGCAACGCCGCCCGCAACGGCCAGGCGGCCGTCCTGGGGCCCACGCAGGCGGACCTGCTCTGGAGCGCTCCGGGTTTCTCGATCATCGCCTGGCACCCGGTGATCGAGGGCGACCGGGTGTTCGTCATCCGCGAAAGCGGCTTTCCGCAGAACGGCGGGCCGCCGAACGACATCCTCGTCTGCTACGACCTGCACACGGGGGCGGTGCTGTGGGACGAGGTGCTGCCCTTCGGCGGAGACACGAGCGTCGAGTGGATCGCGTGGATCGCGGGCGTCAGCAACGGGCAGGTGTACGCGTCGCGGGCGTCACACTCCCAGCCGCAGCCGATCCGGGCCTATGACGCGGCCACCGGCGCGTTTCTCTGGGAGAGCGCCTATGCCACGCAGGCGTTCGCGTATGACGGCGTCGTGTTCGCCGACAACGGCGACCCGATCGTGGGCGATTTCAACAGCGTCGTCCGCATCAACGCCGTGGACGGCAGCACGGTCTGGAACGTGCCGCGGGCGTGCGCCGTCAGCGGCAACTGCGGGGCGGCGCTGAGCGACTCGGGCGTGTTCATCGACGATGTCGCCCCCGGCGGCAACATCGTCCGCAAGCTCGACCCCAACAGCGGGGCGACGCTCTATGACAGCCCCGTGATGGCCGGCTTCACGAACCAGAACTCGCCCTTCGCTTCACCCGACGGAAGCACGGTCTATTTCTCGCGCACACAGAACAACGTGGCGGTGGACTTTCTCTTCGCCTTCGAAGACACGGGCATCTCGCTGGTCGAGAAGTGGAACCGCCCGGTGCGCTGGACCACGTCGCACGAGCACGGCATCGGCCCCGACGGCAGCATCTACACGTTCACCCAGGCCGACGAGTTCGTCCGGCTCGATCCAGATACCGGCGACATCATCGGCAACGCCGGCGTGCTCAGCCCGCTGGGCAGTCCGAACCTCAGCCCCAAGACGGCCGTCGACGGAGACGGGAACGTCTACGTGAGCAACGGCTGGGCCAGCTCGCCGGCGACGAATGGGCGGCTGTGGGCCTTCTCGGCCGACCTGACCCAGTCGCTGTTCACGCTCAACCTGGACCGCCAGAACCAGGGCGGTCCGGCCCTGGGCACCGACGGGACGCTGGTCGTCGCGGATCGCGCCGGGGTGTTCGCCTATCGCGGGCCGGTGCCGTCGTGCGCGGGAGACGTGGACGGCGACGGCGATACGGATTTCGATGACCTGGTCGGCCTGCTCGCCGACTATGGCTGCCCGGCCGGGTGCGTCGCGGATCTCGATGGCGACGGGGACACGGACTTTGACGACCTGATCGTGCTGCTGGGCGATTACGGCTGCAACTGACCGCAACGGCCGCGGCGTGACGGGGCGGACGGGGCGGGTGCGAAGGAGGGTGCGCGCATGGGACGGGTTCTTCATCGCAGTCATGCCTTCCGCTGGGGCACCGTCATGCTGCTCGCAGCGCTGCCGTCTGCGCTGCTGGCGACGGATGTTTCTGGCAACCAGTCGGGCACCTGGTCGCTGGCAGGCAGCCCCTATTACCTGGTGGGCGATGTGACGGTGCCGGCCGGCCAGACGCTGGTGATCGAGCCGGGCGTCGAGGTGATCGCCCGCGGCCACTACAGCATCACCGTCGCGGCCGACGCCGTCCTCTCCGCCGTCGGGACCGTCTCTGAGCCGATCACCTTCACGGCCGAAGACCCGGTGACCGGCTGGCGCGGCCTGCGGCTGGTCGACTCCTCCGACGCCTGCGAGCTGCGCTTCTGCAAGATCGAGCTGGCCCGCGGAACCGGCCCCTATCCCGGCGTGCGCGGGGGCGCAGTGACGCTGGTCCGCTGCTCCGGCACGATCGCCGACTGCGAGATTCGAAACAGCTCCTCGCACAACGGAAACTTCAACGGCGTCGGCGGCGGAATCCTGGTCGAGGAGTGCGACGCCCTGATCACCCGCAACCAGATCTACGACAACTCCGCCGACAGCGGGGCCGGAATCTGCGTCGCGGAATACGGCACGCCCGCGATCCTGCGCAACGTCATCTACGGCAACCAGGCCACCTACGCGGGCGGCGGAATCTACTGCGGGGCGCGCTCCAGCCCGCTGATCGAGGCGAACGTGATCGTGGAGAACAGCTCGCGCGGCTGGGGCGGCGGCGGGATCAACTCCTGGACTTCCTACGTCTTCTACAGCACCTACGCGACGATCCGCAACAACCTGATCGCACGAAACTCGACCACCACCGACGGCGGCGGGCTCTACTGCCGCTACGACCGGGCCGAGCTCTACAACAACACGATCGTGGCCAACTCAGCCGCACGCGGCGGCGGCCTCTACGTGCTGAACCAGGCCTCGGCCGAGCCGCAGGTCAACAACACCATTCTGTGGGGCAACAGCGCACCCAGCGGCAGCGAGATCTTCCTCGAGGCGAGCACCAGCTCGATCGTCTCCGTTTCCTGGAGCACGGTCCAGGGCGGCTGGAGCGGAAGCGGTAACCAGGCCGGCGATCCGCTCTTCGCGGACTTCGCGGCGGGCGACTATCGGCTGCTGCCCGGCTCGCCCTGCATCGACGCGGGCAGCAACTTCGCCATCCCGCCCGATGTGACCAGCGATCTGGACGGCAACCCGCGCTTCGTGGAT
The DNA here is from genome assembly GCA_964643885.1 of uncultured Planctomycetales bacterium. Classification (GTDB taxonomy): domain Bacteria; phylum Planctomycetota; class Phycisphaerae; order UBA1845; family Fen-1342; genus CAADGL01. Next base: position 10,795 of record CAZXUI010000086.1, read on the forward strand.
GACCCAGACACGAAGGACCCCGGGCTGGGCACGCCTCCGGTCGTCGACCACGGCGCCTACGAGTTTCAGCTCGCCGCCTGCGCCGGCGACCTGGACGGCGACGGAAACACCGACTTTGACGACCTGGTCGGGCTGCTGGCCGACTACGGCTGTCCCTCGGGCTGTGCGGCCGACCTGGACGGCGACGGCGACACCGACTTCTCGGACCTTGTGATCCTGCTGGGCGACTACGGCTGCTCCTGATGCGGCGGCCGCGAAGGCCTGCCTGCGGCCCGATTCCGCTGGACTTGGGCCGGCGGGTCTGGTAAGAAAGCGGTTGCAGGGCTACGTAATCTCATCTCCGTCGGGCGATGTCACGCACGCGGCGACGATGCGGGCACACAGCGCCGCTCGCGCCCTGGCGATGATCGCTCGACCATCCTAGGAAGGAGCGGACTACCATGTCTCATCGACTCACCGGTTTCATCGTGCTTTGTACGGCTGTCGGCCTCGCAACCTCGGCGCTGGCTCAGCCCAATACGGGCGGGACGATCACGGACGGGGATGTGAGCTTCACGCAGGGCAACTCCCCCACCATCGCCACGGGCGCGGGTGCGACCGGCGCGAGCATCAACTCGATGTCGGCCGGCCCGGACCACCTCTTCCAGACGTGGTGGTGGTACCGCGTGGACGGAACGGACACGCGGGAGTTCTGCTTCGCCAACGCGTCCTCGGGCAACTGGTCGGGCAACGTGGGAACGATGAACTTCTCGCTGCCCAGCTTCGACGCGGTGATGACGTACACGATCGAGGACGCCGGCGACAACATGGCCGTGCTGACCCAGGACCTGGACATCACTAACACGACCGGCAACGCGCTGAATCTCGCCATCTTCAACTATCTCGACGTCGATCTGAGCAACACGATCGGCGACGACAGCGCCGCGGCGATCAGCTCCACCGAGATGGAGCTCAGCGACCCGTCGAACTTCGCGCGCTATGCCGGCATCGGCGCCGACGGCTACCAGGTCGGCATCTACGCGACCGTCCGCAACGACTTGACGAACAGCAGCGTCAGCAACTTCACCGGCACGGGTCTTCCATTCGGTCCGGCGGATTTCACGGGCGCGTATCAGTGGAACGAGTCGATTCCGTCCGGCGGCAGTGTGACCGTCACGGCGGTGCTGACCATCAACACGACGGTTCCGAGCGGCTGCGACGGTGATATCGACGGCGACGGCGATACGGACTTCCAGGACCTGGTCGCGTTCCTGGCCGACTACGGCTGCACTTCGAGCTGCGTCGGCGACATCGACGGCGACGGCGATACCGACTTCCAGGACCTGGTCGCGTTTCTGGCCGACTACGGCTGCAACTGATCGCCTCGCCCGCATGCCGTACGAGCGGCCGTGCCTCACCCCGCGCGCAGCGCCTCGCGCAGCGGATCGAGCAGCGGGCCGTAGCGCTCCGCCCGGCCGACCGACGTTCGGTAGATCGGCCGCCGCACCTGGTCGATGCTGGCCGTCAGCGCGATACGCTTCGATTCGTGGAAGCGCATGCAGACCTCGTCCCACGGCAGGCCGCAGAACTCCAGCAGCCGGCGAACGTGCGGCTCAGGGTCGGCCACCAGCTCCTCATACTGCACATCGAGAATCGGCAGATCGAGCACCTGCTTCCAGTGCGCCATCAGCCGCTCGTACTGGTGATAGAAGTGGCCGAGCGCGTGCAGGTCGTGGGCGTATACGTGGGCCGGCGAGAGCTGCGTCGTGAAGCAGCTCAGGCACGTATCCACCGGGTCGCGGCGGCAGTGGATGATCCGCGCCTTGGGGTGCAGCATCCAGATCAGACCCAGATGCTGGAAGTTCTCCGGCAGCTTGTCCGTCACGCGGGCCGCACCGCCGCTCATCTCCGTCAACCTCTGAATGTGCCGGGCGGAAAACTCCTCGATCACGTCCGGGCCCGCCGCCAGCAGGCAGCCGGGATAGCCGAGGTTATTTCCGATCCGGCCGGCAAGCCCCATGAACAGCTCGGGGATGTCATGCATCTCGCCGCCGCCGAACACCTGCGGGTGGGCCGCAAGAATCTGCTCGACCAGGCTCGTGCCCGAGCGCGGCACGCCGACGATGAAGACCGGCAGCTCGCTGTGCGTCGCGGCCCGCGCGAGCGAACCCAGCGAACCTGCGGCGAACACCTCCATCAGCCGCGAGACAAACCGTTCATACGCCGGCGCTTCATAAGGCGCCCCGCCATAGCTCTCGTTCCCGCGGCGATAGGCGTCGAACGCCCGCTCGTATTGCTGCGCGGACTCATACAGATCGCCCAGCGCGAACAGCAGCGTCGTGCGCTCCCCCGCCGAAAGCTTGGGCGCCTTCAGCGCCCGCTCGCACAGCTCGATGGCCCGCTGCTGACGCTCGCCGCCGCGGGCGACGCGCGCGTAGGCCGTCGCGATGCTCGCCGCCACTCCGTGCGCCTGCGAAAGATGCCCCTCGAGCAGCTCAAGCGCCTCGGCCTTGCGGCCCAGCGAGGTCAGCACCTCCGCCTCCCCGGCGATCGCCACCGAAAGCTCCGGCCGCAGCTCCCGCGCCCGCCGATACAGCGCGGCCGACTCGTCGAACCGGCCAATCAGCCGCTGGCAAAGCGCAGCGCCGCACATCGCCTCGAGCGAGTCCGGCCTGGCCGCCAGCGCCGCCTCGTAATGCGGAATCGCCAGGTGCGCCCGCCCCCAGCCCTGAATCGCATGCGCCAGCACCAGCTCCGCCTCATAGCTCCCCGGCCGCAGCTCGCGCGCCCGCCGCAGCACCTCGATCGCCCCGCCGAAATTCATCGAACGGGCCATCACCTGCCCCAGCCGCAGGTGCGGCTCATACGCGTCCGGCCGCGCCTTGCAGGCACTGGCCAGCAGGTTGACGGCATCACGCGGCCGCTTGGTCGCCAACAGCACCTGCGAGAGCGCAACGCTCACGTCCGGGTCCGGTCCCAGCCGCGAGTAGGACTCGCGCAGGACCTTCTCGGCATTCTGCGCCTCGCCGGCACGAAGCAGCAGCTCGCCCACGCCGCGCATGGCCGTGCCGTGCAGCGAGTGCTCGCGCACGTATCGTTTGAGGACCCGCCCGGCCTCCGAACGGCGCGCACGGTTGCCCAGGAGCTTGCGCAGCTCGTTCAACTCGTGGACGTACTTCTCGGACGTTGGTCGCGTGGCTGCCATATATTCACCGGGGCGAGAGTATATCGGCCGGGCGGCATCTGCATAGCTCGGAGCGGGCGGCCGGCTTGCTCCCGTCAAGGATATCGTCTACGTGAGAGTGCGGGTGAAGCGATGAAAGCCGCACGTCTGCACGAGTCCGGACCGATCGAGAGCAACCCGCTGCGGATCGAAGAGCTCCCGCCGCCGGAGCCGGCCGAGGGCGAGGTTCGCATTCGCATCCGCTGTTGTGCCCTCTGCCGGACCGACCTGCACGTAATCGAGCAGGAGCTGCCGCGGGCGCGCCGGCCGATCATCCCCGGTCATCAGGCCGTCGGCGTGATCGACCGGCTCGGGCCTGGCTGCCGGCGGCTGCGCGTCGGCCAGCGCGTCGGCGCGGCCTGGCTGCGGGGCACATGCGGGACGTGCGAGTACTGCGGCTCGGGCCGCGAGAACCTGTGCGAGCGGCCGCAGTTCACCGGCTACCACGCGGACGGCGGCTTCGCGGAATACGCGCTCGTGCCGGAGGCGTTCGCATACGAGATTCCGGAGCCGTTCGACGACGTGGCGGCCGCGCCGCTGCTGTGTGCGGGGATCATCGGCTATCGGGCGCTGCGCCGGGCGGAGGTGCCCCCGCGCGGATCGCTGGCGCTGATCGGCTTCGGCTCCTCGGCCCACGTCGTGATCCAGCTCGCGCTTCATCGCGGCTGCCGCGTGTACGTGGTCTCGCGCGGTCCGGCGCATCGTGAGCTCGCCCTGAGAATGGGAGCGGCGTGGGCCGGCGAGCGGTTCGACGAGCTGCCGGCCCGCGTCGACAGCGCCATCCTGTTCGCCCCCGCCGGCGAGCTCGTGCCCCCCGCGCTCTCCATCCTGCGCAAGGGCGGCACGCTGGCGCTGGCCGGCATCTACATGACGCCGACCCCGCCGCTGGACTATGAGCGCCACCTGTTCCACGAGCGCAACCTCCGCTCGGTCACCGCCAACACGCGCGCCGACGGCCGCGAACTGCTGGCCGAGGCGGCCGCCGCCGGCGTTTGCCCGCACACGACCACCTACCCGCTCGCGGACGCCAACCGCGCCCTGCGCGACCTCAAGGCCGACCGCATCAACGGCACCGGCGTGCTCGTCATGTGACCCCGCGGGCGGCCCGCGGCCGCGACCGATTCTGAACCAGGCGCCGCTGGGCGGCGCGGCACGGCGACGCTAGACTGCCTGCCATCATCGATATCAAGCCCGGAGGTGCGGTCATCAGCGCCACAACACATCCCGTCCGAGATTGGATCATCGCCCCGCCCCAGGCGGATCGCGACCGCCTGGCCGCGGAGGCCGGCGTAACCCCGCTCGTCGCACAGGTACTGCTGAACCGCGGCGTCCGCGACGCGGAAACCGCCCGCGAGTTCCTCGATCCGCAGCTTCGCTCGCTGCTCGGCCCTGAATCGCTGCCCAACGCGATCGAGGCGGGGCGGCGCCTGGCCGAGGCGGCGCGGCGCGGCGAAAAGATCGTCATCTACGGCGACTACGACGTCGACGGCGTCACCGCGACGACGATCCTGTGGCACGCGCTGCGGCTGGCCGGCGCGAATGTCGACTTCTACGTGCCCAGCCGGCTCGAAGAGGGCTACGGACTCAACGCCGAGGCGCTCGAGAAGATCGCGGCCGAGGGGGCCGGCCTCGTGCTCAGCGTCGACTGCGGAATCACGGCCGTCGCCGAGGCGCAGCGGGCGCGCGAGCTGGGACTCGAGCTGATCGTCACCGACCACCACGCGCCGGGCTCCACGCTGCCGGACGCGCTGATCGTGCATCCCACCGCCCTCGGCCCGTCGCCGAACCCGGACCTCTCCGGCGCGGGCGTCGCCCTGAAGGTCGCGTGGGCCTTCGCCCAGAACCTGAGCGGCGCCGTGCGCGTCTCGCCGGAGTTCCGCGAGTTTCTGCTGGACGCCACCGCCCTGGCCGCGCTCGGCCTCGTCGCCGATGTCGTCCCGCTCACCGGCGAGAACCGCGTCATCTGCCATTTCGGCCTGCGGCAGCTCTGCCACACGCGAAACCCGGGGCTCTGCGCACTCCTCGAAGTCTCCGGCCTGAACGGCAAAGCCGCATACGACGACTACGACGTCGGCTTCATGCTCGCCCCGCGGCTCAACGCGGTCGGGCGGATGGGCCACGCCCGCCTCGCCGTGGAGCTCTTCACGCGCGCAGCGCCGGAGCGGGCCCGCGAGATCGCCGCAACCCTCAACGGCCACAACCGCCAGCGGCAGACCGTCGAGCGCCAGATCGCCACCGAGGCCGAACAGCTCGTCATCGAGCACGGCTTCAACCGCGACGGCTGCCACGGGATCGTCCTCGCCCGGCCGGAGTGGCACGCCGGCGTCATCGGCATCGTCGCCTCGCGGATGGTCGACCGCTTCCGCCGGCCGACCGTGCTGATCGCCCTGGAAAACGGACTGGGGCAGGGCTCCGGCCGCAGCGTGCCGCACTTCCCGCTCAACGAAGTGCTGGCGGCCTGCGGCGAGCACCTGGTCAGCCACGGCGGGCACGCGATGGCCGCCGGTGTGAAGATCCGGGCCGAGCGGGTCGAGGGCTTCTCGCGGGCGTTTCTGGCCCAGGCGGCCCAGCGGCTCCGGCCGGCCGACCTGCGGCCGAAGCTGCATCTGGACGACGTCGTCTGCCTCGACGATTTGCAGACCGCGGCGGTCGAGGCGATTCGGCGCATGGCCCCGTTTGGCGTGGGAAATCTGCGGCCGCTGCTGGCGACGGAGGAGGTGGAGCTGGTGGAGCCGCCGCGGGTCGTCGGCCGCAGCGGCACGCACCTGCAATTCTCCGTTCGGCAGGGCCGAACGATCCGCAAGGCGATCGCCTTCGGCCGCGGCAAGCAGGCGGGCGAGCTGTCGGAGCAGCGGACGCTGCGGGTTGCGTTCGAGCCGATCATGAACGAGTGGAACGGCCGGCGGAGCGTGGAGTTGAAGGTGGTGGACTGGAAGCTGGGCGGGGCGTGAGCGACGAGTGACAAGTGACAGGTGACAGGTGACAAGTGACAAGTGACAGGTGACAGGTGACAGGTGACAGGTGACAGGTAACAAGGCGCGTGCGCGGGGCGACAATCAGAACCCGCCGCGCCAAGCGGCGGGCCATTCGGAAGTCGAGACACCGAGCTGCTGAGAAAAATGGGGGACCGGTCTCCAACCGGTCGGTGATTGGGGGACCGGTCTCCGACCGGTCTGTGAATGGGGGACCGGTCTCCGACCGGTCTGTGAATGGGCGACCGGTCTCTGACCGGTCACTGGTCGCCGGGTCGCAGCCTTTCGCCGCAGGCGTAAGCATGCTGTTTCTCTGCTCTCCTGCTGCTCAGCTCCACTGTTCCCCTGTTCAACTGCTCTGCTGTTCTCCTCTCTCACCCGCAGGGCGCCGCGGGAGACCAGCCCCTGACCGAGCCGGAGAACTGGCCTCCGCCCGATCGGCACCTGGCCGCGGAGCAGCCACGGACTGTCGCCGCGAGTGAAGCGAGATCGCCGCAGGCGATCGAGCGCAACCCGCGGACCACCCGCGCCCCCACACGTCGGCCACGGGGCCCACGACGCCGATCACAGCACAAGAGGGACAACCCCGCGCCGCACCGCCGCGCCGCCACTCCGCCCCATCGCCGCCCTTCGCACCGCCGGCCCCGAAGGGGCCCCGGATCGTAGCCGTTCCGTTGCGGATTGCTCGCAGGCCGGGGTCGGTTACACTTCCCGGCCTGGAGAGAGTCCTCTGCCGTGAGTTGCGGATTGCTCGCAGGCCGGGGTCGGTTACACTGGACCCGACCGATGCGCCGACGAGCCTGTAGTTGCGGATTGCTCGCAGGCCGGGGTCGGTTACACTGACGCTGGAGTATCTGCTCCTCATCTGGAGGTTGCGGATTGCTCGCAGGCCGGGGTCGGTTACACTTCTCGGGCGTGAGCCCCGCATCCGGGTTGGGTTGCGGATTGCTCGCAGGCCGGGGTCGGTTACACTACCGAGCCCGTGCTCCCGGCCGTCAGTGTCGTTGCGGATTGCTCGCAGGCCGGGGTCGGTTACACTGGCTGGCGTAGTCGGCCACATGGAAGGCGAGTTGCGGATTGCTCGCAGGCCGGGGTCGGTTACACTGCTCGAATCGGTCATTGGTCTCGTTCCATTGTTGCGGATTGCTCGCAGGCCGGGGTCGGTTACACTACCGACCGCGCAGGGCCTCGATCTCCACCGGTTGCGGATTGCTCGCAGGCCGGGGTCGGTTACACTCGTGCGGGCCGTGGCCGTGGTGGACATAGCGTTGCGGATTGCTCGCAGGCCGGGGTCGGTTACACTGCTCGAATCGGTCATTGGT
>CAZXUI010000087.1:0-17775 GCA_964643885.1 uncultured Planctomycetales bacterium
AAGGGCTACTGGATCGACGTATGCGCCGGCTTGGGCAGCTCGTCCTTGATCTTCTGGTGTTTGACGCTGTCGTCCTCGACGCTGAAAAGCATCATGTCGTCGTCGATGCGGGCCTGGAGGTGCACCGGGCGGCGCCAGATCCGGTGCATGTTCTTGAGGCACTCGCTGGCGTACTTGATGTCGATGTCGACACCCAGGTGCTTGTGGGCCAGGTAGAGCTCACCGCGGTTGGCGTAGTTGCCGTCGACGACGTAGATGTACGGCTGGCCGTGGTTGGTCAGCATGAACAGCAGCCGGGCCTTGATCTGGTCGAAGTCGCGGTTGACGGCGATCATGCGGCCGGTGGCCGGGTCGTAGCGGTAGTGATAAAGCTGATAGCGGTCGACGAACTCGGGGGTGAGATATTCGTCGATGAAGGTCACGTCGTTGTGGTAGCGGCGGACCTCGAAGATCTTCTCGCGACCGGCGCCCAGGCCGGTGTCCCAGGCGCGGCGGCGGGCGAGGTCCTGGCACTCGTCGAACTCCTTGCCGAAGCGGCCCTTGTTCCAGCGCTCCTCGATGTCGCGGAAAAGCTCGACGCCGAGCTTGTAGGGGTTGAGCCGGCCGGGCGAAGTATGCAGCGTGCCGGAGTGGTGGTCGCAGTAGGTGACCAGCTCCTCGTCGCGCAGGTGGTGGCGCGTCATGAGGTAGGAGTGCCAGTAGGTGGCCCAGCCCTCGTTCATGATCTTGGTCTGGCCCTGGGGGGCGAAGTAATAGGCCTCCTCGCGGACGATGGAGAGCAGGTCGGCCTCCCAGTCTTCGAGCGGGGCGTGCTGGACGAGGAAGCCGAGCACGTCGCGGTCCGGGTGGGCGGGAAAGGCGCGGCGCTGAGCGGAAAGCCGCGCGATCTGCTCGTCGCGCTGTTTCGAGAGCGCCTCGGGCGGGTTGATGTAGCGCTCCATGTAGGGCTTGGCGCGGAAGCGGACGACCTGGGCCTCGGCGTCGCGGCGGGTGTCGCTGTCGCGCGCGGGGCGCTCCTCGCCGGCGTCGGGCTGGCGCTTCATGAAGGGTGCGTAGGGGTCGATCAGGTTCTCGAGCGTCAGGCAGACGTCAAGGAACTTCTCGACCGGCTCGAAGCCCTCCCGCTCGATGTGGCGCCAGACGCGCGTGGCGTGGTTGGCCATCTCGTCCATCATCTTGCGGTTGGTCTTGCTGAACCACTGGTTGTTCTTGAAGAAGTCGCAGTGGGCGTAGACGTGGGCCATGACGAGCTTCTGGTCGACGAGCTCGTTGTCGGTCAGCAGGTAGGCGTAGCACGGGTCGTTATTGATCACCATCTCGTAGATCTTGCCGAGCCCGTAGCTGTGCTGCTTGCGGAGCCGCTCGTACTCCATTCCGAAGCGCCAGTGCGGATAGCGGGTCGGGAAGCCGCCGAAGGCCGCGATCTGGTTCATCTGGTCGAAGTCGATCATCTCGAAGAGGGTCTCGAAGAAATCCAGACCGGCCTCGCGCGCCGTCGCTTCGATGCGACGGCGATGCTCCTCGAGCTCCGCTGGAAACTTCTTCAGCACGTTCGACTCCGCTGCGTTGGGGCTGCCTGACGTCCCTTCGCCAAGATACTATCGTGCCGCCGGCCGGTGCGACTTTTGTCGCAGGGCGGCCGCCGGCCGAGATAACTAGCGCGCCAACTCACGCACCCGCTCGTACTTACGCTGGAAGAGGCGAATCCAGTCGCGGGTGATGCGGCGGGCGTCCCGGCCGCCGGCGTCGAGCTTTTCGGCCAGCGCGAGGCCTTCCTCCATGCTGAAGGGGGGGCGGTTCCACTCCTCCAGGGCGGCCGGCTTCATGCCGCCGTCGATGACCGCTTTCCAGGTTCGGCGGACGTCCTCGTGCAGGTCGACCTGGGCGGCGCCGATCAGCTCGGCCACGAGCGTCGTGCGGCGGTTTTGCAGGTCGCCGTCCATCGTGCGGAAGACGCCGGAGCCGGCCTCCTCGTAGGGGTTCTTGATCTTCAGCTTGCCGGAAGACTCGCTGAAAACGTCCGGCCGGACCGGCAGGCGGTAGAGCGGGTGCTGGACCGGGCCGCCGGGGGCGCCGGGGGGAAGGATCCAGAGCCGCTGGCCTTCGGGGCTGAGGACGAAGGCGATGAACTTCTCGGCCAGCTCGCGGTGCGGGGGCTGGCGGAGCATGGAGATGGGGTCGGGTGTGATGGCCGAGCCGCCCTGCGGGTGGATGTAGCCGAGGACGTCATCGCCGGCCTGGGCGACGCGAGCCTGGGCGTAGAAGTCGATGCAGGGGCCGGCGAGAACGTTTCCGGTGGCGATCTCGTTGGGAATGGCGCTGCTGGCGTCGGCGAACTGGCGGGCGTTGCCGGCGATGCGCATGAGCAGGCCCCAGCCGGCGTCCCAGCCGTATTGCTGAAGGATCAATTCGTAGCTGACGCGGACGCTGGAGCTTTTGCGCGGGTCGGCCAGGATGATCCAGCTATACATCTTCGGGTTGCCGAGGTCCTCCCAGGTGCGCATCTCGGAAAGGCCCTGGGCGGCGAGTCCGCGGCGATTGAGCAGGACGCCGAAGGAGCTGAGAGCCGAGCCGTACCAGAGTCCCTTCGGGTCGTAGTTGGCGACGCCGGCGATTTCGGGCGGGATTCCGTCGAGGATCTGCTTGGGCAGGTTCGGCTTCTCCAGGTAGCCGCGCGAGGCGGCCAGGTCGTGGTCGGGCACGCCGCCGCCGAAGAAGACGTCGAGATCGAAGGTGCCGCCGGGGGTGGCCCGGTCCTTGGCCTCGAGCACCTTGATGAGCTGGCCGGTGCCCTGCTTGAGCCAGCGGATGCGGACCTCGCGGCCCATGTGGCGCGAGAAGCCCAGCTCGAACTCGCGCTGGATGTGCTCGTTGTGCGGCGTGATGATCTCCAGGTCGTAGCCCTGGGCGCTGGCGGCCGGAGTGCCGGCCAGCAGCGACAACGCCGCCATGCAGGTGAGTCGTACGAGATCGCGCATCGTCCGAGAGCCTCCTTTCCTGCCGGTCGGCCGGCCGGGGCGGGCCGCCGGCTGCGTCATTCTGAGAGTATCACGATATCGCGCGGGTCGATTCCGACGGAAATCTCGCTGCCGGGCGAGGTGGAGACGATCTGCGCGCGTTCGATCAGATTCACCATGATGCGTCCGTGGCCGATCTGCACGGTCAACTGGACCGCCTCGCCGAGGTAAAGCTCGCTGAGGATGCGGCCGGTGAGGGTCTGTATCGTGCCGGCTTGTGAAGGGACGATGAAGGCCTCGGGCCGGATGGAGAGCGTGCAGCGACCGTCGGCGGGTGCGTCGGGCTGCTCGGCCTGGAGCGTGCCGAGGGGCGTTTCGAGCACGCGCGTGCCGTTTTGGGCGGAGCGGACCGTGGCAGGCAGGAAGTTGGTTTCGCCGAGGAAATTGGCGATCTGGCGCGTGGCGGGGCGGCGGTAGAGCTCGCGCGGGGCGCCGATCTGGGCGACGCGGCCGCCGAACATGACGGCCATTCGGTCGGCGATGGTGAGGGCCTCTTTCTGGTCGTGCGTGACGTAGATGGCGGTGAGGCCGAATTCCTTGGTGAGGCGGCGGATTTCGCTGCGCATCTCGAGGCGGAGCTTGGCGTCGAGATTGCTGAGCGGCTCATCCAGCAGGAGGCAGCGCGGCCGGACGGCCAGGGCGCGGGCGAGTGCGACGCGCTGCTGCTGGCCGCCGGAGAGTTGATTGGGCTTGCGGCGGGCGAATTCGCCGAGGCGGACGAGGTCGAGCACCTCGGCGACGCGGCGGCGGCACTCGGCCCGCGGGATCCTGCGGACCTTGAGGCCGAAGGCGACGTTGGCCTCCACGGTCATGTGGGGCCAGAGCGCGTAGTTCTGAAAGACCATGCCGGTGTCGCGGGCCTGGGGGGGGAGCTGTGTCACGTCGCGCTGGCCGAAGAGGATGCGGCCGGCGTCGGGCGTATAGAAGCCGGCGATGCTGCGAAGCAGCGTGGTTTTTCCGCAGCCGGACGGGCCGAGGAGGAAGAAAAGCTCGCCGGCGCGGATGTCGAGCGAGATGTCGTCGAGGGCGCGCATGCGTCCGAACTGCTTGACGACGTTCTGAATGGTGACGGCGGTCATCGAGTGCACACCGGGGCGCGCCGGGCCGCGCCGGGCGTCGTGCCGTTCGAGGGCGCGACGTTCGCTTCCTGCGCGGGAATCCGCGGCAGCGCACAGGCCCGTGCGCCCGGCTGCATCCTGACTGCCGCAGATGGAGCAGCGTACACGAGGCGGCGGCGCTTGTGTACCCGGCAGGGCGATACGGCTCAGACCCGGCGGAGCTGGTTGAGGGTGGCCCGCAGGTCCTTGGGCAGCGGCGCTTCGTAAGCGACCTGGCCGCGGCCGTCGGGGTGGTCGAAGACGATCCGCGCGGCGTGGAGCGTGAGCCGGCTGATGAGCGGGCGCTCCTCGTGCCTGCGGCTGGGCTGATAGCCGGGCTTGAAGCGTGAGAGCATGACCTGCTGGCCGCCGCCATACTTCGGGTCGACGGTGAGTGGATGGCCGATGGCGGCCAGGTGGGCGCGAATCTGGTGCGTGCGGCCGCTGAGCGGACGGCACTCGATGAGGGTGTTTCCGGCGACGCGTTCGACGATGCGGTAGCGCGTAAGGGAGGGCTTGCCGCGGCGGGGCGAGACCCAGGCGCGCGTGCCGCTCTTGTCGACTTCGAGGGGCAGATCTACTTCGCCGTCGTCGAGCACGTAGCCGCTGACGAGGGCGAGATAGGTCTTCTCGACGCGCTGGGAGGCGAATTGCTCGGTCAGGTGCTGCTGGGCCCGCAGTGAGCGGGCGTAGACGAGCACGCCGCTGGCGTCCTTGTCGAGGCGGTGGACGATGCGGAAGGGCTCACCGGGCGGGACGAGCTGCGCTTCGACCATGGCGCGGCCGACGCTCTTCTCCCAGGGGCGGCCGCCGACGGTGAGCAGGCCGGCGGGCTTGTCGACGACGAGGATGTCGTCGTCGGCGGCGAGGATGGCGGGGAGGAGCTTGGGTCGGGCGGCGGTACTCAACGGGGCTATTCCTCGCGCGGCGTGATTCGGACCTGGAGCTGCGGCGGCGGGCCGACGAGCTCGACGCCCTCGGGGAGCTGGAACTGGACTTCGGCGACGATCGTGCCGCCGGTCGCGACGCTCGCCTGCTCGATGGTGAGGTTGACGAAGGCGTCGATGCGCTGGGCCGTCAGGCTTTCGAGCCGGTCCTTGTCGCCGCGCAGCTCGATGTCGACACGCCACTCGTTCCGGTCGGCGACGACCACGTTGTAGCGCTGAAGGAACTCGACGCTGGCGCGGAGGAAGACGACGACGCCGCTGCGGCGGACGGTGACCTGCTCGCCGAGCACGCGCGCGGTCACGTCGACCGTGGTGGGATCGAGCGAGACGATGGGCAGGCGATGGACCTGGTTGTCGAGGATGACGTCGGCGAGGGAGAGGGTCTGGTCGGGCGGGACGCGGGCGAGGAGGTCTTCGACTCGAGCGACGACGAAGTGGCGGTCGGGCGGGATCTGCTCGAGGTCGCCGCGGCGCATTGTGACGCGGACTTCGCGCGGCTCGATGCGGGCGTCGCTGCTGATCTGCACGCGGCCGGCGTCGAGTTGAACCGGCATCTTGAGTGTGACGAGCTCGTCGACGCGGACATCGAGCGTGGCGGGTGCGACGCTGGTGACGGAGAGGCCGCGGCGAGTGATCTCCGGATGAAGGTCGATCACGCGGGCGGCGTCGAGCTCGTAGCCGCCGGGGCGGGAGAAGACGCTCGGCAGCGGATAGTCGAGCACGAGGGCGCCGGCCCGTGCTTCGGCCCGCAGGCGGTCCACCTCGCGCGTGGGGCCCTCGAAGGAAACGGTGAAGACCGGCGGATTCGGGTTGAGCACGTCGACTTTCAAGCCGGCGTCGCTGGCGACGGCGATCTGGATGTCGATGTTGTCGATTCGGATCAGGCTGGCCTGGTCGGCCAGGAACCAGATGACGAGCGTCAGCGGCGTGATCACGAGCAGGCGGCGGCAGAAGCGCCAGATGTCGGACCAGGAGTGGCGTTTGATCAGCTTGGTCGTCTCGGCGAAGCGGCGGCCGAGGCGCGACTGAAGCTCCTCCTCGAGATCGCTGAGCGAGAGGAAGCGGATCAGCTTTCCGCGGTCGGCCAGCGAGATGGCGCCGGTTTCCTCGGAGACGACGAGCACGAGAGCATCGGATTCCTGGCTCAGGCCGACGGCGGCGCGGTGGCGGCTGCCGAGCGAGGCGTCGAGCTCGCCGCTCTCGGCCTGCGGAAACTGGCAGCCCGCGGCGAGAATGCGGTTCCCTTCGATAATCACGCCGAGATCGTGCAGGGCGGTATTCGGGAAGAAGAGGGTGTTGAGCAGGCTGGCCGAGACCTCGGCGTTGAGCAGCGTGCCGTTCTCGGCCCAGTTGCGCAGGCCGACGTCGCGCTGGATCGCGATCAGGGCGCCGTACTTGTTGCGCGAGAGGTACTTGGCTGACTCGACCAGGGCGGCGATCAGGGCGGCGGCGGGCGAGCCGCGCCGCAGGAAGGTGACTTCGCCGGCGCGGATGAAGGCCCGCCGCAGCTCGGGCTGGAATGCCACCAGCGCGATGAACGCCAGGCCGATGATGAAATAGCGGCTGAGCAGCTCAAGGCGGGTGTAGTCCTGCTGGCCGGAGACGAGACGAAGCATCAGCGTCACGACCACCAGCACGACCAGCAGGCCGCGCAGCAGGCGCGTACCGCGCGTGCCCTGGAGCACGCCCGCGCACCAGTTCACGCAGATGCCGATCAGCAGCAGTTCGAACAGAATCGCCCAGGGGTCGTACGCATCGCTGCGCAGCCGCTCCACCAGGCTCTTGAGCGTATTCATCATTCAGCCGCCAGTATATGATCCGCCTGGAAATCGCTCCACTTGGCGGCTCGCGCAGGGCGGCTCGGCCGGGCCGAGCTGATGCCATCCGGGTCCGGCCGGGGAGACGCAGATTCGGCATGATCGAGCAGCTTCGGGCAAACCTGACGGCGGTTCGTGAGAAGATCGCCGCGGCGTGCCGGCTCCGGGGCCGCGGCCCGGATGCGGTGCGGCTGGTGGTGGTCACGAAGTATGCCCCGGCGGAAGCGATCGGCCTGCTGCCGCGGCTGGGCGTGTATGAACTGGGCGAGAACCGGGTGCAGCAGTTGGTGCGCCGGGCGGAGCAATTCGGAGCGACGGCGGATTCGGGGCTGGCGGGGCTGGCTTCGGCGGTGCCGGCCGATGGGAAGCCGCGCTGGCACATGATCGGCCATCTCCAGCGGAACAAGGTCCGGGCGCTGCTGGCGGCGAGCCGGATCGTGCACTCGCTCGACTCCGAGCGGCTGGCGCGACAGCTCGACCAGGACGCACAGCGGACCGGGGTGACGGTGGACGCGTTGATCGAGGTGAACGTGTCTGGGGAGGCGAGCAAGGAGGGGGTTTTGCCGGAGGAGGCGGCGCCGCTGGCCGAGGCGGCCTGTCGGCTGTCGCACGTCCGGCTTGCCGGGCTGATGACGATGGCTCCGCTGGTGGAGGACGCGGAGCAGGTGCGGCCGTACTTCGCGCGGCTGCGCGAGCTGCTGGAGGGGCTTCGCGGGAACGGAATCGTGCCGCCGGAGTGCGGGGAACTGTCGATGGGGATGACGAACGACTACGCCGTGGCGGTGGAGGAGGGGGCGACGATCGTGCGGATCGGTTCGGCGATCTTCGAGGGGGTTGCGGCCGGGCCGACGGCGGGCGGGTAGCATGTGGCTGGATTCCGACCCGTTCTACGTGTTCCGGACGCTGCTGGGCGTCTTTCTGACGATCTACTTCGTGCTGTGGATGACGACGTTCGTGTGGCGGCTGGCGGGTGTGCTGTCGGGCGACGACCCGCGCAAGAAGCTGCTGCGGACGTATCTACAGTATCAGCTCGTTTCGATCCGGCTGCGGCCGCTGGCGGGTGAGCTGTTCGAGATCGCGATCTGGCTGGCGATGTTGGCTGGGCTGTGGTGGCTGCACTTGTAGAGCGGGGCGCGGAGACGAGAATCACGGGCGGGCCGGCGACATGGCCGCCGCGAGCGTCGAGGACCATGAACGAGAAGCGCAGCGAGGACAAGCGAAGCGAATCCGTCGAGCCGAAGGGCCCGAACAGCGGCGGCGGCGCGGATGAGGGGCGCGAGCCGGGCGAGCACGGGGCACGGGGCCTGCTGGGCGGCGTGGCGCACTTCCTGCAACACCTGGGGCGCGACGTGCTCTCGGTCACGCTGGGCCGAACGCGCGAGTCGCCCGAAGCTGAGGAGCCGTCCGCGGCGCCCGAGAGCGGCGAGCGGCAGGTAGAGCGGACGGCGACGGAGCGGCGGCTGTCGATGCTGGAGCACGTGGCCGAGAAGCTGCGTGGGGCGGCGGACAGCTATATTGCCGCCAAGCTGGACGAGATCGAGGCGCGCGTGGATGCCAAGCTGGACTCGATCGAGGACCGGATCGACCGGAAGATCCGCGATCTTCAGGATCAGCTCCGCGAGCTGCGCGACGTGGAGCTGCGGCACCGGTTGCGGCTGCTGAAGATCACGCTGATCTTCACCGTGCTTGTCGCCCTGATATCGCTCGTGTATAAGTGGGTCGTCCACTGGGTAGCACAATAAGGGTTTCAGGATGCCATACCCGCGGCTCGACGCCGACGCCGATCTGATCGTCAAGAAGATCGCGCAAGAGATCGCCTACGAGTTCGGGCTGGACTTCGTCGGCACGGAGCACATCCTGCTGGCCGTGCTTCGGCATGGCAAAGGGGTGGGGGCCGAGGTGCTCAGGGACTTCGGCCTGGACGAGGCGAAGGTGCGCAAGGCGGTCGAGGCGATGATGCAGCGGGACAAGGAAGACACGTGGGTCTTCGGCCGGCTGCCGGGCTCGCCGCACTATCGCAATGTTGTGGCGCTGGCGATCGACGAGGCGACGCAGCTCGAGAGCCGCCAGATCGGGCCGGAGCACCTGCTGCTGGGCCTGCTGCGGGAACAGGGGAGCACGGCCCAGCGCGTCCTCGAGGAACTCGGCGTCACACTCGAGGGCTGTCGCAAGCAGATTCTCAAGAAGCTTTCACACTGAGCAATCCGACGAATTCGGGGCTCTGCGGCCGGTCATGCCCGACGCGGCGCGGCACGCCGCTTGCTGGTTTCTCTTGCGGCGGCCGGGCGTCGCCACGGGCGGCCGTTCGCGGCCGGGGGCGGGTGGAAGGTGCACCGCGATGGCTGATGGCTCGATCCTGATTCTGGCGGCCGCGGCGGCGTCGATCGGCTTCGTGCACACGATCGCCGGGCCCGACCACTACGTGCCGTTCATCGCCATGGCGCGCGTGGGGCGGTGGTCGATCGGGCGGACGCTGCTGATCACAACGGCGTGCGGCGTGGGGCACGTGCTCAGCTCGGTGCTGCTTGGTGCGGCCGGCATCGGACTGGGCTGGGCGCTGACGTCGATGACGGCGTTCGAGGCGGCGCGGGGAGATCTTGCGGGCTGGTTGCTGCTGGGGTTCGGGCTCGCGTACATGGCGTGGGGGGCGCGGCAGGCGTGGCTCGGGCGGTCGCAGCACTCGCACCTGCACGTTCACGCGGACGGAACGATTCATGATCATCCGCACGATCACACCGGCGAGCATGCGCATCCGCATGTGGTGCCGTATGCGGCGCATGAGCATGCACACTCGCGCGAGGCGCGGGTGGTGGGGGCTGCTGCGGAGCCGCCGGGCGCGTTCGGCGGGAGACGGATGCGACCGGTCGGAGACCGGTCTCCCATCGACCGGCCAGAGACCGGTCCCCCACTTGACCGGTCAGAGACCGGTCCCCCATGTGACCGGTCAGAGACCGGTCCCCCATGTGACCGGTCAGAGACCGGTCCTCCATGTGACCGGTCGGAGACCGGTCCCCCATGTGACCGGTCGGAGACCGGTCCCCCACTTGGCCGGTCGGAGACCGGTCCCCCACTTGACCGGTCAGAGACCGGTCCTCCATGCGACCGGTCAGAGACCGGTCCTCCATGTGACCGGTCAGAGACCGGTCCTCCAACCGTGTCGATGACGCCGTGGGTCCTGTTTACGATCTTCGTTTTCGGGCCGTGCGAGCCGCTGATTCCGATGCTGATGTATCCGGCGGCGCTTCAGAATCCGTGGGGCGTGCCGCTGGTGGCGCTGGTGTTCGGGGCGGCCACGCTGGGGACGATGCTAATGGCCGTGGCAGCCGGGTACTACGGCCTGCGGCGGCTTTCACTGGGATTCTTCGAGCGATATTCGCACATGACGGCCGGCGCGGCGCTGACGGCATGTGCGCTGGCGATCAAGCTGGGGCTGTAGGGGCGGTTCCGGGCGTATCAGACGAAGAAGTCGACGCGGCGGCCGGGCTCAAGCTCGTCGCGCCAGCGACCGTACGCCCCCCGCACGGCCGCTTGCCGAGCGAGCTGCGGGTCGTGGCGTCCGGCTTGCGGCGGCGACTGGACAAAGGCGTTGCGCGGCTCGGGATCGATGAGGTCGGGCACGGCGTCGTTGTCGTCGTCGGGGTCGCACAGGTCGACCAGGCCGTCGCTGTCGACATCTCGCAACCAGTCGATGTCGCGGCACGCGTCCGGCGGTGGGAGCACAGTCAGGCGGTGTTTTGCGTCGATCCGATCGTGGCGGGTCGGAATCGACGGCGCGAAATCGCGCACCGCGGCCGGCCGGGCGACGGCCGTGACGAGCCAAGGCGGGATCGTCTGATAACCATCGACTGCTGAGCAGGTGAGCGACATGCGAGTGCGGGCCTCCGCGGGCTGCTGGCTCGCTGTCGCGTGGTGGATTTCCCCCACTCGACTGTAGTCGCGCAGGGACCGGCCGGGTCAAGCCGCGAGGGCCGTGAATTGCGGTTTTTGTTCGGGGTGGGATGGGCGGCCCGCGGCGGGGGCTGATAGAATGTCGCGTTCTGTGGAGTGGCGACGGGCGCGAGCAGCAGGGGCGCGGCGGAATCCATGCCGAAAACAGCGGGCGTAGCAGGAAAGAAGCGCGGAGCGGTCCTACCGGCCGGCGGGGTGCCGGAGGCGGTGCGGGCCGGGCTCAACGGCGACGTGAGCTGGTTGCGCGTTCTGGGCGCGCGGCACAACAATCTCAAGAACGTGAGCGTGGCCCTGCCGCTGGGGCGGTTCACCTGCATCACGGGGGTGAGCGGGTCGGGCAAGAGCTCGCTGATCAACGACATTCTCTACGAGGCGCTGGCGCGTGACCTGAACGGGGCGGGCACGACGCCGGGCGAGCACGAGGCGATCGACGTCATCGCGGCCGGGTCGCGCCGCAGCGCCCGGCCGCAGCCCGCGACCGCGCTGCTGGACAAGATCATCGCGATCGACCAGACGCCGATCGGCCGCACGCCGCGGAGCAATCCGGCCACGTACATCAAGGTGTTCGACGAGATTCGCGACCTGTTCACGAAGCTGCCGGACTCGAAGCTGCGCGGCTACCGGCCGGGGCGGTTCAGCTTCAACGTGTCGGCGACGCGCGGCGGCGGGCGGTGCGAGGCGTGCGAAGGCAACGGCGCGACGCGGATCGAGATGGACTTCCTCGCCGACGTGTGGGTGACCTGTCCGGTGTGCGAGGGGCACCGCTTTACGCGCGAGACGCGGCAGATTCAGTACAAGCAGCGCTCGATCGCGGACGTGCTGGAGATGGATGTGCAGCAGGCGCTCGAGCACTTCGAGAACGTGCCGCGCATCCGGCGGATGTTGCAGACGCTGCACGACGTGGGGCTGGATTACATCAAGCTGGGCCAGCCCAGCACGACGCTCTCTGGCGGGGAGGCGCAGCGGATCAAGCTGGCGCGGGAGCTGGTGCGCAAGCCGACCGGGCGGACGATTTACGTGCTGGATGAGCCGACGACGGGGCTGCACTTCGAGGATATCCGGCGGCTGCTGGCCGTGCTGCACGGGTTCGTCGACGCGGGCAATACGGTGGTCGTCATCGAGCACAACCTGGATGTGGTGAAGACCGCGGACTGGATCATCGACCTGGGGCCGGAGGGGGGCGGGTTCGGCGGGCGGATCGTGGCGGAGGGCACGCCGGAGCAGGTGGCAGCGCAGGCGGACTCGCACACGGGCCGGGCGCTGCGGGATGTGCTCGGGGGCGCTGCGCGCGAGCCGTCGCTGCCGGACGGAACACGCCGGCCCCGTGCGAACGGCAAGCCGTCCGCGGGGGCGGCGAAGCGTTCGGAGGAGGAGCCGGCGGCGTACGACGGCATTCGCGTCCACGGCGCGCGGCAGCACAACCTGAAGGACATCAGCGTCGAGTTCCCGCGCGGGCAAATGACGGTGTGCACGGGCGTATCGGGCTCGGGCAAGACGAGCTTCGCGATCGACACGGTCTTCGTCGAGGGCTACCGGCGCTATGTCGAGTCGCTCTCGGCCTACGCGCGGCAGTTCCTCGGGCAGATGAGCAAGCCGCGGGTCGATCACGTCGAGGGGCTCAGCCCGGCGATCTGCATCGAGCAGAAGGCGGCCAGCAAAAGCCCGCGCTCGACGGTGGGAACGATCACCGAAATCTACGACTACATGCGCGTGCTGTGGGCGCGGCTGGGGACGCTTTTCTGCCCGAGGTGCCAGGTGCCGGTGGGCACGCAGACGGTGGACGAGATCGTCGACCGGATCATGGCGCTCGGGGCCAGCACGCCGCTGCTGATCCTGGCGCCGGTGCGGCTCGGGGATGGCGAAAACTACGCGACGCTGTTCGCACGCTTGAAACGCTCGGGATATCTGCGAGTGCGCATCAACGGCGAGATCACGCAGACGGCGATGGCGACGACGCTCGATGCGCGGCGCAAGCACCGCGTCGAGGTGGTGGTCGACCGGACGATCGTGCGCAAAGGGGGGCGGGGGCGGATCACGGAATCGGTCGAGCATGCCCTGGCGCTGGGCAACGGGCTGATGACGCTGGTGATCGAGCCGGTCGAGCGGGCGGAGCAGGACGAGGCGACGGGCGAGGCGTCGCACGAGCACTTGCCGCAGCGCGAAATGCTTTTCTCGCAGAAGCTCGCCTGCCTGCAATGCGGTAACAGCTACGAGGAGCTCTCGCCGCATCATCTGAGCTTCAACAGCCAGATGGGCTGGTGCGAGACCTGCGAGGGGCTGGGTGTGCAGCGCGGCGCCCCGGCGGGGGAGATCATCGCCGACCCGCGGCGGAATCTGTTCGAGGGGGCGATCGCCGGCTGGGGACGGATCGACCGCCGCAGTCCGCTCGGGCGGCTGCTGACGGCGTTGTGCGGCCAGCTTCGGGCCGACCCCGAGGCGCCGCTGGAGAAGTGGAAGCCGGCCCAGCGCAACGCGCTGCTGTTCGGCAGCGACGCGGGCCAGTGGATGGAGGCGGACGGCGGCGACGAGCGCTCGCGCCGCAAGCGGCCGGCGGGCGTGCGCTTTCAGTGGCGCGGGTTCTTCCCGGCGCTGGATGCGGCGATCCGGCATTCGTGGTCGCTGCGCTACCGGCTGCACGGCGTGATGGCGGATATTCCCTGTCTGGCGTGCCGGGGTGGGCGGCTGCGGCCGGAGCCGGCCAACATGCGGCTGATCCCGGCGGGCGAGGGCGCTGCGGGGGCCGAGGCGAAGACGATCGTGCAGGTGTGCGAGTTGCCGCTGGATGCAGCGCTGGCGTACTTCCGGGCGCTGAAGCTTGATGCGCGGCAGCGGAAGATCGCCGGCGAGCTGCTGCACGAGATCGAGCAGCGGCTGGTGTTCCTGATCGACGTCGGGCTCGAGTATCTGACGCTGAGCCGTGCGGCGCCGACGCTCTCGGGCGGCGAGGCGCAGCGCATCCGGCTCGCGAGCCAGATCGGCAGCGGCCTGTCGGGCGTTCTGTATGTGCTGGATGAGCCGACGATCGGCCTGCACCCGCGCGACACGGGGCGGCTGGTGCGGGCGCTACACAAGCTGCGGAATCTGGGCAACACGCTGCTGCTGGTCGAGCACGATCGGGAGGTGATCGCGTCGGCGGACCGGCTGCTGGACTTCGGTCCGCGGGCCGGCTCGTTCGGTGGGCGGATCGTGGCGCAGGGCGCACCGGCCGAGTGGTCGGGGGCGGGCGGCGGCGCGCGAGGCGGCGTCGCGAAGCGCGGTAACGGGAAGCAGGCCGAGCCGGCGGAGGAGTCGCTGACGCGCGGGTATCTGGCAGACGAGCTGGCGATTCCCGTTCCAAGCAACCGCCGGCCGGTGGATGAGCACCTCGCCGCACGGCTCGCCACGCAGGCGGAGGTGGCGCCGTCGTCCGGGGGCGCGTGCGACTGGCTGGTCGTACGGGGGGCACGGCAGCACAACCTGAAGAACATCCACGTGCCGATTCCGCTCGGCCGCTTCGTCTGTGTGACGGGCGTGAGCGGCTCGGGCAAGAGCTCGCTCGTCAACGACATTCTCTGGCCGGGGCTGGCGGGGCGATTGCAGAACGCGAGTCTGCCGCCGGGTGAGCATGACGAGATCGAGTTCGTCGACGTGAGCGGGCGGAGCGCGGGCGGCTCGGCCTCCCGGCGGGCGGGGCGGCCGGCTCGCACGCAGAGCGGCCGCGCGGCCAGGAGCCGTCCGCTGATCGACAAGATCATCAACGTCGATCAGTCGCCGATCGGCACGACGCCGTCGAGCAACCCGGCGACCTACACGGGCGTCTTCGACTGGATTCGCGAGCTGTTCGCCCGCCTGCCGGAGAGCAAGCTGCGCGGCTACCAGGCGAACCGCTTCAGCTTCAATCGGCCGGGCGGGCGCTGCGAGGCGTGTGAGGGGTACGGCCAGAAGCGGATCGAGATGCACTTCATGCCGGACGTGTGGGTGACGTGCGAGTCGTGCAACGGGCGGCGGTATACGCACGAGACGCTGGAGGTGCGCTTCAAGGGCCGGTCGATCGCGGACGTGCTCGACATGCGCGTGGCCGAGGCGCTGGAGCTGTTCGACAACGTGCCGAAGATCCGGCGCCTGCTGAAGACGCTGGCCGACGTGGGGCTGGACTACGTGCAGCTCGGCCAGCCGGCGCCGACGCTGTCGGGCGGCGAGGCGCAGCGGGTCAAGCTGGCGGCCGAGCTGGGCAAGCCCGATACGGGGCGGACGCTCTACATCCTCGACGAGCCGACCACGGGGCTGCACTTCGACGACGTGCGCAAGCTGCTCGACGTGCTTCAGCGGCTGGCGGACCTGGGCAACAGCGTGATCGTGATCGAGCACAACCTGGACGTGCTCAAGTGTGCCGACTGGATCATCGACCTGGGGCCCGAGGCGGGCGAGCGGGGCGGGACAATCGTGGCGATGGGCACGCCCGAGCAGCTCGTTTGTGTGGGAGCGGCGAGTCCGGGCGCGGCCGTTGCGGATGGTGCGGGAAGGGATTCTCGCACCAGCGAACAGCCGTCGGCAGAGCACGCCCGCGACCGGTCGGAGACCGGTCGTCCAATGACCGGACAGAGGCCGGTCCCCCATTTTCGCACCAGCGAGGTTTCGCATACGGCCGTGGCGCTGGCGCCGGTGCTGGCGGCCGGGCCGCTGGCCGAGCGGCCGGTGTATGACGCGGCGGCGCACGCCCAGGAGGAGATGCAGGCGGAGAAGGAGCGTTTCGGGGACGTGGGCAAGGGGGTGAAGATGCCGTGGAAGGTGGACGGGCGGCGGTGGCACCTGGAGCAGCGTCGCAGCCGCGGGGAGCGCGAGACGCGCTGGGAGCCGGCGGCGCTGGAGCTGGTCGAGCAGCTCGTGCAGAAGGCCGGCCGGGGGCGCTTCGCCGAGACGAACTGGAACGAGCGGGCGAGCGTGGAGATCATCGGGCGCGACGCTCCGCGCTGGTTCCTGCACGCGCTGACCGGCGGCGAGTGGCTGCTGGAGCTCTATTTCCGCGTGCCGTCGGGGCGGTTCGAGGCGCGGCGGCTGCACCGGGAGCTGGGGCTGCGGACGCTGGACGAGCGGGAGGACCTGCCGGTGTACGGGAGCGAGCCGCGCGTGGCCGTGCGGCCGCGCGTCGACGGGCACGACGTGGTCGTGGTCTACGTGCACGACCGCAAGGAGATCGATACGCCGGCGTTCCGAAAGTTCATCCGTGCGGCGGTGGAGGCGTACTTCGAGGGGGCGGGGCAGTGAGGGTCGATGGTCGGGCGGCGGCCGGGCGGGGCTTGCGGGACCGGGGAGGGGCCTGGAGGCGTCGGTGCGGCGGTGATAGGCTGGTGGGGGGCGGGTTTTCGGCGACCGTGATCCGAGCGGAGCCGCGGCCGGCGGAGCCCGGACCGTTCACACTTCTGTGGGTGTCCCATGAGATGCGTGTATCAACGACGGACGGCCGGCTCGGTGCGGCCGGGCCGCAGGACGGCTCTGTGCGCAGCGGTTCTGTGCGCGGGTGCGTGTGTTTCGGCGCTGGCGGGCGGGTGCGGCTTTACGCTGCTGGGCGGGGCGCCGCCGGAGCTGACGCCGGGGCTGGAGGCGTTGTTGGAGGATGCGGCCCGGTTCGCGCAGTCGGCGGACCACCCACTGGCGGGCGTGGCGGCGGGGACGGAGCGCGACGCGCTCGGCGACCTGACGGGCTGCTGGGGGGCGTACAACGTGGCCGGACCGCAGCTACTCTCGGCGCAGTGGCTGGAGTTCGACGCCGCGGCCGGGACGCTCGTGCGGCAGACGTGGGAGCGGATCGGTGCGCTGGCGACGGTCGTGTTCGTGCAGGAGGGCGCCTTTGCGGTGGTGGATGAGTCGACGCTGCGGTTTACGGTGCAGCGGATTCTCACGAACGACTTTCTGTCGGGTGAGCTGGAGGACGTGACGGAGCGGTATGGTTCGTTGCCGGTGTACGACGTGGCGATCACGCGCGTGGGGGACGCGATCAAGCTGCGGTTCTCGCTGCCGGCGGATGATCCGCGCACGCCGGCGGGGTTTCTGGATGACAGCGAATTGGTTCACCTGGCGGCGGATTGCCCATAGACTCACTCTTCTATTTCGGGCAGGCGAGCAGCGCCGCCCCGGAGACCGCTCGAATGCTCGAAGCCATCCCCGCGCGTGCGTTTTTCCGGTTCGAGTTCCCGCTGCACTACTGGCAGCGCGGGCCACGGATCGACGGCAACCTGCACAAGTGGCCGAGCGAGCCGTTGCTGCCGACGTTGTGCGAGATCGACGGGCAGGCGGCGTTCGCCGACGTCTATGGAGCGTGGAACGAGAACGGGCTGTACTTCGCGTTCGACGTGCCGGGGCGGCGCGGGCTGCCGAGCTGCGACGTGGCGCAGTGGTGGAAGAAGGACGGCCTGCGGCTGTGCATCGACACGCGCGACGCGCGGGACGTGAAGCGCGGCACGCGCTACTGCCACTTCTTCTACATCCTGCCGGTCGGCGGCGGGCGGGATAAGCGCGGGCCGATCATCGGCCACCACCGCATGAGCCGCGCCAAGGAGCACCCGCCGAACGCCGACACGTCGCGGATCGAGATCGCCTCGGCCGTGGATGCGCGCGGCTACCAGGTGGAGCTGGCGATCCCGGGCGATGCGCTGACCGGCTTCGACCCGGCGGAGCATCCGCGGATCGGCCTGTTCTACAAGGTGAAGGACACGCAGCTCGGGTCGCAGACGCTCTCGGCCACGGACGAGCTGGGGTGGAATGTGGACCCGAGCCAGTGGGCGACGGCGGTGCTGAGCCGGTGAGTGGGGCGGAACGAGTCTCATCAGGGATCAGAGAGGCGGGGAAGCGGGACAGGAATCCCGCACCTGCGGCCGTCGACCGGTCGGAGACCGGTCCCCCCAATCAGACCGGTCGGAGACCGGTCCCCCAATCAGACCGGTCGGAGACCGGTCCCCCAATCAGACCGGTC
>CAZXUI010000088.1:0-17760 GCA_964643885.1 uncultured Planctomycetales bacterium
TGGGGGACCGGTCTCTGACCGGTCTGATTGGGGGACCGGTCTCTGACCGGTCTGACTGGGGGACCGGTCTCTGACCGGTCTGACTGGGGGACCGGTCTCCGACCGGTCGCTATCTGGCCGCGGAGCGGCCAAGGGCGCTGGCCTCGCGTGAAGCGAGTCCGCCGCCAGGCGGACGAGCGTAACCCGTGGGTCGGGTCGCTCCTCCCCTTCGTATCTCGAGGGGCCTTCGTCTCGGATCACAGCACAAAAGAGCCAAGCCCGCGTCCCATTCTCATCCAAGATGGCGAACGGTCCGGTCGTGTGGTCCTGGTGCGAGAAAGGATTCTCGCGCCAGAGTCGATCCGCGCTCTGCCCGATCATGCCCCGCCGACGCCATCGACCGTTGGCAGGACATCCCGCGATTGACTGAGAAGCATGCTCACGCCTGCGGCGAGAGCATGCCACCCACCCAGAGCATGCCACCCGCCGCCCGACCCACCGCCTTTTGCTTTTCGCCCGCGCCGCTAACATGGACCCCATGAACACCGCCCATCGACACATCGCGGCCGCCGCCGCCTGCGGCCTGCTGCTGACCCTCTGCGGCTGCAACAGCATGATCTCCGGCCGCTGGGACCTTCAGCGGGCCACGCCCAACCGCGAATTCTTCGCCATCGACGACGCGGTCTTCACCCGCGACGGCCGCTACGAAGCGACGCTGACGATCGAGGGCCGCACCGCCCGCGAAAGCGGCTCCTACCGCTTCAACGGCTACAAGCTGATGCTTCATCCACAGGCCGGCGGGCGGCGCGAGTACGACGCAGTGCTGAAGATGAAGAACTTCGAGGTGCGCGACGGGTCGCGGCTGGTGGTGCTGAGAAAGGAAGAGTCGTGAGCACGACGGGCGGCGAGTCGGACTCCCTGCGACCGAACCCCGCGGCCCTGGGTGCGGGCGGGGGCGGCGGGCCCGGGGCGCGCAGCGGCCGCGGCGAGGCGAGCCACGCCAAGCGCGAGCGGATCGTCTTTCACGGGCGGGTGCAGGGGGTCTTCTTCCGCGCGACGACGGCGGAGCTGGCTCAGCGGCGGGCGGTGGTCGGCTATGTGCGCAACTTGCCGGACGGGTCGGTGGAGATG
Source organism: uncultured Planctomycetales bacterium (assembly GCA_964643885.1). Lineage (GTDB taxonomy): Bacteria > Planctomycetota > Phycisphaerae > UBA1845 > Fen-1342 > CAADGL01. The sequence continues at coordinate 1,111 of CAZXUI010000088.1, forward strand.
GAGGTGCAGGGGGCGCCGGAGGAGATCGACGCGCTGCTGGCCGCGCTCTACGAGCGCTACCGCGAGAACATCACCTGCATGGACCGGCGGGTGATCCCCCTGCGCGAAGACGAGCGTGAGTTTCGCATCCGCCACTGAGCCCCGAACGCCGGCGGGCGAGTCCCGCGAGACTCCGCCATCCCCGGCGGTGTCGCTGTGTGGCTTCAGTTGTCGTAGCGCAGCGGACCCGCCTTCGAACCATCCCACTCAACGTGGTTAACGCCCGGCACGAAACTCAGGATCTGCTGACCCGGTACAAGGTTCATCGAAGACCAATCAAACCGGTCTGGTGCGATGGGTTGCCCAAGGCTGAGCACCTCGATCTCCTCTGACTCTGTCGAATACGGCACCCCGTTTCGCGTAGTCTCGAACAGGCACCGTCGTGGGAACCAGTACTCGCCGTGGCGGCTAACGTCGAGGGTCACAAACACCTCGTAGACAACATCCGGTTGAGCCTGGCAGACGATGTGAGCGCCCACGAGGGACCAACCCTGTGCTGGCGAGATCGTAAGTTCGACGATCGCGGGACCGCTCCGCGTCTCAGGCAGCCGCACCACATAGTTATCCCCCTCGCGGTGGGCGCGCGCCGCAGGGTTTCCGCAGCGAAAGCGCTTCCGCAGGTTTGCAAAATCCTCACCCGGCGCCGAGGGTAAGCCGATCGCGCGAGGATCACGAAGCGCGAAGGGCACTTCCTTGACCGAACCAATTCGATAGGACCGACGTCCGAGAGCAACCTGCTCTACCTTCAGCAGTTTGCCGTCCCAGATGGCGGAACCCACAGATCCCGAAAGCGCGATCCCCTGCGCGGCATGCATTCGCTCGAAATCACTGTGTGCCAGGAGTTCAACTCGAAAATGCTCCTGGTCGAACTCACACTTTTCAACCGTCAGTATCTCATGCCCCGCATGCCGCCGCGACCGGTGGATCAGCAACTCCCCGAACCTGACCTCCGCGCGCGCCTGATACGCCTTGGCCAAGACCTCATCGGCATCGAGCGACTGCGAGTCGGGAGCGCCCGGCACCGCCGTGGCCATCAAGAGTAGGAACGCACTGTGGAATAGCATGAAGCACCTCCGTTGAGCTTCGGAATCACTTGACTCGACTTGTCACGTCGCTTTCGGTTTTCACTGGCACGCCTCAGTAAGCTTCGCCATCGTCGTCGCCGAAGCAACGAACTGGTCGTTTTCGCAGCGCTCCTCGCTCGCATTCCACGTACACGTGTACTCCGTCCAGCAAGGAACCTCGGCTTGGTAGCATCGCCAATTGTTCTTGTTCGCACAATCGGGATTGATAACCGCGCGGTCTTTCTTTGTGCCCGTGCAATTAGCTTCGCTTTGCATGGAGCAATTCGATTGACTCTCGCCCTCGCAAAACTGGCTGGAGAGCGCAAGCGTCGTCATGTTATTACAATTCGGCTCGCCGCGATCCTGACCGAACGCTGCCGGCTCCAGTGGCAGGACCCATGCAGTGAACGCTGAAAGCAGGAGCGCGCATCCGATCGCAACCGCCCGAACTGGCCTGGCCATGTCAGTCCCCTTGTTCGGCCCGCGTGAGGTGGTACGCACCCTATAGTATCCCCCCCGCCCTTGCGATCTGTCAAGAAGAATCCGGAATACCGATGAAAGAAACAGGAGCAGGCGGCGCGCACACGCGCCCGACCGCGAAATCCGGAGGCTCACGCCGTCAATTCAACTGCTGCGCCGGCGTCTCGAGCACCTTCTCCTTCTTCTCCGGCCCGCGGCGGCCGCGCTGCTCGCGAAACTCCGCCATCCCCGGCGGCTCCGGAAAAGCCTTGGCCACGTCGAACTGCCACTGCTCGCATTCCTGCGCCAGGCGCTCGCTCAGCTCGTCATAGACCTCCTGCTTCAGGTCCACGGGCAGACCGAGCCACAGGCGGGCCTTGTCCAGCGTCACCAGCGGCGACATGCCCGGCTGGCTCAGGTAGAACCGCAGCACGTCCGCCGCAATATCGAACAGCGGCGGCATGCGCAGCTTCTCGGCCGGCGGCGTGTCGCCGTGATGAAACTCGAAGTGCAGCGCCTGCGCCTGCTTGACGTTGCGGCTGTAGCCGGCCCGGTTCCCCTGCGCCAGCTCGTCGAAAGCCTGAATCAGCAGACCCGCGATGAAGTTGCGCGTGTCGCGCTCGCTCATGTCGCTGTCGATGAAGTTGTCGATGACGAAGTCGCGCAGCGGCTTGTTGAACGCCCGCTTCGGCGTTCCATCCGCCTCCAGACCGTAGGTCCGCTGAAGGTAGGCATAGTAGCGGTCCGCCTCGGCCTGCCGCCCATAGAAGAACAGCAGCGCGATCGACTCGGTCAGGAAGTTGATATGGCCGGTCGAGAAGGTCTCGCCCGCGCCCTTCACCTCCCTGGCCCCGAGCGGGTTGGTATCCATCATCGGGCCGTAGGTGATATATGCCTGGTGCAGCGACTCGACGAAGTTCAGGTCCGGCGTGAAGTTGATATAGGAATAGTTGATATCCGGGTAGAACGGCTCGAACACCAGCCGGTTGCGGTGGAACAGGTTGCGCAGGCTGAAGAAGATCATCCGGGCGGTGTTTACCTTGTCGTTCTTGAAGCTGCTGATGGTCTCCTCCGCCGCGATCAGCCCCTCGTTGACCCAGTACAGACTGTGCGCATCCACGACGCGCCAGTCCATCGGCCCGAACGTCTCGATCAGGCTGGCCATCTTGCGCGGATCGAGCTTGTACACCTCCAGCAGCACCTTGCGCTGCAGGAAGCGCAGCAGCTCCCGGCCGACCGGGTCCTGCCGCGTCACGCCCACGATCTCGTCGAAGGCCGCCAGCTTCTCATCCGGGCTCGCCTGGGCGGCCGCCCGCTGATCGTCCTTGAGCACCTGCATGAACAGCGACGGTGAGTCGGCGAGCTGCCGGTAGCGGCGGAAGAACGTCATCCCCAGGCCGCTCTCGTTCCAGTACGCGTCCTCGTCAAGCTCATCGTCGCTGATGCGCACGCCCACATCCGCCAGCCGCCGCACCATCTCCCGCGCCGCCGGCGTCTGAGCGTAGAGCTCGCTCAGGCTCGCCGGCGCATCCGCGATCGACAGCAGATAGTCGCGCCGCGCCTTGATCGCCAGCGCCCGCGCATCATCCCGCGTCTTCCACGCCTCGAGCTCCTCCGGCGAGTAATCCGGCAGCACGGCCTTGCCCGCTGCCGCGCGGGCCTGGTCCGTCAGCGCCTTGTGCAGCCGGATCGATTCCAGCAGCTTGTCCGAGCCGATCCCCAGCTCGCCGAACTTCGCCTCGGCCAGCGCCTCGGGGTCCTCCGTGCCGGCCGCGGGCGGCGGGCCCAGCAGCAGGTGCATCCGCCAGGCCCAGTTCCGCTTGTAGGCCATGTGATACTCGTCGGTCGTCTCGCTCATCTTGTTCACGAAGATCCACGCGAGCTGCTTGTAGAGGTTGATCGCCCGCGGATTGAACTTCAACCCCTGGTCGCGCAGCAGCTTGACCCCGTTGTAGACCCAGTTCCAGCGCTCCTCCGGCGTGTGGGTCGTCACCGAGATGTTCCAGGCCATGTTCCAGGCGTGAAACTCCCACACGCTCGGAAAACGCGGCTGAAGCGTGCAGATCCAGCTCGCGAGCTGCATCGCGTCGTAGTAGCGCCCCTGCTGCTTGTACTCCTCCGCCCGGATGAACGCGATGTTCGTCAGGATGCTGCGGAACGCCCCGAAGGCCTGCACGGCGAAGGCATACTCCGGCGGCGTGTTCTCCTCCGGCCGCTCGGTGCCGATCATGTTCAGCGAGCGGCGGCCCTCGTTGATCTGCGGCGTGAAGCGCGACGCCGCCAGCACCAGCACGCCGGCCACGGCGATCGCGAGAACCTGCACCAGTCTGGGACTCATCGCACACTCTCCCGAACCGCGACGCCGGCCCGCCCCGGCCGCCGCGCGCCCCCGCTTTCGATGGATTCTATACGATCACCTCGGCCACCTCGCGCGAGCGGAAGATCCACCAGCCCGGCACGCCCAGCAGCACGATGCCGTAGACGAACGTGTGCAGCGCGGACCGCCCGATCAGGTCCAGGCGGATGTAGTAGCCGTCGATCAGGTTTCGCACGCCGTCATACTCGGCGAAATTGGGGAAGAGCACCTGGAGCACGAACATCAGCGGCGGGCGGATATACGGCCCCAGCGAGCCGTAGGGATCGGCCTCCTCGGTCCAGACCTCCAGGTTGCCGCCGATCGCCTCGATCCACCACGGCGCCCCCAGGCTGAAGCAGAACGCCGTCAGCACGCAGAAACAGGCCACGGGGAACGAAACGAAGGTGCTGAAGAACAGGCCCAGGGCGCTCAGAAACGCCAGCCGGAAGTAGATCAGCAGCACCGACTTGACGTAGTTGCTCTCGAAGCTGCTGACCTTGTAGAGAATCTGAAGCGCGTCGGTGTTCTCGAAGTAGGCCGTCAGCCGCCGCTCGGGGATGTACGGATTCTCGATCACCAGGGCCGCTTTCCCGCCGATCACCACGCGGCTGCCGCGGAAGAGGAACTGGTGCATCTCGTGCACGCGCGAGGTGATCTCGCGCGGCATGTCCAGCGGCGCGCGCGTGGCCGGGTCCACGAAGGTCCAGAAGAGCGTGATCTGCTCGTCCAGCGGCGTCGGCGAGCTGCGCAGCTTGAAGCGCACCTGGTAGGCCGTATCCTCGCTCTCCGGAGCGACCAGGTCGTTGAACTCGAAGAGCCGCGCCGCGCCGGGCGGGATGCGCAGCCACTCGTCGCGAAGCTGGCGGGCGTACTCCTCGACCGCCGCCTGCTCGCCCTGGGCGAAGACGTAGCCCTCTTTCTCGACCCGCTCGCGGACGATCTGCCGCGCCGGCTCGCGGAAGTCCGGCGGCGTCGGCGAGGCGGCGTTGCGGGCCGTCCACACCACGTCGCGCAGATTCACCACGTCCCGCGCGAACGTCGTCGGCGAATTGCGGATGAAGACCGCGAAGCCGTAGATCGTCAGCGCGCACAGCCCCAGCAGGATGATGTTCAGCAGATTCACGCCGAGCCACTTGCCCGCCAGAATCTCGAAGCGCGAGACCGGCTTGGTCACCACCATGTGCAGCGAGCGCGTCCGCAGCTCCGTCGTCAGCGTCGCGCAGGAGAAGAAGACCGTCGCCAGGCTCAGCAGCAGGCTGACGGCGTTCAGCGCGTAGGCCAGAAAATTCTGAAGCCGCCCCGCCAGCGTCTCATCCCCACGCAGCGCGAACGGCATCCGCAGCACCACGAAAACGAGCACCACCACGACCACGAGGACCACCCGCATGCGGAGGCCCTCCCACATCGTCAGCCGGGCGATCGCCAGCGCTCGCTTCATGAATCCTTCCCGCGCCGCGCCTCGCCCGAGAGCTCATCCAGCAGCGAACGATCCGGCTCGGCCGCCTCCTCCCGCTCACGCCGCTCCTGCGCGTCGGCCGCCTCCCCGCGCCCCGACGACTCGCCCGTCAGCCCCGCCAGCAGCGAACTGTCGGGCTCCGCCGCCTCCGGCGCAGCGGCCGCTCCGGCCGCCTCGCCCGGCTCCTTTTCCTTCGGCTCGACCGACACGAGCGAATCGAGCACCGCCCGCCCGGAGGCCTCGCCGCCCAGGAAGCCCGCGATCTCGCCGGCCGCCGCACTGCCGGCCGTCTCGACCCGCTGGGCCGTCGCGTCCCGCACGATCCGCAGGAAGAGCGACTCGAGCCGGTCGCGCGGCGTGGTGATTTCGATCTCGGCGCCCTCGCGCTCGGCCACGAGCCGCTCGATCTCGGCGATCGTCTCGGGGCTGAGCCGCCGGGTGACGATCTGAATCTGGTCGCGCTTCTCGAGCACCTCGTCCATGCGGCCCATGACGCGCACCTGGCCGCCGTAGAGAATCGACACCCGCCCGCAGACCTCCTCCACGTCCGACAGCAGATGGCTCGACAGCAGAATCGTCTTCTTATAGACCTGCCCGATGCGGACGATGATGTCCTTGACCAGCTTCGAGCCGATCGGGTCCAGGCCGCTCGTCGGCTCGTCCAGAATCAGCAGGTCCGGGTCGTTGATCAGCGCCTGCGCCAGTCCGATCCGCCGCGCCATGCCCTTCGAGTACTCCCCCACCGGCCGCCGGGCGGCCGAGCGCAGACCGACCATCTCCAGCAGCTCCTCGATCCGCCGCCGCCGCTCGCGGCGCGGAATCTGGAAGAGCGTGCCGAAGTACTCCAGCGTCTCGCGCGCATTCAGAAAGCGGTAGAGGTAGCTCTCTTCGGGCAGATAGCCGATGCGGCTCTTGATCCGCACGTCGTCCGGCGGCCGGCCGAAGACGCTGACCCGCCCGCGCGACGGGTACAGCAGGCCGAGGATCAGCTTGATGGTGGTGCTCTTGCCGGAACCATTCGGCCCGAGCAGACCGTAGATCTCGCCGGGGAAAACCTCGAAATCGAGGTTATCGACCGCCCGCACCCGGGCGCGATGCCAGAAATCGCGGAAGACCTTCGTCAACCCGACGGCTGCAATGACCGGTTTGGCGCTCACGTGCTCCTCTCTGTGTGCCCCGGGTTGGCGCCCTGGCCGCGCCGGCCGTCCGCTACGGCTGATTCGGCTGCTCGAACCGCCTTCTCATCCGCTCCTGCTCCGCCTCGATCTGCCGGACCGGGTCGCGGTTGGTGAAAATCTCGATCCAGTGCGAGCCCGGCACGAAGAAGATCTCGTTGTCCCTGCTGCCCAGCACCGCGTCGCGCATCCGCACCCAGTTGCGCACCACGGTCCGATCCGGGTCGCGGCGGTATGCCTCGCGCTCCGTCAGGAACTCCTCGAACTCGCTGCGGATCTGCTCCCGCTGCGCCGTCGCCAGCGACTCGGCCCGGCTGAGAATCTGGGCCACCTCCCCCTCCGCCCGCAGCAACTCCGCATCGATCCGCGCCAGCAGGCCCGCCAGCACCGATTCGTCCTCGCCCGCGAGCTGCGCCGCCCCGTACGCGTCGATCGCCTCCAGCAGCCGCTCATAGCCCGCCCCCGCGGCCTGGTTCAGCAGGCTCTTCTCTTCCGAACGCGCCTCGGCCACCAGCTTGTTCCGCTCGTTCTCCGCCACGCTCACGTTGCGGAAGGCCGCCTGCGTCCGGCCGGGCTCGATCGTATCCGGCCGCACCTGCGTGACCACGATGCCCGTCTCCAGCCGCGCCAGCGACTCGCTCAGCCGCCGCCGCACCGCGTCGCCCACCAGCAGCGTGTTCTCGTCCGCCCGCGTGCCGATCTTGAGCAGCTCCTCGACCCGCCGGCCGGCGACCTCGCGCACGATCGCGTTCTCCGCCAGCCGCCGCAGCAGCAGGTCGGCGTCCTCGATTCTCTCTCCCACGTTGCGGACGAATTTGCTCCCGTCCTCGACCCGGTAGACGATCTCCCACAGACCGTGCGAGAGATTCCGATCGCCGCTGAGCATCGCCCCGTCCTGCCCGGGCTCGAGCTCCGATTTGTTCGGCACGGTCTCCGCCAGCGACTTGCCGGCGTCGCGCCGCTTCTGCTCGTCGCTGCGCTGGAATAGAAACGTGTCCAGCTCCATCTCGCGCAAGTCCGCCCGGATCGGAATCTTCTCATCGAACGGATCGGGCAGCGCGAAGTGCCAGCCCTCGCCGAAGATCGGCGTGCCCGTGCGCGGATTCTCGCGCAGCTCGCCGAAGCGCACGATCAATCCCTGCTCGCCCGGACCCACCTGGAACCAGCCCGAGCCGACGTAGGCCACCAGCAGTACCAGGATGATCAGCCGCAGGACGTTGAATCCCGCCCGCAGCGCCTGGCTCAGCGACTCCTGCGCCGGATCGGAGAAGTGCACCGGCTCGCGCTGCCCGCCGTGATGGTGATGATGCCCGGGCCCGTGCCCGAGATCGTGCCCGTGATCGTGGCCGTGATCATGGCCGGGCGGAGTCTCGCTCCACGATGGACCGGACGGGTCGGGATGAAACAGTCGACTACTGGCCCGCATCGCCGCCTCCGTCGCTCGCCGTCGTCGCGCCGGCCGGCGCGCTGAACGGCCGATCGAAGTAGTGGAACAGGTCGGTGTTCCAGTCAAGGAAGATCGTGCCCTTGCTCTTCAGCGAGGTCTCGAGCGCCTCGAGCCAGCGCAGCCAGAGGTAGAACTCCTGATCCTCCTCGGGAATCTGCGCCAGGATGCGCGTGCTGGCCTTGACGCCCTCGCTCTCGATCTCCTGGGCCTTGCGCTGCGCGAATTGCAGAATGCTGTCCTTGGCCGCCTCGGCCCGCGCCCGGATCGTGTCCGCCAGCGCCTTGCCCTCCTGCTCGTGCCCCTTGGCCAGCCGGTCGCGCTCCGCGATCATCGCCTCCTGCACCTTCGCCGTCGCCTCGGACGGCAGCGAGACGCGGCGGATGCCCACCTCGATCAGCTCGACGCCGTAGTCCGCAAGGATGCCCGGAGCCGCGTCCTCCAGCATCTCCTTCAGAATCTGGGCGTGGCTGCGCTCCACCAGCTCGGCGTCCAGGTTGACCAGCTCGCTCAGCGTATGCCGACCCAGAACGTTGCTGCGGGCCTGCGTCACCCGCGCGCTGATCTGCTCCACCGCCTTCTGCCGGTTCCGCGCCCGGACCGTGAATTGCAGCGGATCCTTCACCCGCCAGATCGCGTAGCAGCCGACGATCACGTTGTGCCCGTCGGCCGTCTTCAACTCGGTCTCCGGCGTGTCCACCACCTGCATGCGGATGTCGACCTTGCGGATCCACTCGATCGGCGGCGGCCACTTGAAATGCAGCCCCACCTGGTTCGGATCGCGCCCGTCGATGACGCTGTCGGCGTCCGCCTGCCCGAAGCGGACCTTTACCGCCGCCTCGGAGAATCGCACCTGGAACGTCACCAGGTAGACCACCAGCACGACCACCAGCGCCGTGCCGGTCAACACCGTAGGAATGGGGATGTTACGCATCAGTGCACCTCTCTGCCGCTGTCACGCGCGCCGCCGCCGCCGCGCACCCTACCGCGATTCGCGCAGCGGAATATCCGTCAGCTCCGGCCGGGCCTCTTCCTGTGCTTCCAGGCTCACGCGCACCTTCCGATCGCCCGGCTGAAACGCCAGAAAGTACTTGCGCGCGTCCTTGATGCCGTTCGTCAGCACTTCCAGGTAGCGCCGCGCCTTGTAGACCTGCGGCGCCGCCGCATACGCACCCCGCTCGTTGATCACACGCGTCACCTCGCGGGCCGCACGCATCTCGCGCTCCCACCGCGACGCACGCGCCCGCGCCAGCACCACCGCCGCCTCGCCGTCCAGCAGCGGCAGCGCCCTCTCCAGCCGGCTATTCCAGAACTCCTGGTTCACGTCCGCGATCGCCAGGTCCAGCAGCGCCGCCGCCGCCGGCTCCCCGTGCCGGCCCGCCAGCTCGACCCGGACGCCCTCCAGCGCCGCCGACTGCGCCGCCAGCGCCTCGTGATACGCCTGCTCCGCCTGCGCCAGCCGCTCGGCCGCCTCCTCCCGCTGCCGCGACGTGCGGCCCAGCCCCAGCTCCATGTCCGTCTCGATCGCCGACAGCCGGCCGGCCGCCTGGTCACGGGCCCACTCCGCCTCGATCCGGGCCACGATCGCCGCCCGCACCTCGCCCGGCAGATACGACTCGACCGCCGGCTCGGCCGCGCTCAGCCGCCGCAAGACGGCCTGCGCATCGGTCAGCATCCGCTCGCTCTGGCCCACGCTGCGGATCGCGTGCGCCAGGTCCAGCGCCCGCTCGCGGTCGCCGGCCACCTGCGCCAGCGTCTCGCTCTCCGAGACGCGCGCCTTGCGCACCTCCGCCACCTTCTGCATCTGCGCCGTGACGACGCGGCGGAACGCCTCCGCCACGGTCTTCTCCGGATGCACCTTGGCGATCCCCGCGTGCACGATCTCGATGCCCAGCTTCGCCTCCGCCGCACGCCGGCTGATGCGGTCGCGGATCTCCTCGCCGCCGCGCTGCATCCAGTCGCCCATCAGCGCATCGATGTCGTGCGACGCCACGAAGCGCGACACCTCTTCCCACGCCAGCGCACGCAGCGCCTCGTCCGGCTCGGCCAGCGACTGCGAATACTCCGCCAGCCGCTGCGGATCGATCTTGTACTGCACGAACACCTCGAGCCGCACCATGTGCACCGGCGCCCGCTGGTCGCGCGCCTCGCCCACGCCCGCATCGAGCTGAATCGCCGGCGCGTCGGCCTCACGCGTCGCCGGCGCCTCCGCCGCCAGCCGGCCCGAACCCGGCGTCGGCGGGATCAGAAAGTCGAAATGATCGCGCCCGGAATGCTTCTCGTCCGTCCACAGCTCGATCGTCGGGTCGTCGTGCCGCAGATCATCCTCGGTAATCAGCGGCTGGTCGCCGACCTTGAAGCCGACGAAGAACTGCCGGAGCTGGTCGACATTGTAGCGCTGCGCCCGCTCGAACGGCGCCGGCCACTTGAAGTGAATGCCCGGCCCAAGGCCGCCCGCGTCGACCTGCCGCCCGAAGCGCTCGATGATGACGCGCTCGTGCGGCCAGACCACCACGATCGAGCTCAGCAGCCACAGCACCGCCGCCCCGACGCCAAGCAGCGGCACCAGCGTCCGTTGCAGCAGCGTGTAGAACCACGTCTGCGACACGCGGAAGCCGAACTGGTAATTGATCGCCTCCGCCACGCTGTGCGCGATGCCGCCCGGCTCCGAGATCATCGCCAGCAGCCGGCTGTCGAAGCTCGCCCGATGCTCGACGCCCGGAATCCGCGGCCGGTAGCGGTCCAGCACGAAGCTGGCCAGCGCCTCCACGCCCAACAGCCCCATCAGCACCGGCGTGGCGTACGCCACCACGTGCTCCCACGTGGCCACCTGCTGATACAGGTACACGCCGAAGCAGACGACCTGGGCCATGCAGACGATCGCGCAGGCCAGCATGTACGACCCGCCCGCCCGCAGAAGCTGCATCCCCTCGATCCGCGACATGCCCGAGGCGTAACGCGCGAAGAAATACTGCAGCAGCATCACTAGCGACAGCAGGATCAGCCCGATCTGAGCGTGCTTCAGATCGCCCCACTCGACCGCGCTCAGCGACCGCCCGCCGAATTCGAACCAGCGCCAGACGCCGATCACCAGCAGGTACGCACCGATGATCAGCCCGAAGGCCGGCGCCAGCCGGTTCTGCATCCACTCCAGCCGCGCTTTGGCGACCTGAAACGCCAGCCCGCCGCCCCCCTCCTCGCCGAACAGCGCCTCGCCCCCGCCGCTCGACTGCTTCTCGCGCCGCAGCTCTTCCAGGTCCAGCGCCTCGAGCGCCGCCAGCTCGTGCTGCCGAAAGACCAGCAGCGAAATGAACCAGATCAGGATGCCGGCGGACATCAGCCACGCCAGCTCCATCAGCCCGCGGGAGTTCGTCCCCACCGAAAGCGCCAGCACCGCCCCCGTCGCGATCACCTGAAGAATCAGGCCCGCCAGGCTGACCATGCGGCTTCGCGCGTGTGAGACCTCTGTCACTGTTCACCTCGCCCTGCCAGACACAGATCCGCCGGACTCCGCCGCCGCGCGCCGACACCCACGCCCGAACCGCCCGTCCCCCGCGGACGTACTCGGTTGAGCGGCACGCGCGGGGCGGGCATAATACCGCCTTGCGCCGCTCGCGCTGCCTGATGGCCACGTGCGCCCCAGCGCGGCGGAGCCGATTCGACCCGCAGGGCAACGACCGAATGATCAGCAAGCTCCTGGCGATCGCCCACAACACCTTCGTCGAGACGATCCGCCAGCCGATCTACGGCATCCTCATCTGGGTCGCCGCCGCCCTGCTCGTCATCAACCCCAGCATCGCCGCCTTCTCCCTCGAGAGCGGCGGCGACAACAAGATCCTCAAGGACGTCGCCCTCTCCACGCTGCTGCTCTATGGCCTGTTCGCCAGCGTCTTCAGCGCCTCCGGCGTGGTCACGCGCGAGATCGAGAGCTACACCGTCCTGACCGTCGTCTCCAAGCCCGTCAGCCGCCCCCTGTTCATCTCCGGCAAGTTCCTCGGCGTCGCCGGCGCCATGCTGGTCGGCTTCTACTTCCTCTGCCTCGTCTTTCTCATGACCGTCCGCCACGGCGTCATGGAAGCCGCCTCGGACAAGTACGACATGCCCGTGCTCGTGCTTTCCACCATCGTCGTGGCCGTCAGCCTGCTGGCCGCGACCTTCGGAAATTTCAACTACGGCTGGCACTTCTCCACCACGCTGACCGCCTGGGTCGTGCCGCTCGGAACGATCGCCCTCGGCGTCGTCCTCTTCTTCGACCGCGAGTGGAAGCCGCAGCATCCAATGACCGACTTCGGCGACATGCAGATGATCTACGCCTGCATGCTCATCTTCATGGCCGTGATGATCCAGACCGCCTTCGCCGTCGCGCTCAGCACGCGCTTCAGCCAGGTCATGACGCTGACGCTCTGTGCCGGTGTGTTTCTGCTCGGCCTGCTGTCCGACTATTACTTCGGCCTGCGGGCCGATCAGGCCCCGCTCTACGCCTTCATGGCCGCCATCCTCCCCAACTTCCAGTTCTTCTGGCTGGGAGACGCGATCACGCAGGAGCTCGGCGTCACCGGCCAGCATATCGCCCGCGTCGCCGGCTACGCCGCCACCTACACCGGCGCCGTGCTTTGCCTGGCCATCGCCCTCTTCCAGACCCGCGAAGTCGGCTGAGAATCCCGCCCCGGCCGCGTCGGGAATGTGGCCAGCCCGCGCTCCCCAGGTGGCGGGACCATCGACCGGCCGCACCAGGCGGCCGGACAGACCGTCCCGCTGACCGCCGAGCACCGCACTGGCATCCCGTCCTGCGCGTCGCCGCATCCTCGCTCCCGCCCACTTGCCGTGGGTCATGCTCCCCACGCAGCTACACCGGCTGAAGCGCCACGCGCCCCGGAACCGGCGAGGCCGGCACCTGGCGCGGTTGCGGCACGTGTGAGGCGATGTGCTCACCGAACCGAACCATCCGCGCACTGTTGAGAACCACGATCGCCGACGAGACGAAGTGCAGAAACGCCGCCGTCGTCGGGCCCACTACCTCGAATAGAATCAGCGTCTCGCCCGCGATGATGAAGCACACGCCGAAGATCAGGTTCTGCCAGATCACCCGCGTAGTCGCCCGCGAAAGCTGAACCAGGAACGGCAGCCGCCGCAGATCGCTGCTCATCAGCGCCACGCTCGCGCTGTTCATCGCCACGTCGCTGCCCGCCGCGCCCATCGCCACACCCAGGTGACCCGCCGCCAGCGCCGGCGCGTCGTTCACGCCGTCGCCGACCACCGCCACCGTGTGCCCGCGCTCCTTCAGCGCGCTCACCAGCGCCAGCTTGTCGGCCGGCAGCACCTCCGCCTGCACGTCCGAGCAGCCCAGGTCCTTCGCCACGCGCCGCGCCACCGACCAGCGGTCGCCCGTCACCATGATGAGCTGCCGCACACCGGACTGACGCAGCTCCTCCATCGCCTGCTGAGCCTCCGGCCGGGCCCGGTCTCCCAGACCGATCCAGCCGAGACACCTGCCGCCGCGGGCCACGTACAGCGTGCTCAGGCCCTCCGGCTCCTGCATCGACTCGATCGCGTCGAAGTTGACGTCGACGCCGTTTTCCTCAACCCACGTCCGCCGACCAATCAGAACCGGCTCGCCGCCGATCATCGCCTTCACGCCCTTGCCGGCGACCTCCCCGAAGCCCGACACCTCCGCCAGCTCGATCCGCGCCTTGTTGGCCACGTTCACGATGGCCCGCGCGATCGGGTGCGTGCTCAGCCGCTCGATCGACGCCGCCACCCGCAGCAGCTCGGCCGGGTCGACTCCCGGCGCCGGCGCCAGCCGCGTCACCGCCAGCTCGCCCGTCGTCAGCGTGCCCGTCTTGTCGAACACCACCGCCGTCAGCTTGCGGGCCCACTCGATGTTGCTCACGTCCTTGATGTAGATGCCCAGCCGCGACGCCGTCGACAGCGCCGCCACGATCGCCGTCGGCGTCGCCAGAATCAGCGCACACGGGCAGGCGATGATCAGCAGGCCGATCGTCACGTCCAGGCTGCGCGTAAAGAACCACACCACGCCCGCCAGCATCAGCGTGATCGGCGTGTACCACGACGCGTACTGGTCGATCAGACGCATCAGCGGAATGCGCGTCCGCTCCGCCTCCAGGATCAGGCTCTGCACCCGCCCCAGCGTCGTATCCGCACCCGCCTTCGTCACCCGCACGTGCAACGCCCCCGTCACGTTGCTCGTGCCGCCGAAGACCTCGTCCCCCTCCACCTTCTCCACCGGTAGCGACTCGCCCGTGATCGTCGCCTCGTTGATCGTCGAGTGACCCTTCACGATCGTGCCGTCGGCCGGGATGTTGTCGCCCGGCCGCACGATCACCAGGTCGCCCGTCCGAAGCTTGTGCGCGTCGACTTCTTCCTCGCGCCCGTCCTCCAGCACGCGCCGCGCCTTCGTCGGCGTCAGACGCATCAGTCCCTCGATCGCAGCCCGCGCCCCCAGCGCCGTGCGAGACTCGATCAGGTTGCTCAGCAGCAGGAAGAACGCCACCACGCCGGCCGTCTGGTAGTCTCCCGCCGCGAACGCGGCCAGGATCGCCAGCGCCACCAGCTCATCCATGTGCATGTGCCCGCTCAGCAGGCACTGAATCGCGTGCACCCACAGCGGGACGGCCAGCAGCAGCGCCCCGATCGCCGCCAGCGTGCGGCTGTAGAAGTTCACCGCCCCGCTCTCGACCACGTCCGCCGAGTCGGGATAAATCCAGCCGGCCGCAAACGAGGAAAGGACCAGGACGCCGCCGAGCAACGTGGCAATCAGCTTCGCCGTGGCCCGCCCCGTCTCCATCTGAAGCGAGAGACGATCGTGCTCCATGCGTTTTTCCAACCCTGTCAGGAGTTACGGCGAAAGCGACCACGCCCCGGCTCCCGCGCTGCGGCCGCAACGGACGACGTCGCCCGCCGGCCGCGTGCTGATCCGCGCGACCGGCCCGGGAGCCGGTTTCCGCACCAGACCGTTACTTCTACGTCGCGTGCCGCCGCGCGTTCGAGATTCGATTCAAAAAATTGATATCGCGGCCGCCCCGACCGGATACCCGGGCGCCGCCGAAGCCAAACCGGAAACGTGCCGCGACACGCGACCGGGCCCGCGCACGCCCCGTCCCGGCCGCAACCGAAGAGCGGCCCGCTGGGCCGCGCCGACAGCCCGAACTGCGACTACTTCGCGGGCGCCGCCGCGGCCGGCGCCTCGGCCGCCGCGCCCTCTTCCTTGACCACCGCCTTCTTGCCGGCCTTGGTCTTGCGGTGAGCGACCTTGGGCAGCCCCAAGGCGCCCCGCGACTCATCCCACGCGCCTGCATCGCGCAGAATCGCGATCCGCTCCGCCCGACTCAGCACATTCCGGTGCCGCGCCAGGGAGCTCTTGACTCGCAATGAACGATCTACCGACATCCGAGCTCTCCCTAGTGTTGAGCCCCTTACTATAACCGGCCCCCCGCCGCACGCCAAGCCCCGGCCCCCACCGCATTTGCCGCTCGTCCGCCCCCCGCCGCTCCCGCCCCACCCGCCGATTTCGCACGCCCTCCCCGCGCCCGAATGCCCGCCCGACCCAAAACGGCCGATTTCGTCAAGCCCGGGGCGGAAACTACCCGAAACATCTGCTAAACTGAAGTGTCGGGAGGCGACGAGCCCCTCCTCCCGCGCGGCCGGCACCGGTCCCCGGTGGCCGCGGATCAGGGCTCTTCGCCGGCCACTCCCGCGGCCGGTCCTTTGGACAGACGGCCCTTCGCCGTTGGCGGCGCCCTTCGGCGCACCGCCCGATCTGAGCCTGCTGCGAATGCAAGACGACGAAATCCTCGAGCTCTGTCAGGAGCGAATCGGCTACCGGTTCCGCGATCCGGACCTGCTCCGCGCCGCGCTGACCCACTCCTCCTCCGCCGGCACACGCATCGAGAGCAACGAGCGAATGGAGTTCCTCGGCGACTCGGTCCTCGGCCTGGTCATCTGCCGCGAGCTTTACGACCAGCTCCCCAACGCCATGGAGGGCGAGCTGACCAAGATCAAGTCCGCCGTCGTCTCGCGCAAGGTCTGTGCCGAGGTCGCCGAGCAGATCGGCCTGCCCGAAGCCCTCGTCCTCGGCCAGGGCATCGACGGCGGCGAGCACCTGCCGCGCTCGCTCGCGGCCGCCGCACTCGAAGCCGTCATCGCCGCGATCTACCTGGACGGCGGACTCGAGCCGGCCGCCAGGTTCATCCTCAACCACATGGGTCCCGCCCTCCGGGCTGCGACCGAGTCCGAGCACCAGTTCAACTACAAGTCGCAGCTCCAGCAGTACGCCCAGCGCACGCTCTCCACCACGCCGCGCTACGAGCTGCTCGACGAGAAAGGCCCCGACCACTCCAAGTGCTTCGAGATCGCCGTCGTCATCTCCGACCGCCAGTTTCCCAGCGCCTGGGGCCCAAGCAAGAAAGAGGCCGAGCAGAAGGCCGCCCGCCTCGCGCTGATCGAGCTCGGCGCCCTCAGCCCCGAAGAAGCCGAAGAGTTCTCACACTAGCCCGCCGCGAACGTCCAACTTGATTAACGGCGTTGGGTGGCATGCCCTCGCCGCAGGCGTGGGCATGCTGCTCCGACAATGGGGGACCGGTCTCTGACCGGTCTGCTTGGGGGACCGGTCTCTGACCGGTCTGCTTGGGGGACCGGTC
>CAZXUI010000089.1:0-17559 GCA_964643885.1 uncultured Planctomycetales bacterium
GATGGGGAACTTGCACTTGCCCGAGCCGTTCTCCATCACCTTGCTCATCAGGGCGGAATACTCGGTGCTGATGTCCTTGTCGGAGAAGTGCTTGAGCTGCGTGAAACCCATAACGTGCTCGAACCACTGCACCCAGTAGTTCATCTCGCCCAGGTAGACGTTCGTGACGATGTGGTCGATCGCCGCGACGCCCACCGGCCGCACCTGCCCCACCGGCTCCAGCGGCTTGTAGCCCGGCGCGAACGGCCCGCGGTAGTCGCCGCGCTGCACGAACTTGAAGACCGTATCGCCGGCGTAGCGGATGATGCCGGTCTTGAGCACACCGAACGAATCCTCGTTGGCCGTCGCCGGCTGAATGACCGTCGCGCCGCGGGCCTTGGCCTCGCGGATGGCCGCGTCCGCGTCGGCCACCTCGAGCCCCATCACCTTCACGCCGTCACCGTGCAACGCCACGTGCCGCGTGATTTCGTGGTCCGGCCCGAGCGCGCTGGTGAACACGAAGGTGACCCGGCCCTGCCGCATGACGTAGCTGGCGCGGTCGCGGCAGCCGGTCTCCAGACCCATCTTGGCGACCGGCTTGAAGCCGAAGACCTTCTCGTAGAAGTGGGCCGCCTGCTTGGCGTTGCCGACGTAGAACTCCACGTGGTCGTAGCCGCGAATCGGCAGAAAATCCGTGGACATGGCACGGCCATCCCATCTTCCTCACCCTCGGCCGGGCGGAAACGAACGAGCTTTCGGCCCGGCCGCGACGTCCGGAGGAGGCGGATCGTCGCGATACGGTGATTATCGCGCCGCGGCGGCTGCGCGACAACTTGGCGCGGCGGCCGGCGGTCGCCCGGCGGTGCGGCGCGAGACGGCCGTCGGGCGGCCCGGGCGGCGCTCGCTCCAAAATACGCCGCAGGGGCGATAACAGATCGTGCGAGGCGCCTGCCGGCAGCGCGGCGGCTTGCCGCATTGCATGCTTATAGACGGCCGCGGCCCGGAATTCCGATGATTCGACTAGCGTGAGCACGGCGATCGACATCCAGCGGCGCTTTGAGGAGCTGCGCAGCGGCGACGCAGAAATTGCGTCGGCGCTGTCCGATATGCACGAGCGTTTCGCGAGCTGGCTGAGCGAGATGCAGGGCGTCGATGAGCTGCTTCGCCGGGCGCTGGGGGACAAGGAGCGCCGCGGCCGCGCCCCGTTGCTGTCGGGGCGCGAGAGGCTGCTGACCAGCGCCGCTCCGGGCATGGTCGAGGCGCCCGAACCGCCCGCTCCGGCACCGGCCGATGCGGACGAGTCGGCGGCGGGAAATGACGAGGACGAGGCGCTGCTGGCGACGCTGGACGTTCAGATCGCGGAGCGCATTCGCGTGAAGCGCCGCCTGAGCGGAAACCGCCGCCCGGTGCGTGAGCTGCTGGCGGAGCTCGAGGCCGAGGCGACGACGGACAGCACCCCGCAGAAGAAGCAACGGAAGGGAAGGCGAAGCTGAGATGAGCCAATCACCCGACAACCCGGCCGGCGGTTGTGAAGAAGTCCTGGTCGATCTTCTGCGGCTACAGGCGCTTGGCACGGACGTGCTGACGAGCATGCAGAACCTGCGGCAGATGCTCGAGACGCGAGCCATGGCGCTCGAGGAGTGCCGCCAGGCGCTGGAGAGCTTCAACGTCGAGCTGACCGCGGAGAAGGAGCAGTTCGCCCAGCGCGAGCAGGAGCTCTGCACGCAATACGAGACGCGCGAGGCGGAGTTGACGGCCCGTGAGAGCCTCTGCGCGGAGAAAGAGCAGACTTTCCAGGCCGCGGAGCAGTCGCTGGCGGAGCGGCAGCAGCAGATCGCCGCGCTGGACTCGGAGCTCGCGTCGCGCCGCCAGGAGATCAGCGAGCGTGAAGCGGCCCTGGCGGAGCGCGAACAGGCCGCGGCCGCCCTCGACGAGAAGCTCTCGCAGGGCGCCGCGGAGCTCGAGACGCAGACGCGCCTGCTGGAGCAGGAGTCGCAGCGGGTCGGGCAGGTCGAGCAGCAGGTCAACAAGCTGGCGGCGGAGCTGGACGCGCGCGGCCGGGAGCTGGACCGCAAGGCGGCCGAGGTCGCGAAAACCGACGCCGAACTGGAGCAGCGCGAGAGCGCTCTGGCCAAGCAGCTCGCCACGGTCGACGCCCGCAAGGCGGAGCTGGACGAGCTGGCGGCCACGCTGGCGTCGCAGAAGGGCGAGATCGACAAGCAGACGGCCGAGATCGCGTTTCTGCGCGAAGCGTGCGAGGCCAAGAAGCGCGAGGTGGACGCGGCGGCCGAGAGCGTTGCCGCTCTTCAGCGCGAGCTCGAGGCCGAAATGCAGAAGGTCGCGCAGCAGGAGCAGACGCTCGCGCCGGTGCTCGGTTTCGGCGGCAAGAAGTCGCCGGACGGCGATCTGCCCAAACCGGCGGACGCCAAGGACCGCGCCGCGCTCGAGCGTTTCCAGAAGCTCTGCCGCGACGCGAAGCGCAAGGCGATCGGCAAGGTCTGAATCTGACGGGGAGACGCGGCGATGGCTCTCAGGCTGTTTTCAAAACGAGCAACCGGCGCCCCGGCGCCCGCGCTGCCCGAGCAGCCTCCGGTCGCACCGGGAGACACGCTCGCGGCCGCGGCGCATCATCGCCGCTTCGGGCGCATCGCCGTGAACCCTGGTGACTGGGCCTCCAAGCCGGGCTACGCGGCGGCGCGCAAGGCGGCGATCCGCGCCATCGACGAGCGTTTCGCGCTGGTGCCGGACGGATTCGCCTCGATCAGCCTGAACGTGAACGGCGAGGCGGGCGAGGACGAGACCGACGTCGCCACGGACGCGTTTCTGCTGGCGCGGCACTGCGTGACGAACGCCGAATATCAGCATTTCGTGGACGCGGGCGGGTATGAGGATTTCGAGCTCTGGCCGCAGGAAGTCTGGCCGCACCTGGTGGACTTCAAGGACCTGACCGGCAAGGCGGGTCCGCGCTACTGGCGCGACGGCCATCACGACAAGCGCTTTCCGGACAATCCCGTGGTGGGCATTTCGTATCTCGAGGCCGAGGCGTACGCGGCCTGGGCCGGGGCGCGTCTGCCGACGGAAGCCGAGTGGCAGATGGCGGCGAGCTGGCGGATTCGCAGCGAGGCGAACTCGATCCGCCGCTATCCCTGGGGCGATGCGCTGGACCTGGAGCGCTGCAACATCTGGTACAGCGGCCACGGCGGGACGCTGCCGGTCGGCGCCTGTCCGGGCGGAGCGGCGCCGAACGGCGTGTTGAATCTGATCGGCAACGTGTGGGAATGGACCGCGTCCGATTTCGCCTGCCGCGACGTGAAGGGCCGCGAGATCGTGGGCGACATGCTGATGAAGACGATCCGCGGCGGCGCGTTCGACACCTATTTTCCATGGCAGGCGACGAGCACGTTCCGGTCCGGGGCGGCCTGCCTTGCGCGGGCGCACAACATCGGCCTGAGACTCGCGATGGACCTGTTCGACGCGTCGTAGCGACGCAGTTTCCCGAGGAGTGGGCCATGATCAGCGTGCCCGTCGTCGAAACCCGACCCGTGTGCGTCATCTGCGACGCGGAGAACGCGCGCAACGCGACGCTCTGCTCGAAGTGCGCCGCGCCGCTGTCGCTGGCCTACGGCACGGCCGCCGCGGACCGCGACCCGCAGATTGTCACCGTCCTGGGCGACAGCAACGTCGGCAAGACGGTCTATCTCGGGTTTCTGCTCGACATGCTCAGCCAGCGGGCGAACAACTTCGAGGCGGTGCCGCGCGGTTCGCACTCGGTCAATCTTCAGCAGCTCGTCATCAGCCACATGGCCTGGCGCATGTTTCCGCCCAAGACGCCGATGGAGACCGACCAGTGGGAGTGGTCGTACTACGAGATCTGCAAGACCGGCCGCAAGCCAAAGTGGGTCGACCTGATCACGCCGGATATGGCGGGTGAGGCGATCGCGGCGGAGGTGGCTTCGCCCTCGACCTTCGCGATCATCCAGAAGCTTCTGACCAAGTCGAAGGGCATTCTGATGCTGGTGGATGCGGCCCTGGCTGCCAACGGCTCGTCGCAGCCGGACTTCTTCGCGCTGAAGATGATGAGCTACGTGGACTCCGTCGCGGCCGAGCAGCGAAAACGCAAGCTCGACAAGCCGGTGGCGGTGGTGCTGACGAAGGCCGACTATGTGCCCGAGTGCTTCGAGGACCCGCGCCGCTTCGCGGCCGCGAATCTGAACCGGCTGTACAACATCTGCAACACGCGCCTGACGAGTTTCGAGTTTTTCGCCAGCAGCGTGGTCGGCTCGCTCGGGTTCGCCGTGAGTGAATCGGACCAGCAGGTAATCCCGGTCCCGTTGCACACCGCCCTGCGCGGCGTGCTGGAGCCGTTCGAATGGATCGTCAACCAACTCTGACCGCCGAGCTCGCCGCCGCCGAGGACTCGATTCGCGCGGACCAGGCCGTGTTCACCTCCGTCGCTTCGCCGATGGGGCGCGGATACCGCCTCGTCGCCGCCAGCGCCGGTCTATCCGCCGACGAGAAACGCGACATCACGCGGGCCGCGCCGTCGCACGGCAACATGCTCGACGACGACGCCGACGCGGTGGGCTGCGCCAGCTTCGAGCTCTCCACCGGCCGACGCTGCGTGCTCTCGGCCTGGAACGCCGAAGAGGAGCACAGCGGCCGCGGCGGCTCGCGGGTGCACACGCACGCGGTCGTGCTCTCACGCGACGACTTCGCCCGCATCCACTGCGACGCCGTGCTCGTCGACGCGGCCGTGCGGGCGGTCGTCAATCCGGGCGACGTGCCGCCGGCCGACACGCGGCTCGAACCGTTTTCGTTCCGGCCGCAGCGCGTCCGCGTGCCCGCGCTCTCGCCGCTGGAGCTGACCGGCGCGACCGGCGAGCGCGTGCTCGCGCTGGTGCGCACGCTGCTGAGCGCGCAGCGCGTGCTGCTGGTCAGCGGACAGCACGATCTGACCGTGCCGCGCGAGGTGATTTCGCTGTTGCCGCCCGCGCTCGCCCGGCCGTTGACGCTTTCCGTGGGACTGCGTTTCTCGCCCGCCCGGGCGTATGACCTGGTCTGCGGCGACCTGCGGCCGGAGGAAGCCGAGCGCATCGCCGCCGAGCACGATTACGCCGTCTTTCAGTGGTCGGCGGCGTCGCCGCAGATTGCATCGGAGACGGGGCCGAACGTCTCGCAGGAGAGCGAGGCGGCGGGCGGTCTCGACGCGTGGTTCAGCTTTGTCCGCCGCGAGTGGAACGCGGGACAATTCGACTCGCCACGGCAGCTCTGCCGCCGACTCGGTGAGCAGGGCGACGCCGAGGTGCTCGGCCGGCTGGGCCGGCTCGCGGCGGATCTGGAGCGGATCGCCGCCGCCGACCTGCGTCAGATCGAGGAGATTCTCGCCCCGCATCTGCCCTTCCGCCGCTGGAGCGAGGCGCAGATGGTGCTGCACCTGCGGCTGATTCAGGCGGCCGCGGTTCGCCGCGCGGCCCTGGCGCCCAGTCCGGTCGATCCGCCCGCGGACGGCGGCCGGCTGGTGCACCCGACGGCGCCGCCGCCGACGGGCTCGTCCTCGCCGCCCGAGCTGCGCTTCTAAGCCGGGTCGCCCGGGCGACCGTCACGACCCGCCGGACGAGTCGCTCTCGGCGCAGGACGCCCGTGCTTCGTAGCGCACCAGGTCGGCCCGCAGCGCGGCCGCATCGAGCCCGGACGCCGGTCCGCCGGCCGCGCGGCCCGCGCTCGCATCACCGCCATCGGCCGGCGGTGCCGCGGCCTCAGCGGCCGCCACGGCCCGCGTTTGCCAGGCCGCCGCCTGCGTGAAATCTCCCTGCTGAGCATAAAGCCGTGCGACGGTCGTCAGCCGCGTCGCGTCGGGCTGCTCCTGAAGCTCTGCGGCCCGGCGGGCGGCCCGCAGCGCGAGCCCGAGGTCGCGCCGGTCGGGCGCCGCGTCCGCGGCGAGCCGCACGAACTCATCCAGCAGGGCCGCATCCGCCCACATGGCTTCGAGCACTTCCTGTCCGAGCGAACAGGCCTGCTCGACGCGGCCGAAGTCGCGCGCCTGCGTCAGATACGCCAGCAGCTTGTGGTTCAGCTCGTTGCTCAGTCGCGGGTTGAGCGACTTGTCGGGCGGGACGGTGTTCGCCAGCAGAAAAAGCTCGACATGCAGCGTGTCGGCCAACCGGGCGGCCAGCGGCCGCGGTTTTTCGAAGCCGAGCTGGGCGAGGGAAACGTCGAACTCGGCTCGAACATTCAGCAGCTCGCCGGGATACCGGCCCATCATGCTGGTCCAGGTGAAGGGAATCAGCCGCATGCGCAGCGGGACGGTCAGCTCGACCGTGCGGTCGCGGAAAACGAGCCGGCCGGTCGCGGTCAGCTCGAATTCCTGCTGGTCGCCGGCGTCCTTCAGCTCGATTCGCCGGGCGTCTTTCGACCCGGTCAGCTCGAATGTGATTTCCGCGTGCTGCTCGGCACCCAGCAGCTCACGCACCTGCGCGTCTCCGCCGGGGGTGCCCGATTCCAACGAGGCGACGGGGATGCGCAGCGCCCCGCCGACCAGCGGAGCCGGCGCCTTTTCCACGTCGAGCGGCACCGACACGTAGCCGACCACCCGCCGGCAGGTCAGCACGGTGCGCTGTAGCGGCGAGTCGGAGGTGATCACGAGCTGCGCATCCTCGCCGGGCATGACGTAATAGACGTCGCAGTCGTCCAGGTGCGTGGCGGGCACGACCAGCGTCTGGCCGGAGGCGGCTCGCGGCGGAGCCTCGGCCGGGGCCGGCGGGGCGGCGAGCAAACCGACGAGAATGAGGATCGGCGGGAGGGTGCGACAGGGAGGGTTACGCATGGACGATGCTCCGAACAGAAGTCGAACTGGAGACCCGGGGGAGGGTCGGCCGGGCCGCCGGCGGGCGGCGGTTCGGGTGAGATAGACGGGGCCGACCGTTTTTTCCGGCGTATAATGTTCAAAGATTCGGCAGAAAGGCGACCACCGCGGGGCGGGGACTGCGGCGGCCAGGATTCCCGCTTGGGCGGCGGGACGGGCCATTGCCCGAAGAGGAACGGACGGCTCCGCACACTCGCTACGGCACGTCGCACATAAGGAGGCGTGTGATGCGTTGGCAGGTACGGATGACGATTCTGCTGATGGCGATGACGCCGCTGGGGATTTCGTTCTTCTCCTGCGGACGGGCGTTCAACCGGTTCCAGTTCGGATTCTGGGAAGGCCTGGGCTTCAACTTGAGCGCGCAAGTCTTCAACGCGTTCAACTAGCCCGGCGGCTTGAACGTGCCCATCGCACACTTACGGACGACCGCAGCGAGCCGACGTTCGCGGCGCGGGAGGCCTTTTCGCGCCGCGAGCCGGCCGCGCGGCGGATCCCGGCCGGCGAGCACGTATGTGTCCGCCGCTTACGGCATCGCGCTGGAGACGCCGCGTCCGTCGCCGGTTGCCTGCGGCTCGGGCGTCTGCGGTTTGCTGGCCTGCTCCAGCAGATAGCGCTCGAACCACGCCACGTCCCATTCCAGCTTCGCCTTGCGGAACTTGTACTTCGTCAGACCGTGCCCCTGGCCGGGGTAGACCAGAAGCTGCGTCGGCACGTTCGTGTAGTCGTTGAGCGTGCGGAACAGGGTGCGGCTGTGCGCAGCCGGCACGCGCTCGTCGCCCGCGCCGACGTGGATGACGGTCGGCGTGCGGATCTCGTGCAGCCGCAGGCTGGGCGAGCCGAGCCCGTACGCCTCGCGCTGCTCCCACGGCAGGCCGCGCATGTAGTTGATCACATGTCCCGGCGTGTCTTCCAGCGCCCACTGCATGAACTGGTCGATCACGCCCGCACCGCTGCTGGCCGCCCGAAAGCGGTCCGTCCTGCTGATCAGGCAGTTCGTCAGGAACCCGCCATTGCTCCAGCCCATCACGCCCAGCCGCTGCGGGTCGGCGATGCCGCGCTCGACGAGCGCGTCGACCCCCGTCAGGATGTCGTCGACGTCGACGTCGTTCTCGCGGCCGACCAATTCGACTAAGAACTTATCCCCATAGCCGGTCGAGCCGCGATAGTTCGGGCTCAGCAGGGCGTAGCCCCTGGCCGCCAGCAACGTCCGGCCGTAGATCCAGTAGCGGAGCTGGAAGTAGGTGCAGGCGGTCGGTCCGCCGTGCAGCTCGATGATCGTCGGCAGGCGCGTGCCGGGCTCGTAATCGGGCGGGAGCTCCAGAATGCCCTCCACCTCGGCTGCGTCACTGGCCCTCCACGTGAAACGCTGAATCGTGGGGAGTTTCCAGGTGGCCACCTGCGGATTGATGTCGGTCAGGCGTTTGGGCTGGCCCTCGCCGGGATCTTCGCCGAGCAGGAACAAGTCCTGCGGAATCTGCGTGTCGCTGAGGATCGCGACGATGCGGCCGTCGCGGCGCAGGTCGAACGCGTCGACGACGAAGTCGGCGGGGCTGAGCCGCTGGGCGGGGCCCTGCTTGCCGCCGCGAACCTCGCTGAGGCGGTAGATCACCGAGAGAGCGCGGTGGTCCGCCTTCAGACAGAGATTGCGCGTCTCGCGCTGCCAGGTGAGCCCGCCGGTGACGTACGACTCGTCCGGGCGGTTCAGGCGCCACACGCTCGGCTGCCGGCCGGCCCATTCGGCCACGAAGACCTCGCTCGGATAGCCGTCGAAGCCGATCGTGAAGGCCAGCGCGCCGCCGTCGCTGCTCCAGGTCAGGTTCTCGAGCCAGCCGAAGGGCGACGGCGCATCGGCCCGCCACAGCTTGTCCGGCAGGCTGGCGAGGCTGCCGGACTCGACGTCGATGATGTCGACCGTCGACTTGCCCTCGAGCGTGATCAGACGATCGTCCGGCGCGGTGATCAGCGCCAGCCGCCGGCCGTCGGGCGCGACCGCCAGGTCGTGCACGTAGCGGCCCGGGTCGGCAATGCGCTCGCTGCGCCACGAATGCAGCGAGAGCTTCCAGATCTCGTGCACGGGGTGCGAGCCGCGGCCGTACTCGATCGAGTCGTACTTGTCGCGCAGCTCCTTGAAATCCGGCTCGTGATGTTCTCGCTCGCGAGCGAAATAGAGCGTGCTGCGATCGGTCGAGAAATCGAACAGACCGACGCCGTCCGGTTCGCGCGTGATGGCCTGCGGCTCGCCGCCGTCGAGCGACATGGCCCAGACCTGCCGCTTGCCGTTGTAGGGCGGGTCTTTCTCCTCGCCACGCTTGCGGGCACTGGCGAAGTAGATCGTGCGGCCGTCGGCCGACCAGGCCGGCGACGTGTCGTCGGCGTCGTCGAAGGTGAGCCGCCGCGTCTGGGAGGTCTGCGTGTCGAAGAGCCACAGGTCGGCGTTGCGGCGGTCGAGCCGCTCATCCCAGCGGCGCTCGACATAGACCACGTAGCGGCCGTCGGGCGAGCAGACGGGCTCCTCGATGATCGCCAGGGAGAAGTAATCCTCGATCGTAATGTCGTGCGTGCGCTCGGGCGGTTCGGCCGGCGCGGCCAGCGACAGCACCATCAGCAGCAGCGCGGCCAGCGGAAGCCGGTACGTGCGGAACATGGGAACAACTCCTTGTAGTGCGGTCATGGGTTGGACGGATGAGTCGGTGTGGATTGTCGCCGCGCGGCGGGCAGCGGGCAACCGCCGGGGCGGTCCGGGTGCGGGGGGTGAGGTGCGAGACGCGGGCTGAGGATCGCTTACGGCGGCGGGTCGCGATAGACGGCGTGACACTGCGTGCACGACCGCTGCACGACGCCGAACGCTTCGTCCAGCCGCGCGGCATGGGCGCGTGCCAGTATCTGCTCCTCCAGCCGCCTGGCTGCGGCGGCCGAATCGCGCAGCATTCGCTGGAAATCGGCCGGCCTTGCTGAGATTTCGGCGTCGTCGGCGAGCACGCGGAGCATCTCCGCGAGCCGGCCCGCCTCGGCCGAGGGCACCAGGTCCGGGTGATCCGCGGGCACGACCCAGCCGGCGCGGCGGACGAGCGTGAGATGGTCGTAGGCCCGATCGATCTCGGCCATCGTCTCGACCAGGCCCGAGACCGTCGCCACCTCGGGCAGCTCGATCTCGTCGCGATCGAGGATCGCGCCGTCGAGTGTCTCGGTGTCACGCACGCACTCGAAAAGCCCGCTGTAGGAGGGCGACGTCCCCGCCTGGTCGAGCAACTCCAGCGCCTGCTGCCCGGTGATCAGACCCAGCGAGCGGGCCGCGACGGCCGCCGCGGCCGGGCCGCGATGCTGACCGTGATGGCAGTGGAAATAGATCGGCCTCGGCAGGTCGCGCAGCGCCTTGGCCAGCGCAAGCCTGGCCGAATCCGGCACGCCGCTGTAGTGGATCGGCACGTGCACGTAGCGCATGCCCCGGCCGCGGGCGGATTCGACATCCGGCTGGGCGCCGTCGACGGAGACGATCGTGCGCACACCCAGCCGCTCGAGCTCGGCGAAGGACTCGGAGCCGGCGGGTCCTGAGCCGCTGTACACGCCGGGTGCGAGTTCGATCAGGTGCTCCAGTTTGTGGCCCGTTGCAACCGGCCGCGGGTATGCGATCTCCGACGCAGACTCGGCCGCGCGTCGCTGCGTGCACGCGCCAACCAGGCACGCGGCCGCGAAACCCACGATATACAGGTATCGAATCATCCCGTCCCTCTTCTGACCCGACGAGCTCGCGCACCGCCCTGTCCGCCGCCGCGCTATCCACCAACGCCAGCCGGCCGCGAAAGTGTAGCGAGCACGTCCGGCCGGGACAGACCCTCTCCGGGTTGCCGACACAGGATGAGTACGGCAGCCCCGGCCCGGGGCCGCAAGAATTGAGCCGGACGTCGCGTCGCGGCAGTCGGTCGGCGTCTCCCTGGTCGTCGCCCGCGTCGCGCGGCCGCCGATCGCTCCTATAATGGCCGTGTATGCATGCGGCGGCTGATCTGCTCTCGCTGAGTCACTTCGCAGACATTTCGCAGCGGCTGCTGCGGCTGGGAAATCTCGGCATCTCACGAATCGCCTTTCTGGAGCAGGTTTCGCAGCTCCTGCTGGATTCGAGCGGCTGCGACGCGGTCGACCTGCGGCTGAGCGACGGGGAGGTTTCCTATCGCTGGCGGGCCACTCGCCGGCCGCGGCCGACGACCGAGTTTCTGCGGCTGCCGCACGTGGCCGCGGCCGACTGCCCGTCGGAGGCGGAGCGCTCGCTCGAGCTGCTGAGGCGCGAGCTGCTGACCTTGCAGCTCCAGCGCGACCCGGAGCTGTTCACGCCGCGCGGCAGCTTCTGGATCCCGGCGACGGAGGCGGTGGCCGGGCGGACGATCCTGGCGGCCGGGCGCGAGCTGGCCCTGGCGCCGATGTTCGAGCCCTACGGATCGTGCGTGCTGATCCGCTTTTCGGTGGATGCCGACACGCTCGGACTGCTTCAGTTCAGCGCCCTGCGAAGCGGCGTGCTGACGCGCGAGCTGGTGGAGTCGCTGGAGCAGCTTTCCGATACGCTGGGGCTGGCGATCGCGACGCGGCGGGCGCAGTCGCGGCTGCGCGAGCGCGTCAAGGAGCTTTCGTGCCTGTACGCGATCTCGCACATCGCCAGCGACACGACGCTGCCGCTGTCCAGGAAGCTGGAGCAGATCGTGGCGCTGCTGCCGCCGGCGTGGCAGTTTCCCGACCTGGCGCGGGCCCGCATCACGATCGACCGGGAGCACTACGGGGCCGACAACCTGCTCGAGGCCAGGGCGCGGCAGGAAGCGGCGATCGTGGTCGACGGCCGGCGGCGCGGATCGGTCGAGCTGTTCTACACGGGCACCAGACCCGAATTCGCCGAAGGGCCGTTTCTGCCGGAGGAGGCGAAGCTGATCCAGCGGATCGCTCGCGAGATCGCCGCCCTGGTCGAGCAGCAGGAGGATGAGCAGGAGCGGCAGCGGCTGGCCGCCCAGCTTCGCCACGCCGACCGGCTGGCGACGATCGGCCAGCTCGCGGCCGGCATCGCCCACGAGCTGAACGAGCCGCTGGCGAACATTCTCGGCTTCGCGCAACTGCTCCAGAAATCGCCGCTGCCCGAGACGGCCGGTGCGGACGTGAGCCGCATCATCGAGGCGTCGCTGCACGCCCGCGAGATCATCCGCAACATGTTGCTGTTCGCCCGCGAGAACGTGCCGCGGCGGATCGAGGTGGATGTGAACTGCCTCGTGCGCGAGGCGCTGCGCTTCGTCGCGCCGCGGACGACCCGCGGCAACGTGACGGTCACGCTGAAGCTGGCGGAGGGACGGACTTCGATCGTGGCCGACCCGGCCCAGATTCAGCAGGTGCTGCTGAACCTGGCGATCAACGCGGTGCAGGCGATGCCGGACGGGGGCGAGCTGACGATCGAGACTCAGGCGGAGCAGGGCGGTGTGCGGCTGGCCGTTCAGGACACGGGCGTGGGCATGCCGGAGGAGGTTCAGCGGCGCGTCTTCGATCCCTTCTTCACCACCAAGGACGTGGGCGAGGGGACGGGATTGGGGCTTTCGGTCGTGCACGGAATCATCGAGGCGCACGGCGGGCGCATTCATTTCGAGAGCCAGGTCGGGCGGGGCACGCGCTTCGACGTGTGGTTGCCGCGCAGCGCCCGCGCCGCCGAGAATGCACCGGCGGGAGCGACATGAGCATCGACGTCGAGCACGCGCGCATCCTGATCGTCGACGATTCGCCGGCCACGCTGGAGCTGCTCGAGCGGCAGCTTTCGGCGGGCGGGCATCGCGTCTTCTCCGCCCCCGGGGTGAGCGAGGCGCTGGCGGTCCTCGAGCAGACGCCGATCGACCTGGTCATCACCGACTGGAAGATGCCCAGGATCAGCGGGCTGGACCTGGTTCGGCACGTGCGCGAGAACTTCAAGAATACCGAAGTCATGATGATGACCGGCTTCGCGTCGATCGAAGGCGCCGTGGAAGCGGTCAAGAGCGGCGCGCAGGAATACCTGTCCAAGCCCTTCACCGAAGAGGAGCTCTTCGCGGCCGTTCAGCGGGCGCTTCAGAGGCTGCGCTCGCAGCAGGCGGGCAGCGAGAGCGACGAAGCGCCCGCGGGCGCGGGCTACGGTCTGCTGGGCGAGTCGGCGGTGATGCAGGCCGTCTATCGCGTCATCCCCAAGGCGGCCGGCACGACCGCCACGGTGCTGATCACCGGCGAGAGCGGCACGGGAAAGGAGATGGTGGCGCGGGCGATTCACTATTCCAGCGCGCGGGCCTCGGCCGCGTTCGTGCCGGTCAATTGCGGCGGGATTCCCGAGGCGCTGCTCGAAAGCGAGCTGTTCGGCCACATGAAGGGGGCCTTTACCGGGGCATCCGAATCGCGCGCGGGCTTTTTTCAGACGGCGGACGGCGGCACGATCTTTCTGGACGAGATCAGCGAGACCAGCCCGGCCATGCAGGTGAAACTGCTGCGCGTGCTTCAGGACAACGAGGTCTGCATGGTCGGCTCGGCCAGGCCGCACCGCGTCGACGTGCGTGTCATCGCGGCGACCAACCGCGAGCTGCTTGAGCTCGTCCGCAAGAACGTCTTTCGCGAGGATCTGTACTATCGCCTGAACGTGCTGCCGATCCGGCTGCCGCCGCTGCGCGAGCGCGGCGACGACGTATTGCTGCTACTGCGGCACTTCGCCGCCAAGATCGCGGCCGAGCTGGGCCGCGAGCCGCCACAGTTCTCGCAGCGGGCACTCGAGGCCCTGCGCAGGCACAACTGGCCCGGCAATGTGCGCGAGCTTCAGAATCTCGTCCAGCGGCTCGTGATCATGAGCGAACAGGAAACGATCGACGTGATCGATCTGCCGCCGCTGATGAGGTTCTCGCTGGGCGGCGCGGAGCGGCTCGACCGAACGCTGGCCGAGGTCGAAGCGGAGCATATCCGCAACGTCATGTCCGGGACGGCCGGCAACAAGACCCGGGCGGCCGAGATCCTGGGCATCGACCGCAAGACGCTGCGGCAGAAGCTGCGGCAATACGAGATCGAGGAGGCGAAGTGACGGCCGGCCGGGGCAAACTTCCCCGGTGGGGAGAAACGCCCCGCTTTCGGGAGCGATCCTGCGACTCGGGGGAGCTAGCCATAAGTTCACGCCACGCATCGCACTATAGTTCTTAAACCATTTACCAGAAACGGTTTACACACAAAAAAGCGGCGGTTCACGCCGTTCGCGCCTCAGCCCGCCTGGCGGGCGACAGGCGTGGCACACCCGGTGCAATAGGTCTCCCGGGCCAGAGCGGCCCACGAGGAGACGTGAGATGGCATCCGAAGTCTTGACCAGCCGAAGCGTTCGCCCCGCGAGCGGCCGACCCGGCTCGCTCGTGGTTCACAGCCCGCCGCCGTCGGCCGACGCGCCGGCGGTGGTGGATGCGCCGGTGTCCGGGTTGTGCACGACCTGCGTGCGAGCGCCGGAGTGCGTGCTGCGGCTGCGCAGCCCCGGGGGCGTGCAGCGGTGCGAGGAATTCGTGCCGGGCGAGTCGGCCGCGACGCACCTGCTGGTGCTTCGCACCGGGCAGGAAGTGCCGGACGCTCCGCCCGGCGCGGCCCGGCGTCTCGGACTGTGCGCCAACTGCATTCACAACGAGACCTGCAAGCTGCCCCGCAGCGCGGGCGGCGTGTGGCACTGCGAAGCGTACGAATAACGTCTGTGCGAGCCGGCCGTAGTGCCGGCAAGGAGTGGCGTCATGTTGGACCAGAAGGTCGTCGAGCAGGCGCAAGGCCGGCCGCAGACCGGCATCGAGTCGGCCGGTTCGCTGCCGACGGCGTCGCCGCGGCCGGCGCTGCCCGCGGTGAATGTGAACCGCACGCTGTATGACGTGGTCATGCAGCAGTTCGAGAAAGCCGCACGGCTGATGGAGCTGAACCCGAATATCCGCCGCATCCTCTCGTCGACGATGAACGAGATCGTGGTTCATTTCCCCGTGCGGCTCGAAGACGGCCGGGTCGAGATGCTGACGGGTTATCGCGTGCAGCACAACAACGCGCTCGGCCCGTTCAAGGGCGGGCTGCGCTATCACCCGTCGGTGAACGTGGACGAGGTGCGGGCGCTGGCGGCCTGGATGACGTGGAAGTGCGCGGTGGCGGAGATTCCCTTCGGCGGGGCGAAGGGCGGGATTCAGATCGACCCGAGCCGCTACACGACCACGGAGCTCGAGCGCATTTCACGGCGCTTCACCTTCGCGCTCGGTGCGAACATCGGCCCGGAGTATGACATTCCCGCGCCGGACGTGAACACCAACGCCCAGATCATGGCGTGGATTCTCGACACGTATCTGACGACCGTGCCGCCGCATGAGCGCGGCCGCAGCATGCATGTGGTGACCGGCAAGCCGATCGAGTCCGGCGGAAGCCAGGGCCGCGAGAAGGCGACCGGTCAGGGCGTGGTCAACCTGATCGAGCAGTGGTTCAGCGACCGGCAGCTCGAGCTGAAGGGGGCCACCTACACGGTGCAGGGCTTCGGCAACGTGGGCTCGTGGGTCGCGCGGCTGATGGCGGCGCGTGGCGCCAAGCTGATCGCCGTGCAGGACGTGACCGGCGCGATCCGCAACACGGGCGGCATCGATCCCTCGCGGCTGGCGACGCATGTGCAGATCAACGGCGGCATCAAGGGCTTCCGCGACGCCGAACCGCTCGACGAGCAGGAGTTCTTCTCCACGCGGGCCGACGTGTTCGTCCCGGCCGCGCTCGAGGGGCAGATCAACGCCCGCACGGCGCCGCTGCTGCGGGTGCGGCTGGTGGCCGAGGGCGCGAACGGCCCGACGGACCCGGAGGGCGACGCGATTCTGCGCGAGCGCGGGATCGGCGTGCTGCCGGATATTCTCTGCAACTCCGGCGGCGTGATCGTCAGCTACTTCGAGTGGCTCCAGAACAAGCGGAGCGAGTTCTGGGAGCTGGACGAGGTCGATTCCAAGCTCTATCGTCGCATCGTCGCGGCCTATCGCCGCGTGCGCGACACGACCGAGCGGCTCGGCACCGACTGGCGCACGGCCGCATACGTGGTCGCGCTCTCGCGGCTCGAAGCCGTGTACAAGGAGCGCGGCATCTTTCCGTAATGCGAGTTTCGTGCGGGCCCGGCCGCGGCGGCCGACCACTCCGTCCGGCCGGGGCCGTGCTGTGACGCAGACTGCCTCTTCGGGCAGAGTCAGCCAGACTGTCGCGGGGCGGCGGAGCTGGGACTTACAGACCGTTGGTCTGTTCGGCCGGCCGGCCCCGCGGCAGGACTAACGCCAGCGTCGCCAATCCCAGCAGGGCCGAGACGATCGACCCGCCGAAAACGCCCACGCGCACCGCGACGGCAAGCTGCGCCCCGGCGTTCTCGAATGCCAGCGTGCCGATGAAGAGGCTCATCGTAAAGCCGATGCCGCAGAGCATGCCGATGCCGGCCATCGAGGCCCACGAGCCGCCTTGCGGCAGCCGGGCGCCCAGGAGCCTGACCGCCAGCAGCGTGAAGGCGAGGATGCCGAGCGGCTTGCCGATGATCAGGCCGAGGGCCGTGCCCAGGCTGACGCCGCCGAGGAAGGCGTCGCTCGTCACGCCGGCGAAGCTGACGCCGGAGTTCGCGAAGGCGAAGACCGGCAGAATCATGTAGGCCACCCACGGGTGCAGCTTGTGCTCCAGATCGCGCAGCGGCGAATGCTGCGGGTCGCGGCGGCTCGATATGGGAATGGCGAAGCCGACGATCACGCCGGCGAGCGTCGCGTGCACGCCGGACTTGACCATGCAGACCCACATCGCCAGGCCGAGCAGCAGGTAAGGCACGCGGCTGGAGACGCCCGACAGGTTCAGCGCGAACAAACCGACGGCCCCGACCGCGCCGAGTCCGAGCGCTACCAGCGACAGGTGATCGGTGTAGAACAGCGCGATGATGACGATCGCGGCCAGGTCGTCGACGATCGCGACGGCCGTCAGAAAGACCTTCAGGCCGAGCGGCACGCGCGTCCCGAGCAGCGAAAGCACTCCGAGCGAGAAGGCGATGTCCGTCGCGGCCGGGATGGCCCATCCGCGCATCGCCGTCGCGTCGGCATAGTTCAATCCCGTATAGATCAGGGCCGGCAGGGCCACGCCGCCGACCGCTGCGACCGCGGGCAGCAGCACCTGGGCCCGGCTCGATAGCTCGCCCTCCAGCACCTCGCGCTTGATCTCGAGCCCGACCAGCAGAAAGAACACCGCCATCAGGCCGTCATTGACGATCAGCAGAAAGTTCTTCTTCAGCTCGAGCTGGCCGAGCTTGACCTCGATCGGAATCGCCAGCAGCCACTCGTAGAGCTCGCGCAGGCCGGGCGCGTTGGCGAACCCGAGCGCCAGGGCGGCCGCGACCATCAGGACAATGCCGCCGGATGATTCGGTCGCGAGAAAGCGGGCGATGAAGGAGCGCGATTTCCCCACGATGGCTGCCACGGGCGACCTCGATTCCAGCTTGGACCCGGTCAGAAAGCGGCGGACACCGCGCGGCCGCCGCGAGTCGGGCGATTATACGCGCCGGGCTCAGGCCGAGAACCGCGGGCCGACGCGAGTCGCAAGGTAGGGATTCTCTGGAGTCGTGCCGGCGCGGGCTCGGCCGCAGGCTTTCAGCGTGCGGCGCGGTGGGGGCGAGATGGGGATCTCGGCGGCGGACTCAGAACCCCGTGCGCCAAGCACGGGGTCTATTGAATGCCGAGTGACCCGCCGCT
>CAZXUI010000090.1:0-17492 GCA_964643885.1 uncultured Planctomycetales bacterium
CCCAGCCGCTGCTGCGGCCCTCGGCCCGCGGCTTCTACCACAACCGCAACCGGGCGTACGAGGCGGTCCTGGGCCGGCGCCGCGGTCTCGGTGCTGAACGATCGACAGCCGGGAACGACGCTGACCGCGCCAATACTCTTCATACTATAGTAGCCTACAGCGGTCAGTCCGTCCTGCGCAGCTCTCGAACAGCCTCGAACGAATGAGCGCTGGGTTTGTGCTGGGATGCGCCGGCCGGAGTGGGTTGATGTGCCCTACTCCCTCAAGCGCGCCACGACGGGGTCGGCCTGCTTTCCGCTGGCCAGATACGGTCGCGCACCGGCCCCGGTCTCTCCGCACGCCTTACGCGATCAGCGGGCCGTCGGTTCGCTGACCCGGGCCGGCCCGCCTCATCCGCTTCCGTGGGGCGGGATTGTCCCTCTTGTGCCGTGATCGGTGTCGCGGGCCCCACGGACGACGTAGAGGGACGAGCTCTCCGGTGGTTCAAGCCACCGGCTACTCTCGTTAGTCCTGACGGGCAGGAGCACAGACAGGTCGGAGACAGGCACCCCATTCTCTGAGCAGCCGTATCCGCACGCTCCGCTCCTTGGTCCGGCCATCGCCTGGTGCCTTGGCCCTTCGATCCCGCGATCCCTTGGTCCCTCGGTCCCTGCCCATAGGCACTCACAGCGCCGCGCGGTCTAATAGCCCCTTTATCATCAGGAGAACCGCATGCACGCCCACGACCTGGTCGTCATCGGCGCCGGACCCGGCGGATATGTCGCCGCCATCCGCGCCGCCCAGCTCGGCCTCAACGTCGCCGTCGTCGAGAAAGAAACCGCCCTCGGCGGAACCTGCCTCCGCATCGGCTGCATCCCCAGCAAGGCCCTGCTCGAATCCTCCGAGCGATTCCTCGAAGCCCGCGACCACCTCGCCGACCACGGCATCAAGACCGGCAAACTCAAGCTCGACCTGCCCGCCATGCTCAAACGCAAGGACGACATCGTCAGCGACCTCACCCGCGGCGTCGACGGCCTGTTCAAGAAGAACAAGATCACCCGCTACACCGGCCACGCCCGCCTCGACGGCCCCGGCCACGTCGTGGTCGAGTCGCCCGCCGCCAGCGGCTCGAAGTCCGACGGCGAGTTCACCAAGCTCTCCGCCGGCGACATCCTCATCGCCACCGGCAGCCAGCCCGCCCCGCTCAAGGGCGTGCAGCTCGACGGCGACCGCATCGGCACCAGCACCGAGGCCCTCTCCTACGAGCAAGTGCCTGAGCACCTGGTCGTGATCGGCGCCGGCTACATCGGCCTCGAGCTCGGCTCGGTCTGGAGCCGCCTGGGCGCCAAGGTCACCGTGCTCGAATACCTCGACCGCATCCTGCCCGGCATGGACAGCGAGATCGCCCAGGACGCGCTCAAGCTCTTCAAGCGCCAGGGCCTCGAATTCCGCCTCGGCACCCGCGTCACCGCCGCCCGCGCCGACGGCAAGAGCTGCATCGTTGAAGCGGCCGACAGCGAGCCGATCCACTGCGACCGCGTGCTGCTGGCCGTCGGCCGCGTGCCGAATACTGAGAACCTCGGCCTCGACACGGTCGGCGTGCAGCTCAACGAGCGCGGCTTCGTCCGCATCGACGAGAACTTCAAGACGACCGCCGACAACGTCTACGCCATCGGCGACGTGGTGGGCGGCGCGATGCTGGCCCACAAGGCGGAGGATGAGGGGGTCGCCTGTGCCGAGATCATCGCCGGCGGCCACGGCCACGTGAACTACAACGCGATCCCCGGCGTGGTCTACACGAACCCCGAGATCGCCAGCGTCGGCAAGAGCGAAGACGAGCTCAAGCAAAGCGGCGTCGACTATCGCCGCGGCGTGTTCTTCTTCCGCGGCAACGGCCGGGCCCGCGCGCTCAACCAGGTCGACGGCAAGGTCAAGGTGCTGGCGGACGCGAAGACAGACCGTGTGCTCGGTGTGCACATTATCGGGCCGCGAGCGGGCGATCTGATCGCCGAGGCGGCCGTCGCGATCGAGTTTCACGCGTCGGCCGAGGACCTTGGCCGCACCAGTCATGCTCATCCGACGCTGGCGGAGTGCCTCAAGGAGGCCGCGCTGGCAGCGGACGGCCGCGCCCTGCACGCCTGAAGCGGAAACGAGCCTGCGGGGGGGGTGCCGCGGCGGTTTCTGAGGCGTGCATAGCCCGGGCGGCATCTATGAAGGTACTGCACGGCGCGGCCGCGAGGCGCCGGGCGCTGCGGCCGGCGCGCGAACGACCCACGGGCGGGCGGCGCGTAGAATCCTGGACCGCGAGTTGCGCGGGAAGCGCGGAGTTCGGGACGTGCGCGGCCGGTTGTTCGCGGACGCGGCGGCCACGCGGGAGAACCTTTACGATGACGATAACCAGCCTGATCGCTCTGCTGCTGCTGACGCAGCCGGGACAATCCGAGCCGCCTCCGAAACTGGAGGCGCGGCTCTTCGCGTCGCGGGCGGCTGTCCAGCCGGGCGAATCGGTCGAGTTGGCGATTCAGCTCGACCTGACGCCGCGCTGGCATATCTATCACCCGATCATCGTCGACACCGGGGCGCCGACGGTGATTACGCTGGAGCTTCCCGAGGGGGTCTCCGCGTCGCCGCTGCTGTTTCCCGCGCCGGAGCTCGCCAGCGCGTTCGAGCAGGAGTATCTCGGCCACGAGGGCCGCATCGTCGTTCTCACGACGCTGAGCGCCGACAAGTCGCTCGCTCCCGGGACCGAGTTGAAGCTCAAGGCGAGCGTCGACGCACTCGCGTGCATCGAGCTGTGTATTCCCGTCACGGCGGCGGCCGAGCTGACGCTGCCGGTGAGCGAGTCGCCGGGCGCGGCTCAGCACGAGAAGCTTTTCGAGGAGGCTCGCGCCAAGCTGCCGCCGCGGCTGGCGGAGGGGCCGTATCTGAAGGGCAGTTCGGTTCGCGTGGAGCCCAGCCGCATTCCCGTCGGCGGTAGCGGTGAGCTGATCGCGACGATCCGCGTCGAGGAGGGGCATCACATTCAGGATCGCGATCCAGGTCTGGATGCCCTGATCGCTTCGCGTCTCTTCATCGAATCGGTCGACGGCATCGAGTTCGGAGATCAGGTTTGGCCGAAGCCCAAGGAGCGCGACTTCGCGGGATTGGGGCGAGTGCGCGAGCAATCGGGCGAGTTTCAGTTGCGCGTGCCGCTGAAGGTCATCGACGAGCAGTTCGAGCCTCGCTCCGTGCGTCTTCGGACGCTCTTTCAGTACCAGGCGTGCACCGACGCCGGCCAGTGCTACCCGCCGGAGCTGGCGGAGGGATTCGTCGAGTTCACGGTCGCGCCGGCGGACGGTGCTGCGCCGCCCGTCGCGGCGGGTTCCGCGGACGACGGCGCTCAAGCCGGCGCAGCCGCGGGCCGGGACGGCAGTTCCGCCGCGCCGCCGCGCAAGAGTCCGTCGCCGTTGATCCTCGTATTTCTGGGCGCCTTCGCCGGCGGCGCGATCCTGAACATCATGCCCTGCGTGCTGCCCGTGATCTCGCTGAAGATTTTCAGCTTCATGCAGCAGGCACACGAAGACCCGCAGCGCGTATTTCTCATGGGCCTGGTCTACGCGCTCGGTGTTCTCGCCAGTTTCGCGGTGCTGGCCGCGGTGATGCTCTCGGCCAGCCTCGCCTGGGGCGGCCTGATGCAGAGTCCGACCTACGTGACGGCGTTGATCGGCGTCGTCTTCGCGTTCGGCCTCAGCATGCTCGGCGTCTTCGAGCTGCGGCTTCCGGGCGTGGTCGAGAGTGCTGCGGGCAGCGTGACGACGCGCGAGGGTTTCGGCGGCGCGTTTCTCAACGGGCTGATGGCCACCGCGCTGGCCACGCCTTGCGTCGGCCCGTTTCTCGGCCCGGCGGTCGGCGTTCTCGTGCAGCTTCCGACCGCGGTCGGCGCCGCGGGCATCATGACCGTCGGCCTCGGTCTGGCCGCGCCGTATGTTCTGCTGGCCGCGTTTCCCGGCTGGCTGAAATTCGTCCCCAAGCCCGGCCGGTGGATGATCACCGTCAAGCAGTTCATGGGCTTCGTTCTGATGGGCACCGTCGTCTGGCTCTACTGGATCCTCCAGTACCAGGTTTCCTCCGGCCATCTGGTCGCGACGATGGCGTTTCTGCTGCTGGTCGGCCTGGCGTGCTGGGTCGTGGGACAGATAAAGTTATCGGACGATTCGGTGCGGGTCTTCGGGCGATGGGCTGTGGCCGCCGCTCTGGTCGCGATTGCGTGGACTGCGCCGTTTCGCCTGCTCGCCGAGCCGCTGGGTGAGGCGGCGGGGTCGAGCGGCGGCCAGGTCAACGTCGTCGCCGACTCCGGTGAAGAAGGCTGGATTCCCTGGGAGCCGGGGCTGCCCGAGCGCCTCGCCGCCGAGGGCAAGACGGTTTACGTCGATTTCACGGCCAAGTGGTGCGTCACCTGCCAGGCGAACAAACGGCTCGTCCTGACGGTTGACCCGGTCGCCTCGCGGCTGAAGGAGATGAACGTCGTCAAGGTCATCGCCGATTTCACACGACGTAACCCGGATATCCAGAACGAGTTACGCCGGTTCGACCGGGCCGGCGTACCGCTGAACATCATCTACCCGGCGGGTCGGCCGGAGGATGTGATCGTGCTCCCGGAGATCCTGCGCGCCGGCATCGTGCTGGATGCGCTCGAGAAGGCCGGACCCTCCAAGCCGGGGCGCGATGTCGCCGCGGCCGGCAGCGTTCGCGCCGACGGCGTGGCGAGTCATCCATAATTTATTTTGTGATAAAGAGTTACAGACATTTTGCTGGCGACGTGGTACTCGCGCCCGACCGGCCCACCGCTGACGATTCCATGTTCGCGTCCACCGGGCCGCGCAATCGCGCGCAGACCCCTTAGGGCTCGTTCAGCGGGCCCGGTAACGATTCCGATAAATCCTCTGTCGACTGCGCCGCGGTGGATTACTGGTACTGCCGCCCGCCCGAGCCGATACACCGGAAGTCGCCAGTGGTACCTGGCGAGTCGAGATCCGGTGCGAGGATTGCGTGATGGTTTGCTTCCGCTCACAGAAACTCGGTGTGCTCGGCTTTTTCACGGGCCTGTCCGCCGCCCTGACCGGCTGCGCGATGTTCGCATCGAGCTCGCCGCCGCCCGTCGCCGTCGCCCAGAGCGACGTGCAGATTCGCGCCGATCAGGGGGATCAGTCGCCCATCGAGCCGGGGCCAACCGGCACGCAATTCCGCGGCCGGTCGCCGGAAGCCAGCGCACAGCCGTTCGACACGCGGCTGCTGTCGAATCTGACGCAACACACGTTTACGGCCAGCGGCGAGGATTTCGATCCCGATATCGCCCCCGACGGACGCCTGATGGTCTTCGCCTCGACGCGAAACGCCGAGCGGCCGGACATCTTTCTCAAGAGCGTCGACGGCCTGGCGATCACGCAGATCACGAGCGACGGCGGCGACGACATTCAGCCGCGTTTCAGCCCGGACGGCAAGCGGATCGCCTTCTGCTCGAATCGCACCGGCAACTGGGACATCTGGGTGGTGAACGCGGACGGCATGAACCTGATGCAGATCACGAGCGACCGCGCCGACGAGGTCGCACCGGACTGGTCGCCCGATGGCACCCGCATCGCGTTCACCGTCTGGGGTCGCCAGAGCCGCCAGTGGGAGATCTGGACCGTGTCGCTGGCCGAGCCCGGCGTGCGCCG
The DNA here is from genome assembly GCA_964643885.1 of uncultured Planctomycetales bacterium. Classification (GTDB taxonomy): domain Bacteria; phylum Planctomycetota; class Phycisphaerae; order UBA1845; family Fen-1342; genus CAADGL01. The sequence goes on from CAZXUI010000090.1 coordinate 5,676, forward strand.
GTTCCTGGCCTACGGCATGTTCCCGACCTGGTCGCCCGACGGGAAGCGGCTCGCCTTCCAGCGAGCCCGCCGCCGCGACAGCCGCTGGTTCAGCATCTGGACGGTCGAGATCGTCGGCAATGAAGTTCGCCACCCGACCGAGATCGCCTACAGCGACGAAGCCGCCTGCATCGCCCCGCAGTGGGCCCCGGACGGAAAGACGCTGGTCTACTGCCAGGCCCGGCCCGCCGCGGCCGGCGCGACGGGGAGCTTCGAACTCTGGGCCGTGGCCGCGGACACCGGGGCTCGCCTCAAGCTCACCGACGGCGCGTATGGCGCGCTGAACCCGGCCTGGTCGAGCGATGGGCGGATTTATTTCGTGTCTGCGCAGGGCGGCAGTGAGAACATCTGGTCCATGACGACCGAGCCCGAGGGGTTCGCGGCCGCCCTGGGGACCGCGGCGGCCACCCCGCGCAGCTCAGGTGCTGCGGCGGTGGGTCCGCCGGCCGGAGCGGCCGGCGAACAGTAGCGCGACCTGGTCGGCCAGGGAGGGCCGGATGAACCTGACAGCGTGCACGTTGCCGATCACCAAGGAGCGACCTAGAATATCCTGGGCTCCCTTCCTTGACGGCGCATGCGGCGGTCGTCCCCGGACGACATCCGCGGCAGAATCACGGTGGATGATGATGATCTGCCTCGTGATGTGTACAGCGTACGCGCTGCTCGGCTGCTCGGACCGCGACGACGAACCGCGGATCAGCGGGGCGGGGTCCTACCGGCCGCTGGTCATCGTCGTGGCGCCCGTGTTGAATCTGAGCAATCACGCGCAGCTCGACATGCTGAAGATCACGGACGTGGTCGCGTCGGAGTTCCTCTCGTTCGGCGAGGTTTCGGTCGTGCCGGTGAACCTGACGCTGGCCGCGCTGGCCCGCCGCGGACAGGTGCGGGTGGAGACGCCGCAGGAAGCGGTCGACCTGGCGCGCGAATTCGGCGCGGCCGCGACGATCGTGACGGCGATCACGGAATACGACCCGTACGACCCACCGCGGCTGGGGATCGTGATGCAGTGGTACCCGGCCGAGGATTCGCTGGGCTATTCGGGCGGGCTGGACCCCGTTTCGGCGTCGCGGCAGGCGGGCGAGGTCGGCTACGAGCCGGGCGCGGGCGCACCGCCTACGCCCTACGTGCAGGTTCAGCGCGTCTACAACGCGGCCGACGAGGACCTGCTTGATGAGATCAGGGACTACGGCGGCGAGCGCGAGGGTCACAGCAGCCCGTACGGCTGGCGGCGCTACGTCGCATCGCAGGAACTGTTCGTCCGTTATTGCTGCTGGTCGACGATTCGGACGATTCTTACGAGGAGCCCGCCGGTGGCGAGCTCTGCGGAAAGGGCTGGGACAGGCCAATGAGCAGGCGCTGCCTGAGATTCGTGAAAGGTAGACACACGTATCTTTTCCGCTACGCGGAAGGGGACGAGACCGCCCTGCTGGACGAGTTCGTTCGCCTCGCCGAGTCGCCCGAGACTGATTTCGAGTGGCTCGACGCGGCGATGCTGTGCGTGCAGCTCGATCTGGACAATCTCTCTGCCGAGGTGCGTGACGAGCTGTTCAGGCCGCGTGGATCGGCCGGCCTGACGCCGCGTAACTGAACCGATCCGGACGACCGGCTCTCTTTGAGGCCGGTGACAGGTAGTGACGCCGTTATGACCTCCAAACAAACCGTCGTCGATCAGTTCGTGAACTATCTGCGGGCCGAGCGTCACTTCTCGGCTCACACCGCCCGCTGCTATGCCGCGGACCTCGAGCAGTTCTGCACGTACCTGGCGACGTCCGAGGTCGGCGGTGGCGAGGGCAAGCACGGCGGCCACGGAAGGAACGGTCAATCGGACCGGCCCGCCCTGGACCCGGCCGAGCTGGACCGTCGCCTGCTCGGGGCGGACACGGAGCTGGTGCGCGACTTCATGTCGCAGCTTCGCGACCGGAACTATTCCAAGAGCACGCTGGCGCGCAAGCTCGCCACGCTGCGCAGCTTCTACAAGTTCCTCGTCCGCCGCGGCCACCTGACCGCCAACCCGGTCGCGCCGATCCGAACGCCCAAGCAGGACAAGCGCCTGCCCAAGTATCTGGACGTGGAACAGATCGAGAAGCTGTTCAGCAACTGCGACACGACCACGCTGCTGGGTGCCCGCGACCGGGCGATTCTCGAGACGCTCTACTCGACCGGCATCCGCGTCAGCGAGCTGATCGCCCTGAACGTATCCGATATCGACCTCGGCCGCAGCGTCGTTCACGTCCGCGGCAAGGGCAAGAAGGAGCGGATGATCCCGATCGGACCCGGCGCGGTGCGGGCGATCATTCACTATCTCGACATGCGCCGCTCTGCCGCCGGCCCGAACGCCGATACGGAAGCTCTCTTCATCAACAAGCACAGCCAGCGGCTCAGCACGCGCAGCGTCCGCCGCAAGCTGGACAAGTACCTGCTGGAGGCGGGCCTGGACCTGTCCGTCAGCCCCCACACGCTGCGGCACAGCTTCGCCACGCACATGCTTCAGCGCGGCGCCGACCTTCGCAGCGTGCAGGAGCTGCTCGGACACCAGAGCGTCAGTACGACGCAGATCTATACGCACCTGACCCGCGGCACGGTCCGCGAGGAGTACGACAAGGCGCACCCGCGGGCCTGAGCCCGGACGGATTTCGCACCCATCGCGTCGGACGCGCCGCGCGGATCGCCCCGCGCGGCGTGCCTGTCTACAGACACTCGTCGCCGTAGTTGGTCAACAGCCCGACCAGGTCGTCGAAATCCGTGTCGCCGTCGCCGTCCATGTCGCCGGCGCAGTCGCCGACGCAGCCGTAGTCTCCCAGCAGCACGACCAGATCGTCAAAACCGACGCGGCCGTCGCCGGTCAGATCGCCGAAGACGACGCACGTGCCTTCCACGATCGTGCAGACGACCGCGCCCTCGTGGCCGGGGAACCAGTCACCGCCGATGCTCTGGTCGGTGTTCGCCATGAACCCCGTGCCGAACGAGGCGATGTTCCAGACGCCGTCCTCCGCCGGCGGGGCATCCGACTCGGCGACCACCCAGTAGTTCACGCCCGCCTGAAGCCACGGCCGCTGCGAGGAATTCAGCACCTCGAGCTGCGGGTCCCAGCCGACGGCGCTGACGTTGAAGAAAAACTCCTCGTGAATCGTCGAGCCCGGAATGCTGCGCGACCCGTCGTTGTCATCGTCGCGCAGCGTGATACGGACCTGAGGATGCTCGGTCGTCGAGTTGTTCATGAACCAGAGGCTGATGCGGTCCAGCAGATAGTCGCGGTCCGGCGTGAATCGAACCGCGACCGACTGATTGACGAACACGTCGTAGCCCCAGAGCCCGAACGGGCCGCCGAAGGGATCCGCCGTCTCGTAGATGATGTCGCCCGCCGCCCCCGCCGCGCCGCACATCCCCACCGCCGCCGTCACCAGCCACCGGCCCCCGTGAACCCCGCGAGTCTTCCACGTACGCATGCCATTCTCTCCGTCATCCTGAAGTTTCCCCCGCCGGCCACCCGATTTCGCCGGCTTCGCACCAATCGTATCGCGCCCGTCAAGACGGCCGGCGTCGAAACCGCGCCCGGTGCGGCGGCGATGCGATCCACACGCCCGGAGGGTAGACTTCGGCCCGGCGGAGCGGCCGCCAGACCTGGGAAGTGTCCCCGCACGGCCGGACGAAAGCGTATGCCGGGGCTCCATCTCGACAGCCTGGTGGTTCGGCGGCAGGGGCCGGGGCCGCTGCGAACGCGCCTGTGGCGCGAGTGGTGCTTTGCGCAGGCCGTCGTCCGCCGCTTCGGCGTGCGGTTGCTGATCATCGCCGCGATTCTGGTGGCCGGGGCAGTCCTGTTCCGCATCTACGAACCTGAATCGCGGCACTCGTTCCTGAAGGCGATGTATCTCACTTTCGCGCTGGTCTTCGGCGAGGCGCCGGAGGAGTTTCCCAGCGCGCCGGTTCTTCAGGCGGTCTTCTTCGTCGTGCCGATCCTCGGCCTGACGGTGATCATCGAAGGGCTGGTCGAGCTGTGGATGATGCTGCGCGACCGGCGTCGAATGGAACAGGGATGGTGTCGCATGATGGCTGCATCGATGAGGGACCACGTCATTCTGGTCGGCATGGGCCGGTTGGGATATCTCACCTTCCGCCTGCTGCGAAAGCTCGGCGTGCCGGTGGTCGTGCTGGAGCGCGACGGCAACAACCAGTTTCTCGAGGATGTTCGCCGCGACGGCTCGCCGCTGCTGGTCGGTGATGCGCGCCGCGAGGCCATGCTCGTCGACGCGAACGTCGCCACGGCCCGCAGCGTCATCCTGGCCACGACCGACGACCTGGCCAATCTGGAGATCGCTCTCGACGCGCGCCGACTGCGGTCCGATATCCGCATCGTTCTGCGCATGTTCGACCAGAACATGGCCAACAAGATCCGCGAGGGATTCGACATCAAGCTGGCGATGTCGCAATCGGCCATTTCCGCGCCCGCCTTCGCCATGGCCGCGCTCGACACGTCGATCGTCAACAGCTTCGTCGTGCAGAACCGCCTGGTGGTCATGCAGCGCTGGCAGGTGCGCGAAGGCGGTCCGCTCTGCGGCAAGACCGTCGGCCAGGCGATGGCCGCCTTCTCGTTCGGCATCGTCGAACACCGCAGCCCGGGCGGCCCGCCGCGGCTCTTCCCCACGCCCGACGTCAAGCTCCAGGACGGCGACGAGCTGCTCGTCCAGGGCGCCTTCGAAACGCTGATGGAACTGAAGAGCCGCGCCGTGGCCGCGGCGGCCGGCTAGCGGCGGCGCTGCGGACCGGACGTGGTGGGCAGCGAATATCGAGGCGGGCGACGGGCTGGTTTTTCGCGGACGAGCAGCGTTCGCCCGCCGGCCATCCCGGCTCAGACGGCCCGCGCGGCCGCGCATGAAAAACGTGCTTGCCGGCCGCCGGCGGGCGTCTTTATTGGATGCCGCCGCACTTGCGCGGCAATGCGAACCGCGCAAGGAATGCCCACTTCAGCCGCCGTCCGCTCGTGTCGATTCGGATAATACAACTAGAGCGCTCCGTCCGCTCCGCATCTGTTTCGCAGGAATTCCCGTCGCGGCACGCGCTTCCGCGGGGCCTCAGGCTGACTGTTCATGCGGATAAAGCACCAGATCGCCCTCGTGATCATCGCCTGCGCCGGCGGCGGCCTGGCCCTGGCGATCGCGCTCGGGGCGGGTTTTCGGGCCGTCGAGCTGAACCTGATCGCTCTGGGCCCGAACTCGGCCGCCCTGCGCGACCTGGAGCGGCTGAGATCGGCGGTCGATCAGTGGCTGATGGCCGCCGACCTCATCGTCGACGCGCGCGACACGCACCTGGCCGCCGGAATAGGGCGGCAGGCGGAGAACATCCGCGCGCTGGCCACCGACATTCGGCGAACTCCGCTCTATCACGGACTTGAAGGCAGCCTCGAAACCGTGCTCGCCTCGACGAACTCGATCGAGGCGGGAGTGCAGCGCGCGGTGGCCATTTCCGCGGAGGGGTCGGCCGACTATCCGGCAGATCTGATCGACTTGCTCCAGCGCGAGTCGCAGGCGCTGCGGGGCTCGCTCGAGACGATGGAAGCCAGCGCCGGACAGCGTGCCGCCGCGGCCATCGAAAGTCACGAGCGCCACCGCCGCTCGCTCGGCATGCTCGCCCGCCTGGCGGGAATCAGCTACATCATGTGCGTCTTCTGCGTGTGGCGCTGGTCGGTCTCGCGGCTCGTGCGGCCGCTGGAGAATCTGACGCACTCGGCGCGGCTGTCGCTCGAGCACACGCAGCCGTTCGTCGCGCCGAAGGGCGGTCCGCAGGAGGTGAAGCAGCTCGCGCACGGCTTCGAGCTGCTGGTGGACAATCTCGAACGTCGCGTGCGGCAGCGGACCGCGAGTCTGCTGGAGTCGAACGCGGAGCTTCACAAGGCGCGGCTTGCGGCGGAGGCGGCCAGCCGCAGCAAGAGCGAGTTTCTGGCGAACATGAGCCACGAGATCCGCACGCCGATGACGGCCATCCTCGGCTACGCCGATCTGCTCGAGCAGGCGGTCTCGGAGCTGGGCGGCTCGGCGGAGGGGCTCGAAGCCGTCCACACGATCCGCCGCAACGGGGACCATCTGCTGGCCGTGCTGAACGACATTCTCGATCTTTCGAAGATCGAAGCGGACCGCATGGTGATCGAGCAGGTGCGCTGCTCGCCGGTGCAGATCGTCGGCGATGTGGCGTCGCTGATGCGCGTCCGGGCGGAGGCGAGGAAGGTGGCGCTGCGGACGCAGTTCATCGGGCCGACGCCGGCGGAGATCCGCACGGATCCGACGCGCCTGCGGCAGATTCTGCTGAACCTGGTCGGCAACGCGATCAAGTTCTCCGACGCCGGCACGGTGACGGTGAGCGTGCAACTGCTCGAGGGGCGCGAGCCGCAGCTCGCCTTCGATGTGCGCGACGAGGGCATCGGCATGACGCCGCAGCAGATCGAGTGCGTCTTTTCGCCTTTCCACCAGGCGGATTCGTCGATGACGCGGCGGTTCGGCGGGACGGGGCTGGGGCTGGCGATCAGCCGGCGGCTGGCGCGGATGCTGGGCGGCGACGTGACCGTGCTACGCAGCGAGCCGGGCAAGGGGACGGACATTCGCCTGACGATCGCGACCGGTTCGCTCGAGAACGTCGAACTCGTCGCGCCGCCGGCGTGCGAGGCGATCATCGGGCGCTCTCCGCAGCAGGCGGCGGCGCGGCCCGCGGCCAGCGAGCCGCTGCGCGGGGCGCGCGTGCTGCTGGCGGAGGACGGGCCGGACAACCAGCGTCTGATCGCGCATCTTCTGAAGAAGGCCGGGGCTGAGGCGCAAGTGGTCGAGAACGGGGCGCTGGCGGTCGAGCGGGCGATGGAGACGCTGGAGGCGGGCCGCCCGTTCGACGTGATTCTGATGGACATGCAGATGCCGGTGATGGACGGCTACGCGGCGACGGCGGAACTTCGGCGGCGGGGGTACGAGGGGCCGGTTCTGGCGCTGACGGCGCACGCCATGTCGCATGACCGCGAGCGGTGCCTCGAGGCGGGCTGCGATGAGTATTGCAGCAAGCCGATCGACCGGGTGCGGCTGATCGATCTGTGCGCCGTGTGGGCACGGGCGGCGCGGGGCGGGCAAAAACTCTCGGATGCGAGCCGGGGCGGCGGCTGAGGCCGACCGGAGCGATCGTCAGCGCCGGCGACCGGCCAGCGCCACGCATGCCAGCGAGAGCAGCGTCCAGGTGGCCGGCTCGGGCGTGACGACGACGTTATCGACCAGTCCGAAGAACACGCCGTCGTTGCCCGGTCCGGTGCTGATCAATCGCAGCGAATCGAAATCCTCGCCGCTGACGCTTAGCGTCCAGTGATTGATCGACGCGCCGCCCGGCAGCGTGATGCTGTCGCTGTTGACCAGCGTGCTGCCGAGATAGGCCTCGAGCGTGATCACGTTGCCCGCGTCGCTGAAGAACTCGAAGATCTCCAGCGAGGCGAAGTCCTGCACCGTTCCCGTCGTGAATCTGAACGAGCCGCAGCGGCTGAAGGCGGCCGACGGGCCCGGCGCCCAGCCGCCGAAGCCGAGCGTGTTCGGCGGCGAGAAGCCGGGGCCGGAGAGCGTGCCGTCCGCCTGCTCGACCACGAAGAGATTCGGATCCCCCGGCAGCCGCCGGTCGAAGTCGAAAAAGGTGATCCCGCCGTCCGTAAAGCTCGTGCCAAGGATGCCCTCGGGAAACGTGTCGAACGTCGCCGTCGCGCCGCCGGCCGCACGTGCGAGAAGCGCCGCAGCGACGATGGCCAGGCCATGAATCGCTCTCACTGAACCTTCCTCCTCCAGATTCTGGGGTTGCCGGCACGGAACGCATCACGCACGAGTGCGCACCGCGTCCGGGTCGATGAGTGATGGCTCGCGGCTGCCTGTCCGCCGGGCAAACAGCCACGTTCTCATCCTACGTTCGTCTGGTCGCCGGCCGCAAGATGAAGCTGCACGGCCCGAGTCGCGGTCCTTCAGACTGGCGACGCTAGCCGAGGATGGCCGGCAGGAGCATGGCCGTCGTCGACTGGGCCTCGCTGAATATCTGGATGAGGGCCTGGAAGGTCGACGTCAGCAGCGTGGTCGAGACGTTGATGATGCCGTCCTCGACCGTGCCCTGGATCGTCGGGTCGCAGTCGCCGAGCAGCAGGGTCGTGCCCAGCGAGGCGGCCGCCAGCCGCCGCAGCCATGTCGTCCTGAACGTAACCCTCATGTCTGTCTCCTCTTAGGGACGGCCGGCAGGCGGCCGGCGCGGTCGTTCCGCCTGCCATTGTACCCGGCCCCCGGGTTTCCGGTGGCAGTCAGCGGGGTCTGCTCGCGGCCAGCCGGCCGGCGGGAGGAGAAATCGTCCCGATGCGGGAACCACTCGCGGGCAGTCACGTCCAAGTGGCTGTCGTGAGCGGGGGGCGCGGGGCGGAATGATCGGCCGCCGGCCGCTGGAGCGAAATCCGAGTCGAAGCTTGGGAGAACTGCGATGCGCCGCATTTGCGTCGTGCTGGGGATCGTCTGCGCACTGTCGGCCGGGCCGGCCGAGGGACGGATCAAGCTGATCACGCTGCCGGTTCGCGAGCGGGTGGAGATTCAACTGGATCATCCGGATGTGACGCTGGTGGAGGAGGAGCGGATCGTTCCGCTGGTGGCGGGGGCGAACGAAGTCGATTTCTCGTGGGCCAACACGGCCATCGACCCGAGCACGATCGTATTCCGTGTCGTGCCGGGGGAGGACGGGCGCAACGTCGATCCGAAGGTCGTGTCGGTGAGCTATCCGCCGAACGAGGCGGCACTGGTGTGGACGGTGGGGGCGCGCGAGAGCGGCTCGGCCCGCGTGCGGATCAGCTACGTGCTGGGGGGATTGAGCAAGAGCTTCAATTATCGCGCGGTGGCGTCGCACGATGAGAAGACGCTGGTGCTCTCGCAGTACATGCGGATTCAGAACATGGCCAACGAGGAGTTCGGCGAGAGCCACGTCTGGGCGGGGTTCGACTGGCAGTTTCTCAAGCCGATCGGCATCAACGAGACGCGCGAGCTGCTGGCGGCGCGTTATGCGAACGTACCGGTGACGAAGACCTACACGTGCGATGCGTCTGCGTTCGGCTGGCTCGACCGCGCCCAGAACAAGCTGATGGTGCCGATGCACTACGTGCTGCATAACGACACGGAGCACAACCTCGGGGCGGCGCCGCTGCCGTTCGGCAAGGCCCGCATCTTTCAGGAGGACGGGCGGGGCGGATCGGCGTTTCTGGGCGAGGACTGGGGGGCGTTCACGCCGGTCGACGACGAGATGCGGCTGTACTTGGGCGTGGCCCAGGACATCGTCGTGCGGCGGGCGATCGAGCGCAACGAGCGCAAGCGCGTCACGGGCAACCTGTTTCACCAGGAGGTGGTGATCAAGTACGAGATCGAGAACTTCAAGAACCAGGCCGTGACGCTGGACGTGGCCGAAAACCTGCGGGCGCTGCGGCAGGAGGTGATCGGGCACGACACGGGGCGGGACGTGGAGTGGGAGCTGGGCAGCCAGACGACCTTTGCGGGCGGGCCGGACAAGGAGAAGACGACCTTCGAGCGGGTGCTTCTGCATGCATCGCTGCCGGCGCGGAGCGAGAACGGCACGGCGGAGAAGGTGGTGCACAAGCTGCACGTCATCCTGCGGAACGAATGGTAGCGGCCGGGGCGCCGCGCGGAGAGGTGGATCATGCGCATGTGGTTGCACATCAGCAGGGCCGTCGTGTGCGGAGCGGTCGCGTGGGTCGTGCCGCCCGGCGCGGCGCGGAACGTGGACCTGTCGACCGTTCCGCCGCGGGACGGCGTTCAGCTCACGATCTACAACAGCGAGGACCTGACGCTGGTGCGCGAGCGGCGGACGCTGAGCTTCAAGCCTGGCGCAAACCCGTTGCAGTTCAGTTGGGCCAATACGCTGATCGATCCGACCTCCGTCGAGCTGCGTTTCGTGACGCAGGCCGACAAGCTCACGCTGCTGGACACGATGTTTCCGCACGACCGGCCGCAGGTGCTTTACTGGAACGTGCAGAGCGAGCTGGACGGCGAGGCGACGGTCGAGATCACGTATTTCACTTCCGGCATCTCGTGGTCGGCGGATTACGTGGTGATCGCCGGCGAGGACGAAGCGACGGCCAGCGTCGAGAGCTTCGTGCGCGTCTTCAACAACTCCGGCGAGGATTACGAGAACGCTGAGGTGCGGCTCGTCGTCGGGACGATCAACCTGGTCGAGAAAATCGCCGAGCTGGCCCGCGTGCCCGTGACCGAGGTCAACAAGCTGGGGGATGGCGTCTACCTGGGGTTGCGTCAGGACGCGATGCGCCGGGTGGTGGCGCGGGCGGAGTTCGCTGGCACGGCGGGACGGCCTGGCCTGGACGAGGTTGCATCGCAGCCGAAGGAGATCGTCAAGGAGGGTCTCAGCGAGTACTTCATCTACTCGATCGAGGGCACGGAGACCGTGCCCAACGGCTGGTCGAAGCGGCTGCGCAGCTTCGAGGCGGCCGATGTGCCGCTGCGCGTGCAGTATCGCTACCGCCCGGCCGAATATGGCGACCAGCTCGTGCGGTTGTACCTGATGACGAACGACACCGAGTCGCAGCTCGGCACGACGCCGCTGCCGGATGGGCAGGTGCGCATCTTCCGCGAGAACGGGCGTGGCGGGCTGAGCTTCGTGGCCGCGGTGCCGACCAGGTACATCCCCATCGGCGACAAGTTCGAATTGAATCTCGGACAGGACCCGCGCGTGATCTTCGAGCTGATCAAGCTGCGAAGCTGGCGGGACGAGGTCTGGATGCACATCCACGGGGCCGACGTCTTTCGCCGCGTGGGGGACGGGCGGCTGAAGGTGGACGTGGCCGCGAGCGTGGCCGGCTGGGATGAGCATCAGCTCCTCACGCAGCGGATCCGGAATTACACGGAGCGGCCGATTGAAGTGGAGGTGCGGCGTGCGTACGGCGGGCACGTGGTGTTTCGCAGTGCGCTGGAGCCGCGGCTGCATGACTATCAGACGGTGGAGCTGAGGACGTCGGTGGGCGCCGGGGAGCAGCAGGACCTCTATCACGAAGTGGTCTACAAGCTGGGACGCAACGCGAGCCAGAACAATGTGACGCTCGAAGCGGCGCAGGTCGGGCCGTAGCGGGATGGTGCTGCGCCGCGCGGGCACTGGCTTTCTCGCTATTGGTTCCGATCGGCGCGAGCGGGGAGCGTGGGCGTCTGGCCCGCCATCAGAACCCGCCGCGCCGAGCGGCGGGACTCCTGGCTACCAGTAGACCCTGTGCTTGGCGCACGGGGTTCCGACTCCGAGGCGCCCTCAGTACGGAGCGTGGGCGTCTGGCCCGCTACTCTGGTCCGAGCCGCGAGCGAGCGTGCGACCCGACCCGCGAGCGCGAGGGATTCGAGCCGCGAGCGTAAGGGAGCGGGCTGGGGGCGGCGCGCCGCCCGCGCAAGCGTGTGAGGACATACACCTATCTCAGGCGCAGGTTTGTTGGTTTCAGATGTGTGCGTTGCGGCGCGTGGACGCGGGAAAGGTTTGTGCAGTGCGCCCGCTCCCTCACGGTCGCGGCTCTGTGCACCCCCACGGCTCCGTGTCGCCCTCACGGTCGCGGTTCTGTTTCGCGCTGCGGAGCGCGGGCGCTACGCCCCAGGCCCTGCGGGCCGGAGAAACGAGCGCGGGAGCCGTTGATCAGGCCGGCAGCATGCCCACGCCTGCGGCGAGGGCATGCCACCCAACGGAACGACCGGTCAGAGACCGGTCCCCCAGCAGACCGGTCAGAGACCGGTCCCCCAGCAG
>CAZXUI010000091.1:0-16949 GCA_964643885.1 uncultured Planctomycetales bacterium
GACCGGTCTCTGACCGGTCTGATTGGGGGACCGGTCTCTGACCGGTCTGATTTGGAGGACCTGTCTCTGACCGGTCTGATTTGGGGGACCGGTCTCTGACCGGTCTGATTTGGGGGACCGGTCTCTGACCGGTCTCTGACCGGTCCGGATCTGGCCGCGGAGCGGCCAAGGGCGCTGGCCACGCGTGAAGCGAGTCCGCCGCCAGGCGGACGAGCGTAACCCGTGGGTCGCGTCGCTCCTCCACTTCGTATCCTGGGGGGCCTTCGTCTCGGATCACAGCACAAAAGGTCCAAACCCGCACCGCATTCTCATCCAAAATCGCGAACGGTCCGGTCGTGTCGTCCTGGTGCGAGAAAGGGATTCTCGCACCAGCCGGCCGCTCAGAGATCCCTGCCAGCACGGGCAAGCTGAGCTTGCCCATGCCACCCGCCGGGCCGCTCCGGCCCGGCCGAGCGAGTCTACGGCTCGCCCTGGTGCGCGACAAGCCGCACCAGGCGGGCCCCGAGAGCCCGTTTCCCCCCTCCCAGCCCCATTTTCTACTGGAACGCCGATTGCCTTGACGATAGCATCAATGGATGCTGTACTTTCGGATAGCGCTCAAGAGCGCTGGTCCCCAATGCTCGCCTTCGTCGCAGACACGCTAGACGCGGGGATCGTCGCTTCCCCCTCTCTCGGCCGGCCGACACCGACTGCTCAGCCGCCGCTCGCCCGATTGGAGCTCGCTGGATGACCACCGCCACACGCGCGCAGGATGCACCGCACGGCCACGCCCCCAAACCGACCACCGAACTGCCGCACGCCGCCATCCGCTTCGCCGGCGACTCCGGCGACGGCATGCAGCTCGCCGGGACGCAGTTCACCAATACGTCGGCCGTCTTCGGTAACGACGTCAGCACGCTGCCGGACTTCCCGGCCGAGATTCGCGCCCCGGCCGGTACGCTCGCCGGCGTCTCGGGCTTCCAGATCAACTTCTCCAGCCACGAGATTCACACGCCGGGCGACCAGGTCGACGCGCTGATCGCGATGAACCCGGCCGCGCTGGCCGCCAACATCAAGGATCTCGTCGACGGCGGCATCCTGATCCTGAATTCGGACGAGTTCACGCCGCGCAACCTGACGCTGGCCAAGTTCGACAAGCACCCGGCCGAGACCGGCGAACTGAAGCACTACCGCGTCTACCAGGTGCCGATCACCAAGCACACGCTGGAGGCGGTCGCCCCGACCGGACTGGGCTCGAAGGAAGCCGCCCGCTGCAAGAATTTCTATGCCCTGGGGCTGGTCTTCTGGATGTTCGACCGCCCGCTCGATACCACGCTGAGCTGGATCGAGACCAAATTCGCGACGATGCCCGCCGTGGCGGAGGCCAACCGCCTGGCGCTCAAGGCCGGCTACAACTTCGGCGAGACGGCCGAGCTCTTCCCCGTCCGCTACAAGGTCAACCGGGCCAAGCTCCCGCCGGGGCTCTATCGCAACCTGACGGGCAACCAGGCGACGGCGATCGGCCTGATTACGGCGGCGCGGCTGGCCGGCAAGCCGCTGGTCTACGGCACGTATCCGATCACGCCCGCCAGCGACATTCTGCACGAGCTGAGCCTGCACAAGAACTTCGACGTCCGCACGTTTCAGGCCGAGGATGAGATCGCGGCCGTCTGCGCCGCGATCGGCGCCAGCTTCGCCGGGGCCATCGGCGTGACGGGCTCCAGCGGGCCGGGGATCGCACTCAAGCAGGAGGCGGTCGGCCTGGCCGTGATGACCGAGCTGCCCTGCATCATCATCAACGTTCAGCGCGGCGGTCCGAGCACCGGCCTGCCGACTAAAACCGAGCAGGCCGACCTGTGGCAGGCGGTCCTCGGCCGCAACGGCGAGTGCCCCGTGCCGGTGCTTGCGGCCCGCTCGCCGGCGGACTGTTTCTGGACGGCGATCGAGGCTACGCGGATCGCGCTCAACTACATGACGCCGGTGCTGATGCTCACGGACGGCTACCTGGCCAACGGCTCCGAGCCGTGGCGGATCGCCAAGGCCTCCGAGCTCAAGCCGATCATCGTGAAGCACCCTTCGAAGAACGGCGACGGCGAGTTTCAGCCCTACAAGCGCGACGAGCGCGGCGTCCGGCCGTGGGCGATCCCCGGCACGCCGGGGCTCGAGCACCGCATCGGCGGCCTCGAGAAGGAGGACGTGACCGGCAACGTCTCCTACGACCCGGCCAACCACCAGAAGATGATCAACCTGCGGGCCCAGAAGGTGCAGAACATCGCCCGCGAGCTGCCCGACGAAGAGGTTTTCGGCGACACGTCGGGCGAGCTGCTCGTCGTCTCCTGGGGCGGCACCTTCGGCAGCGTCCGCACCGCGGTCGAGAGCGCCCGCCAGGCTGGCGGGAGCGTCTCGCACCTGCATCTGCGCTGGCTGCACCCCATGGCTCGCAACGTCGAGACGGTCCTGCGCTCGTTCAAGCAGGTGCTCGTCTGCGAGCTGAACATGGGGCAGCTCCAGTTCGTGCTCCAGGGACGCTTCCTGGTCCGCTGCCACGGCCTGCACAAGGTCCAGGGCCGCCCGTTCCAGGTCAATGAAGTGCTCGCACAGATCAACGCCCTGCTCGAAGGGAAAGGCTCATGAGCGAATCCGTCGGTCTGCCCACTCTCTCGCCCAAGGACTTCAAGAGCGATCAGGAAGTCCGCTGGTGCCCCGGCTGCGGCGACTACGCCATCCTGACGCAGATGCAGAAGATCATGGCCGAGCTCGGCGTGGAGCGCAGGGACACCGTCTTCGTCTCGGGCATCGGCTGCTCGAGCCGCTTCCCGTATTACATGAACACCTACGGCTTCCACGGCATCCACGGCCGGGCGCCCGCGATCGCGACCGGGGTGCGGCTGGCCAACCCGCGGCTGGACGTGTGGGTGATCACCGGTGACGGCGACGGCCTGAGCATCGGCGGGAACCACCTGCTGCACGCGATCCGCCGCAACGTCGGCCTGAAGATCATTCTGTTCAACAATCGCATCTACGGGCTGACCAAGGGGCAATACTCGCCCACCAGCGAGCTGGGCAAGAAGACCAAGAGCACGCCCTTCGGGTCAGTGGATTATCCGATGCACCCGATCTCGGTCGCGATCGGGGCCGAGGTGACCTTCGTCGCCCGCTGCGTGGATGTCGACGTCAAGCACCAGCAGCAGGTCCTGAAGCGCGCCGCCGCCCACAAGGGCACGGCCTTCGTCGAGATCTACCAGGACTGCAACGTCTACAACCACATGGCGTTCGAGTACGCATCCGACCGGCAGGTCCGCGAAGACCATCTGCTCTATCTCGAGCATGGCAAGCCGATGATCTTCGGCAAGCAGCGCAACCGCGGCATCCGCCTCAACGGGACGACGCCGGAGGTGGTCGAGCTCGGCAGCGGAATCAGCGCCGACGACCTGCTGATCCATGACGAGCGCTCGCCGGAGCCGACGCTGGCGTACCTGCTCTCGCGCATGCGCCACCCGGACTTTCCCGAGCCGGTCGGCGTGTTCCGCGCGATCGAGCAGCCGACCTACGAGTCGCTGGTGCTCCAGCAGATCGACACGCTGACCAAGAAGCTCGGGCCGGGCGAGCTGGATGCGCTGCTCAACGAGGGCGATACCTGGACGGTAAAATAGCGCTGCGCCGATTGCGGGCGGGACGCTGGCGCACCCCAAGCAGCGCGCATCGGATCATGCGCGCTGGCGCTCGCGGCCCAGCGCACGCCTCACCTGTGCTCGATCACACCACCCCACCGCGCGGCCCGCTGCCCCCTACCCCCTGTCACCTGTCACCGGTCGCTTGTCGCCGCTCCTGAGCACGTCCCGCATGTGATAGAACCCCGCCGCGCGGCCCGCCACCCACCGCGCCGCCCGCAGCGCACCGGCCGCAAAGACATCCCGCGACTGGGCGCTGTGACTGAGCGTGATCACTTCTCCCTCCCCCGCCAGGTAGACCGAATGCTCGCCGACGACGCTGCCCATTCGCAGCGCATGCACGCCGATTTCCCCCTCGCCACGCCGCGTATCCGCGCCCGACCGCCCCGCCTTCATCGCCGCCCGCGCATCCACACCCCGCGCACCGGCCGCTTCCTCCAGCAGCATCCGCGCCGTCCCGCTGGGCGCGTCCAGCTTGTTGCGATGGTGCGCCTCGACGATCTCGATATCCCAGCCGCGTCCCAGCGCCCGCACCGCGTCCCCGACCAGCTCAGCCAGCAGGTTCACCCCCACGCTCATGTTCGCCGACCAGCACACCGCCACGCGCCCGGCCGCCTCCTTCAGCGCCTCCAGCTCCGCCCCGCCGATGCCCGTAGTGCCGCTCACCATCGCCACGCCGCGCTCGCCGCACCAGCGCGCCCACTGCGCCGCCGCCGCCGGCGCACTGAAATCCACCAGCACGTCGCAGGCGACGTCGCAGCGCTCGCTCGCCAGCACGCCGAGCGCCTCGACGCCGGCGAGCTTGCCGATGTCGTGCCCGAGCAGCGGATCATCCTCCCGCGTCAGTCCCGCCACGATGGAGAACCCGGGGTCCGCGCTCGCCAGCCGCACGATCGCGCCGCCCATTCGTCCCGTCGCGCCGCAGATCGCGATTCGGATCGGATTCATGAAATGCTGTCCAGCAGGGCCTGCATCTCCCCCTGCGTGTGCCAGTCGCCGGCCGCGTGGGCGATCTCCATCCCCGCCTTCAACGTCGCCCGCGCGTCCGCCGCGCGCCCCAGCGCGATCTCCGAGCGCGCCTTGTGGTAGTAGGCCGCCGAGTACTTCGCGTCCACCTCGATCGCCTTGGCGAAGGCCGCGGCCGCCTCTTCCCACTGCTCCAGGTTGACGTGCTCCAGCCCGAGCCCGTAGTGCGACATCGGGTCGTCGCCGGCGATCTCCACCAGCTTGCGAAGCTGCTCCAGCCGCGTCATCGACTCACCTGCTCCGCACCTTCTCGAAGCGGCAGTCGCGGAACGAATACCCCTTCGACGCGTACTCCTTGCCCAGCTCCTTCACCCGCGCCTGCAACGCGTCCGAGCGTTTGATCTCCGCCGCCCGCGTCGCGGCGTCCTTGTGATCACGCTGAAACGCTTCCTTCGCGACCAGCACGTAATCCGGGCCACGCCGGATGACCGCGCACTCCACGCCTCGCTCACGCAGAAAATCGCGCGCCGCGATCGCCTTGTCCTGGTCCCGCTCGCGGAAGTACTGAATCACCAGATAGTGCAGCCCGGCCTCGAGCCGGAACGCCGCCACCGGCGGATTCCCCGCCGCCCCGCCCTCCGCGGCCCCCGGACCCGCCGCAGGGGTCGAATCGCTCGCCCCGGCCGCGCCACTGCCGCGCTCCGGCACGGCCACCTCGTCGGATCCCTCGCCCCCCACCAGCGACATGTCGGCCGGCGCCCCGTCGTCGCTGTTCTCGAGCAGCGCACCGCCGCCGCCGATCGTCCCGGCCGGCCGGGCCGAGCCCCGCCCCGCCTGAAACGCCACCACCACGACCACCAGCAGCGCTGCTCCCAGCACGGCCGCCATCGGCGTGCTCAGCGAGAGGTTGACTTTGCCGCCCTCCACCCGCATCGCCGCGGGATACACCGGAGTCGGAACCTCCGGCCCGCTCGACTCCGGCTCCGACGCCGGCCGCACCGGTTCCCGCTCCGCCGCGATGTGCACCGGCGGCGAGCTTTCCGCCGGCCGCCGTCGCCCATACTCGCTCGCCTTGCGATTGCGGCGAGCTACCTCGAACAGCACCGGCCGGTTCTTGCGCACTGCCACGACGCGATCCTCCATGAACTGCCGGCGTCCCAACAGCCGCCGGCACCTGACGGGCAAACGCCCCAATCGCGGATTGTAGAACTTCTGCCCGCCCGCTCAACCGTGCGGCGAATGGATCGTCCCACTGCCGGCCCGCCGCCGCGGCCGCGGCGCGATAAAATGGCCTCGCTCGGGCCGCTCGTCCGTCGGCCGGACCACCCGCGGAGGCGCACAGCTTGAAAGCGTCACTCGAACCGGGAACGTCCTGCGAAATGCAGATCCGGGTCGCGCCGGAGATGTGCCCCCACTTCGACGGCGCCCTGGTTCACCCCGTCTACGCGACCTGGACGGCCGTCTATCACATGGAGATCGTGGGCCGCAAGCTCCTCGCCCCTTACCTGGCCCCCGATCAGGAGGCGGTCGGCACGCGGCTCTCGATCGAGCACAAGTCGATGGCGATGATCGGTTCGCTCGTCACGGTCCGCGCGGTCGTGCGCTCGTTCCAGGGCCACCGGCTGATCTGCGACATGTCGGCCGAGAGCGACGGCCGCGTCATCGCCGAGGGGGAGTTCGTGCAGACGATCCTCCCGAAGTCGCGCCTGGAGGCGTTGATGCGGCGCCACTCTTAGCCGTGCTCGCTTCGCCGGGAACGTCCGTCAACCCGCCGGATTCGCGGGCCGTACTGGACATGCGAAGCGGCGCGACTATCGCCGATAGTAGAAGCCGCCGCGGAACGACCGCCCGCCGCGCTCGTAGTACGCTCCGACGCTCCGCCCGCCGCGGTGGTATCCCGAGTATCGCGGCACGTAGCAATCGCGCGAGTAGCTGCGCTTCGAGTAGTAGTAGTGGCTCGGCCGATAGACGGGCTGCGGATAGCGCACGACCGGCCCGCGATACTCACGGTAATACTCGCCGTAGTACTGCGGCCCGTGCGAGTAATACCGCGGTCCGCAGTCCGAAGCCCTCCGCACGAGGACGCGCTCCTGACAGACCGGGTACGGATCCACGTAGTACCCGCCGTCGCTGTAGGCGAAGTAGATGTCGAAGTCGTCGGCCGCCGCCGGCGCCGCGAACGCGCCCGTCGCGATCCCGAACAGCCCTGCAAGCATCACGTTTCTGAGCATGTGCCGCTCCTTCTTGGACGTCTGATAATCCGGAATGCCCGCCCGCGGGCGAGACTATCGGGTTGGACACGCCTCATTGTCCGCGGTTAGCCCGCGGCACCCGCTTTCCTCGCCGCAGCACCGGCCGTTCGTCGCGCACCCGCCGGCCCGCCCCGCGGCCCGGCCATCTACGAGTATACTCACCGCCTCGGTCGCCTCGCGCACGGCCGGGCCGCCCGCAGGGAGAACGTGCTCACCGACTGGCTCGCAATGCCGCTCGAATGGCCGACGGACCGCTGGGCGGCCCTCGCAGCTCTCGCCACCGAGCACGAGCTCGTCTGTCTTCAAAGTGACGCGCCGACGCCACGAAACCCGAATCCACTCACCGTGATCGCGTATGACCCGGTCGGCGTTCTCGAGCAGCCGCTGGGGGCCGAGGCTCGCCTGATCGTTTCCGATCGGACGCTCGACCGCGACGCGAGCTTCTGGCGACTCTGGCGCCGCACGCTCGAGCGGCTTGCTCGCGCACCGCAGCACTGCGCCGGCTACGGACCGGGCCTGATCGGCTACGTCGGCTACGCGGCGGCCGCCCAGCTCGAGCGACTGCCTGCCGCGCGGCCTGGGGAGATTCTGTCCATCGCGCGGCTGGCGCTGTTCGACCGCGTGATCCTCCTGCACGAGCGCGAGCGGCGGGCCGAGCTGCTCTGCGACCCGGCGATTCGTAAGCACCTCGGCATGCCTCCGCGCGCGACGGAGCGGACCGCTGAGGAGTGGTGCCGCGCCATTCGGTCGCCACGCGCATTGCCGCCGCATTTCACCGACGCCGGCCCGGCGATCGCCGATCTTCCGGCCGCCGGGCCGTTCGCAGCGGCCGTTCGTCGCGCGCTCGATTACATCGCGGCCGGCGACATCTACCAGGTCAACCTTGCTCATCGCATCACGCTCGGCGGACTGCCATCCCCCGTGGACTGCTTCGAGCGCATCTGCCGCACGAACCCCGCGCCCTTCGCCGCGCTGCTGAGCTGGCGCGAGGCCGATCAGCCCTGCGGCGTCGTCTCCGCCTCGCCCGAGCTGATGCTGCGCGTCCGCGGCAGCAATGCCCTGACATCTCCTATCAAAGGAACGCGCCCCCGCTCCGGAGATCCCGCCCTTGACCGTGCCCGCATCAGCGACCTGCTCGCCTCCGACAAAGACGCGGCCGAGCTCGCGATGATCGTCGACCTGCACCGCAACGACCTCGGGCGCGTCTGCGCGCCCGGCTCCATCCGCGTGGTCGAACCGCGCCGCCTCGAGGCTCACCCGCGCGTCTTTCACACCGTCGCCGACATTGTGGGCGGGCTCGCGCCCGGGCGCGACGCGCTCGACCTGCTGGCCGCCTCCTTCCCGGCCGGCTCGGTCACGGGCGCCCCCAAGCTGCGCGCGATGCAGATCATTCACGAGCTCGAGCCCGCTCCGCGCGGCGTGTTCACCGGCGCGATCGGCGCGTTGTCGCTCGATGGCAGCCTCACGCTCAACGTCGCCATCCGCACGCTGCAACTCCGCGGCGAGGCGGGCCACCTTCATGTCGGCGGCGGCATCGTGGCGGACTCCGACCCCGCGGCCGAGTACGCCGAGACGCTGGCCAAGGCGCGCGGCGTGCTCGAAGCACTGGGTTTGGCCGGGCAGCCGACGAGCCTGAGCCGCCCGCCCGCAAGCGACCGCGCCTGAATCCCGAACAAATCCCTATAAAGAATGCCGCCGGCGCTCGCAAAGTGCAAAATGTGGCCGGATTTGGAACCGCTCCCGGGAGCGTGTTACAATTCCCCTGTCATTCGGGCCCGGGGCGGCACGCACTTCCAATAAAAACGGCTCCCGCCAGGCCAGGACGATAATCCACCCCTTGGTGGAAATCCTTGCGCGAGCCTACCTAGCATTGCTTGGGAACGCGTACGACTCCTGTCAGTTGCGTCGAGGGGACGTTCCCGTCTGGCATCGGCATCTGGGACCTGGAGAGGTGAAAGCTATGGCTCAAGGGAAGCTGAAGGGATTTCTGTTATGGGCCGGTCTCGCCGCGCCCGCGATGGCGGGCATTCTGCCTGTACAGAACGTCGTGACGAACCTCGATGAACTCGGCGACCGCCAGTTCATCAGTGCCGGGTTCGTCGGGTCACCTACCGTCTTCGACCACACGAACATCGGCAACTTCGTCGACGGTCGGCTCAACAACAACATCGGGCTCTACGGCTACGTGGACCCGATCGCCCGCGACATGAGCATCACCGGGAACGCCATGTGGGCGAACCCGGACCGGGCGGACATCTCGTCGCCCTTCCCGCTGGAGGGCTCCGAGAAGGCCACCATTGCCGACGTGTTCAGCAACAACAACCTGAGCTGGATCATCGACGGCGAGGGCACGACCTGGACGATGGACCTGTTCTTCGCCCCCGGTGAGCTGCTCTTCGGCGACGGAGACGAGACCACCGTCGAGCTGGCCGTCTTCGAGCGCGGCGGCAACAGCGACGTCGGCGTCCGCGGCATCTACGAGCTCAACGGGCAGCTCATGTACACCGACGGCGTCCGCATCATGCGCGACCAGTTCGGCCTGGCCGGCTGGACGCTCGACACGCTCGAGATCGACAACGATCAGGAAGTGGTCGGCGTCGGCCTCGACCTCGATCAGCTCGGCGACGTCTCGCACGGCCTGATCGGAATTCAGCTCTATTCGGAAGCCGGATTCAATGGGCCCGATATCGTCGGCGTTCTGAACGGCGGCACCGTGCCCGAGCCGACCTCGCTGGGTCTGCTGCTCGTCGGGTTGGCCGGAGTTCTGGGCCGCGTCCGCAATCGGTCGTAGCACCGCCAGGACCGGTTGTCTCTTCGAATCGAATCGCCCGCGACCTGTCCGCGCCCCGCGCGGACAGGCCGGGCGACTTGCTTGTCGGCGTGTGATGCCGGTCTCTGACCGGTCGAAGCTTGCACGGGCAAGCCGCGCTTGCCCACGGCACCCTTCGCTTCGGGAACGGGTCTTTGGCCGGACGGGCCCTGCATGCGTGCCGTGCCGGCGGCTCGTCTACGCGGTGATGGGCACTGACGCCGGGGCGGAGAAACGCACCATCAGATTCTCCAGCGCGAGCTGCGGCGCGACGTTTCGCTCCAGCAGCGTCTCCGCCCGCGTCACCGCCTGTACGCACGCCGCCAGCTCGTCCGCCGAATAGCGGGCCAGTACATCCCCGCGCGTCTCCCCCGCAAACGTCCGCAGCGACTCTACCGCCCCGCACCGAGCGAGCAGCCGATCCCGCACGATCGCCCCCATCACGGCCAGGATCAGCCGAACCGCCTCCCGCAGCTCGCTCGTCGTTCCGGCGGCCGGCTCGCCACGTTCTTTCTCCTCCCTGCCGGACGACTCATCGCTCTCGTCACCAGCGCCTTGCTCGTCCAGCTCCTCGCCCGCCTTGCCGGCCGCGACCACCGTTTCCGCCAGCTCGAGCATCCGCCGCGCGGACGCCTCCGGGTCGGCCACCGCGGCCGGCTCGAGCAGACCGCGAAGCGGTCCGACCAGATCGAGCACCTTCCAGGCCGCCCAGCGCCGGGCCACTCCCAGGCTGCCGCCCGAGAGCCTCGCCAGCGCCCGCGCCGCACTCACCTCCACCCCCGCCGTCGCCAGCCGCTCCTGGACGAACGCCGTCGGCAGAAAATCGAACGCCACGCGCTGACTGCGCGAGCGGACCGTGGACAGCAACCGGCCCGCCGCGGTCGTGATCAGGATCAGGCACGCGCTGGCCGGCGGCTCTTCCAGCGTCTTGAGCAGCGCGTTTTGCGCCTCATCGTTCATGCGCTCCGCTTCGCGCACGATGAAGACCCGCCGCCGCCCCAGCGACGGCGCCACCCACGCTCGATCGATGACGAAATGCCGGATCAGGTCCACGCCGAGAAACAGCCCGCGGCTCGCCCGCACGGAGCGCTCGGGATGCACCTTGTGCAGGCCGCGGTGAATCAGGTGCAGGTCGGCGTGATTGCCGCTGCGCACCAGCTCGCACGAACGGCACTTCCCGCACGCATCCGCATCCGCTGCCAGGCCATCCGCCTCGCACAGCAGCCGCGCCGCAAGCGCCGTCGCGGTCAGTTCGCGGCCCACGCCCTCGGGCCCGTCGAAGAGGTACGCGTGCGGCACACGCCCGCTCCGCAGACTGCGCCGCAGCAGCGAGATCGCCCGCGGCTGATGCTGCACGTCATGAAAACGCACGCCGCACCGCCTCTTCCACCCCCGCGAAAACGGCGTCCGGGTCGGCCGTCGCGTCGACGATCTCCACCCGCCCCGGATAGAACGCGGGCAGCGCCAGAAAATTCGCCCGCACGCTGCGATGAAACTCGAGCGACCGCCGCTCCATCGCATCCAGCCGCGTGTCGCCGAACATATCGAGCTGATCCGACTGATCGCCCCTTGCCCGCCGGGCAGCCCGCTGCGGCGTGCGGCCCGTCCGTGAGAAGCCCAGCTCCGGCGGCAGGTCCAGAACCACCGTCAGGTCCGGCCACGTCTGGCCGACCGCGATCCGCCCGAGCTGAATCACGGTCTCCGCCTCCATTCCGGCCGCCACCTGGTATGCACAGGTCGATGAGATGAAGCGGTCGCAGACGACGGTCCTGCCGGCCGCCAGCGCCGGCCGGATCACTTCCGCCACGAGCTGTGCCCGCGAGGCCATGAACAGCAGCGCCTCGCAGCGCGCGTCCATCCGGGCCAGGTCGTATCCGAGCAGAATGTGGCGGATGCGATTGCCGATTTCCGTTCCGCCAGGGTCTTTGGCATAGACGGGCTCGCCGCCCAGCGCGGCCACCCACTGCCGCAGGCGCTCCACCTGCGTGCTCTTGCCCGCTCCGTCCGGCCCGTCGATGACGATGAATCGTCCGCTCAGCTTCATGGCGGGAAGGTAGGCCAAACCCGCGCCCCCGGCAACGCCGCTGCCCGCGTGGCGCACACGCACCCGTGCCGCGCGCCTTGACCGGCCCGCAGCCGGCCCCTAAGAACCACTTCGAAACCGCTGCCGCAGCGATTCGCCCACAGAGCGCCGCCGCATGGACGTGCTCAAGTTCGTTCTCTTCGAGTCGCCGATCGCCCTGCTCATCCCCTGCGCGCTGCTGCTGTTTTTTCTGCTGGTGCGCTGGCGGCAGGGTCGCTCCGCACGTCCGCTTCTGATCGGGTTGGCCGTCACGGGCGCGCTCTGGCTCATGCAGTCGCTGGTCATCACGCACCGCGAGGCGGGCTCCGCCGTCCTGCGCGAGATCGAAACGGAACTGCTCGGAGGCCGCCTCGGCGCCCTCGACCGAGCCGTTGCGCTGGACTTTCAATCGCAGGGGCTCGATCGCGATGAATTCCTCGACTTCGCACACGCGCAGCTCAACCGCGTCACCATTCACTGGCTCCAGCGCCTTTCCACCCGCGTCGAGTGGTCGCAGGAGAACCGTTTCGCCCTGAGCGTGCGCTACCTCAGCGACGTGACCCGCGACGACTTCCGCTCGTCATTCCGCACCGGCTGGCGGTTCATCTTCGACCGCCGCGACGGCGGCTGGAAAATCGTCAACATCGAGCCCGTCGAGATTCCCGGCGTGAACTCCAACCAGTGGCGGAACATCGGCCGCTAAGCGCGGGTCGTTCGGCCGCGCGAACCGCTCCGCTCGACCCAGCCGCAGACCGCTTCCAGCAGCCGCGCCTGCACCTCGAGCGACCCGTCTCCCAGCACGCCGCCGCCGCCGCACAGCCGAAGCATCGCCGGCCCGCCCGCCAGCTCCAGCCGCGTCCGCTCCAGCGGCTCGCTCGCGTTCCAGCTCACGTGCAGCTCCGCATCCGGCGGCCGCGCCGCCGCGCCGCGCGGCGCCTCGTAGGCCATCGCGTATTTCAGCCCGTCGGCCGCATCGAACTGCCAGGTCAGCGTGGCATCCCGCAGCACGGCGGCCGCCCACTGAGTCCCCTCGCGCCGCTCCCGCGCCAGCCAGCGCATCAGAATGATCATCGGCTCGGCCGGCAGGCCATCATGCCGCTCGGTCTGATCGATTCGCCCGGTGCGGATCATCAGGTGCGGCCCGCCGTCACCGCCGGTGATCGTCGGCAGCGTCAACCCGAGCTGCGCGACGCGCGGCTCGACACCGGCCCAGCGCACCGGCGCGAGCGGCGCGAACTTGCGCGCCATGTCCGAAATGTCGCGCAGCACGATGTGGGCCTCATCCCACCGGTTCCAGTACTGCACCCCCTCCGGCAGCGGCTCACCCAGGTGCATCCGCAAAGCGTGCCGCGCCACGCGCGGCGCCAGCAGCGGCCCGAAGATCTCGGCGCACACCCACGGCAGATCCGTCACGATCCACTCGCCGCGCTCGACCGGCATCGCAGCCGAGATCACGTCGCCGCTGCGGCTGGCCCAGGGCGTCTCGCTCGCCAGTAGCGTCGCGAACCCCGCCTGATCGGCGAACCGCTTCCACGCCCGCGTCGCCTCGATCACGCGCACGCAGAACCCGCTGCGCTCGTCGCGGATGCTGAAGGGGAATACGTCCAGCAGCGCGAAGCCCCGAGTCGGCACATCCGCATAGACCACGCGCGCGGACATGATCTCGTGCGGCGCTTTGCGGATCGCCACCTTCGCCTCGACCCGCCCGCTTCGCCGCAGCATCAGTGCGGCCGTGTCCAGGTCGGTGATGATCCAGCTCTGCACCGCCAGGGCGCGCAGGTCGCGCACGCCCCACCCGCCGCGACGCACCCAATCCGGGTCGATCACGCACACGCGCCGCCGGATCTTCCCCGCCAGCGCCGCCGCCGACCGCGGCGCGCTCAGAAACTCCAGCCGCTCGCCGGGCACGACATCCGCGAGCATCTCCAGCGACTCCGGCAGGCACACCTTCTCGATCTCGAAGGCCGGCCGATAGGTGCTCCAGCGCGGCACGTTCGCCGTCGGGTGACACTTGGCGTCGCGCTCGGCCACCACGTGCAGATCGAGCTGCGAGAAGCTCGCCCGACCACCGGTCGACCCGATCCGCACATGCGTCGCCTCGGCCGGCGCCTGAACCCAGCCGAGCAGCTCGCCGCCGTCGCCGTTGAGTGCCGCAAGCTGCACGTGGCGCGCCGCCACGCGCCCGTCGCCGCAGTCGAACTCCGCCTGCACGCCCGCCGCCGCCTCGCCATCGCCGTTCGGCTGCGCCCGGATCATGTACCACTGCTCGGCCCGGCAGCGCACGGGCTCGCTCAGCCGCTCGCCCGCCGCCCAGCGCCAGCGCCGCACCGCGCCGCTCTCGAACCGCATCCCGCCCAGCATTCAATCAGCTCCCGAGGCATGATTGGTGCGTCAAGGGGACGCACCCTACGATCCTCGCTGGCGCGATATTCCCATCTCGCGCCGCGCGACACCGCTTCGTCCGGCTATTATCATGGCTGCCCGACGGGCGCCAACGCGCACCGCTCGTTCGAATCGGAGCCGCCATTTGCCCGCGCCGGACAGCTCGCCCAAACCCCCGCCGCTCGCCCGCCCGCTGCCCGACCTGCCGTACGCACCCGTCCCGTTCGCGACGCCGGACTCTCGCCGCCCGCTCGCCTCCCTCTCGCGCCGCGACGCCGCCCTCGATCTCTTCCTCGTCCTGCTGACCGCACTGGTCTACGGCTACGCCGCACCCGCGCTCATGACCGCCCTGCCGCAGGTCCAGCCCGGCCAGCCCGACCCCGCCACCATGCCGGCACCGACGCCCGAAGTCCTCCTGGTCGGAAAGCTCTTCGAGTTCGCCCTCGCGGCCGGCCTGGCCCTCTACCTCCTGGCCCGCCACCGCCTGGCGCCGGCCGAATTCGGCCTGCACGCCGACCGCCCGCTTCAGCAGGCCGCCTGGACGCTCGTCGGACTGGTCGCCGCCTACATCGCCCTGCTCGTCACCGTCCCGCTCGTGGCCATCATCAGCATTCTCTTCCCCGACACGCTCGACGATCTGATCCGCAAGATGGAATTCGTCCAGTACTTCCCGGAGATCAATACCGCGGTGCTCCTGGTGATTCTCCTGCTCGTCGCAGTCCACGAGGAGCTCGTCTTCCGCGGGCTGCTGCTGACCTATCTCCGCCGTCTGACCGGCAGCGCTGCGGCCGCCCTGCTGGTCTCGTCGCTCCTTTTCGGCGCGCTGCACATCCCCGCCCAGGGCTGGACCGGCGGCTTGCAGACCTTCGCGGTGGGACTTGCCTTCGGCCTGTGCTTTCTGCTCTCACGCAGCCTGACGGCCGTGACGATCGCACACTTCCTCTTCAACTTCCTTCAGATCCAGATCGCGCGGCTGATCCCCAGCCTTCAGGAGTTGTCGGAACAGGCCGGCTGATGCTCGTCGCGGCACCGGCGAGTGCCCGCCGCACACGCAACGATTGTCCCGGCCCGCGCTACGCCTCTATCATCGCGGCATGCGGCCGATCTATCACATCACCACGCACGACCGGCTGGCCGAGCTCGCCGCCGGCCGGCTCGAGCCGACACCCGGTACTGAATCACCGCACGACCCGGATGGGCCGCGTGCCGGCCATCCGCAAGTCACACACTGCGCCTACGCGGAACAGCTCGTGACCGTCACGAATGAGCTCTTCGCCGCCCGCAACGACCTGGTGCTGCTGGAGCTCGACGCCGCACGCGTCACGCATCCCATTTCCGAGGAACCTGCGCCGAATTCGACCAACCGTTACCCGCATGTGCACGGCCCGATCCCGCTGGCGGCGGTTTTGCGGGTGATAGAGTTCCCGCCGCGCCCCGACGGACGTTTCGACCCGCCGGCCGGGTTGCTCGCGGCGGTTCGCGGGACCGGCCGCACGCCCGAGTCTCGCGGGGCCGCGGGAGCGACGCCGGCGGCGAGCATCGACGCACTGCTGGCCGCCTATGACTGGTACGATCATCCCGAAGGCCCGAAGTTCGTCGAGACGCATCGCGATGCGCACCGCACCTGCGGCCACTGGCTGTTTCTACCCGGGGCGATCTCCGCCTTTCACCAGGTCCTCAACAACGAGGAGCTGTGGCTGATTCACGCCGGCCGGCTCTGGCTGCATGTGATCGAAGCCGACGGCTCACACAGGCTGCATCGCCTGGGTGGCAACGTCGCCCGCGGCGAGCGGCCGGTGGTGGCGGTCGGCCGGGCCCTCTGGCAGGCGGCCGAGCTGCCGCCGGGCGAGCCGTTCGCGTTCGGCAGCAACCTCTGCGCGCCGCCATTCGAGTTCGGCCGGTTCCGGCTGGCCGAGCGTGCGGCGCTGATCGCTCAGTTCCCTCAGCACCGCGGGTTGATCACGCGGCTCACCTACGATACCTAGTGCAGATGGTCAAGAGTCCGCAACATGGGGAGCGCGGGCGTCCCGCCCGCCATCATCCGGGTGGTACGGGCGTCTCGCCCGTCTCAGAACCCGCCGCGCCAAGCACCGGGTCTCTTGATCGCCAGGAGGCCCGCCGCTTGGCGCGGCGGGTTCTGATCGTGGGCGTCCCGCCCGCATGATCCGAGCCGCGACCGTGAGGAGGCCCGCCGCTTGGCGCGGCGGTTCTGATCGTGGGCGCCCCGCCCGCATGATCCGAGCCGCGACCGTGAGGGAGCGGGCTGGGGGCGGCGCGCTGCCCGCACACGCGCTGCATGACATCACCCTACTTCTGCCGCCGACACGCACAGCGTGCCACTGCCCTTCAGCCACGGGCCAGCGCACGCGGCCCTGTGTGCCCGCCGGCCGCGCCGCACACCCTGAAAGCGTGCGGCAGAGCTTTCGAGCACCCGTCTGCACGCTCGGAGAGGCATACCGGAGGGCGCGTTCCACGCGCCACGCGCCGCCGGTCACGCTCGTGCGAGAATGGGGGACCGGTCTCCGACCGGTCGCGGAGCTGCCCTGCCGGCGGCGGTTAGCGTCCACAGGACCCACCGGTCTTCATCCAGGATGGCGATCGGGGCGGTCGCCGTGTTGGGTGAGAATGCGTGGCGAGATTGTCCCTTTTGTGCTGTGATCCGCGACGCGGGGCCCCAAAAATACGAAAGGGGGGAGCGACGCGACCCACGGGTTGCGCTCGTCCGCCTGGCGGCGGACTCGCTTCACCCGTGGCCAGCGCCCTCGGCCGCTCCGCGGCCGGACGGCGGCCGGCCAGAGGCCAGTCGCCCAGTCTCAAGGCGGCGGCAA
>CAZXUI010000092.1:0-16329 GCA_964643885.1 uncultured Planctomycetales bacterium
TCCACGCCCCGACGATGAGCTGGCCGGTGCCCGGCACGCTGATGATCGAGCCCACGGAGAGCGAGTCCAAACAGGAGCTGGACCGCCTCTGCGACGCGCTGATTGCGATTCGGGCCGAAATCCGCGCGATCGAGCAGGGCAAACTCAGCCGCGAGGACAACCCCCTCCGCAGCGCTCCGCATACGGCGGTGGCCGTCGCCGCCGACGACTGGCCGCACGCCTACTCGCGGCAGCAGGCGGCGTTCCCGGCCACGTGGTTGGCCGAGCACAAGTTCTGGCCGGCCGTCGGGCGGATCGACAACGTCTACGGCGACCGGCACCTGGTGTGTACGTGTCCGTCGGTCGAGTCGGCCGCGGAGCCGGAGCCGGCCGCGGCGCTCTCCGACGCGCGCTAGGCGTCGCAACGCGCCTCAATTTGAGTCATCGCGCTGGATCTGCGGCCGGGCCCTCACCCCCGCCTTCTCCGCTCCTTCACCGGCTCGCCGCCGATCCCCCAGTTCTCCTCCTCGATCTCCTCGATCACGACGAATGTCGTCGCCGGATTCTTGCCCAGTACGCGGACCAGCACGTCCGTCACGCCGGCGATGACCTGCGCCTTCTGCTCCGCCGTCGCGCGCGGCTCGCGCGTGATCTGAACACTCACATACGGCATCGAGACGTCTCCTTTCGACGAGGCCCCGGCCCTTCGGCCGGCACGCAGCCTACCAGCGACCGCTCCACGCTCCGCCATCCACATGCAGGATCTCGCCGGTTACGAAGGGCGAATCCTCCAGATAGAGCACGCCCCGCGCGACATCTTCCGCATCCCCCATCCGCCCGACGGGGTGCAGCGTGGCCAGAAACGCGTGCATCTCCGGGGCGTGCATCGGCGTGCGGATGATTCCCGGCGAGACGGCGTTGACGCGCACGCCCGCCCCGGCCACTTCCAGCGCCAGCGCCCGCGTCGCCGCGTTCAACCCGCCCTTGGTGAGAATCGGCAGCACGCTCGGCACGGCCTTCAACGGGTTTTCCGCCAGCGAAGTCGTGATATTCACGATGTGACCCCGCCCGCGCGACACCATGCGCCGCAGCGCATGCTGCGTCAGGTGAAAGAAGCTCCGCACGTTCGTGGAGATCAGCGTCTCGAAATCGTCCTCCGTGTAGTCGGCGAACGGCCGGGGTATGAAGACGCCCGCGTTGTTGACGAGCAGGTCGACCTCGCCGAACTCCGCCACGCCGGTCTCGAAGACTCGCCGGGCGACCGCCGCCTCGCCCACGTCCCCCGGCACGACGACGATCCGCTCCGCCCCGATCTCCGCCACGCTCGGGTGATCCCGCGAGATGCGGCGCGAGTTCGCCACGATCGCGTACCCCCGCCCGGCCAGCGCCTTGGCGATCGCCAGCCCGATTCCGCTCGATGCACCCGTTACGATCGCTACGGACATACGCTTTCTCCTTCAGATTGTTGGGTGCGAGATGGAATCTCGCACCAGCGGCAGACCCGGCGCGGCGTGCGGCAGGCCGCCGGGCATTCAACGGACCCCGTGCTCGGCGGACGGGGTTCTGATCGTGCGCCACGCTTCAGCATGTGCCACCCAACGGCGCATGCGGTGTGTGGGCTCACGGCGCGCGCAAGCTCGCGATTATGCCCTCGTGAGCAGGAATTCGCGCAGCGCGGCGGCGTTGTTGCACGCCTCGTCTTTGGCCGCGAAAAGCAGCGTCACCGTCTCTCGCTCCGCCACGTCCCGAATCTGCCGAACCGCCGCCTCCCGCTCGCGAAGCTCTGCGAAGTACCTCCGGCGGAACTCACTCCACCTGGACGGCTCATGCCCGAACCATCGCCGCAACCCCGCCGACGGCGCCACTTCGCGCAGCCACACATCCACTCGCGCCGCCTCCTTCTTCAAACCCCGCGGCCAGAGCCCATCCACCAGGATCCGCACACCGTCCTCGTTGCTGGCCGCCTCATACACGCGTTTGATCCGAATCCTCATGGACCACCCTGGGCCGCTCCACGACGACCGCGAGCCGGGCCACACACCCGGCCCGCGGCCGCCATCGCAGGGAGCGCGTGTCTATCGATCGAGCACCTGGCCGCTTCGTCGCAGCGATCCTCGGCGGCCGCCGCCGTGCCCTGCCGCTGACCCCACGCGGCCCGGTCACGGCGTCAGTACGCGCAGGCCGCTGCGGGCTCCAGCTTCTCGACCTTCGGGAAGTCGACCTCCGTCCCGGCCACATGGTTGAAGTAGTTCGTGAACAGATTCAGCGCCACGTTCGCCACGACCTCGGCGATCTCGCCGTCACTCAGACCGGCCGAGCGCAGCTTCTCGACATCCGCATCACCGACCCAGCCGCGCTCCGCGACGACCTGGCGGCCGAAACTCAGTACGGCCGCCGTCCGCGAATCCTGCGACCGCCCACGGCGGCTCTCGGCGATCTCCGCATCGTTCAGCCCGGCCGCGCGGCCCATCGCTGAATGCGCCGAAAGGCAGTACTGGCAATTGTTCGCCTCGCCCACCGCCAGCGCGATCTGCTCGCGCAGCTTCGTCGAGAGCGATCCCTTCGAAAGCCCGCCACTGAAGCCCAGATACGCCTCCAGCACAGCCGGCGAATGGGCCATCGTCCGCAGAATGTTCGGAACCGTTCCCAGCTTCTTGTGGACGCCTTCCAACAGCGTCCGTGCCTTACCGTCCGCCTGTTCGTTGGTCAGCGCTTTCAGTCGCGGCATCTTGCTCTCCGTGTTTCGGTGTTCCTCCCGGCGGTCGCCCGGGCAACGCGCCTCGGGCCGTCCTATCCGGTTGCCCCTCTGACGCGCTTCGCCGCCCGGACCTTACGGCCGTGATCAAGATTCGCGATCGGTGTGACGAGGTCTCGCTTGCCGTCATCCAACAGGCGGGAAGCGGGTGCGATGCATGCCGGTGCGGGCAGCCACAACGCGGACGTTGTCCAATGACGGCTGGCTGGCCGCTCTGAAGAGCGGGCGCGCCGAAGCCCTCTCGGCGCTCCGCGAACGAATCCGCAGCGGCCTGGCGGCGGCGCTGGCCGGCCGATCCGATGTGAACGAAGCCGATCTCGATGACTTCACGCAGGACGCCGTTCTGCGCGTGCTCGAGCGGCTCGATTCCTTCCGCGGGGACAGCCGCCTTACGACCTGGGCCATGGCGGTCGCCGTCCGCCTCAGTCTGACCGAGCTGCGACGCCGCCGGTGGACTTCGCCGCGGGTCGACGCGCTGCTGGACCAGTTCGCCGACCCGCAGCCTCCCGTCGCGGCGCCAGGCCTGCGCGGCGAGCTGCTCGCCGCCCTGCAATCCGCGATCAACGAGCAACTGACCCCGCGCCAGCGGCAGGTGCTGCTGGCCGAACTGGAGGGAATCCCGCAGGTCTCGCTCGCCGAGTCGCTCTCGACGACCCCCGGCGCGATCTACAAGCTCTCGCACGACGCCCGCAAGAAGCTCAAGACAGCCCTCGGCCGCGCCGGCTACGATGCGGCCGCCGTCATGGAAGTGCTCTCGGACGCGAACTAGAATGAGATGATCATGCGGCCGACCAACGAAAAACTTGCCGAGCTGGCACGGATCGTCGCCGAGACGACCGGCGAGGAGATCGACTGCGAGCAGCTTCTCGGCCGCGTGGCGGCATACCTGCGGGCCGTCGCGGATGGCGGTGAGCTCTCGCCGCCTCTCCAGCAGGTCGCCCAGCACCTGCGCGTCTGCCCGGAATGCGGCGAGGAGTTTATCGCCCTCGTGCGGGCCGAGGGGCTCGACCCGGCCACATTCCGCCCCATCGAGTGATTTCCGTCGCAAAAACTGCATCACGGCTCGGAGAGCGCGGGGCACGCGTCTGCCGAGGTTCGGGGCGAGTTGCGGGCCAAACCGCCGCGCTCCCCATGTTGCGGGGTTCTTAACCAGCTACACTAGTCTCGCAAGAGTCTCCAGGTAGTGCGCGGCGGGCGATCCTCGATCCACTCGCCGCACCCTGCGACAAGTGTCATCGCCCGTCCCGCAGATGCGCTCGCGCAGCCGACCCGCGGCCGGTGCCGCGGCCCGCCGGATGCGCAGGATCCGCGCCGTGTGTTAAAACTCGCTTCAGACCGCGCTGTTCTGTGACCCGCGGTTCGACCCGCGGCCGCCGCAAGCCGATCTACACGCAATAGAGCGCGCGGCTCGCCGTTGATCACTTCAGACGAGCCGCGGCCCGGTGTTTCTTTCTCGGGTCGGGCCGGCCGCGGACGGTTCTCGCAACCCCCGGGCCGCCAACTTCGTTCAGGCGACCGGGGTCCCGTGGCTCGCGGGCCGCTTCGCCGAATCACAAGGAGTTTCTCGCATGCGCGGATTTCACTGGCTCATCGGTTCTTCTCTGCTCGCCGCATTCGGCCTCTGGGTCGGCTGCACGTCGCTTCCCTCGTTCAACCTGGAGGACTTCCTGCCCGACTCGGGCGACGTAGATGACGGCGACGATGCGGACGGAGACGACACGGACGGCGACGACACCGGTGACGACGACGATTCGCCTGTCGATGAGATCTTTCCCGAGGACCTCGAGCTCGAGATCGACGAGCTCCCCGACGACACGACCGAGCTGGCCGCCAAGGGCGTCCATGAAGCACTCGGCGAGGACTACACCGGCGTCCGCCGCACCATCCTGACCAGCGCCAACATCGTCAACAGCTTCCATCGCCTGGCGAATCGCTCACTCGCGCTCGCCCGCCGCGTTCGCTTTTTCCTCGACGACCCGTCGCAGACGCAGGTCAGCGGCCAGTTCCTCTCCGGCGGCCAGACCGTCGAATTCAAGGCCGATTTCGGCGCCTTCGACGTCGACGGCGACGGCAACCCCGATGGCTCGGGCAACGCCTTCGATCTGCCGGTCGCCGTCCGCATCTGGGTCGACCGCGGCGAGGGCTACGAGCGCTTCCTCTGCGCGCTGATCGACCAGCGCCCGAGCGACAGCAACCTCGGCTCCGGCCGGATGTGGGCTCACCCCGCGGCCGCGAACGGCTCGGACCGCGAAGACTTCCAGTTCTTCGTCCGCTGGGACCGCACCAACGACGCGCACAAGTGGAATGAGGCCTACCTCAGCGGCGCCGTCAATGAGTATCACACGATGTCCATCGGCTTACAGCGCGTCGACGTGCGCACGTACGAGGACGGCTCGGTCGAGAAGACCGTCCGCTCCAACAGCAGTTTCAGCGAGAGCGTCCCCGGCTTCTCCTCCTTCGTCTTTTCGACGCACTTCCGCCGCGGCGAGCCCTACGCGCTCGCCTCGGCCCAGTCGACCGGCGGACGCATCGAGGTGGATTTCTCGCAGGTCTGCGTCGACCTCTCGATGCACAGCCTGGCGACCGGCGGCGAGTGCGACTCGTTCGACCTGACCGATTTCGACTTCCTCACCGCCCCCGGCGGCAGCGAGACGCAGTTCCCGGCGGCGTTCGAGGAGTCGCCCAGCTTCTGATCCGGCGTTCACGAACCAGAATCCAGAAAGGCGGCGCCGGACAGCCTTGCCCGGCCCGCCTTTCTGCTTGAGCACACTGGAACTCGAGCTCGATCCCCTCTCGCCGCTTCCCGCGCTCCTACAGCCAGCGCACGCCGATCTCGCGCAGCACCGCCTCATCCCGTGATCGCTGCCGACGGTAGATACCCCACACGGCCGCCACGAGCACGGCCGCGGCGAGAAAGCCGACCCACTGCCTGCCGAGCGCCCAGCCCAGCAAGCCACCGACCAGCAGGATCGCCAGCGCCGCGACCGTCGTGCAGACGACACGGTCCTGCCGCCGCGCCCGCCGCACCGCGTCCGCATACGGCGTCCGCGTGAACGACACCATCGTATACAGCGGCGTGTACACACCCGGGGCCAGCCCGTGCAGCGTCCGGTCAAGCTTCTTGTAGGCCCGGAAGAGCCGCGAGCCGGTCTTGTCGCGCATTTCGATGAAGTTCATCAACGCCAGGTCCGCCAGCGCCTCGGCGTGCGGCCGGCGGCCCGCAGCGTAGGCCGCAATCGCCGACCCCCAATCCCCGCCGCTTGACTCGAGGCAGTCGGTCAGCACCACGCAATCCTCGAAGGCCGCGTTCATCCCCTGACCGTAGAACGGCACCACCGCGTGGGCCGCATCGCCGACCAGCACGACGCGTCCGTCCACGTGCCACGGCCCGCACCGAACCGTCAACATCGAGCCGGTCGGATTAGACCGAAACTGCCCGACGATATCCGGCATCAGCGGAACGGCATCGGGAAACTCATCCTCGAAGAAGCGCATCACGTCCGCGTCGCTTCGCAGTGCGGCGAAGCTCCGCGGACCCTCGAACGGGTAAAACAGCGTGCACGTGAACGAGCCGTCCGGGTTCGGCAGGGCGATCATCATGAAGCTGCGCCGCGGCCAGATGTGCAGCGCCTCGCGGGCCATGCGATGCTCGCCCCCCGGACCGGGCGGAATCGTCAATTCCTTGTACCCGTGCCCGAGATACTGCTGCGCGTAGTCGAACCGCTCGCGCCGCTGCATCGCCGCCCGCACCGCCGAATAGGCCCCGTCTACGCCGATCAGGACATCGCCCGCGACGCGCTCCCGGTGCCCCGTGCGGACGTCGACGATCTCCGCGGCCGGCCCGTCCAGGTCCACGTCCGCACAGCGCCGCTCGAAGTGTACGGCCACGTTGGGCAGACTCCGCGCCGCGGCCAGCGTGGCGATGTTCAGCTCGCTGCGTGAGACGGAGTTGATGCAGCGGGCCGGGTCGCGGTCGTAGGGTTGATAGACCGGCTCGCCGCCGCCGGGCGGATGGATCATTCGCCCGCGCATCGGCACCGCCAGCCGCATGACCTCGTCGCGCAGGCCGATCCGCTCCAGCGCGTCCAGCCCGCGGGTCGACAGCGCCAGGTTGATCGACCGCCCGCCCGCGACCTTTCCGCCGGCCGGGTCCGGCCGCCGCTCATAGAGATCGATCTGGTGTCCCGCCCGACCCAGGAGCGTGGTCAGCAGCGGCCCGGCCAGTCCGCCGCCGACCATCACGATCCGCTTGTGCGCTGCGCTGCCCATGGTGCGGCAATGTATGCTCGCCCGGCACCGCTGTCAGCTTTCGCCTGATTGTCTTCCGGATTCGAGCCGCGCGCATCGAGCCGGGCGCATCGGGGCGGGCGGCTGTCCCGCCCGCTCCGAGCGGCGACCGTAAGGGAGCGGGGAACAGACTGGCGGCCGCGGCTCAGATCATCTGCGCGCGGTACGGATCTGATTGCGGGCGAGACGCCCGCGCTCCCGGACGAGTGCGTGACTGGCTCGCACTGCTCGAGAGCGGTGGCACCCACAGTGGCCGGACCGACTGTCGAGTACATTCTCCGGGCGCAAACGCGGCGGCAACGGGCGGGGCGACGCCCGAGGACGAGCGCCAAGCGCGCACTGGCAGCGAGAGATGCACCCGGCATTCGACGTGGCGGTGGTAGGGGCTGGAGCGGCCGGCCTGGCCGCGGCGATCTTCGCCGCGCGGCAGCGGCCGGGGCTGCGGATCGCCGCGCTGGATTCGGCTCGCAAGCTGGGGGCGAAGATCCTCGTGTCGGGCGGTGGGCGCTGCAACCTCACCAACCGCGTGGTGACGGCCGACGACTTCCGCAGCTCGAGCCGGAATGCGGTGCGGCGCGTGCTGGCGGCGTTCACGGTCGAGCAGACCCTGGCATTTTTCGAGGAGATCGGCGTTCGCGTGCACGAGGAGGAGCACGGCAAGCTGTTCCCGAACTCGAACAGTGCGCGGGCGGTCGTCGCGGCGCTTCTGGCGGAGGCGGCGCGGCAGGGTGTCGCGCTGTTGACCGAACACCGCGTGACGGGAATCGAGCGGGCGGCGGACCATGCCGGCCGGGGCGAGTTCGTGATCATCAGCTCGGCCGGCCGGCTGCGGGCGGGGCGGGTGGTACTGGCGACGGGTGGGAGGTCATTGCCGAAGACGGGCAGCGACGGCGGCGGATATGAGCTGGCGAGGCGGCTGGGGCACACGATCACGCCGACAACGCCCGCGCTGGTGCCGCTCGTGCTGGAGGGCGAGTTTCACCGGCCGCTGTCCGGCGTCTCGCACGAGGCGGAA
The DNA here is from genome assembly GCA_964643885.1 of uncultured Planctomycetales bacterium. GTDB lineage: Bacteria > Planctomycetota > Phycisphaerae > UBA1845 > Fen-1342 > CAADGL01. The sequence goes on from CAZXUI010000092.1 coordinate 8,037, forward strand.
TTGGCGGTGCACGTGGAGGGCCGGCGGCCGGAGCGGCTGCGCGGCTCGCTGCTGTGGACGCATTTCGGGGTGAGCGGGCCGGTGGTGCTGGATGCGTCGGGGTTATGGCATCGGGCGCGACTGGAGGGTCGGACGGTGCGGCTGACGCTGAGCTTTCGGCCGGGCCGCGATTTCGAGCGCGAGGAGGCGTGGTGGATCGAGCTGGCGGGCCGTCAACCGCGGCGGGCGCTGCACAATGTGCTGGCCGAGAGTTTGCCGGCGCGGGTGGCCGATGCGCTGCTGGCGGAGCTGGGGATCGCGTCGCAGGTTCCGCTGGCGCATCTGGAGCGGGGCGCGCGGCGGCGGCTGGTGCATGCGCTGACGGAGTGGCCGTTGCCGGTGCGGGACAGCCGGGGGTACACGTATGCGGAGGTGACGGCGGGAGGTGTACCGCTGCGCGAGGTCGACCCGGGGAGCATGGCGTCGCGCTGCTGCCCGGGGTTGTTCCTGGTGGGGGAGATTCTGGACGTGGACGGACGGATCGGGGGGTTCAATTTTCAGTGGGCCTGGAGCAGCGGGTTTGTGGCGGGACGGGCAGCGCGTTGACTAGCACCGATAGCCCTCACGTAGCAGCCGTGCGGCAGGTGCTGTCATTCGACGCGAGCAGCACCTTCGGATGAGCCGCACCTACGCGCCGCGCAATCGAGATGGCAACAGCCAAGAGGAGCAGATTTCGGACGACTGCAACACCAACCGGGTCCCCGATTCTCAGTCCTGTGCAATAACACGTCACACTCCAACCCGACGATATGCCAAGCGAAACCAGCGCCATGGTCGCAGCGGAAAGAAATGCAATACTCGACCCGACGGCTAGTCGTGGCAGAACTCCAATTGCCACCCATGCGCCAAGCACAATCTCCACATAAGGAACGCTAACTGAAATGAACGCGACAGTCGCCGGATGATCAATGCCGGCACCAACAAGGGACGTCTTAACGCCGTCATCACCAACAATCAGCTTCATCGCGCCTGCGAATAAAAACACTCCTCCAAGCCCTGTCTGCAGCAATATCAAAGAAATCGGTACGCGGGACAAAAAACCCAACCAACTTTCCGCCTGCTCCAGATTCCAGCATTTGACGCAGTCAAGTGCTTCGCGACTGGACAACCCGGAACAAAGTGATAGTTCCGAGAAACAGGACGACTACAAGGGCGACAGCGGCCGTTTGGGCGCGCGTCGCCGGCTTCGCCTCGCCGATGAGGATAACCGGTTCGCGCTCCCCGTCCGAATTGATCTTATAGACCTCCGGTTCGGCGCTTGGAGCCTTGGTTCGTCTTGAGTAATCTCCTACAAGCATGCCTGCTTCGAATTGAAACGCCACATCCTTCAATGTGACCGGCGAGTCCGACCGCTCCAGAAGTTCCAGCATGAACGATTTGTTAGCTTGCGGAATCAGCATCGTGGCATGCGTGACAATCCACGTGCCGGACGTTCCATCGCTGCCCCACGACAGGGAAACCTCCCTTCGAGTCTCCGTATCCGTCCACCGCGTAATGAGCCCTTGCGCTGAGTCAACTTCGATCTCGACCGCTCGGGGACCCGACGGTAAAGGAATCTCAAGCGTGAGAATTCGCGAAGCTCCGCTGCCTTCCAGGGCTGTGACGCGCGCGCCGCTCTCAAGGTGCGTGCGCAATGGACGCCCGTAGATCATCAGGAAATCCGCTGGGGCGGGCCCATAAGCGAACATCCGAGCTGCGGGTTCCCTCACGACTTGCCGGGATGCGAGATAGTGCGTAGTGAGAATCTGACCGTCAAAGTAGAAACTCGCATCCAAGAACCGGGGATCGCGCAACACGCTTTTCGATAGGTCGTCGACATGGTACTGGCTCTGGGGAAGATCAAAAACGTACGTGAGCCGCTCATTGAGACCACTCCGCACCCAGCGTACTGTGGCGTGAACGACGGCACGAGTTATCGCCCCGCCGGCCCCCTCACGATTCTCCTCAAGGGTGTAACGCCACACGGCACTGAGTTCGGCTAGAGATTCCTCTTGCCGAACGAGTGCGGAGAGAACATTCGATTCGGCAGAGTCGGAGATCGACGGCTGCTGCGCGCCGGAAACGCCGACACCGATGACCAGTATGCAAAGAAGCGCACCACAGTGGCACTTGCAGTTGAGAGACGAAGACATCGGCGAAACTCCTGTGCTTATGCCCGTGGCCGACCTGGCTAGTCGCCCCACTCACAAACAGCCAGGCGTCGTAGTATTGATCAACTCGCAAATCGTACCGCAGCCGGCGTCGATGTAATGTCTTTCATAATGACAGACGACCGGAATCAGCTCACAGGTGAAGTTCGGTTTGCTTACGCATATATTGTATGGCACCTTCGTGCCATCTTTGCTGACCCAGGTCGAGAGATCCGGACATGTGCCGCTGCCGGCGGAGCAACTGAAGTCGGAACCACAGCCTGAACTCCCATACAAGCAACGATGATCCTGCAGAGTCCCGTAGCCGCCACCCGTGAGTATCGGTAGGGCACCCAAAGGCACCCACGAAAGAATCTCGCGGACAGACATACGCAAAACTCCTCTCTCGTGCCGAAGTGCCGAAGTGCCGAAGTGCCGAAGTGCCGAAGTGCCGAAGTGCCGACCCGACACGCCGCACCTTCTTAGAATTATCGCACCATTCCACGACCTTGCAAGGAGACTTAGGAAACTTGTTGATTTTTCTGCAGCCAGGACCGAGCCGGCGATCGTTGGGGGATTTAACCCATTGTCGTGACAGGGTTTACAGGTGAAGTCCGATAATTCAGAATCTACTCCGATTCACTTCTCCCTGCGAGTGGGCAGCGCTGCACCGGATTAACCACCGACGCGAGTAGCCGTTGCCGGTGCGGGACAGCCGGGGGTACACGTCTGCGGAGGTGACGGCGGGAGGTGTACCGCTGCGCGAGGTCGACCCGGGGAGCATGGCGTCGCGCTGCTGCCCGGGGTTGTTCCTGGTGGGGGAGATTCTGGACGTGGACGGACGGATCGGGGGGTTCAACTTTCAGTGGGCCTGGAGCAGCGGGTTTGTGGCGGGACGGGCGATCGCGAGCAAGTGAACGGATGGCCCAGTCGAGGTTTTAGTAGATTGAGGGGGTGAGAGAAAGGAATCTCGCACCAGGGCAGTGCGAGAAAAAATTCTCGCATCCGCGGAGAACTCTCGCACCGGCCCGGCAAGAGCGCGACAGGTCGGAGACCTGTCGCCCAGCGACCGGCCAGAGACCGGTCCCCCATGCTCGGATCAGCGGGCTCACGGGCAAGCTGCGCTTGCCCATCCCCGCCGGCCGGTACCGCGCGTTCCGCGGAAGCAGGCCGGGAAGCCGGGCGCTCTAATGAGTGGCCTTCATCTTGTCGAGAAAGCCTTCCAGCTTGCGGGCCCGGACCGGGTGCTGGAGCTTGCGGATCGCCTTGGCCTCCACCTGGCGGACGCGCTCGCGCGTTACCTTGAAGATCTTGCCGACCTCCTCGAGCGTGTAGGTGTAGCCGTCGCCGATGCCGTAGCGCAGCTTGATAATCTCGCGCTCGCGGTAGGTCAGCGTCTTGAGCACCGCCTCGATGCGGTCCTTGAGCATCTCGTTGGTCGCCGTGCTGACCGGGCTCTCAGCCTTGTCGTCCTCGATGAAGTCGCCGAAGTAGCTGTCCTCGCTCTCGCCGACCGGACGGTCGAGCGAGATCGGGTGGCGGCTGATCTTCATCACGCGGCGGGCCTCGCTGACCGGCATCTTGGCCTCGATCGCGATCTCCTCGATCGTCGGCTCGCGGCCGAGATCCTGGAGCAGCCGCTTGCTGATGTTGCGCAGCCGGCTCATCGTCTCGATCATGTGAACCGGGATGCGGATCGTGCGGGCGTGGTCGGCGATCGCCCGGGTGATGGCCTGGCGAATCCACCAGGTCGCGTAGGTGCTGAACTTGTAGCCGCGGCGGTATTCGTACTTGTCGACCGCGCGCATCAGGCCGGTGTTGCCCTCCTGGATGATGTCGAGGAAGGCCAGGCCGCGGTTGCGGTACTTCTTGGCGATGCTGACCACCAGGCGCAGGTTTCCGCCGGCCAGGCGGCGCTTGGCCTCCTCGTACTCGCCGAGCACCTTCTGGGCCGCCTCGACGCGGCCGCGCAGATCCTCCGGCCGCTCCATGACCAGGTCCATCAGGCCGGCCAGCTCGTCCTTCATCGCCTCGAGCTCGTCGGCGGGCCGCTCGCGCTTGTTCAGCTCGCGCTGAAGCAGCTCCATCTTGCTGGCGATCGAGTTCATCTTGCGCAGCATCGGCGTGATGCGGCTGGTGCGGATCGGCAGCTCTTCCAGCAGCGTGACCGCCCGGCGGCGGCGCTGGGTGATGCGGTCCTGGGCGGATTTGCGGACGGCCGCGGTGGTGCGACCCTCGCGCAGGACGGCCCAGTCGGTCTGGTTCAGCTCGAGCAGCTTGCGGACCGTGGCGAGATTGGCCGGCAGACGCTTGACGATGGTCGCCTTGGCCATGCTCTCGGTCGTGGAGATCTTCATCGTGCGGTCGAAGGGCATGCGGCCGTCGGCGACGGCCTGCATCAGCTCGACGGCCTGGTGCATGCAATGGTCGTTCTCGAGCACCTTGCGGCGGAAGGCCATCCGCGTCAGCTCGATCTTCTTGGCCAGCGCGATCTCTTCCTCGCGCGCCAGAAGGGGAATCTCACCCATCTGGGTGAGATACATGCGGACCGGATCGTCGATGCGGCGGGCCGTGGCCTCGGCCAGGTCGGCTTCGGTCACTTCGTCGAGGCTCTCGCCGCCTTCGAGCGTGCCGGACTTCTTGCGGTCGGCGTCGCGCAGCTTGTCCGCCTCGATCTCGTCGATCATGCGGATGCCGGTCTGCTCGATTCGGTTCAGAACGCTTTCGAGCTTCTCAGGGGAGATGGCCTCGTCGGGCAGAGTCTCGTTGAGCTCTTCCCAGGTCAGGTAGCCGCGCACCTTGCCCAGCTCGATCAGGCCGTTGACACAATGCTCAATCGGATCGATATCCGTGACAACCACCGTCGACATTCACCAACTCCCTCGAACCGCGGCTCTCGCGCAGTCCCGTATCCAACCGCCTGAATCCGCCGACGTCTCTGCCGTCGCGCGTTCTGCGTGAACGGAATCACCGGCCGGCGACGCTTGCCGCCCCGGAGAGCCAACCGCTCCCCGCCGCGGCACGTCGGCCGACCGCTCTGCCCGCAGTCCATTCACGCGAAAGCACCCAATCTCCGTCATGGCCCCGCAGATCCTCACGACCCTGGCAAGACCGGCGCCACACGCGCCTCGCTGCCCAACAGGCCGCTCTGAGTCCGCCCCAGCCGCAGCAGCATCTCGTACGCCGCGGCCTGCTCAACACCGTCTGCGTCGCGCCCCAGCCGCCCGCGCAGGTGGCCGACCCGCAGCAGGTCCAGCTCCGCCCGGACGCGTTGCATCAACTCAGCGCACAGCGCGCCGGCGTCCATCGCCGCCGCGGCCCGCTGCGGGTCCGCCAGCAGGTCGCTCGCCCGCGCCACCAGCTCACATAGCACGGCGTCGTCGCACTCGGCGACGACGGCCGCTCGATTCAACTCGCTGCGTTCCGCAAGCCGGTCGAGGATCGCGGCGAGCCGCTTCCAACCCTCATTCAGCCCCGAAACCGTCGTCAGGACGACTCCGGCCGACGCATACTGCGGCGGATCGTGCAAGACGACTCCAAATAGCGCCTCGACTGCGGATACCAGTCCCGCGGGCAGCCCCCTGAGCGAAGCAGCGTACGCCGACGATTCAGAAATGTCCGACGTCTGTCGCGCTTCTGCCGGCGCGGATACTCTCGTCCTGGCTAGCAGCTCATACACGCTCCGCGCCGGAAGCGCCAGAAGCTCGGCGATCCGGCCGACCAATAACCCCTTCGCCAGCGGGTCGATTCCGCCACCTGCGGACGCCCGCGCAACGAAGCTCACGAAGTCCTCGACAGCCGCACGTCGCGCCTGCGGCCCGGCCGCTTCGTAAGCCTGAAGCGTGCGTTGCCACCTGAATTCTAGCGCGTCCTGACACGATTGCAAACGACGCTCAAAACCCTCTGCTCCGGTCGATAATACGCAATCTGCCGGGTCTTTCCCGTCTACCATGGCGACAACTCGGACGTCCAATCCATGCCGCAGGGCGACTTCGGCGCCGCGATCGGCCGCCCGCAGGCCGGCTTCGTCCGAGTCGAAGCAGAGCAGTACGCTGGTGGCCAGGGAGCGCAGGAGACGGACGTGGCCGTCGCTGAGGGCGGTGCCGAGGGTCGCGACGACGTGCTCGAAGCCGAACTGGTGCAGAAGGATGGCGTCGAGATAACCCTCGACGACGATGACCTCGCGCTTGCGGGCGATGGCCGCCCGGGCGCGGTCGAGGGCGAAGAGCGTGCGGGACTTCTGGAAAAGTGCCGTCTCGGGCGAGTTGAGATACTTCGCCCGGTCGTCCGAGAGCGTGCGGCCGCCGAAGGCGATACAGCGGCCAGAGGCATCGGCGATGGGGAACATCAGGCGATCGCGAAAACGATCGTAAACCCTTCCGTCTTCTGAGGTTGCGACAAGTCCGGCGTTTTCGAGCTGTTCCGGCGACAGGCCGCTGCGCCGGCCGGTGTTTAGCACGTCATCCCGGCCGGGCAGCGCCAGGCCGATGCCGAATCGCTCGATCGTCTCTTGCTTCAGGCCGCGGCGCGCGGCGTATTCGCGGGCGGACTGGCCGGCGGAGCCGGTCAGATTGCGGATGAAGTGCTCCCGGGCCCAATCGAGGATGGGGCGAATGGCTTCGCGCTGGTCGCGGTGGGCCCGGTCTTCGGGCGAGTCGCGCAGGTCGATGCCGGCGCGCTGGGCGAGAATCCGCAATGCCTCGCGGAAATCAACCCGCTGAAGCATCTGCACGAACTTGATGACGTCGCCGCCGGCGCCGCAGGCCCAGCATTTGAAAATCTGCTTTTGCGGGCTGACGGCCATCGACGGCTTGTGGTCGTCGTGGAACGGGCAGAGTCCGATAAACTCTCTCCCCTGTCGCTTCAGAGCCACACGTTCGCCGACCACTTCGACGATGTCGGATTGCTCTAAGACGCTGTCTTTTATCGATTTATGCATTGATAAGGGCGACAGAGAGGGGCCTCCACCCAGCCGGCCAATCCCGTTTGCGGCAGGACCGGCCAAGCGGTTGCCTGTTTGTTCCTGAATACGACTACTATAGCCCGGTTTTGCGCGGCGGGCAAATCGGACTGAGATTCCCAAGCTTTTACAGGATCAGCACTTGACAGGTTGTGCACAGGCGCTGAACCGGCTGATAACCGCGGTTTCACGCCAAGGCGGACCGGGTTCAGCTACATCTGTAGCAGACGCCAAGCCTGGTCGACCGCGACGAGGGCCTCTCCGCAGGCGGCGCGAAGCGTGACTCGGGCTGCGTGGCCAAAGGCGGGGGCGGGATTGATCTCCACGACGGCCGCTCCGTGAGCGTGGGCGACGTCGACCAGCGAGGCGGCGGGCTGAACGACGCCGCTGGTGCCGATGACGACGAAGACATCGCAGCGGCGGGCGGCGTCGAAGGCCTGCTCGAGCGCGTCCGCCGGGAGCAGCTCGCCGAACCAGACGACGCCGGGGCGTAGGCGGGCGTTGCAACGTGGGCAATGCGGGTCTTCGCCGAGGTCGCGGAGCGTCGTTTCGTGGTGGTCGCAGGCGATGCAGCGGGCCTGGTCGAGGCGGCCGTGCAGCTCGAGCACGTGCGGCGAGCCGGCGCGGTGGTGCAGGCCGTCGACGTTCTGCGTGACGAGGACGAAGCCGGGTACGCGCCGGGCCCATTCGGCCAGGACGATGTGGCCGGCGTGCGGAGCGACAGTGGCGAGCGTCTGGCGGCGCCAGCGGTACCAGGACCAGACCTTGCGCGGGTCGCGCTGGAAGGCCTCGGGGGTGGCGTACTCATCGGGATTGAAGTCGGACCAGAGGCCGGCCGCGTCGCGAAAGGTGGGCACGCCGGATTCGGCGGACATTCCGGCGCCGGTGGAGACGCAGACGCATCGGGCGGCGGCGAGGAGGCGGGCGGCCTGCTGCACATCACTCGCGTTCATGGGTCTTCTCCGATTCGCTGCTCCGAGAATGGGGGACCGATCTCTGACCGGTCTGCTTGGGGGACCGGTCTCTGGCCGGTCTGCTTGGGGGACCGGTCTCTGACCGGTCTGCTTGGGGGACACCGGTCGCTGACCGGTCTGCTTGGGGGACCGGTCGCTGACCGGTCTGCTTGGGGGACCGGTCTCTGACCGGTCTGCTTGGGGGACCGGTC
>CAZXUI010000093.1:0-16235 GCA_964643885.1 uncultured Planctomycetales bacterium
GCCGCACATCAGAACCCGCCGCGCCAAGCGGCGGGCCTCTTGGTTTCCTGTAGACGCCGTGCTTGGCGCACGGGGTTCTGACGGCGGGCCGCGCATCAGAACCCGCCGCGCCAAGCGGCGGGCCTCTTGGTTTCCTGTAGACCCCGTGCTTGGCGCACGGGGTTCTGACGGCGGGCCTTGCATCAGAACCCGCCGCGCCAAGCGGCGGGACTCTTGGTTTCCTGTAGGCCCCCTGCTTGGCGCAGGGGGTTCTGACGCGCGCCAGCGCATGGCCGCGCCAGCGCATGGCCGCGCCGGCGCATGGCCGCGCCAGCGCATGGCCGCGCCGGCCTCCACGCCTCAGGCCTGCTCGATCCGCTCCAGCACCCGCAGAATCCCGAACGCGAGCTGCCGCGCATCCTCCACGCGCATCTGAAACCCGAAACCATACCCCGACACGAATGTGATCACCGCATCGTCCGTCGTCTCGGGAGCCTCTCGCTGCACCTCGACATGCACGATCGCCGCCCGCTCCGGATTCGGATGCGGGCGCGCGTCGACTCGAATTTCGGCCATGACCTCCCGCCTTGGACGCCGCCGCAGGATCACTCCGGTCAGGGAGCGAGCCAGACCCCGCGCCGACGCCACCGGCCGGCGGCTCGCCCGCCGGCCTCGTACTACAGACTAGCCCTGCGACCCGCTCCTGTCACCCAAACTTGGCTCCGCATCCCCGGTTCGCCCGGACTTTCGCGCCCGGCCGACGCTCGCACGCGCCGCTCCGTCCGCTAACCACGCGCCCCTTGCCGTGTCTGGCGCGGCGAGCTATACCCAGGCACGAGTCGTATCCGACCGGGGATGCACGATCCGCGGAGGCGCCATGAACCGAGCCGCTCTGCTTCAGACCACCGTTCTGTTCGCCGCGATGCTGCTTATCGGCTGTGCCGAGCCGCGATTCAGCCGCAAAAACTTCGATCTCATCCGCGTCGGCGTCGACGAGCGGCCCGACGTCCGCCAGATCCTCGGCCCGCCCACCTCCACCTTCGCCGACTCCGACCAGTGGTACTACGAAGACCTGGACCGCTACTGCTCCGCCCTGATCCACTTCGCCACCGACGGCAAGGTCTCCGGCAAGCAGTGGATGGACTCGGCCACCGGCGAGTGGAGCGGCGACAACCCGCACGCCGACCGCCCGCCGCAGGGTGAAGTCCGCGAGCAGCGGACCGGAACCCGCACGATCGACGACGACTAGCCGCGGCCGGTTAATCGTCCCACCAACTGGGGAGCGCGGGCGTCGGAGCCTGTGAACGAATCGCGCGCGGCTCCGGGGAGCGCGGGCGTCCCGCCCGCTGCTCGCCCGGACTGGCGTCAAACGCGTGTCCGCGCACTCCGAGCCGCGATGCGGTATTGGCGACTGACATCACCGGCCACGGCGGCGGGCAAAAATCCGCGCCGGGCCTGAATCCAGAACGCCGCGGGCCGCGTATCCTGAGTGACCGACCACTGACCCGCAGGGACGGATGCGTGCCGCAGCAGCGAGACGAGCAGCTCATCAGTCGTATGTGCGGCGGAGACCGCGAAGCCTTCGCCGCGCTCTACGACCGCCACGCCGCCCGAGCGCTCGGCTACCTCGCCGGGATCACCGGAACGCGCGCAGAGGCCGAGGATGTTCTTCAGGAGACCTTCTGGCAGGTCTGGAACCGCGCGGCCACCTATGACCCGTCCCGCGGCAGCCCCCTGGCCTGGATCCTACGGATCGCCCGCTCGCGGGCGATCGACCTGATGCGGCGACGCACCGTTCCCAGCCTCGAAGCGTCCACCGACATCCCGGCCGCTCAAGATGTGTCCGACGACGCCGAGCGGGAGGAGCTGATGCAAAGCGCGCATCGGGCGCTCGACGGCCTGGCGGCCGAGGAGCGCGACGCCATCCGGCTGGTCTTCTATCGCGGCCTGACGCACGTGCAGGTGGCCGCACGGACCGGCACGCCGCTCGGGACGGTCAAGACGCGCATCCGCCGCGGAATGCAGCGCCTCAGGGAGTCTCTCAACGGGCACGACCGTTAGGAACACGATGAACGCTCAACATCCGATCGGCGATCCTGCGGAACTCGCAGCGCTCTATGCGCTCGGCGAACTGCCCCCCGAGCAGGCCGCGGAGTTCGAGCGTCATCTCGCCGCCGGCTGTGAGCTCTGTGCCGGCGAGCTGCGCCGCCTCGACCGCGCCGTGACCCGCCTCTTTTCCGCCGCCCCGGAGATCCCCGTCGCCCCGCACATCCGCGACGAGCTCCTCCGACGCATCGCGTCCGCCTGCGAGCCGCCCGCCGACCGGCCGCAGCCGAACCCGCAGGTCTGGAAGCACTGGTCGCCCGACGACGCCTCATCCGATCTGATCATCCGCGACGCGATGCGTCTGGGCTGGGAGCGCACCGGAATCGACGGGATCGAGGTTCGCCGCCTCTTCGTCGACCAGCGCCGCAATCAGATGACCGCCCTGGTCCGAATGGCCGCCGGCACCGCCTATCCGCCGCACCGCCACGGCGGACCCGAAGAGTGTCTCGTGCTCGAAGGCACGCTCCGGGTCGGCTCGAGGCTGCTGCACGCCGGGGACTATCAGCGGATGGCCCAGGACAGCGAGCACGAAGTGCAGTCCACCGACGACGGCTGCACGCTGCTGATCATCTCTTCGCTCACCGACGAGCTCACCTGAGCCCGCCGGCACCGCCGCGCCGCTCCATGCCGCTCGGGCCGTCGATCTTCGCGCCGCGCAGACTTCGCAACAATTCTGAATCCGCGGCCGGCCGGCGTGCGTATTGCGTGTAGGTTGAAAGATGAAGTCCTCGGCGTCGCGCTGAGCGGATTGCGCCCCGGCGCCGGAGACGGCCCCCGTTCGGATGGAGACGCACGAAATGAGACCGCAAAGACCCTGCGCCCGCAGCCCGCGGCACAACCACCCTGCCTGCCTCGCGCTCACCGGCCTGGCCGCGCTCTCGCTGGCCGCGCCGCTGCTGGCCTCGAACCACAGCGACGCGCCGCTGATCAAGCAGGATTCGCAGGCCAACCTGACCGACATGTACGCCTTCATCGGCACCCGCTATGACGACCCGGCCGCGCGCGTGCTCAACGTGGTCGTCAGCCTGCATCCCTTCTGCGAGCCCGGCGACGGGGCCATGTACGACCGCTTCGCCGACGACGCGCGGTACAGCATCCACATCACCGACCCCGTCACCGCCGAGACGAAGCTGCGCTACGATTTCTACTTCTCCGGCGTCGCGGACAACTACAAGAACCCGGACACGATTCTGGTCTACGGCCTGGGCACCGAGGCCGGCCCGATCCAGACCGTCGGCGACGCCCGGCAGAACTTCACGCAGACCTACCGCGTCGAAAAGACGGTCCGCAATCGGCGTCAGGTGATCGGCGACGGACTGCTCACCCCGCCGCCGAACGTCGGAAAGAACGTCACGCCGCTCTACAACGACGCCGACGGCCGGGCCGTCTCGGGCGCCGCGACACTCGACGCGCTCGACCTCTACACGCGCTCCACCATCTATCCCCTCGACAGCGGCGAGGTCGTCTGGGCCGGCCTGCGCGACGACAGCTTCTTCAGCGACATTCCGGCGGTCTTCGACCTGCTGGACGTGCGCATCCTGGACAACGACGGCGACCTGGGCGACGGCCTCGGCCAGGACGGCAACGGCGTCGACGGCTTCAAGGGCTTCAACGTCCTGACCTTCGCGATCCAGATACCGCTCAGCGAGCTCCAGAGCGCGGGCATTCCGACCGCGTACGACTCCGTCTTCTTCGGCCAGCAGACCGGCGTCGGCGTATACAGCTCCGTCAGCCGCCCGCGAGTCACGATCCGCCGCAGCGACGGCTCCAGGCTGAATCTCGGCGGCTGGATGCAGGTTTCGCGCTTCGGGAATCCGCTCTTCAACGAGGGCCTCGTCGCCCACCGCGACAAGGACCGCTACAACCGCTCGTCGCCGACGGGCGACGCGAGCTTTGCGACCTACGCGGCGAACCCGGAGCTCGCCACGCTGCTCAATTTCGTCTTCCAGACCAATTTCGCCGCCACCGGCCGCAGCGACCTCCAGGCGATCTTCATTCCCGACGTGATGCGCGTCGTGACGACGACCGGCCCGGTCCCGCTCGCCGGACAAAGCAGCTTCAATCGCCTCGGCTTCATCGGCGGCGACACGACCGACGGCGTCTCGAGCGGCTGGCCCAACGGCCGCCGCCTCGGCGACGACGTCGTCGACATCGCCCTGACGGCGATCGCGAGCGGTCCCAGCTACTCGGCCATCACGCTGGCCGGCGACAACGTGCCGGAGAACGACCTGCCGTACCACCAGGTATTCCCCTACATCGCCACGCCGCACGCCGGCTCGAACAACCGCAAGGACCCCGGAAACTGACCGCAGCAGGCTCGGCGGCCGCCTGCGGGAGGGCGCGCAGGCGGCCGCGGACGACCGATCGGAGCTTCAGATGAAACGTTCGAGATGGATCCTGAATCCGGCCATTGCGGCAGCCTTTCTTCTCGGCGGATGCCCAGGCAACCCGTTCGGGCCGCAGGACGAGCTGTCGCCGTCGGAGATCGACGAGGTGCTGACGCTCTTCAACGCCGATCTCGGCGACGAGGGCGTCGCCGTGACGCGTGACGAGGTCGCGGCGGCCTTCCGCGACGATCCGGAGCTGGTGGCCGGTGTGCTGGCCGACCTGGCCGGCGGGGCGTTCAAGCTCGTCGCGCGCCGCGTCGAGCAGTGGATTCAGACCGGCGCCGCACCGGCCGCGCCGGCGTCGCCAACGCCGTAGTCACCGCCGAAGCGAAGGGAGCCAGCCGGCCGTGCGAAGCAGTATTGCCCGCGCTTCGCACGCCGGCCCTTCTCACAGGAGCCTTGCCGTGCATTCTCGCGCCCCGCTTGCGTTCTGCTGTGCCGTCGCGGCCTGCCTGACTCCTGCAACGGCGTCCGCGCACGAGTTCTGGCTCGAGGCCTCCTCCTATCGTCCGCCGCCCGGCTCGGTGGTGCAGTTCTCGCTCTGGCTCGGCGAGCGCTTCGACGGCCAGCGCGTCGAGTACGTGCCGCAGCGCTGCGCCGAGCTGCGCTGGCTCGGGCCGGCCGGCGAAAGCCCGGTCATGAGCCGCGCCGGCAGCGCGCCGCTGCTCGCCCGCACGGGCCCGGCGGGAAGTTACGTACTCGCCTATCGCACCCACCGCGCTCACAGCAATCTCGACGCCGTACGCTTTACGAAATATCTGGAGGAGGAGCGGCTGACGGAGATCATCACCCAGCGAACGGCGCGCGGCGAAAGCGACCAGCCCGGCCGCGAGGTCTACTCGCGCTGTGCCAAGGCGATTCTCACCACGCCCGGCGCCGGTGATGACCGGTTCCGGCGCCCCGCCGGGCTGCCACTCGAGCTCGTCATGGAGCACGATCCGGCCGAGCTGGCCGCCGGCCAGAGCCTCTCTGTGCAGCTTCTCTATCGCGGCCGGCCGCTTCCAGGCGCCCGCGTCGTGGCGGCGGTGAAGCGCAACGCGGGCAAGCTTCAGGAGGCGACGACGGACGACGCCGGGCGCGCCTCGTTTGCGGTACACGATGCCGGCCCGTGGCTCATTACGTCCCTGCACATGGTTCGGGCGGAAGGTGTTGCGGATGCCGAGTGGGAGAGCTTCTGGGCCTCGCTGACGTTCGAGGTGCCGCCGGCGGAGTCGCCCGCCGCCAGCGCCGAGGCCCGCCCGCCGCCCGCGTCGAAGCGCTGACCAACGCTGCGGCGCCTGCTCAGGTGCGCCCCGTCCGCCCCGTTACAGCGCCTCGCTCTGCCCGCGCTGCGCCACCTGCACATCCTCGAACCCCGCCTCGCGCAGCTTCGCCTGAAGCGTCTGGCTCTGCTCGCTTTCGCCGTGCACCAGGAAGATGCGCCGCGTCTGGCCCCGCAGCGGCTCGAACATCCGCAGCAGGTCCGCCTGGTCCGCGTGCCCGCTGAACCCGTGAATCTGCACCACCTCCGCCCGCACCGGCAGCCGCTCATGAAACAGGTTGATTTTCCTGGCTCCGTCCACCAGCTTGCGTCCCAGCGTGTTCTCCGCCTGGTAACCCGGAAACAGCAGCGTGTTGCGCGGGCTGCGGATGTTGTTGCGAATATGGTGCTGAATCCGGCCGGCCTCGCACATGCCGCTCGCCGAAATGATCACGCACGGCTTGCGCCGCCGGTGCAGCGCCTTGCTCTCCTCGACGTCCCGAATGTACGTGCAGCAGCCGTTGCCCAGGATGTCCCCCGTCTTGGCCTGAAACTCCGCCGCCTCCGCGTCGTAGCAGTCCGGATGCATGCGGAAGACCTCGGTCGCGTTCACCGACAGCGGGCTGTCGACGAAGACCGGGATCCGCGGCAGCCGCCCCTCGTCCATCAGCCGGTGCAGGAAATACACGATCGTCTGCGTCCGCCCCACGCTGAACGCCGGAATGATCACCTTCCCCCCGCGCTCGATCGTCGCCTTCACCACCGCGTGAAACCGCTCGCGCGCCTCCTCGGCCGACTCGTTGACCCGCGCCCCGTACGTGCTCTCGCAGATCACCACCTCCGACGGCGGAAACGGCGCCGGGTCGCGCAGGATGGGCCGGTCCGGCCGGCCCACGTCGCCGGTGAAATACAGCGAGACCGTCCGCCCGGCGCGCTGCGCGAACTCCAGCCGCACGCCGGCCGAGCCGAGCATGTGCCCGGCCTCCTGAAAGCAGGCCATCAGCCCGCTGATGACCGTGAACCAGCGCTCGTAGGAGATCGTCTGCATCAGCCGCACGGCCGCGACGGCATCCGCGTGCTCATAGAGCGGCTCGACGGGCGGCAGCCCCTTCTTGCGCCGCCGCTTGTTCAGGTAATAGACGTCTTCCTGCTGAATGTGGGCCGAGTCCGGCAGCATCACGGCGCACAGGTCCCGCGTCGCCGGCGTGCAGTAGATCGGCCCGTCGAAGCCTTGCTTTGCCAGCAGCGGCAGCCGGCCGGTGTGGTCCGTATGTGCGTGCGAGAGCACGACGGCGCTGATCTGCCTGGGCGGCACCGGCCAGGAGCGGTTCTTCTCCTCGCTTTCCGCCCGCCGGCCCTGAAACAGGCCGCAATCCAGCGCGATCCACTTCCCCTCCCACTGGACCATGTGCATCGAGCCGGTGACTTCGCTGGCCGCACCGTGAAACAGAAGCTCAGGCATGTATGCCAACCTTCGTGCAGCGTCCCACCTGCACTTCTCCGGGTGATACGGGCGTCTCGCCGGCACTTCCCCGGGTGGTACGGGCGTCTCGCCCGTACGCGCGGGTCTGCCGAACCGCGGGTGCGAGAATGGGGGACCGGCCTCTGGCCGGTCACTGGGCGACCGGTCTCCGACCGGTCGAACCTCGGCACCGCTGGGACGAGATTCCCATCTCGCACCAGCGCCAGGGTGCCACTTCCCCGGGTGGTACGGGCGTCTCGCCCGTACGCGCGGGTGCCCGCCTTCTACGCCGACACCGGCCGCCAGGCCGACCCGGGCCGCGACACCGCCGGCCTGCTATCCGCCACAAGAGCCGCCGCCGCCTTCACGATCTCCGGCTCGGTCGGCAACACCGTGTTGGCCGCCGGCCCGAGCGGGATGTAAGTATCGAGCCCCGTGATCCGCCGCGCCACGACCCGCTCGCCGCACCGCTCCGCGATCAAGGCCAGAATCGCCTCGGACACGCCGCCTGAATACCGCCCCTCATCCACCACCAACACCCGCCCCGTCGCCAGCGCCTGCTCGACAATGAACGCCTCGTTCAGCGGATTGAGCCAGCGCAGGTCCACCACCCGCGCCGCTGTGCCGTGCCGCTCGCGCAGCTCGCGCGCCGCCCGCAGCGACATCCACACGCCGTTTCCGAATGTCAGAATCGTCAGATCGCCGGCCTGCTCCTCATACACCTGCCCCTCGCCAAGCGCGATCGCCTGCTCACATGACGGATAGTTGCTCAGCCACCGCCCGTCGCCCGGCTCGTACAGGTCCTTCGTCATGTACAGCGCGATCGGCTCGAGAAACGCGACCACCCGACCGTCCACCCGCGCCAGCGCCGTGCACGTCCGCAGCATCTTCACCGCATCGTCCCCGCGGGCCGGGACCGCGATGATCAGCGACGGAATATCCCGCAGCGCTGCGAAGCTGTTGTCGTTGTGAAAGTGCCCGCCGAACCCTTTCTGGTATCCCAGCGCCTGAATCCGCACCACCATCGGGTTCGGGAACTGCCCGTTCGAGAAGAACTGCGCCGAGCACGCCTCGCCGCGAAGCTGGTCGATCGCATTGTGCACATACGCCAGATACTGAATCTCCGGCAATGGCAACAGCCCCAGGTGGCCCGCCCCGATCGCCATCCCCAGGATGCTCGTCTCGTCCAGCATCGTGTTGAACACACGCCCCACCCCGAACCGCGCCGTCAGCCCCGCCGTCACGTAATACACCCCGCCCCGCGCCGCCACATCCTCCCCGAAGACCAGCAGCTCCGAATACTTCGCCAGCAGGTCCCGCAATGCCCAGTTGATCAGCACCGCCAGATGCCGCGGCGGCTGATGCTCCGGCAGCCGCTCGCCCGGTTGCCCCTTCAGAAACCCCGGCGTACTGTCCAGCGCGAACGCGTGCAGCCGCGCCGCGTGCTCCGCCCGCCGCGTCGCCTCGGCCATCACGGCCTGCGCGTGATATGGCGCCAGCGGCGCCACCACTTCCGCCGCCGACGTAAGCTGCGGCGCATCCGCCAGCCGCTTGCTCGCGTCGTCGATCGCGGCCCGGATCGCCTCGTAGCGCGCCAGCACCTGCTCGCCGCTCATCAGCCCAAGCTCGACAACCCGCCGCGCGCTGGCCAGCAGCGGATCTCGCGCCTCCGTCGCCTCGATCTGCGCCAGCGTGTGATACTCCGTCTCCGGATCCGTCCCCGCGTGCCCCAGCAGCCGCACCACCCGCATGTGCAGAAACGCCGGCCGGCGGTGCGTCCGCACATACTCCACCGCTTCGATCGCCCCCCGTGCCGCGTCGATCAGGTCCAGCCCGTCGCACTGGAAATACTGCAACCCCGGCCGGCTCCGAAACGCCGCCTCCACCCAGCCCGGTGCACTGTGCACCGAGATGCCGATCCCGTTGTCCTCGCACACGAACAGCACCGGCACCGGCAGATTCTGAAACGCCGCGTAGCAAGCCGCATTGAAGGCCCCCTGCGCGACGCTGTGGTTCGTCGTCGCATCCCCGAACGTGCACAGCATGATGCTGTCGTCCGGAATCTCGCCATGCGCGCCGAACCGCGGCCGGATGCCCAGCCGCTTCGCCCGACGCAGCGCCATCGCCGCACCCACAGCCTTCGGCAGGTGGCTGGCGATCGTGCTCGTCTGCGGCGGCACACACAGCGGCACGCTCCCCCACACCTTGTGCCGCCCGCCCGAGATCGGATCCAGCCGGCTGGCCGCCAGCGACAGGATCGTGTCGCGGATGAAGTCCTGGCCGGGCACCTGACGCGAGCGCTCGGCCATCAGCGCCCCGGAGCGGTAGTGCAGAAACGCCGGGTCGCTGTAGCGCGCGAAGCGCCCCAGCACCGCGTTGCCCTCGTGTCCGGAGCTGCCGATCGTGTAATAGCCCCGGTTCTCGCGCCGCAGCGCCCGCGCCTTCAGGTCCAGCAGCCGGCTGACCATCTGCGACTCGAACAGCTCGATCAATCCCCGCCCTGTCAGGCCCGGCAAATCCGGCCGGATCACCCCGTCCAGCCGTTCGGCCGCCGCAACCCCGGCCGCGCCGCCCCCCACCAGCTCGCGGCAGAGCTGAACGAAGTTGCGGTCGACGACCTCGGCACGATTCAAAGTGAAGGAGACTGCTGCCATGGAGCGACTGTAGCAGGCCGTTTGGGCGGATTCAATCGGCCGGCTACGACGGCCGCTTCTCCTCCGGCCCCCACGCCAGCGCCACGCCGATAAGAACGAGCGCAAGCACGAAATCTACCGGCCCGCCGAGCACGCGGCCCATCGGCGCCAGCGATGCGAGCACGAGCAGAACCAACCCGGCCGCCAGCGAAAGCCAGCGCAGCGTCGGCCAGGCGGGTGCGCGATTCTTGGTCGGCTCCGGTGCCATGCTCAGAGGATAACACGACCTTGCGGGGGCGCGGGCGAATCCGTACCTGCGAGGTCGGACTGCGGAGTGCGGCACGCCCCCGCGCGGACATGACCGAACTCGACGACCGATCGCCCTTCCTCCCAACCCCCACGCATTCCCCGCTACACCCGTCACAGCCGCGCGAGAAAACCGCCGCGGCTGCGTATCTGTTATTCGGACGCGACTCCACCGGCCGCAGCGTGTAGTATCGCTTAGGGCCGCATAGGATCAGGCTTCTCCCGGTGGGTCGCCTTGGGCCGGCCCCACCGGCCTTCGGAGCATGCCACGAACCCCGAACCGGACAACACGAGCGCCATCCTGGCGGACCTCCGTCGGCCCACGCCGCCTCGCGGCGACTGCCCGGCCGCATTCGGCTCACCGGACGACCCCACGTCCCCGGCCGGCGAGGAAACTTCGCCCGCCGATGCCACGACGCGCCTCGTCGCGCCGGCCCCGCCGCAGCGCATCGGCCCGTTCCGCGTCCTCGGCACGCTCGGCGAGGGCGGCATGGGCGTCGTCTATCTCGCCGAGCAGACCGAGCCCATCCGCCGCCGCGTCGCCCTCAAGCTCATCAAGCTCGGCATGGACACCAAGGACGTCGTCGCCCGCTTCGAAGCCGAGCGGCAGGCCCTCGCCCTCATGACCCACGCCAACGTCGCCGCCGTCTACGAGGCCGGCGCCACCGATACCGGCCGCCCGTACTTCGTCATGGAGTACGTCCCCGGCCAGCCCATCACCCGCTTCTGCGACGGGTACCGCCTCTCCATCCGCGAACGCATCGAGCTGGTCATCCAGGTCTGCCTCGCCGTCCAGCACGCGCACCAGAAAGGCATCATTCACCGCGACATCAAGCCCTCGAATGTCCTCGTCGCCCGCGTCGACGGCCGCCCGACCCCCAAGGTCATCGATTTCGGCGTCGCCAAGGCCACCACGCAGCGGCTCACCGAGCACACGCTCGACACCGGCTTCGGCCAGACCATCGGCACCCCCGACTACATGAGCCCGGAGCAGTCCAGCCGCTGCTCGGACGGCCTCGACGCCCGCACCGACGTCTATTCGCTGGGCGTCCTGCTCTACGCTCTGCTCACCGGCCGGCTCCCCTTCGAACTCGCCGGCCAGCGCGGAGCAGGGCTGCTCGAGATGCAGCGCATCATCCGCGAGGTGGAGCCGCCGTTGCCCAGCGCTCGGGTCCGGCAGCTCAGCGAACAGGCCGCGCGCGACGTCGCAGCCACCCGCCGGCTCGATCCGCGCGGCTTGCGCCGCACGCTCCGCGGCGATCTCGACGCGGTCGTGCTCCGCGCTCTCGAGAAGGACCGCGAGCGCCGCTACTCCTCCGCCGCCGAGCTGGCCAACGACCTGCACCGCTATCTGGCCGGCCTGCCCGTCCTCACGCGCCGCCCCAGCCCGCTGCGCCATGCGGCCAAGTTCGCCCGCCGCCGCCGCGTCGGCTTGGCCGCTTGCCTGGCGCTGACGACCCTCCTGGCCGCCGCCCTCTGGCTGGCCGCCGTCCTCAACAGCGCTCAGCACGAGCTGCGGCAGCGCGACGCCCACCTGCTCCGCGCCGAAGCGCAGCAGCTCTACGCCGGCGGCGATTATGCCGCCGCCCTCAAGAAGCTCGCGCTCGCCATTCGGCTCGCGCCCGACGCGCCCGAAGCGCGGCTCCTGCGGGCCGCCTGCCTGATGGGCATGTTCCGCGAAGACCAGGCCGCCGCCGAACTCCACACGCTCACCCGCGACAGCCGCCCCGACATCGCCGGCGCCGCCCATCGCCTTCTCGCCCGCCTCGCCCTGCACGACGACGCGGCCGCCCAGCGCCACTCCGCCCAGGCACGCCGCCTCGGCGACGCCGGAGACGCCGACTACCTCAACGCCCTCGTGTCGCGCGAACCGGCCGAGGCGATCGCACTCCTGACCCGCGTCATCGAGCGCGACCCCGGCCACTTCGACGCGATCATGCTGCGCAGCTACTGGCACAGCCGCCTCGGAGACTACGCGTCGGCCCTCCGTGACTCCGGCCTGGCCCGCACGCTGCGCCCGCGCGACCCGGGGCCCGTCACGAACCTCGGCGTCGCCAACCGCTTCCTCGGAAATCACGCCGCCGCCGAGACGCGCTTCCGCGAGGCGCTGCGGCTCGAGCCGACCTACTGGTATGCGCAGAAGGGCCTCGCCGACGTGCTCTGGCAGAGCGGCCGCCAGCAAGAGGCGCTCGACGGGCTCAAGCAGTCCATCCGCGACCATCCCGGCGACTGGGAGCCGGTCGCCGTTCTCGCCGAGCGGCTGCGCTCGCTTTGCCGCTGGGGCGAGGCGCTGGATTGCTATCACCGGCTCGAGTCGATCGACCCCGCCGATCCGCGCTGGCCGCTCGGTGCCGGCTGGATGCACCAGCAGCTCGCCGATTGGCCGCGGGCCCTGCTCGCCTTCGAGCGCGCCGCTGCCTGTCCCCAGGGCGAGAACGCCCAGCCGCGCAGCCTCGCCGCCCGCCGCCGCGCCATGCACGAGATCGCGTGGACCTGCCTGGTCGCGCCCGACGGCGCCGGCCGCGACGCAGACCGGGCCGCCCAGCGCCTCGCTGAGCTCCGCCGCGAAGCGCCCGACGACAACCAGCTCAACAGCGAAGCCCTGCTGGCCTATCGCCGCGGCGAGCTGAGCGAGGCCCGCCGCCTCGCCCTCGACGCGCTCTCGCGCCAGCCCGACTCGCCCGACGCCGCCTACCCGTTGACCGCCGCCCTGTGCGAGGCGGCGCTCGGAAACCTCAGCGAAGCGTCGACGCTGTGTGCCGCCGGAGGCGACATACTCCGCCGTTCGCCGGATCAGTGCAGCATCGGCAGCGATCTGCTTGCAAGGGAGTGCGCAGCGCTTCTGGAACAGGCCCGCAGCCGCGAGCCCCCGCGAGGAGACCTCTGACCATGCACGCCGCCCTCCGCGTCGCCCTCTGCACTTCCCTCACCTGCCTGGCCTCCGCCGCGGGCTGCAACCTCCTGCCCGTCGAAGCGCCCAGACTCGAATTCACCTACTCCGTCTCCTGCGTCCTGCCGGATACGAGCGAGTTGCCGGAGCTCTCACTCACCTGCGACGACGTCGTCATCGACCTGAGCCAGCCCGTCAACCTGACCGAGGTCACGGTCGCGCCCGCGGCGCGATCGATCGTGATCGTCGCGCCCCAGGTATTCAGCGAGATCGCCGTCCACCTCGACGGACAGTCCGTACCCGTCGAGCTGCCCGCCGCGCCCGGCCGAATCGCTCGGATCGACCCGGCCCCGCTGCGTGCGGACCTGCCCTGTTTCTCGCCGCCGGCGTCGCTTCAGATCGAGATCGCCGAGCTCTCGATCGATGTCGCCGTCCGCGCGCAGGCCGATTGCCGCCTCTTCGCCGTCGGCGGCCAGGGCGGACTCGTCGACCCTAACGGCATGTGCGTGTCCTGCGGCATGACGGACCTCGGCCTCGTCGCGCCCGGCAGCGTCGTCACGGTCTACGCCATTCAGGACGGTCAGCTCGCCTCCGCCCGCGAGCTTTCGGTCGCCCTCGACGGCGCCTTCCGCGACGATCTCGTGCGGCGCACCGGCCCGAGTCAGCTCGCCGTCGTCGTTCCGCCGGACGCGGTCCCCGATCCCGTGCTCGTCTTCGAGATCTATGACGACTCGCGTTCGGTCGTGCTGGCCAGCTTCTGCGTCTACTGAGCGCCCGCCGGCCGCCCGCCGATTGCGGCCCGCCGCGCTTCTCGGGTAGCCTTTCCGCATGGACGCGCCCGAAACGCAGCCCGCCGCCGCGGCTTTGCCCGACGACCTCGACGAGGCGGAGCTGCTGGCCCGGCTTCAGGCGGGCGAGCCGGCCGCCTTCGAGCTGCTGGTGCGCCGCTTCGCCGCCCGCATGCTGGCCGTCGCCCGCCGGCTGCTGCCCGACGAGAACGACGCCCAGGACGCGCTTCAGGACGCGTTCATCTCCGCCTTCGGCGCGATCGACCGGTTTCAGGCCGGCTCGCGCCTGTCCACCTGGCTGCACCGCATCGTCGTCAACGCCGCCCTGATGAAGCTGCGCACCCGCCGCCGCCGGCCGGAGGTCTCGATCGACGCGCTTCTGCCGCAGTTCGCCGAGGACGGCCACCCGCTCCAGCCGGCCAGTCCGTGGAAGCCGCCGGAGGCGGTGCTGAGCCGCGAGGAGCTGGCCGGGCTGGTGCGCTCCCGGATCGCGGAATTACCCGAAAACTACCGTGACGTTCTGCTGCTGCGTGACATCGAAGGAATGGACACCGGGGAAGCCGCGCACCTGCTGGGGATCAGCGAGAATGCGGTCAAGACCCGGTTGCATCGGGCCCGGCAGGCGCTGCGCGCCCTGCTGGACCCGCAGCTCCGTGGAGAGAGTTCGTGACCTGTCGAGAAGTGTACGATTTCCTCATGGACTATCTCGACGGCGAGCTGGCGCCGCCGCAGGCGGCCGAGTTCGAGCGGCACCTGAAGCTCTGCCCGCCCTGCGTGGCGTATCTGGAGAGCTATCGCAAGACGATCGAGCTGGAGCGCTCCTGCTGCTCGCCGCCGGAGGCGGACGCCGCCGGCCAGGTGCCCGAGGAGCTGATCCGGGCCATCCTCGCCGCGCGCAGCAAGTCATCCTCGCGTAATTAGTCATGCTGTTTGCATCTTTTTGAGGACGGCCTGGGCTCGGCGGACTCTTTCGAGGATCGCTTCGGCTTTGGCGGTCGGTACCGGGATAGGTTCTACACCAGGCCAGGGTGGTCCTTGGGCCGCCACCGAGTGGCTTGATCGCCGGCCGGTGCGCCGGATTGAGATCACGTTTTCGGGGCATGCCGTTTTTATTGGGTTTGCCCGATGGGGCTTGCCTGGCGGCGCAGCACGGTGCACTTTATAGGATCTGTGGGGACATGTCGCCTCTTTCGTTTGCCCGATAATTCGAACGGTTCGGGCCAGGGTGCCAGGGATAAGCGGCTTGTGCGTGGCCCGAGAACTAGGGCAGGTGGAGCGCCGCGCCGCCTGCCGAAGGCACTGGGCAGCGCTGGCCTCCGTGGCCGACGCAGGCCGTGGAAAGCCACAGCCCATGGAGAGAGGAGCGAGAATGACAGCTCCGCGGACAACGGGAATCGTGGTTGTGACAGTTGCGGCGGTCGGGTTGGTGGGGCGCTTGCATCCCGCCCTGGGGCAGGAGCCTTGCGAGGCGGCCAAGCTGACCGCCAGCGACGGGGCGGCGGGCGACGAGTTCGGCCGCTCCGTCTCCCTCTCCGGCGACACGGCGCTGGTCGGGGCGTTCTGGGACGACAACCGCGGGGGCAACTCCGGCTCGGCGTAGGTCTTCGCGCTGGCCGGCGACGACTGCAACGCCAACGGCGTGTTCGACGACTGCGAGGCGTACTTCTTGTTGACCGACAGTTCGCCGGCGCTGGGCCCGATCGGCCATGGCTAGCCGCAAAGCCACACGATCACCACGCCGCCGAACGCGGCTAGCAACGTCGAGATGACCTTCCGCGTCTACGCCGACCTGTCCACTCCGGAAGAGCACATCGTCGTGGACGTCAATGGCGCGCGGCTCGGCCGCGTGTTCCAGTACTCTGTGAATGACTGTCCGGCCGAGCCGAGCGTGGCGGTGCTGCTGGTGTCCGCGGTGAATTGGAACTACGCCGTCGGCGGTGGCGACGCGGTCATTAGCATGGTCGCGTCCGAGGAGGTCGATCCGTACGCGTGCGATCAGTCGTGGATCCAAGTCAGCGTGCTCTATCGCGCGGTCGGGCCGGGCGACTGCCAGCGCAACGGCGTGC
This sequence comes from uncultured Planctomycetales bacterium, assembly GCA_964643885.1. Classification (GTDB taxonomy): domain Bacteria; phylum Planctomycetota; class Phycisphaerae; order UBA1845; family Fen-1342; genus CAADGL01. The sequence goes on from CAZXUI010000093.1 coordinate 15,858, forward strand.
CGGACGAGTGCGACATTGCCAGTGGCACCAGCCAGGACGTCAACGGCAACGGCGTTCCGGACGAGTGCGAGTGTGTCGGCGACGTCGACGGCGACGGGGACACGGACCAGGCGGATATCGGGAGCCTGCTGGCGGATTGGGGCTGCACCGGCGGCTCCTGCCAAGGCGACCTGGACGGCAGCGGCGAAACCGATTTCGCGGATATCGTGGCTCTGCTGGCCAAACTCGGATGTGGAGTCTGGTGCGGTCCAGGCTTCTGGATTCAGTAGCGGGTACGGTGGGTCCAGAGCCACCCTCGGGTGGATCTTCTGTTCGATTCGTGCCCCCACCCATAAGCGGGCGGGCCACCCGCGCCAGCTAAGTCTGACACAGCCGCCC
>CAZXUI010000094.1:0-15920 GCA_964643885.1 uncultured Planctomycetales bacterium
TCCTGCATCTGTCGTGCACGCTCCTGTTGCTTTCAGCGGTTTTGAGATAGCCTCAACTGTCCTTGCTGGGATGAGATACGCATCCGAGCCTGGGTGCATCGGCGAGCGTGGATCGAGTTTGGATTTGGGGAGGGCTATGCGCCGCTCTTTGGCTATGGTACGTCAGTGAGCATTCATGAGGAGGGTCCATGAGTTGATGACTCTGTGGTTTGTGGCCGTCATTGTAGTACTCGGCCTGTTGCTGAACCTAGTGGTCAGGCGCGTGATTCGCCGCGTAGACTCGGAGCCCGCGCCGCCGGCTCGGCCACGGATGAAGCCAATGTACACGGCCGATGATGTTGGTCGGATTTTAGAAAAATGGGGCAGGCGAGCTGAGCCGTGGGCCGTTCCCGAGATGTGCCAGCCGATTCACCCAAGTCTAGAGAAACTGGCCTCGCAGTATTGCGAAGTTAACTTTGATAATTATGTCTTTGCATTTGACAGAAAGGCCGTAAGTCCCTATGAAGCGAACGAGCGTTTTGTTGTGATCGGAGATCTAGGGGAGGGCTCAAGGGCGCTGGTTCGTCGCGATGCCGCGGATGCCTAGGTATACGTTGCATGGGCGGAGGATGCCGATCCGAGGACTCCGCAAGTGTTGGCCGACTCGGTGGGTGAGTACCTGTGTGTGGCTGAGGGCCTCTACCTCGAGTGCGTGCGAGAGCGCGAGGAATCACAGAGTTCGAGGGGAGCCGGACCGGTAGTTAATACCTGACAGGCGGCACGATACGACATGGAGAGCGGGAGCGCTGGGGAAGTGGTCGGGCTATGCAGCAAGTGACGCGTGTTGAACTGCAGACCCCGACGGAAAACGCTTTGGAGATCCGCGTTCCTGTTTCGTCCACCTGAGCAGCGTTGCCAACGTTACGACCTCGCCATCCGCTCCTATACGTTCTTCGCCGCCTCGGGCTTGGCCTTCTCGACGTGTTTCTGCGTCGTCGTCGGCGCGGCCAGTGCTCCCAGGCGCGGAAGTGGCCCGCCGCCTGCTGATGATGGTCTGGCACGATGCGATCAGCCTCCCATTTCACGGCTGCCTGGCCGTCTCGACCAAACATAGCCCGAACACCGCCGTAGTTTGTGGCGGTCGGACAGTCGGACGCTGCGGTATACCTTGGCCGGCGACAGGGGCACAGATTCCCGCCGTGCCTTCCCGCGTTTTTCGACCCCTCGGGACCGGGACCGGGAACCCGGCCATGCGAGACGCTGATGTTTATCGCACTGGGGATTCCGTGCTGCGGCGCGGGCGTAAACGCGGATCGCGCAACTCGTCAGCGGTAAGATAGCGATCGGCAGCGCAAGAGAATCCTGCGCCAGCCGACGAGGATGAGATGAGCACCGCCAGCCAGTCCCGCTTCCGTGAACCGCTGAGGCAGCTCGTGCAGGACTTCACGGACTGGGTCAGCACATTACGGCGCGTTGGCCTTCGCCGATGGGGCGAGGAGCCGGACGATGCTGACCAGGACGTCCGCGCATCCGACGAGCTGGAGCGATTCCGCGGGCCAGCAAAGGCGATCATCATCTGGCTTGAACTGTGCGGCCGCGACGCGGACGCGGCGGAAGTTGACGATGCGATGACTGCGCTGCGGGAAACCGCGCGGCGCTTCGACGCTGGCGAACTGAAGCCCCTCTTTGACGAACGCGCCGACGAGCACCTGTCCGCGCTCGACTTGCTGATCCAGGCCGCGTCGAAGACGGCCGGCCGGCTGGAAGACCTCGACGCCGAGATTCCATCCGACGTTTGGCTGGGTTTCGGCGATGCGTGAACCCTACCCCGAGCACATTCGCCGCACGCTGGAGGCCTGTCGCCAGAATCCGGCGCGCGATGTGCTGTCATCGCGCGGCTGGATCAAGTTGCGCGAGCACTGCGGCGAGCTGACGGTCGAACTCGACACCCTGGGGCACCGCCCGATCGCCCAGCGTGTCGATCGCGATTATGCGCGGCTGCATGGGCAACTGCGCGAGGCGACCACAGAGGACGGGGCTGCGGACCGCCTGGCGGATGATCTGGACCGCTGCCTGACGTTCTACCGTGTCAGCGGGCGGGCAAAGTGTACCAGTGCTGGGCAGGTGAAAACCGGCCACTTGAGGAGGCTGCGGTTCGCCGCCAGACCTTCGGCAACCAGAGGTTGGTTGCAGGAGGCTCGGCATGGCGAACCGGCTCAAGATGGCCAAGGTCCACTCCATTCAGGTGTTACACGCCCGCGGCTGGTCGCAGCGGCGGATCGTTCGCGAGTTGGGCATCCACCGCGAGACCGTGGCCCGCTATGTGCAAATCGCGGAGGGCGACCCGCGTGCCGGCCCCGGGGGGCACCGACCCCGCAGGCCAAAACCGGCCAAGCCCGCCCACCGGGCTCAGCGGGCCGGCCAGCCGGCGTGAGCCGTTTCGGGCGGTCATCGTCGCCGCCCTGGAGCGCGGCCTGTCCAGCCAGCGGATCTGGCAGGACCTGCGGGCCGAGCACGGCTTCAACGGCGGGTACGACAGCGTCAAGCGCTTCTGCCGGCGGCTGAAGCAGGCGACGCCACTGCCATTCCGGCGGATGGAGTGCGGCCCGGGCGAACAGGCCCAGGTCGACTTTGGCACGGCGGCGCCGGTGATCACGCCGGAGGGCAAGCGGCGCCGGCCGCACCTGCTGCGGATCGTGCTCAGCCACTCCCGGAAACCCCCGGCTTCAAAGCCCCAACCGGAGAGCACCGGCGGAGGCGTCCTATCGCGTACCAGGAGGTGTTCGCATGAATGACGCATTGCACAAGGCCCTGGTCGAGTTGCGGCTGTCCGGGCTGGCCGGTTCGCTGGACATCCGACTCCAGGAGGCCAGCGGCAACGGCCTCAACCACGTCGAGTTCCTGGAGCTGATCCTGCAGGACGAGCTGGCGGTGCGCAGCGAACGCCTGATCGCCCGCCGCATCAAGGCCGCCGCATTCCGCGAGCCGCGGACGCTTTAGGACTTCGATTGGCAGTTCAACCCGTCGATCAAGAAGAAGCAGATCTTCGACCTGGCCACGTGCCGCTTCATCCGAGAAGCACGGGACGTGCTCTTCCTTGGGCCGCCCGGGACGGGCAAGAGTCACCTCGTACAAGCCCTCGGCTACCAGGCCATCAAGAGCGGCTTTACCGTGCTATACCGCTCGATCTTCGATGTCGTCCGCGACTTCCTCTCCGACGAGGGGCTCGGCGGCCAGGACAAAACGCTGGAACGGTACCTGCGGCCGGACCTGACCATCATCGACGACATGGGCATGAAGCAGCTCCCGAAGCGCTCCGGCGAATACCTGTTCGAGATCATCATGCGCCGCTATCAGGTGCGTTCGACGATCATGACCAGCAACCGCCCGCTGGAGGACTGGGGCAAGCTGATCGGCGACGTGCCCGCCGCCACCGCGATCCTGGACCGATTCCTGCGCAACGCCGACGTGATCTCCATCACCGGCAAGAGCTACCGGATGAAGGACCGCGCCGCCGGGGAACGGGACAGCGGCGGTGCCCCGCGAACGCGGTCCGCCGCGGGACAACAAACTTGCGAACCGGAGACGAAATAGGGTATACCGTCACCAACACAACTGGCCGGTTTCAACCCGCCCACCACTGGCCGGATTCAACCTGCCCGGTGACATTCCAGCGCACGCACTGGCCCTTGGCGAATTCGGTCAGCACCAGCGATTGCATCTGAAGCGCGAAGTCCTGCTCGAAGTGCTCATTCCCGGATTGCTCGATGTTGACCGCCTGCCAAGCGATTCGACCCGCCGCAAGCCCATCCGCGAAATGCTCCTGCAGAGCGTCGCGCGCGAGCGCTTCGATGGTCAGACAGGTCTGACAGTGAAGCGTGCGGTGAAAGCAGAAGACCCGAATGCCGTCGCCCGCGATGAAATCGGAGGTCGGCGCGGATTCAGTGGAGCGAGCCGGTTCGTCGGCCAGCGCCGTCGGCGCCACCAGCGCCGCACGCTGCCCACGCCGATGTTGTTGACCGCCGCCGCCGCTATCGACGACATTTCGTTCCGCCATCCAGAGGAAACCGCCTACAAGGCCTGCGACAACGACCAGCAGCGCAGCGCCGGCGAGATTACGACGGCTAGCGGAACTCGGCCGCACGCCCGGTCCGCCGCGCGGGAACCAGCTCTGGACGAGGCTGCAAACCCAACCCCAATGCAGCGCGACGTGAACGAGCGCGAGCGATCCGAGCGTGACGGCCAGCAAGAAATGCACATCACCCCAGTCGTGACGGCCGTATTCCCACAGCGTGCGCCGCTCGCCGCTGCCGGGCGGCAGAACGAACCGAACAAGCAAGCCGGTCGCGATCATCGCCAGCATGACAAGGAACGTCGTCGCGTCGATCGCGAAGTTCAGTGTGCCGCGCTTCATGTTGGCGAGCCCTCAGCTAGGTTGCCGATGTCAGGCTGCCGAGCAGCCGCATGATGTCGGACTCTGTAGGGACCTTCCCCGCCACGACCACCTTTCCGTCCACCGCCAGCGCGGGTGTGAACATGACGCCGCGCTTGGCGAACTCCTTGATGTCGCGGATGTGCTCCAACTGGTAGTTGACGCCGAGCTTGTCCGCCGCGGACTTGACGGTCTGCTCCAGCAGGTTGCACTTGGCACATCCGGTTCCCAGGACTTCGATCTTCATGACGTTCCTGCCTTTCGAGTTACTGCGGCCGAATCTTCTCCATGAGCCCCGTGAGCTTCGTGCGGTACGCCTCGAGCAACGGCGGCATCGCGTCGGCCAGCGGCTTGACCGGGATCAAGTCTTCTACTTCGGCCGCCGTCAACTCGGATCGCTGGAGCGTCTCGATGGCGCCCACGACCACCGCCCGCACGGCTTCGCCGGCCTGCGCCTCCGAGAGCCCAAACCGCACGCCCAGCGACTGAAGCTCCGCAAGCTGCGGCCAGAAGTACGTCGGCCCCATACCGCTCACGACGGCGTATGCCTCCAGCATCCGTTCTTCCACCACCGGACACTGTCCAAGTGGCCGCAGAAGCGCGAGGACGCGCTCGCGCTCCGCGACTGACAACTCCGCTCCGAACGCAACCGGGTTGAAGCCGGCACTCACAAGCGAGGGGGCGTTGGGAATCACGCGGGCGATGCGCTGGAAACCGCCCACCCCTGCGGCGAGCCGCGCGATCGTGAACTTCGGCGCCAGCGAGACGAGAATCGCGTCCGGCCGCAGTGCTCCGCGCAGCGTCGGCAGCGTTTCCGCGATCGCCGGCGGATGAAGCGCTAGGAAGACGACTTCTTGGCGCGCCGCGGCAAGGTCGCCAGGCGCCACTCCACGGACCGAGGGGTATCGTCTCCCCAACCGAGATAGCACGCTTGTGTCCGTGTCCGCCACGAGCAGACTCGGTGGCCGCACGCCGGCGCGCGACCAACCGCCCAGTAGTATCGTGGCCACACGACCGCCGCCGATGAATCCGATTGATGAAGTACTCACGGCAATCCTCCCAGACGCGCCACTTCCGTGTTCGACGGCTCCAATGTCGCGCCATAGATCATTCCGACGGTCGTCGCGGCGACGACGATGATCGTGCTGAATGCGACCGTCTTCTTCACACCCATCACTCGTGCAAGAACTAGCATGTTCGGCAGCGACAGTGCCGGCCCGGCGAGCAGGAGCGCCAGCGCCGGTCCGCGGGCCATGCCGTGCTCCATCAGCGCCTGCGTGATCGGCACCTCGGTGAGCGTGGCGAAGTAGAACAACGCGCCGACCAATGACGCGACGAAATTCGAACGCAGGCTGTTGTCGCCGACCAGCGCCGCGATCTGCTGGTCGGGCAGCAGCGCCGAAATGAACCCAACCACGAATACGCCGCCGAACAGGAGCGGGATGAGCAGCTTGGCGAAGTCCCAGGTGTTGTGCATCCAGAGCTTGAATTCGTCGCGCTCGACCCAGCGCCAGGTCATCGCCGCGACGGCCAAACCGCAAAGGCCCGCGAGCCACCAGCGAAGATGAAACACGTCCATCACCCAGCTCTTGGCCTCGGCAATCTCCGCGATTTCCGATTTCGGGAGCGTGAGCCGGTCGCCCGCACGAACCGAGCCGGTGCTTTCCTGCACCTGGATCATCAGCTCGTCGTGCATCTCCTGGAGCACGACGCCGCGCACTTCGGTCCCGTCGACACGCTTCACGACCGCGTCGCCGGGATTAAACCAGTCGCTGAAGACGAGGAACCCGACCATCGACGCGAGGAGCAGCGCGCTTTGCCAGCCGCGCCGCTCGGAGGGCGGCGAATCGGGCGCCAACACGGCGGCTTCGACCTTCGCGCGTTCTTCCCTGCGAAAGAGCCAGGCCATGCCAAGCCCGACGATGAACGCGAAGCCGATCGCCCCCAGCGCCCGCCACAGGCCGATGTCGAAGCCGAGCACCCGGGCGGTAAGGAAGATGGCCAGGATGTTGATCGCCGGCCCGGAATACAGGAACGCCGAAGCCGGCCCCAGCCCCGCGCCGAGCTGGTAGATGCCGGCGAACATCGGTAGCACGCTGCACGAGCACACCGCCAGCACCACGCCGGCGACCGACGCGACTGTGTAGGCCAAGAACTTGTTCGACTTCGGCCCCAGGTAGCGCATCACCGCGTCCTGAGACAGGAACGTGATGATGCCGCCGGCGATGAACAGGGCCGGGACCACGCAAGCGAGTGTGTGATTCCGCGCATACCACTGGAGCAGCTTGAACGCCTCGACGATCGCTCCGGAGACCTTCGGATCGGCCAGCGGCAGGTAATACGCTGCCAGGAAGACACTTACGAACGCAGCCGCAATCTTCCATTCACGCGAGATCATGGCCGGACGCTCCATTCGCCAGCGAACCCGGCAAGATTCATGCCGATATGGCAATAATGCCATAGATGTGCGAAAAAGAGAGAGCCGACCGGCCTCGACGCTTCCGTCATCGCAGCACCGCCTGTTGCACCTTGAGATTCTGCGCTAGGACCGTTTCGATGCAGTCCCAGAAGCCCTGCAAGCAGCACACCTTGAGCTTGTAGTAGACCATCACGCCGTCCTTGCGGTCCTCGACCAGTCCGGCCTGTTTGAGTACCGCGAGGTGCTTCGAGACGGTGGATTGATCGGCGCCGACCAGATCCGTCAGGTCGCAGACGCGGACCTCGCGGTCTTCCAACGCCTCCAGGATCATCAGCCGGCTAGGGTGGGCCAGCGCCTTCGCGATCCGCGCTCGGGCGTCGTAGCGAGGCCGGGAATGGTGGGGTCGAATCTTCATGGCGATATGGCTATTATACCATATAGTCATGCGACGGGCAACTCTGGCCGGTGCATTGTTTCGCATGAGGATGGGCGTAACGCGAGTCTCACCGCGCACGAGAGCTTGGCCTGGTACGTCGCGCCAAGAGTCGGGTTTGTCTCGGTCGAGGCGACCAACTTCGTGCGTTTTTCGCATGAACAACGCGCGTTGAAGTTTCGGTCGGGCGATTGCCATCGAATCGAAGAAGTCTCGGGAGAGCCATAACCCGAGACTTCGAGCAGCGAGCGTTTCCCTCTATTCGGACGGTCATGACGCCGGCGCCAGGGCCGTTCTCTGAGGGCTGCCTGCTTCGCACCTCCGATCCTCGGCGGGTGGACGACACGACCCGGGTTCTGCATCGTAATGGGCGTGAATTCGCACCTGATCAGAGCGGTATGTTCTCTCTGGGCAGCGCTCAGCCCGCTGCTCGCGTCGACGAGCGTCGCCGCCCACGGGCAGACACACGGCGAGGTACCGATCGCCGAGCACGGCCATCCGCACGACGACAGTTGCATCCCGCACGGCGGCCACGACAGTAATGGCGATCCGATTCCGGCCGCTTGGCGAACGAGCCATTGGACGGCGCGTCCCGCCAGCGGTGTGACGCTTCATATCCCGCCCGCCGCACCTCTGGCGATCTTCATGACAGCAACGGACTCGGGGGTTTGCTTCCGCCTCACCGCGATCCGCGACAGCGCGGACCGTCGCGCCCGTTCGCCCACCGTTCCGCAGGCGGGCGACATCCTTCCACGGCTGATCTAATCGCATCGGCTTTGCGTTCCCGCGATGCTTGAACGCGCCTGCGCGACCGTGCGCTGGCGCCGACTGCGCGGTCTGCCGCGCGCCGCCGGCCGCGCGACGCCCGCCCATCTTTCGGCCACGAGTGGAATGGCAGGACATCTATGTGGAAAACGCAACTCGTCTTCATGGCGTCCGCGTCGCTGGCTTTCTCCGGCTGCGCTTCGCTCGATGCACGGCGCGATCTGGAGAGGTCCGCGGCGTCGGTCGAGTCGGCGGTGGCCGTGTCGGCCGAATTCCTGCTGCTGGACGAGCAGGCGGCGCGAGCCAGGACCGAGGAACTCCTGACCGGTGAGTTGACCGCGGGAACGGCCGTTCAGGTCGAGCTCCTGAACAACCCTCGGGTCCGGGCCGCGATGTTGTCGATCGGCGTCTCGCGGGCGGATTTCGTGCGGGCGGCGCTCTTCACGAATCCGACGCTGGCGCTCCCGCTGCGACTGCCGGATGGCGGCGGGCTGGCGAACTTCGAAACCGCCCTGACCCAGAACATCGCCGAGCTCTGGCTGATCCCGGCCCGCAAGCGGGTCACGCAGCACGAGCTCGACCGGACCGTGCTCGACGCCGCTCGCACCGCGGCGTCGATCGCGTCGAGACGCGCTGCTGATCGACGCGGCACAGGACATTCATTCACGGCTGGCGCGGGCACGGACCGCTGCGGAGAATGCGCACTTCAACCTCGACGAGCAACTGCCGGCCGCCGAGAAGAACGCTCAACTCGCTCGTGATGCGTACCGGGCGGGTCGGCTTCCGCTCTTGTCGGTGCTGGAAGCTGAGCGCAGTCCGCTGACGGCTCGCAGCGGCTACCTGGCGGCGCTGGAGAGCGCGGCCCTCGCGACGGTCGAGCTCGAGCGAGTGACCGGCCGGCCCGCCGCCGCGCTGCTTGCGCGTTCCGACCCGACTCTACCGGTAACGACGCAATCGGCGAGCACACCGGCTCGCGAGGAGGTTGGACAATGACATGCCGTATGCTACTCCGTTCCCTTGCCGGCGCACTGTGGCTGAGCGGTTGCAGCCGCGAAAACCCGCCGACGACAGGGCCGGCCGCATCGGCGGCAGCGGCTCCTTTTCCGACCAACCGGATCGATGTTCCTTGAGCGGTGCGTGCGAATCTGGGGATTACGTTCGCGAAGGTGGAGTCGCGGCATGTGGCTCGCACGATCCGCGTTCCCGGCCGATTCGAGCTATCGCCGCGGGCCCGGCGTGAGTACGGCACGATGCTGGCGGGCGAGTGGAGTTGCACGTGTGGCCGTTCGATCGCGTCGAACCCGGCCGGATTCTCTATACGCTCGACTCGCCGCAGTGGCGCGAGCTTCAGGAGCGCTTGAATGAGACCGAATCGCAACTGCTCCAGGCGCGTGCCCGGGCAGAGACGATCGACCCGCTCGTGGCGGCCCATGAGCAGCACCACGACGAGCTGAAGACGGACGTCGAGATCTGGACCGAGGGCGTCCGGCAGCTCGAACAGTCGCGCGATACGGGCGTCGCCACTGCCGAGGAATTCGCGCAGGCGCGGGCGGCCCTGGCGACGACGCGTGCGGAACTGGCCGAAGTGATGGAGAGAGAAGCCGAATTGCGCTCGCGAAAGGTCGGGGTCCAGGCCGAGTTGAATGCGAGCCGGGAGCGGTTCGAATCGCTGCTGTCGAACGCCGGCTCGCTTCTGGGCGTTTCGGCCGATGAGCTGCCGGCCATCGACCCGGAATCGCCGCAGCGGCACCCCCGCTGGCGCGAGATCAGGCTGGTGGAGATTCGTGCCACGGTCCCGGGCGCCGTTGAGTCGATCGCACTCACCAGCGGCGCATGGGCGAGCGAGACCAGTCTCGTGCTGACGACGATTCAGCCGGACAACCTGCGTTTTCGCGCGCGGCCTGCAAAGCGACCTGAATCGCCTGCGCGACGGCCTGCCCGGCCGCATCGTTGCACCCAAGGGCAGCGGCCCGGCCCTGGACGGCGACATGCAAGGCACGATCACGCTCGGCCTGAGCGCTGATCCCGACGAGCGCACGCTTGAACTCTTCATGACGCCCGAGAAGCTCAGCGCCTGGGCGCGGCCCGGCGTGGGGGCCCATCTGGAGATCGTGGCTGAAGGCATGGTTTTCGCCACGATCATCAATGTGATCGTGTTCGTCCCTCTGCTGTTCCTGCAAGGCTTGGAGGGGCGCTTCTCCGCCCGCTCGGAATCACCTACATCGTCTCCATCGCCGCGTCGCTGGTCGTCGCACTGACGGTCACGCCCGCCATGTGCAAGCTGCTGCTTCACGACCGGCTCGGGAGCGAGAAGCACGCGGACGGCGCCTTCGTCCGGTTCCTGAAGCGAATGTACGAGCCCTCGCTGCGCTGGTCGATCCGTCATCGCGGCTTCGTGCTCGGTTCGGCGGCGCTGGTGACGGTCCTGTCGATGTGGTTGGGCAGCACGTTCGGCACGAGCTTCCTGCCTGCTTTCAACGAAGGGTCATTCACCGTGTTCCTGATGGCCCCGCCGGGCACGTCGCTGTTCGAGAGCGACCGGCTCGCGCGCGGCATCGAGCAGCGGCTCACGTAGGTCGAGCGCGTGCGCAGCGTCACCCGCCGCACCGGCCGGGCGGAGCGCGACGAGCACGCCGAGCCGCCGAGCAGCTCGGAATTGGACGTGACGCTCAACCCCGGCGCCGACATGACGCTTGTGCATCAGCGTATAGACGAGATTCTCAGTCAGACTCCGGGCATCACGACCACGATCGGCCAACCGATCGAGCACCGCGTGTCGCACATTCTCTCCGGTACGCCCGCCGCCATCGCGATCAATGTGTTCGGCAACGACCTCGCGACGCTGCGCGTACTCGCGAAGGAAATCTAGGCGGACTTGAAGGCGGTTCCGGGAGCGCGTGACGTGGCCGCCAACCGCGAAGTGATGGTCACTTCGCTGCCGATTCGTTATCGCCCCCAGGCGCTTGCCGCGGCCGGCATCTCGCCCGCATCCGCGGCCGAGCACGGCGGTGAGATCATCGAGCTGGGAACCACCAGAATCGGCGACCTGACGGTGCGCGCGTCACGCGACCAGGGTGAAATCAGGCCCCGCGGCGATGCACCGATCGACGTCTGGGTGACGACGGCCGACGGAAAGCCCGCCTCGGTCAAGGCGGTTCGCTTCCGGATCGGCACGGAGGACGCCCGGGGTTCGGTCAAGGCGAAGGCCGAAATCGAGGTCCCGGCGGAGACGAACCACTGGCACACCCACGCCGAAGTGCCTAACCCGATTCCGGAGGGCGCAAAGCTGTGGGTGGAGATCGAGGCGGACGACGGATCGAAAAGCTCAGGCTCGTTCGAATTGGGGGCGTAGCCGAGGGTCGTCGACGGCCTCCGCGCCGCACCGGCACGATCGCCGATGTGTAACCTACGCCCTCGTGCCGGCGGTCCTGTTCGGTGCCGGCGCGCCGCTCGCCGAGCTGCCGCTGGGCGGCGCGTCACCGGTCGTGCTGGCAGGACGGCTCTACCTTGGCAGCGGGATCGCGCTCGCCACGTGGCTCCTGATTCGTCCGCGTGGCCGTGAGCAACCCGCGGGAGCACGCCGAGACGCCCCTGCGCGAGAAAGGGGTTTCAGCGAGACCACCACGGCGGTATGCTGAAGCGATGTTCGCGGGAGCGCGTCTTCCGCTCGTCGAGCAGAAGCGCATCCGGGCCCGCCGGTCCATCACAGAATCTGCGAAAAATGAACCGAGAAACCGAGCAGGCCGTCGCGGCCATACGCAGCACTCTGGATGAGGCCGAGGCGGATGACTCGAGCGTAACCCGTTTGTTGCCGCAGGTTTATGAAGACCTGCGGCGGCTGGCCGAGCGGCTCCTGACCGGCGAGCGGCCGGATCACACGCTCCAGGCGACGGCGCTGGTGCACGAAGCGTATTTTCGCCTGGCCGGGCCGGCCGGGCGGAACTGGAACGACCGGGCGCATTTCTTCCGGCTGGCGGCCAAGACGATGCGGCACATCCTGATCGACCACGCCCGCGGCCGGGCCGCCGGCAAGCGGGGCGGAGGCGAGCGGGCGCTGACGTTGAACGAGACGGACCTGCTGCTGGACGAGCGGCCGGCGGAGATTCTGGAAATCGATGATGCCTTGCAGCGGCTTTCTGCGCTGAATGCTGAGAAGGCGCGCGTCGTCGAGCTGCGCTACTACGGCGGCTGCACGATCGAGGAAACCGCCGAGGCGCTCGGGATTTCGACGGCGACCGTCGAGCGGCACTGGCGCTTCGCACGAGCGTGGCTCAGGACGCAACTCCTCGGCGATGGCTAAGGACCACCATATCACGGCGCGAGATCAGCTCGACCGGATTGAGCGCCTGTTCTTCGGGGCGCTCGAGCTGCCGGACGAGCGGCGTGCGCGGTTTCTCGATGAGAACTGCGGCAGCGACATGCAGCTTCGCTCGGCCGTCGTGGCCATGCTGAAGGCGGATCAGGACGGCCGCTCGATCGACACGGCGCCCTGGGCGGCCGCGCAGATCGCCGAACGGCTGACGCCGCGTGAAGCGGACGACCCGCGCTCGCAGCCTGGCACGCAGGTCGGCCGCTATCGATTGGTCGAGCGGATCGGCGCCGGGGGAATGGGCACGGTCTGGCGGGCGCGGCGGACCGACGACGCGTTCGACCGCACCGTGGCGATCAAGCTGATCAAGCGGGGGATGGACACCGACGAGATCGTGCGGCGCTTCGAGCTGGAGCGGCAGGTGCTCGCGCGGCTGGAGCACCCGAGCATCGCGCGGCTCTATGACGGGGGAGCGCACGAGGACGGGCGTCCCTACGTCGTCATGGAGTGCATCGACGGCGTTCCGCTCGACCGCTACTGCCGCGAGCAGGCGCTGGACATCGAGCCGATTCTCCGGCTCGTCGCAGATGTCTGTGACGCGGTGCAGTTCGCCCATACGAACCTGGTGCTGCACCGCGACATCAAGCCGGGGAATGTGCTGGTCACGCGCGACGGCCGCGTGAAGCTGCTCGACTTCGGAATCGCCAAGCTGCTCGACGACGGCGGATCGACGCAGACCAGCACCGGACAGCACCCGGCGCTCACGCCCAGATACGCCAGCCCGGAGCAGATTCGCGGCGGACGGCTGTCGACTGCCAGCGACGTCTACTCGCTCGGGGTAATGCTCTTCGAGCTGCTGACCGGCGAGTGGCCCTACGGCACGCCGCCCACGTCGCTGCGCGAGCTCGAACAGGTGATCTGCGAGCGTGAGCCGCGGCGGCCGAGTCAGGTCGCCGGGCCCGCCGGACCCGCCGGCCGCCCGCGGCGCGTCGGGCGCGAGCTGGACTGGATCATTCTGCGCTCTCTGGAGAAGGACTCCTTACGCCGCTACGCGACGGTGGGCGAGCTGGCCGCGGAGCTGAACCGCTTTCTGAATCGCGAGCCGGTTCTGGCCGGTCCGCCCGGTGCTCTCTACCGGGCGCGCAAGTTTCTCCAGCGAAATCTGCTGCCCGTCTCGGCGGTGGCGGTCACGCTGACGGTGCTGGCGGCCGCGACGGTCGTGTCGACGCGGATGGCGCTGAGCGAGTCGGCGCAGCGGTCGCGGGCCGAGTTGGCGCAGAAGGAAGCGGAGGCGCAGCGGAAACGGGCGGCGGCAGAGGCTGCGGAGGCTTCTCTACAGGCGGACGTGGCGGGCGCCGTTTCCGCGTTTCTCAACGAGGACCTGCTGGCGGCGATCGCCCCGTCGAGCGAGCCGGGAGAGGGCCGCGACGTGACGCTTCGCGAGGTGCTCGATGCCGCGTCGGCGCGGATCGAGCTGGCCTGCGCGCCCGGCGGGCGATTCGCCGACAAGCCGCTGATCGAAGCGGAGATTCGTGAGACGCTCGGCGAGGCGTATACATCTCTGGCGGTGTTCGGACCGGCCGAGCGGCATCTTTCTCGCGCCGTTGCGCTGCTCCGCGGCGAGCAGGGCAACGAGAATGAAGCGACGCTGGATGCGATCCGGAAGCTGGGGCTGCTGCTGTGTCGACTCGGGCGGCTGGACGAGGCCGGTTCGCTCGTGAATGAGTCGCTGGCGGGCTGCCGGGCGACGCTGGGCGAGCGGCATCCCCGGACGCTGGCCGCGATGGAGGCCGTGGCGACGTGGCTGCACGAAAGCGGCGACTACGCCGAGGCGCTGCGCCATTTGCGGGCCGCGTACGAAGGCTGCTGCGAGGTGCTCGGGCGGACGCATCCGCAGACCCTGGCGGCCGCTGCGAGCACCGGCGTGCTGCTTCAGGACCTGGGGCGTTATGACGAAGCGGAGCCGCTGTTTCGCGCGGCGCTGGCGGGGCGGCGCGAACTGCACGGAGAGAACAGCCCCGAGGCGCTCAAATCGCTTCATGCGATGGGTGGGCTGTTCGCGGCGATGGGCCGGTATGACGCAGCGCTCGAGCAGATGCAGACGGCGCTGGATGGCCGCCGGCGGATCTGCGGTGAGGAGCACGTCGACACGCTGACTTCCGAGCATGACGTCGGCGATCTGCTCAAGAAGATGGGCCGGTACGAGGCGGCGTTGCCGCACCTGGAGGCGGCCCATCGCGGGCGAGCGCGCGTACTGGGCGAGGCGAATTCCGCCACGCTCACCTCGCTGCGCGGACTGGGCGCGGTGCTCCAGTCGCTCGAGCGCTACGCCGAGGCTGAACCGCACATGCGGCGTTCGTTCGAGCTCACACGCGAGCAACTCGGCCGCGAGCATCCCGCCTCGCTGGACGCGCTTTCGACACTCGGGAGCCTGCTCGTCAGCATGCAGCGGCTCGACGAGGCGGAGCCGATTCTGCGAGAGGCGGCCGAGCGCCGCATCGCCGCGCTCGGGGCGGATCATCCTTCGACGCTCGACGCGCAGAACAACCTGGCCGCGGTGCTGCGGATGCTGCGCCGCTTCGACGAGGCCGAGCCGCTGGTGCGCGACACGCTGGAGCGCCGCCGGCGGACGCTCGGCGCGGATCATCCCGCGACGCTGTACTCGCTCAACACGCTCGGCGTCCTGCTGATGAACACGAAGCGCTACGCCGAGGCGGAGCCATTCGTGCGCGAGACCTACGAACGGCGCAGGGCGACGCTCGGAGAGGATCACCCGTCCACGCTGACGGCTCGAATGAACCTGGCCGGAGTCTACGATTTCACAGGGCGGCTCGAACGATCACTGGAGCACCATCTCGCCGTTCTCGACAGCCGGCGGCGCGTGCTCGCCGCGGACCACGCTGACACGCTTCGCTCGTGCAACGTGGTGGCCACGCTGCTGGCGAGGCTGGACCGGGCCGGCGAGGCCGTGGAGTATTCGGCGGCCGCGGTGGACGGAGCGCGGCGGACGCTGCCGGCGGGCCATCTGGGGATCGGCGCGTACCTGACGAGCCACGGGAAGCTGTTGCTGCAACTGCGGCGCTTCGGCGAGGCCGAGGCGGCGCTCCTGGAGGCGCACGGAATCCTGGAGACGGCGGCCGGTGCGGACAATGTGCGCACGCGCGGCGCCGCGAGGCTGCTCGCGGAGCTGTACCGAGCCTGGGATGCGGCCGAGCCGGGGTCGGGCCACGCCGAGAAGGCGGCCACGTGGGGCGAAGGGACTCCGTAGCGCAGCGGGTCACTGGTCCCGCAGCATGGGGAACGCGGGCGTCTGAGGCTGTCAACGAATCGCGCGGCTCGGGGGCGCGGGCGTCTCGCCCGCACTTCGCCACGAACTTCGACGGAGGCTTACGCCGCACTCTCGGATCCATGTATTTCCGAGTCGCAGGTGCACGGGCAAGCTGCGCTTGCCCATACCACCCGACCGGTTGGCCACGCCGGCGACCGGTCGGAGACCGGTCGTTGGGGGACCGGCCTCTGGCCGGTCGTTGGGGGACCGGCCTCTGGCCGGTCGTTGGGGGACCGGCCTCTGGCCGGTCGTTGG
>CAZXUI010000095.1:0-15397 GCA_964643885.1 uncultured Planctomycetales bacterium
AGCCACATGAGTCCAGCCGGGCGGCCGGAAAGCAAGGCGACTTCGCGAGAATTCCTTGCATGTCTCAGCGCAAGGTCCGAGTCTGCTGCCCGATGGCCGACATGCGGGGCGAGAGCGCTCTCATTCGTGCCCGGGTGGCCAAGGGCCTCTACTGGTTACGTACGCGGCCACACGGCCGCCGTGTCGCGGCGTGGGGCGTTCCCGGGCGGCCCGGGACCCAGGTGGGGCGGGAGGCGGCGTGATGGCCGAACCGGACCCCAGGCTGAACCCGGTGGCGCTGACGCTGGCTGATGCGGCCCGCCTGCTCTCGGGCGCGGGCGGGCAGCGCATCTCGATCGAGATGCTGGAGGCCGATGTAGGGGCGGGCGCGCCGACAAACGCCGACGGCACGCTCAACCTGGTGCACTACGCGGCGTGGCTGGTGAAGGAGGCGGCAAGGGGTGCCGATTGACCCGCGCAAGCTGAAGCCGACGCAGCTCGTGCAGTTGCTGAACTCGACGCCGCTCGGCGAAGTGGCCAGCGAGCGGACGCTGTACCGGCATCGCGCGCGGGCCGGTCTGCGGATCGGCGACGGCCGACACGTTGATCTGCTGCGCTACGTCGCGTGGCTCGTGCTCGAGCGTCATCGCCCGCGGCCGGAACCCGACGGACTCACCGGCTACGAAGCACACAAGGAGCGCGCCGCGCAGCGCGTCCGTGAGCTGTCGCTTGCTGGCCGGGACATCGGCGAGCTGCCGGCGGCCGCGAACGCGGAACGGAAGGAAAAGGCAGAGCGCGACTTCCGGTTCTTCTGCGAGCAGTACTTCCCGCAGACGTTTCATCTGCCGTGGTCGCCGGACCACCTGAAAGTAATCGCCAAGATCGAGCAGGTCGTACTGGAGGGCGGGCTGTTCGCGATGGCCATGCCGCGCGGCAGCGGGAAGACGTCGCTGTGTGAGACGGCGTGCGCCTGTTCACACCCCTCGCGACGCCGTAGGCGAGCGCGTTCCCGGGCAGTTCGTCCGCCGCGGATACGACCCGAACGCCAAGAGACGGGTGGACGGTCGGCCAATGGGCACAAAGCCACCGTCGGACTCGCGCACCTCGCGTGCATCCGCAGCAGTCTCTCATCGTCGAGGCACAGCCGTGCTCGAGCTCACGTTGAGGGCCAGGACCCGCATTCGACCGCCAGGCCTGCGCTTGGGATCAGAGCATCGCCATGCTGATCGATGGAAGCGGTGATGACACGTATGCCGGCGGCAGCTTCGCTCTGGCCGCCACAGCGCATAACGGCATGGCCGCGCTCATCGATTATGGCGGACGCGATCATTACCAGCGCGCACCCGCCGCCCCGCGGGCGCACCCGAACGACTACCACGGGGGCACGAGTCTTTCCCTGATGCTCGACCTCGCTGGCGAAGCGGATCGGCACGGCCAGGACGAGGTCGCCGAGCGGCTGCCGTTCGGCAACGAGCACGGTGGATCAGTCGTCATCATCGCTGTCGTCGTCGTCCTCCTCATCCTCGTCGTCGCCGCCGCCGCAGTTGGTCTTCCATTTGTCGTTGCGGAGGCGCAGCGTCGGGTCGGCGACGGTGTCGAAGCCCGGGTAGGCCTGGTCGCCGATGGTCAGGCCGAGGTCGAGCATGCGCGGCATGGTGGCGCTGCCGGCGGGCAGCAGGCTCGGGTCGAGCCGCAGCTTGAGCGCATAGCGGCCGACCGACGCCCGCAGGCCGTCGCCCGCGTCGATCACGCGATTCAGGCCGCCGCTGAACGTCAGCGTGCTCGCGTCGGTCAGCGGGAACGGCAGGGTGAGCGTCACGCGTTTGCCGCTGGCGGCAGTCTCGAATGGGACCGTGGACGACGTGACTTGGCCGTGGTCGTCGAAGCTGACCTGGGCCGCGCCGTCGATGCCGAGCGTGAACGGCGCGTCGATGTCCCTGGGCTTCATCCGCAGCACCAGCAGCGTCTCGGTGCTTGTGATGAGGTCGCTCGACAGCCGCACCGGGAAGCCGCGCTGGTGGTCTTCGTAGTAAGCGCCCTTCCAGTTGATGTTGAAGTCGGTGAGGCCTTGTCCGCCGGACGGCGCATCGTAGCGCCAGTGATGGCCGTCGTGGCCGAGCGTCTGGAACGCGACAATCGTCGTGGGCAGCACCTCAATGTCCGCCAGCCGCACCGCCGCGCTGGCCGTCGCGGACAGCTCACTGTGATCGACGCCGAGCGGCAGGCCGACCTGGCCGCGCATTTGCGCGGTGAGCGAGTCGCTGTCGAAGTGCACCTGGACGCACGAGAGCGTCAGCACCGACAGGTTGGCTGGATCGACATCGACTAGCTGCGTCGTCTCGCTGAACGCCCCGAACGGGTCGGTCACGCGCAGCGTCACCTCGTGCAGCCCGTACGACACCTCCGCCTGCGTGCTCTCGCACGAGGCCTGCGGGCCTTCGCACACCTGCACGCCGTCCACGCTCCAGCCGTACGTAAGCTGGTCGTCGGCGTCGTCCGGATCGAACGAGGCCGAGCCATCGAGCTGGAGCGTGGCCGCCGCGGCGATGTTCGTCACCTGCTGGACCGTGGCGTTCGCGACCGGCGGCTCGTTGGCGATCGTGACCATCTGCGTACACGTGGCGAGATTGCCGTGTCCGTCGTCGGCGGCCCAGACGACCTCCGTCGTGCCGACCGGGAACCCGGCCGGCGGGGCGTCGTTGGTCAAGACGACCGTCCCGCAGGCATCGTTCGTTGTCGCCAGGCCGAGATCAACGGCGGTCAAGGCGCCGGTATGGCCCGTACTCACGTCCGCCGGACACTCGATGTTCGGCAGCTCGGTATCGCCGACGTTGATGGTCTGGGTCGCGGTGGATGTGTTGCCGCAGGCGTCGGTCGCGGTCCAGGTGCGCACCACCTGGTAGTGGCCCGAGGCAACGTCGCCGATCGTCTGTTCCTCATCGCTCACGACCGGCGCTGCATCGCAGTTGTCGGTCGCCGTCACGGCCGGCGGCGCAACCGGGTTGCACTGCACGGTGGCATCGAGCGGCACGCCCACGAGCACCGGAGGCGTTGTATCCACCACCGTAATCACCTGCGACTGGCTGCTGGTGTTGCCGCACGCGTCGATGGCGGTCCAAGTGCGCGTGAGCGTGTAACTCTGTGGACAGGAACCCGCGGTCTGCTCGGTCGTGAACGTGATCGCCACAGCCGGGTCGCAGTCGCTGGCGGTCACGCTCGCCGGCGGCGGCACCGCGTCGCACCCGACGGTCTCGTCCGCAGGCACGTCGAGCAGGGCCGGGGGCGTGGTGTCCACAACCGTGATCGTCTGATCCGCCGACACCTGGTTGCCGCATTCGTCGGTCGCCGTCCAGGTGCGGGTGATGACCGACTCCTGGGGACACGCTCCCGCGGCCACGGCGTCGGAGTAGCTGACCACCGGGCTCGGGTCGGCGTCGTCGGTCGCCGTCGCCTGACCTGTCACGGATGGGGCGACGCCTAGATCGCACGCGACGGAGATTTCCGCCGGCACACTCAGCACCGGATCGGCCGCGTCGGCGGGGCACGGGTCGACGCAGTCGGCCAGCGCGTCGCCGTCACTGTCCGTGTCCGCGGTTCCGCAGCCGCAGATTCCAGGGCTGGTCTTGTCAGCGTCGTCCGGGCAGCCGTCGTGGCAGTCGAATGTCCCGTCGCCGTCGCTGTCCATGTCCGGCAGGCCGCACCCGCAGACGCCGGGTTCGGTCTTGTGCGCGTCGGCCGGACAGCCGTCGCAGCCGTCGGCCGTGCCGTCGCCGTCGCCGTCGGCGTTGTCGTCGAAGCCGGGGCAGAGGTCCTGGTCGTCCGGCACGCCGTCGCCGTCGCCGTCGCCGATGTCCGTGGCCAGCGGACCGTACTGAAGATGGTCTACGGAAATCCCCCCCGAGGGGCTCCCGATGATCTTGATCTTCCAGATGCCGCAGGCGTAGCTCGCCCCGTAGAAGCTGTCTCCTGCGGTCGCACAGTTGAAGCTGGGGCTGCCGGCGCCGGAGACGGTCCCGAGCGACGTTCCGCTCGCATCGAACGCTTCGAACGTAATCGGGCCATGACCGTCGGTGTAGACGACTCCGGCCTGCGTCGGCAGGCCGCCAAGGGCTTGGGCGTCGAATGTGAACGTGATACCCGTTGATCCAGAATCGTAAAAGGCGCGCCCCGCCGTGGCCGATATGCCGCAGTTGTCGCCGATGTGGCCGTCGTCTCCGTCTACGGAGCCGAACGCGAAACCAGCCACATCAAAGCCAATCACGCTGCCGCCCGAGGCGGTAACTCCAGGGGCATTGAACAGCCCGTCTTCGAAGTCCTCGAGGAACATGTTGTCCCCTAGTCCGCTCAGGTCGAAGGGGCTGTCAGCCTGGCTCAGGTATGAACTGGGTCCGAAGAACGCGAGCGCCCCCGTCAGGCAGGTATCGCAGCCGTCGGGCACCCCATCGCCGTCGACATCCACGTTGTCGTCGAAGCCCGGACAGAGGTCGCAAACGTCTCCCACGCCATCGGCGTCGGCGTCAGCCTGGTCGGCGTTCAGGTCATTCGGACAGTTGTCACACCCGTCGCCCACGCCGTCGGGCTGACCGGGTGTAAGCAGCTCCATCTCGGTGATATGCACCCAGGGACCGCCGTCTTCCGCAGACGTGATGTGGATCCGGTACTTCTGGTAGGTCGTGGCGTTCGCGAAGCTGAACTCCTTCAGCGTACTCTTCGCCAAACCTCCGTCAGTGACGGTGTGCAGCACCACCCAGGCGGCACCGTCGTGCCCCTCGAACGTCCAAGTCTTGGGGTTATAGCCTTCGGAGCACCAGCCGCCGACCTGCGAACAATGTGAGATCAGAGAGTATCCTGTGAGGACCTGCTCACTGCCGGCGCCGAAGTCGTACTCGAGCCACGCGGGCATGACCGCGTTGTTCCCCCAGCCGGACGACACCGTGTCCCCATCAAAAGCGTGCGCAGGCGAGTTCGCGGAGTACGTGGATGAGGCCGCGGCCGTGCCGCCGAACGCCACGTTCGCCCCGGAAGAGGCATCGCTGTCAGCCTGGTCCATGTTGAGGACCGTCGGGCAGTTGTCGAAGGCGTCGTCCACGCCGTCGCCGTCGCTGTCCTGGGCCGAGGCGTTGAACGTCGCACATAGAGCTACGGCGACAACGCTGGCGAAAATGCGCGGGGTGCGGAAGTTAGATCGTCTCACGTGCAATCTCCTCACGCTCGAGTAGCCCGGGGGCAAGGCATCCGTTGGAGACCGGCGGGGTTATCGGACTGAATGGGACATTGTTTCGCACGGCCGGGATCCTTGATCTCACCGACAGCCGTAGCTGGAGCTGGCCATCCGCTGGTACAATGCCCGCTCGGGTCGCGAACGTCGGTGCATTCACCCAGTTCTTCGTAATCCGGCGGCCGGCCCGATCAAAAAAAGGTGAGCCGTTTTGTCTGGAATGGCTGACGCACCCGTCGATTTGCTCGCCTCAACGCTGAACGCCGCCGCGCAAGGGGATCGGCAGGCGGCCGAGGATCTGTTGCCCCTGGTCTACGACGAATTGCGGCGCGTGGCGCGCGCCCGTTTGGCGCGGCTGCCGGCCGGCAGCACCTTGCAGGCGACCGCGCTGGTGCACGAGGCCTACCTGCGCCTCGCCAGCAACCGGGATCAGCAGTGGCAGGGCAAACAGCACTTCTTCGCGGCCGCCGCGCGGGCCATGCGACAGATCTTGGTGGATCAGGCCCGCCGCAGGGGAAGCCTGAAGCGTGGCGGCGGAGCACGGCGGCTGGAGCTGGATGAGCTGGACCTTGCGATCCGGCCCGTGCCCGAGGACATCGAAGCCCTGGACGAGGCCCTGACGGACCTGGAGCAGCGCGATGCGCGTAAAGCGCAAGTCGTGATGCTGCATTATTTTGGCGGGCTGACGATGGACGAGACCGCCGACATTCTTGGCGTTTCGGTCCCCACCGTGCGGCGCGAGTGGCGCTTTACGCGCGCCCTGCTCTTTGCGCATTTGCGCGCGGAATCGTGATCGAGATTGCCCGCCGATTGCGAATAGCGCAATAGCCGATCGTCGGGCGCGGCGTTGCCGGTCCGGAAAGGAGACGTCACCCCGGAGCCATTGCTGTGATCCGTTCAGAAGGTACGAGCGGCCTGCGCCTCGATGGGCTGGTCGGAGCACGTGCGGCTCCGGAGATGTTGGACGAGGCCCGGCTTCACGAGGCCGAGCAGCTCTTCCACGAGTTGGTGGACGCGCCGCCGCCTGAGCGCCAGGTGCTGCTGACAGCGCGCTGCGGCGCCGATGTGCAGTTGCAGACTGTCGTGCGGCGCATGCTGGATGCCGATTCCAGCGGCATGGACGGCTTTATGTCGCGCCCGCTCGCCGAGCCCCCGCGTCGCGTAGGTGACGCACCGCGCGAGGTGGACGCCGGACTGCCGCAGACGATCGGCCGCTACACCATCGTGCGCGAGATCGGGCGCGGCGGCATGGGGGTCGTATACGAAGCCCGCCAACAGAGCCCGCAGCGCGCCGTGGCGCTCAAGGTGCTGCGCACGTCGTTTCCGACGCGCGAGTCGCTGCACCGCTTCACGCACGAGGCGGAAATCCTGGGACTGCTTCAGCATCCGGGGGTGGCGCACGTGTACGAAGCCGGCGTCGCGGAAGTGAGCGGCGCAGCCGGCGCTCAGAGCGTGCCGTTCTTCGCCATGGAGCTGGTGCGCGGCGCGCCGCTGACCGCCTACGCACGGACGCGCGCGCTCGACAGCCGGCAGCGCCTGGAGTTGTTGGCGCGCGTCTGCGACGCCGTCCAGCACGCGCACCAGAAGGGCGTCATCCACCGCGACCTCAAGCCGGCCAACATCCTGGTGGACGAATCCGGCCAGTCGAAGGTGCTCGACTTCGGCATCGCCCGTGCGGCCGGCGCGGAGATCGAGACGGCCTCGCTGCACACGGCCGCCGGGCAGCTCATCGGCACGTTGCCGTACATGAGTCCCGAGCAGGTCGGCGGCGATCCAGGGGAGATTGACAGACGCAGCGACGTCTACGCGCTCGGAGCGGTGCTGTTCGAGCTGCTGGCCGGCCAGATGCCCTTCAACTTGAATGACCTCTCGCTGGCCGATGCCGCGCGCATCATCGCCGTCGACGACCCGCCGCGCTTGTCCACCCTCGATGCGCGCCTGGCAGGCGACATCGAGACGATCGTGGCCACCGCACTGGCCAGGGACAAGGAGCGCCGCTATGCGTCCGCCGCCGAGCTTGGACAGGACATCCGCCGCTACCTGGCCGGCGAGCCGATCGAGGCGCGGCGCGACTCGGCGCTGTACGTGCTGGGCAAGACCGTGCGGCGGCACCGCTGGCCGTTCGCCCTGGCCGGACTGCTCCTGCTATCGATGACGGCTGTGACAGTCGTGTCGGTCCTGCACGCCAGACGCGAGCAGGCTCTCGCCCAGGCGGAGCAGCGGGCCGCCCGTGAAGCCCGCGAGGCCCGTGAACTTGCGACGCGGGAAAAGGTCCGGGCCCAGCAGCAGGCGGAGCGGTCCGAGACCGTCGTCTCGCTGCTGAACGAAATGCTGCAGCGCTCCGAATTGCGGGACGAGACCGGCCGCGAGTTGTCTTTCGCCGAGCACGTTGAGTTGTTCGCAGCCACACTGAGTGAGCGATTGAAGGACCAACCCGAGATTGAGGCTCGCGTGCGCAGTACAATGGGCGACACATTCGTCGCACTCGACTGGCCTCAGTCCGCGGCCGGACAGCATCAGCGCGCCTTGGAGTTGCACCGCAAGCTGGCTGGCGAGCGGGAAGCGGCCGTCAGCGCGGAGTGGCACAAGCTAGTGAAAGCGCTGATTCGCGCCGGCCGCAGCGACCGCGCGCGCGAGCGGGCGGAAGAGGCGCTGGGCCAGGCGCGGCAGTTGTATGGGGAGCAGCATCTAGTCGTTGCGGACCGTCTGGTGCTGCTGGCTGAGGCAACCGCTGCAACGTCCGATCTAACCGAGGCCGAGGCTTTGGCGCGGGAATCACTCACGATGCGCGAAGCACTGTGGCAGCATCCCGCACACGAACTTGCGGACAACCTGGCGCTGCTCGGACGCATTTGCGTGCGCGCCGGGCGCAGCGCGGAGGCCGAGGAATACTACCGACGAGCGCTCGACACTTATGTCCAAACGGTTGGCGCGTCCGAAGATGCGGCGATGACCCGCTGCCTCTACGAAGTGTGGCAACTGCTCAAGAACATGCGCAGATACCAAGACGCTCTTCGAGCAATGCTCGACGCCGCCGCGGCGATCGAGCGACGGCACGGTCGACTGCACCCGCTCGTGGCTGAATGTCTGTACTACGCAACGGGCTTGTTCAAATACTTTCCTGATCACGAGCGCGTGAGCGAGCAGGAGGCGCTCGCGCGCGAATCCCTGGAGATCCGGGCGCGATTATACGACGAGCAAAGCGTCGCCGTTGCCATGGCGCGGCATCAGCTCGCGAATGTTCTGATACTGTCGAGCCAGTTCGATGAGGCAATCGAGCTTCATCGCCTGGCGTTGCCCGTTTTGCGGACGCGATTGGACGTATTTCATCAGCGAGAAACGTCCAGCTCTCTGGTAAACCTGGGCATCGCCCTCCGGGATGGCCGGGGCGAACTCGCCGGGGCGGAGGCGGCGCTGCGCGAAGCCATCGACATCCGCCGCAGACTGGACGAACCCCACCAACGCTGGGTGATCGGCGAGTACCTCCTGCACCTGGCCCTCGTCTGTCGCCTATCGGGGCGGGTGGACGAGGCGGAAGCGCTCGAAGCCGAGGCCGCCGACCGGCGCGAAGAGCACCCGTTGCCCCGATGGGCTGGGAAGGCCCGCGCTCTGGAGCGCATCGCCCTGCGCCTGGAGGAGTTGGGCGCGTTAGCCGCCGCCGAACCGGTCTGGCGCGAGGTTCTAGCGAACCGTGCTTCGAGCATCCCGGGCCATTGGAAACTTTTCGACACCATGAGCCGCCTGGGCGGTACGCTGACGCGACTAGGGCGTTTCGCGGAGGCCGAGCCGCTTCTGCTCGAAGGCTACGGGTCCATCGACCCGCCGCCGGAAGAGGCGCACCACCAGCTCGAAGCCCTGGCGCGCCTCATCGACCTCTACGAGTCCTGGCACGCGGCCCAGCCGGATGCCGGGTATGAGGCGAAAGCGGGCGAATGGCGGCGGCTCAGCGGCCCGGGTGCGAACTGAGCCCCAGCCTCGGCGTGATGGCGTGACCCGGCTGCTGCCGCGAGACTACCAGAGGCTGCGCCGCCCCGCCGCCCGGTTTCTGGCTGGCGAGCGCTGCAACCACACACTCGGCGTGACCGCGCTGGCGCACGAGGCGTACGTGCGCCTGGTCGGCTCAAATGGGCGCGAATGGACCGATCGGGCACATTCTTGCGGCGTGCGGCCCATGCTGATCGACCGCCCGCCGGTGATCACTCGCGACGGCGAGCCGAAGCTGGTAGATCTCGGATCGCCAAGCTGCATGACCTGGAAAGCGGCGCGGGCGCAGCAGCGCTCGATACCCGGCTAAGGGGCATCAGGATCCGAATTCGAGCCAAGTGACGCAGGGATTTGCCGGAGCCTTGCTGTGAAGGGACACCATATTCCGGTCACAACAGTGCCTCGGATTTGCGAGCACAACTGCATGCACGTGGGGCAGCCAAAGCCACTTGCGCGCCGCCAGTCCCCGCTCCGACCGCCGGGGGGCACCTCGACGGTTCAAAGCCTGCGAATACGAGGTCCCGCATGGTCAAGCCGAGCTGGTCGAAAGAAAGGGTTGCGTAGCAGCGCGGCCGGCAACATAGGTCGACGAATCCAGGGCGTTCCCAAGCTGGACGTCGTGGGTTCGAATCCCATCGCCCGCTGTGATATAATCCCTTAGCCGATCGCAAGTTGCGAACCTGCCTGCATCGGGCGGTGCGGCTCGGGAAGCTCGAAAACGAGGGTGATTTACCCCCGTCGTGCTTCCAGGAGCCGGCCATGCCTGCCAGCACGAAACCCCGCGTTCCCGTCTATCGCCACCACAAGCCGTCCGGACTCGCGTCGGTCCGCATCGAGGGCCGCGACATCTATCTCGGCCCGCATGGCACGCCTGAGAGCCGTGCGGAATACAAGCGCGTCATCGCCGAGTGGCTCGCGAACCACCGCGCTGAACCAAACGGCAGGCACGGCACAATTGGTCAGGCGTCGACGACGCGGCGCGTGGTGGACGAGCTGATCGCGGCCTGCCTCGACTTCGCGAAGTCGTATTACGTCAAGAACGGAGCGATCACGGCCGAATACCGCAACATCGGTGATGCCCTTCGACCGCTGACGACGCTGTACGGCCATTTCGGCCGCTGGCGCTCATGGTTTTCAAGCTTCCATTTGTGACGGAAGCCGAGGCGGTGGAGGGATGCGCATCGGACCATTTGCCAGTAGCTGGCTCTCGGTATCCCAGTGGATATCGAAGCTATGACGATTCAGCGTGGCTCCGCTGTGCATCTTCTCCACTCGCGCGGACACTATCGTACGCCTTGGCGTTGGTCAACTGTGGAAGCGGCTGATCGGCTGGCTGGGTGTGTCCGGCAGCACGTATCACGACTGGCGGGGCCGCTACGGCCGCGCCAACGAGCACAACGCCTGGATCCCGCGCGACGCCTGGCTGGACGATGCGGAGAAGAAGGCCATCGTGGATTTTCACCGGCAATACCCGCTGGAAGGCTACCGCCGGCTGGCGTTCATGATGCTCGACCGTGATGTCGTCGCGGCCAGTCCGGCCAGCGTCTACCGCGTGCTGAAACCGCCGGCGCGCTGTCCCGCTGGAACGGCAAGACCTCGAAGAAGGGGACCGGCCTCGTGCAGCCGCTTTCGCCGCACGAGCACTGGCACGTGGATATCTCGTACATCAACGTGGCCGGCGCGTTCTACTACCTGTGCAGCGTGCTGGACGGGGTCAGCCGCTTCATCGTGCACTGGGAGATCCGCGAGGCGATGAGGGAACTCGACGTGGAACTGGTGTTGCAGGCGGCCCGCGAGCGTTTTTCTGGCGTGACGCCGCGGATCATCTCCGACAACGGGCCGCAGTTCATCGCCCGACTTCCAGACGTTCATCCGCATCTGCGGCATGACGCACGTGCGCACCAGCCCCTGCTACCCGCAGAGCAACGGCAAGCTGGAACGCTGGCACGGCTCGCTGAAACGCGAGTGCATCCGGCCGGGCACGCCCCTGAGCCTGGAGGATGCCCGGCGGATCGTGGCCCGCTACGTCGAGCATTACAACGACGTGCGGCTGCACAGCGCCATCGGGTACGTCACGCCACGGGACCGGCTGGAAGACCGGCAGCAGACGATCTGGCAGGAGCGCGATCGCAAACTGGCCGCGGCGCGGGAGCGCCGCAAGGCTCACCGGCAAGCGCAGAAGATCGGCATCAAGAGTGTGCCGGCGCTCCTCCTGGATGGGCAGCCGTACCACATCAACTTCGGAGCCGACCTGAGCACGCTCAAGTAGCGCCGCGTGCCGCGTCGCCGGGGCACGTGCTCCGGCGACGAACCGGCGCGGGCCTGTGCCCGAGTTGGGTCCCGTTGGGCGACGAATGCCTCACGGGCCTGCGCCACGTGCTCATCGGAAGTACGGCGGAACGTGTCGTGCAGCATGCATCGTGCCCGGTCCTGACCGTCAAGGCGACCGAGCGTGATTTTGTTTGAGCCGCGGCGCTTCGTGTCAGCCGAGTGCAAAACGTCCGGAGGGGCGCCGCGTGCGACAACGGCTGCCAGGTAGTTGGCTGGCGATAGAAGCGCAGGGGCTACAGCTGGCAGCTTTACCCACTACGGAAATGAGCGAAGGAATTCAAATGCCGAATCGCCACACCCCTAGTAGCCCGAACGACGAATCAAGTACAAAGCTGCACGCATTGATCGCGAATGTGGAAGCGCATTGCCCCTTCGGCACCGTATTCCTTCTCACGCAGCTTCGCGGGTTCGTGCGAGACCAATGTTCCGATACAGATGAGGCGCTGCCGTTGGTCGAGCTCCTGATGCACTCGGGCGAGACGCTGCGCGTCTGCCACGTCATCGGCGTGGCGCCCCGATACGTCGTG
Organism: uncultured Planctomycetales bacterium; assembly: GCA_964643885.1. Taxonomy (GTDB): domain Bacteria; phylum Planctomycetota; class Phycisphaerae; order UBA1845; family Fen-1342; genus CAADGL01. The sequence goes on from CAZXUI010000095.1 coordinate 12,040, forward strand.
CTGGCCGTATACGACAACGGCGCAGCGAAAAGCTCGGGAGCCGTGCGGGCCGAGTTCCTGTCGTACGAATCGATTCTCCGCGTGACGAGCGGTGTTGTGTGGCGACTTCTAAACCTCGACCACGGATCGCCAGAAGTCATCCCGGGCCAGGCTCGCGTGGATCGTGTCGACTTCTACTTCGTGCATGACCAGCTACGGGCGCTGCGTCCAGCATTACCTGCGGCTCGGACCGCTCACGATCCCGCGCTCCGCCTCGCCCCGGTGACGTCCCAGGGCACTGAGCGCCGAGAGGGCAAGCGCGTACGGATCGTCGCTCCGATTTGCCGGTTTCAGCCGGTTCAGCGAGTAACGGTGCAGAATCGTACGCCGCCCGCGTTTGTTCGAGCCGCAGGCCGGGCTGCCGGTTCGCCCGCGCGGACCGCTCATCAAGTCGCGCGAGCAGTACGAACGGTACCTGCGATATGCCTGGGCTGACGTGGCGCGCCTCGCGCCGCCAGCGGAAGCCGACGAGCGCCGGCTGATCGAGAACCTGCGCGGGGAGGCGATGCGCACGCTATTTGAACTGGCGGCGCGCCACGAGGTTGCGGTGTTGGCGGTGACCTGTCGCAGCGCGCGCGCCATCGGGCCGAGCACCTAGCTCGCGACGCCGACCTGCGGACCACGGCCCCGCGGGAGTCGCTGGCCGCGCCGGGCGGGAACAGCGCACACGGCGGGAACGGCGTGCGGGACGCCAAGCCCTCGCCGTCGCTTGCCGACGAGCGCGTGCCGCCGCCCGGGACGGTTCTGACGCGACGGTATCGCGGCCAGGCGTACCACGTGGTCGTCCGAGGCGACGGGTTCGAGTACGACGGCCAGGTCTTCCGCTCGCTCAGCGCGATCGCGAAACTGATCACCGGCTCGCACTGGAACGGGCTGCTCTTCTTCCAGATCGCCAAGCCGAAAACCGAGACTTCCGCGAATGGCGCGGGACGTGAGAACGGCCAGGTCGCCGGCTACGGCAAGGTGCCGCCCGGGCGGGCCAGGGCAGTCGCCAAAACGCGACGCCGGGAGACCGTACATGCGTAGGAAGCGCCGCGAGCCCGAACCGCAGTCGAAACAGAACCGCTGCGCGATCTACACGCGCAAGAGCACCAAGGAGGGGCTCCGGCAGGACTTCAACTCGCTCGACGCCCAACGCGACAGCGCCGAGAAGTACATCGCCAGTCAGGCCGGCGAGGGCTGGGTTTGCCTGCCGGACCAGTACGACGACGGCGGATTCACCGGCGGCAACATGGAGCGCCCGGCCCTTCAGCGGCTGCTGGCCGACATCGGTGCGGGCAAGATCGACTGCGTGGTCGTGTACAAGGTCGACCGCCTCAGCCGCTCGATCCTGGACTTCGCCAAGATCATGGAGCGGTTTGAGCAGCGCGGCGTCTCGTTTGTATCGGTCACGCAGCACCTCAACACGACCAACTCGATGGGTCGGCTGACGCTGAACATTCTGCTCTCGTTCGCCCAGTTCGAGCGCGAGATCATTTCGGAACGCACGCGCGATAAGATCGCGGCCGCGCGCCGCCGCGGGAAGTGGATGGGCGGCAAGCCGCTGCTGGGCTACGACCTGGTTGTGCTGCCCGGCGGCTCAAAACTGGCCGTGAACGACGACGAGGCCGCCCGCGTGCGGGCGATCTTCGAGCTGTACCTGGAGCACGAGCGGATCGCGCCGGTTCTTCAGGAACTCGACCGCCGTGCCTGGCGGACGAAGCAGTGGACCACGCGTCGCACCGGCATGACAGTCGGCGGCCGGCCGTTCGACAAGGTGACGCTGTTCCGGCTGCTGACGAACCCGGCGTACCTGGGCAAGGTGCGGCACCGCGAAGACCTGTACGACGACGAGCACGACGCGATCGTCGACGAAGGCATCTGGCAGCGGGCGCAGGCCCTGCTTCAACGCAACGGCCGCACCGGCGGCGGGGCCGTGAAGAACAAGTATGGCGCGCTGCTGAAGGGGCTGCTGCGCTGCGTGCCGTGCGACTGCGCGATGGTCCACTCGACCTCGTCGAAGGGGCCGAAGCGCTACCGCTACTACGTCTGCACGAAGGCGATGAAGCGTGGCTGGTACACGTGCCCCTCGAAGTCAGTGCCCGCCGGCGAGCTGGAGCGGTTCATCGTCGATCAGATCCGCAGCATCGGCCGCGACCCGGGCGTGCTGGCCGAGACGATCCGCCAGGTGCGAACGCAGAGCCAGAAAGCAATCGCCGATCTCGAACGCGAGCGGGGCACGCTCGAACGCGACATCGCGCGGCAGAGCAGGGCACTCAAGCAGCACCTCGCGGCGGCACCCGGTTCCAACGGGGCCGACGTGGCCCGCCAGCAAGACGAGCTGCGCCGGCTCGAGACGCGGCTCACCGAAGTGCGCCAGCGGCACGTCGTGTTGACCCGCGAGCTAGTGGACGAACGCGAGGTCGTTCAGGCGCTATCGCTGTTCGATCCGGTGTGGGAGTCGCTGACGCCGCGTGAGCAGGCGCGAATCGTCCAACTGCTCGTCGAGCGCGTCGACTACGACGGCAAGTCCGGCACCGTGGCGGTGACGTTCCGGCCGACCGGGATCAAGGCGCTGGCCCAGAAGGAGGCGGAGGACGCGGCATGAGTGTGGTAGTTGCCGAGGGACACGACGGGCGGATCACGACGCGGAGCACGGTCCACTTCACCCACGCGCGCCGCGGGCGCAAGGAACTCCGTCGCGGTGAGGCGCCGCCCGCACCTCGTCGATCGCCTTGTTCAGCCGGGCCACGATGTGGTAGCGGTCCAGGGTGTGCAGCGCCTGCCCGGCCTTCTTGGCGATGACCTTCAGGTACGGCTGCCACATGTCGCTGCACACGAACCGCAACCCGGCGGTCCGCTGGCGGCCCAGCATGCGGAAGAACCGCAGCAGCGTCTTGCTCGTCCGTTCCGGGCCGATCCACAGCAGCCGGCGACACGCGCTGTCGATCTGGTAGACGACGGTCAGGTAGCGGTGCCCCTTCTGGAATTGCACTTCGTCGACGCCGATGGCGGTGATCCCGCTCAAATCCCGGTGCTGCAGGCCATATTCGACCCCCCAGGCCACCGCGCGGAACACGCTCTCCCAACTGCTCTTGAAGATCCCGGCCACCTCGCGCCAGCTCAGCCGGCGGGCCCAGCGGGCCAGGAAGACGGCGTAGGCGTGCGTCAGGTGGTGCTTGCCGTCGGCCCAGGGCAGAAGCTCGGCCGTGATGCCGCAGCGCGGGCAGTCCACCCGCCGGCGGGCGTAGAGCAAAAACACCGCCAGGCCCCACAGCGGGACGAACGCAAACCGCCGCACCGGCAGCCTGTCGTACCCCGGCCCGCGCCGGCCGCAGCC
>CAZXUI010000096.1:0-4028 GCA_964643885.1 uncultured Planctomycetales bacterium
GAACCCGCCGCGCCAAGCGGCGGGTCCGCGCGCGAACACGAGACCCCCTGCTTGGCGCAGGGGGTTCTGACGCCGCGCCCGACCCAGAACCCGCCGCACCAAACGGGCCACTCAGAACCCGCCGCGCCGAGCGGGCCACTCAGAACCCGCCGCGCTGAGCGGCGGGTCCGCGCGCGAACACGAGACCCCCTGCTTGGCGCAGGGGGTTCTGACGCCGCGCCCGGCTTACGTCACTTCGTCGACTTCGGCCGCCTCTTCGCTGTCGCGCTGGGCCTTGAGCGCCAGCCACTCGTCGCGCGACATGATCACCTCGCGGGCCTGGCTGCCCTTGTAGTCGCCGACGATCCCCGCCTCGTACATCTGGTCGATCAGCCGGCTGGCGCGGCTGTAGCCGACCGTCAGCCGCCGCTGAAGCAGACTGACCGACCCGCGCCCGCTCTCGAGAATGATCTCCACCGCCTCGTCGAACAGCTCGTCGCGCTCGCCGTCGCTCGCGCCGCCGGCCCGCGGGATGCGCACCAGCTCCGGGTGGTAGTTCGGCGAGCCCTGCTCGCGCGCGTGCTTGACCGTCGCCCGCAGCTCGTCGTCGGCCACGAACGTCCCCTGCGCGCGGATCAGCTTGCTGCTGCCCGGCGGGAGAAAGAGCATGTCGCCCTGGCCCATCAGCACCTCGCCGCCGTTCTGATCGAGCACGATGCGGCTGTCCAGCCGGCTGGCGACGCGGAACGCGATGCGGCAGGGCAGGTTGCTCTTGATCAGGCCGGTGACGACGTTGGCCTGCGGCCGCTGCGTGCTGACGATCAGATGAATGCCCACGGCGCGGCTCTTCTGAGCGATGCGGCAGAGGTAGAACTCGACCTCCTTGGCGCTGGTCATCATCAGGTCGGCCAGCTCGTCGATGATCAGGACGATATAGGGCAGGTGCACCGGAATCGCCGCCATCTCCTCGTCGCTGGCGATCTCCATCCGCTCGCGCAGGGCGGCCTCGCCGAGGCGGTTGTAGCTGCGGATGTCCTTGACGCCGGCCTCGGCGAACAGGGCGTAACGCTCGTCCATCTTGGTCGCGGCCCAGTCGAGGATCGCCTCGGCCTTGCTCATCTCGGTCACGATCGGGCACATCAGGTGCGGAATGTCGCGGAACATCGCCAGCTCGACGACCTTGGGGTCGATCAGAATGAGCTGCACCTCCTGCGGCGTGCGGGTCATCAGCACGGACATGATGATGCTGCTGACACAGACGCTCTTGCCGCTGCCGGTCGTGCCGGCGATGAGCAGGTGCGGCATGCGGGTCAGGTCGGTCGTCAGCGGCTGGCCGGAGGCGTCCTTGCCCAGGAAGAGCGGGATTCCCTGCGGGTCGACGCGGGCGGCGGAAGTGACGATCAGGTCCTTGAGGCGGACCTTCTCCTTGTCGAGGTTCGGCACCTCGATGCCGATCGTGTTCTTGCCCGGCAGCGGGGCGACGACGCGGACGGCCGGCGCCTTGAGCGCCCGGGCCATGTCGTTGGTCAGCGAGGCGATCTGGCTGACCTTGATGCCCGGCGCGAGCTTGAGCTCGAAGACGGTGATGACCGGGCCGGTCTCGATGGCGACGACCTGCACCTCCAGGCGAAACTCGTTGAGCGTCTGCTCGAGCGTGAAGGCCTGCTCGCGGCAGAGAATCTCGATCGAGCGGCGGTCGACCGGCTCCGGGTCGCCGAGCAGCTCGAGCGGCGGAAGCCGATAGTCGCCCGGCGGGTCGGCGGCGCGAACGGGCGCCGGGCGCGGCGTGGCCGGCCGCGGCGGCGTACGGTCGCGGATGATCGGCCCGGCACCGGCGGCCAGGGCGAGGTCCACATGCGGGCCGTCGTCCAGCTCGTCCTCGTCGAGCGACTCGCCTGATTCCTCGGCGTCGATCTCCTCATCGAGCTCGTCGTCGGCGCCGGCGGCGCCAGCGGGCGTCCGCGGGGAATCCGCGACCGGAACGGCGGATTGCGTGAATTGCTCCGCGGCCGGGCTCGCACCGCGCGAAGCATCCGACGCGCGTCCGGCCGCCGCAGCCCCGGCCGGCGCGGCCTGGCCGCGCGCATTCATCCGGCCGGAGAGATTCTGAAACCCACCGGCGACGGCCGCGCCGGCCAAGGCGAGCGCCTGGCCAGTGCGGGCGAGAGCGGGCGCCGACTGCCTGCCGACGGCGCCGATGCCGCGCGAGAGGCCGAAGAAGAGCTCATCGGCCGCCAGCAGCAGCGAGATCATGAAGCCGACGGCGAGCAGCAGCAGCGTGAAGAAGGTCTCGAGCTTGCTTTGCAGCAGCCAGGAGACGGCGACGCCGAGCACGCCGCCGGGCCCGCTGACGAGGAAGCCGGTCGAGGGCGGGACGACGATCGCGGCCGCGGAGCTGACGACGGTGACCATCAGGGCCAGGCCGATGACTCGCAGCCAGAGGTCGGTCAGCGGCGTGCCGCGGGCCAGGGCGAGCGCACCCAGCGTGAGCAGGGCGGCAAGGGCGTAGGTGCCGACGCCGAGGTAGTACATGGGGTAATGGGCGATCCAGGCGCCGACCGAGCCGCACCAGTTATGCGGCGGGTCGGCGGGCGGCCAGGCGCTGGTGGAAGGCCAGTCGCGCGAATCGAAGCTGAGGATGGCGACCCAGACGAAGAGGCTGGCAAGCGAGACGAGCGCGACGAGGCAAAGCCGCAGGGCCGCTTGTCGTTGAGACGAACGAGACATGTCGCGCCATCCCTGTGCGAACGATCGCCTGGCATCCGGGCCGGGCGGCGAACCGGAATCAGTATATCGTATTGCGGCCGCAAGTTCGATAATCTACGCGGACTTGCCAGCGCGGGTTCCGGCGGCGCGGCCGGGGCGGCTGGCGGCGTGAACGAGCAGGAAGCGGGTCTGACCGCATGGCACGGACGGGCGTGATCGGTCGCTGGGTCGGTGGGTTGGGGGCGGGGAGCCTGGCGGCGGCGGAGCACTTCGGGCGGTTCGCGTGTTTCGGGACGTATGCGGTCTCGTTCATTCCGGCCGAGCTGTTGTCGATTCGGGGCTGGAAGCGGCTGCTGCCGCAGTGTTTCCACATCGGCGCGATGTCGGTGCCGGTGGTGATGCTGACGGGGGCGTTCGTGGGGATGGTTCTGATTCAGCAGGGGTGGGACCAGTTCGACAACGCGGGGCTTTCGGACCGGTTGGGCGGCATCGTGAACATCACGTTGGCGGCGGAGCTGGGGCCGGTGCTGGCGGGGGTGATGTTGTCGGGGCGGGTGGGCGGCGCGCTGACGGCCGAGCTGGGCACGATGAACGTGACGGAGCAGCTCCTGGCGCTGCGGTCGATGGGTGCGGACCCGGTGCGGTTCCTGGTGACGCCGCGTTTTCTGGCGTGCCTGGTGCTGACGCCGCTGCTGACGGTGTATGCGAACCTGCTGGGCGCGCTGGGGTCGTGGCTGATCTTCAGCGGCGTGCTGGGCGGCGAGAGCGGCGTGTTCTGGCGAAACACGGCCGAGATCGTGGAGATGTGGGACCTGGGGACGGGGCTGGTGAAGGCGGCGTTCTTCGGCGGAACGATCGGATTGATCAGTTGCTACAAGGGGTTCCACTGCAAGGGGGGCGCCGAGGGGGTCGGCCGGGCGTGTACGGAATCGTTCGTCGCGAGTTTCATCGCGATTCTGATACTGGATTTCTTCCTGAACTTCGTCATCAACGGGTTGTACCGCGGGTGGTACGGATTCCGGTCGTTGATCTGAGGCTGAGTGGAACGTGGGCGTTTTCGCGGCGCGCGAGATTGCTTTGAAGAGGCGGCGAGAATCGGTGGCCCGGCGGAGATTGCGCGCGGGCGACCGGATTGCATCATCGAAAATGGGGGACCGGTCTCTGGCCGGTCTCGCGGCGACCGGTCTCCGACCGGTCGTTTCGTGGGGCACCGGTCTCCGACCGGTCGTTTCGTGGGGGACCGGTCTCCGACCGGTCATTTCGTGGGGGACCGGTCTCCGACCGGTCGTTTCGTGGGGGACCGGTCTCCGACCGGTCGTTTCGTGGGGGACCGGTCTCCGACC
>CAZXUI010000096.1:4128-15231 GCA_964643885.1 uncultured Planctomycetales bacterium
TTTCGTGGGGGACCGGTCTCCGACCGGTCGTTTCGTGGGGGACCGGTCTCCGACCGGTCATTTCGTGGGGGACCGGTCTCCGACCGGTCGACGAGTGGCCAAAGAGAGGTCAAGGGAGTTGGCCACGGCAGATGCGAGTCCGCCGCCAGGCGGATCAGCGCAGCCCGTGGTCGGGCGCGCTCATGACTCGTGATTCGTGGGGTTCGCGTCTCGGGTTTCCGCATGAGAGCGACACACCCGGCGCGTATTTCAACGCGGGATGCGGATCGCGCCGGCCGTGTGGTCCGGCCGCTGCCTGCCGCACGCTTTCAGCGTGCAGCCCGCAATGTCCGCCTACCCAGGGCGGCGCTCGCTTCGCTCGCTTGCCCTGGGCTATCGTGCCGCGCGCCTTCGGTGCGATGCGGGCGGGATGTCCGCGCTCCCCGAGTCAGGTGAATCGAGAGCGGACGGGACGCCCGCGCTCGCCATGGCAGGTGAAGCAGGTACGGGCGGGACGCCCGTACCACCCGAGCGAGGGGGCAGATCACGCGAGCCGGCATAGCTCCCGCGCGAGAGCGCAGAGCACTCAGGCGAGGAGTTGAGCATCGATAAGCCGATCATCGAGTTGCGGCGGGTGACCAAGGCGTTCGGGCGGCAGCGCGTTCTGGACGATGTCGATCTGAAGATCGAACGCGGCTCGAACACCGTCATCATCGGCCGCTCCGGCGAGGGCAAGAGCGTGCTGCTCAAGCACATCGTCTGCCTGCTGCGGCCGGACCGGGGCGAGGTCTACTTCGAGGGGCGGCGGATCGATCCGCTCAGCGAGCGCGAGCTCGTGCCGATCCGCCAGCAGATCAGCTTCGTGTTTCAGCTCAATGCGCTGTTCGACTCGCTCTCGGTGGGGGAGAACGTCGCCTTTCCGATGGTGGAGAACTCGCGCGGGCGGCTCGACAAGGGCCGCGTTCGCAAGCTGGTGAGCCAGTGTCTGGACGCCGTGGGGCTGTCGGGTTTCGAGCACAAGCGGCCGGCGGAGCTTTCGGGCGGCGAGAAGAAGCGCGTCGCGCTGGCGCGGGCGATCGCGATGGACCCGCCGCCGAAGGTGATCCTCTACGACGAGCCGACGGCCGGACTGGACCCGCAGCGGTCGGACGCGATCAACAAGCTGATCCGCTCGCTCCAGCAGCGGGTGAATGTGACCGGCATCATCGTGACGCACGACATGAAGAGCGCGGCGGCGGTGGGGGACCGCGTGCTGATGATCTGGCGCGGCGGGTTCATCGCCGACGGGAAGCCGGAGGACCTGGACAAGTCGCGGGACGAGCACGTGCGGCGGTTTGTGCGCGGCGAGGCGGAGCCGGAGGACGTGCGCTCGCTGGCCGAGTGAGCCGTGTGGGCTCGCGCGGCATGCGGCTCGGCCGGTCCGCCTGGAGCGAGCGATGATCGGACGCAGGCCGAGATTTCATCGGACGCGAATCCGGCGCGATTCTCGGACGGCCGCGAAGTCGGGATTTTGCGGCAGATAACCGGCGGATCGTCCAATAATCTCGCTTTCTGTGCGATCTCCACGAAGGGGGTGGGCGCAATCTCTGCGTTCCCACATTTCCGCGAAAGGAATCACGAAAGTTTTGCGCGCCGCGGGTCGATACGAGAAGTAGGCCGATGGACCGGCCTTGGGTTACGAGCGGGCGACGGATCGCCGTCGAGATGCGGGGCTGCATGGGACCCGGTGCGGGCAGCATCGGGCCGGGGGGAATGCCAGCTTCGCCATCATCGCGGTGGGCCGACAGCGAAAGTGGCAGGAATTATGGTTACTGGCATTGCTTCCAATCTGGGACTGGGCGGCGCTCAGTCTGCGCTCCACGATCGGGTCAGCGGCGAGTCCGCGAAGATCCGACTCATCTCCGACGGCGACTCCACGGGCGATGAAGTGGAGATCTCCGAGACGGCCATTCAGCACGACCGCGAACTGACGGACGAGGCCCTGGCGCGGATCGAGCGCATCCGGGCCGAGATCGCGGCCGACACGTACCTGACGCCCGACAAGGTGGACCTGGCGGTCGACCGGCTGTTTCGGGCGCTGACGGGTTCCTGATACGAGCAGCGAGCAACGGCCGGCGGGGCGGCGGCGCCCTCAGCGGCGCTGCGCGCGGCGCCGTGAGGATTGGGGTCGGCCGGGCGGCTGGGGCCGCGTGCCGTGCTCGGCGACGATCAGGGATGTCATTCCGCCGCGCGGGTTCCAGTGCGTTTCGATGCGCATCCAGCGCGGTTTCAGCACGTCGACCAGCTCGTCGAGAATCCGGTTGGTGACGGCTTCGTAGAAGATGCCCTGCTCGCGGAAGCTCTGGAGATAGAACTTCAGGCTCTTGAGCTCGACGCAGAGGTGGTCGGCGACGTACTCGATCACGACGGTGCCGAAGTCGGGCTGGCCGGTGACGGGACAGCGGCTGGTGAATTCCGGCGCGGTGTGGCGGATCAGGTAGTCGCGCTGCGGCGTGGGATTGGGGAAGGTCTCGAGTCCGTGTCTGGCGCGGGCCACTGGCTGATCTCCGTGCTCTGTTGGGCGGTCCGCGCGGGCCTTGGCGCGTCGTGCCGCGGCGAATTCCGGGCCGCAGGCGAAGAATACCCTGTCCGGGTCGGGCGTCGAGAGAGTCGCGGCCGGTTCCGTTCGCCGGCCGGATTTGTAATGTCGCGGGTCCCGGAAAGGACGTAAGCTACGAGTATGGAAGTGCAGAGCGGAGGCATTCTGTCCCGGCTGGGCGAGAAGGTGCTGGGCTGGATTGCGCTGGCGCTGATCGTGGCGGCGGGGATCGCGATCTGGCAGATGCCGGCGGAGACGAAGAGTGCGATTCTCAGCGGCGCGTGGCGGTCGCTGGTGTGGCTGGTGATCGTGGCGGTGCTGCCGTGGACGGCGCGGCTTTTCATCGGCCGGGTTCTGGAAGCGGGCACGAACTGGGCCGGGCTGGCGCTGATCGGTGGGTATGTGCTCGCGGATATCATCGTCGGGTGGGTTCTGATGACGGGCTGGCCGAGCGGCGGCTGGGGCTGGTTGGCGGTGCTGACGGCGCTGGGGATCGCGGGTTTGTATAATTACCTGGTGACCGAGTACCTGGCTGAGATGGCGGGCGGCTAGTGACGGGCCGCGCTCGCGGTGGGAGAGTGCAAGTCACATGACCACCAAGTATCAACCTGGAGTGCGCGTCAGCGAGTACATACTCGAGCAGCCGCTGGGGATGGGCACGTTCGGCGAGGTGTGGCGCGCCCGGCATCATATCTGGGAGAGCGAGCGGGTCGCGGTCAAGCTGCCGACTGAGCCCGATTACGTTCGCTATCTTCAGCGCGAAGGCGTGATGGTGCACGGTCTGCGGCACCAGAACATCGTCCGCGTGATGGGGCTCGACCCATACGCTGAGAATCCCTACCTGGTGATGGAGCTGATCGAAGGGCCGTCGCTGCGGGCCGTGCTGACGCAGCATCCGACCGGGATCGGCAGCGGGCCTACGCTGGTCGTGCTGCGCGGCGTTCTGGCGGCGCTGTCGGCGGCGCACACGGCGGGCGTGCTGCACCGCGATCTGAAGCCGGGAAACGTGCTGCTGCACCTGGCGGGGCGCGGGCTGAACGAGCTGCGGGTCGAGGATGTCCGCCTGAGCGACTTCGGGCTGGGCCATGGGCATACGGACGTCGTGCGCTCGATCGCCCAGTCGGCCTCGCTGGCGCGGGATGATGCGCTGGTGGGCACGCTGGCCTATATGGCTCCCGAAGTGCGTGACGGCAGCCGGCCGGCGGACGCGCGCAGCGATCTGTACTCGCTGGGAATCATGCTGTTCGAGATGCTGACCGGCGAGCGGCCCGCGGGGGCCGAGCTGCCCAGCACGATTCGGGCGGACGTGACGCCCGCGCTGGACGAGGTGTTTCGCAAGCTTTATGCCCGCTATGACCGGCGCTACGAGAGCGCGGAGGCGGTTCTGAAGGACCTGGATGCGCGGCTGACGGCCGCGCGGCCGGCGGCGTCGGCGCTGAGCGGCGACGGATCGGGCGGCGCGGGGGTGCTCGTGCCGCCGCCGATTCCGGCCGCGTCGGATGATGCGGATCGTCGCGGGCAGCGGGCGCGTTGTCCGCGCTGCTCGCATCCGGTCGAGCCGTACGACCAGTTCTGCACGCAGTGCCGTTTTCAACTGGTGAGTCAGGTGCGCAAGTGCCGCGAGTGCGGGGCGTTTCCGGGGCCGGACGACCGCTACTGCATCTTCTGCGGGGCGGAGCTGCCCGTGCTCCAGGGATGACGGACGATGTTAGTGGCCGATGCAACGGTTGTTCTGTGGGTCGTGATCCTGTTCGGCATCGGGCTGATCGGCTTCGTGCTGATGGCCGTCTCGCTGCTGTGGCGCGTGTTTGCGGACCTTGGTTCGGCGATTCGCGGCCTGTTCAGCGGAGGCGGCGGGCGGGGCGCGGCCCGGCGGATTCCGCCGATTCCGCCGGCCGGCGAGCCGCAGGAATGTCCGAACGAGCGCTGCCGACATCCGAATACCTCCGAGGCCAGGTTCTGTGCCCGCTGCGGCCATGCGCTGCGGCGAGGTCGGGATGTCGACGCGTATGGATGAACGGAGCCGACAGCGCCAGTTCGAGACGCAGTTCCTTGACCAGCTTCGGGCCCGGGCGCTGGCGCTGAGCCGCGGTGCGCTGCCGGCCGATCACGTCGTAGTCGAATCCACCTCCGAAGGCATCGACGACGTTCGCGATACGCTGCGGCGGCTGGAGATCTACGACCGCGACGCGCTGGAGCGGCTGCCGGGCACGCAGGCGATGCAGATTCGCTTCGAGCGTTCGGCGCTGGGCGGCCTGCTGCGGCGGACCGTGTCGCGGCTGCGGGCGCGGGTGCTGGCGCCGGTGGAGGCGCTGGCCAGCGGGCGCGAGACGGCGCCGGTGACGCGGGACCAGGTGCTTGCGGCGCTGGCCCGCTACCAGGTGTTGCCCAGGAATCAGCAGCCCAGCGGCGTGGTTCTGGCCAGTCCGACCGGTTTCACGGCGGAGGCGGCGCGGCTGGTGGATCAGGACGGCCCGCCGACGCTGGTGCTGATGGGCGGGCGGCCGGACGGCGGCTGGGACGTTCACATGTCGGCCGCGGTTCGCAAGAGCCCGTGGGCCAAGCTGTTCGAGCTGGAAAGCCAGGACGACCGGCTGAAGCGTGTGCTTTATCATTTGCAGGAGGAGATGGCGGCGCTGGATTCGCGGGGCGTGCCGCTGCCGGAGGTGGCCCAGCGGCTGGGCCTGGGACTGGTGGAGACGGAGCGGCTGGTTCGGCAGGCGTGCCGGCAGCAGCCGCGGCTGATGACGGTGGTTCACAACGGCGTGGTCCACGTCTGCCGCAGCCCCCTGGCGCAAGAAGGCGATCGTATGAGCATCTGGGCCCGCATTCGGAAGCTGCTGAGGCTCAAGCCGAGCGTTGCGGAGCGCGTCCGCGAGATGACGGGGCAGCGCGTGCGGCTGGAGCAGCAGCGCTACGAGATCGACAAGCAGATCTCCTCGATGGAGGACTCCGAGCGGCAGCTTCTGGAGCAGGGTGCGGCGGCCAAGACGGATGCGGAGCGCAAGCAGTACGCCGGGCGGCTGATGCGGCTGCGGCGCGATCTGAAGCGGCTGCGCAGCCAGGCGAACATCTACACGCAGCAGATCGACGTGCTGGGAACGCACGTGCATCACCTGACGCTGACCGAGCAGGGCCGGCGGATGGAGCTGCCCAGGGCCGAAGACCTGACGCGCGAGGCGGCCCAGGCCGAGCAGGTAATGGCGGAGCTCTCGGCCAACGCGGACCTGGCCCGCAGCATCGAGGTGACCGGCGAGACGCCGCTGATGGCCGAGGAGGAGCTGGCCATCTTCGAGGAGTTCAAGCAGGCGGCCGGCGAAGCGGCGCAGGCGGAGAAGGGTGAGCAGGGGGCGGAGCCGGCCGGCCCGCAGCGGGCCGCGTCGGCCGGCGAGGCGGGCCGGGCGGCGAGCCCGCCGGCGCGCGAGAGCGAAGGCGGGCGGGGGGAGAAGAAGCCGGGTGCGGCGCGGCCGGAGATCGGGTGATTCCGGCCGGCCGGCGGTCGGTCCGATCCTATCGATCTGAGAATCGTTGTTCCTCGAGGCAGACGGCAGGCGGATGAATTTCTTCGAGTGGCTGACATCGAAGCGCAAGACGCTGGCGACGATGAACGCGGCGGAGCTGCGCGCTCAGGAGATGCTGCTGACCAATGAGCGCGACCGGATGATGGCCCGCGTGGGCCAGCTTGCGGCGGAGAAGCAGAAGATCATCGAGCGCGGCGCGGCGGAGAAGACGCCGGAGATGCGGCGGACGTACGCGCAGCAGTTCGACCTGCTGCACACCGAGCAGAGCATGCTGTCCAAGCATCTGAATATCCGCAGCAAGGAGCTGCTGACGGTCTCGCGGCTGCGGCTGCTGCGAGAGACGGCGCAGCGGGCGGGGATGCGCGGCGGGGCGATGGGGATGATCCGCGAGGGGGACCTGGCGACGATCGAGCGGCTGATCGAGAACGACCGGATCAGCGCGGAGGTCTACCAGGAGCGGCTGGACGAGATTCTGCGGATCGGCCACGAGGCGGACGAGGCGGGTGCGGGCGTTTCGGCGGCGGGTCAGGAGCTGCTGCGCATCTGGAACGACCTGGACGCGGGGCTTATCAAGGACACGAAGGAAGCGTTCGACGAGGCGGAGAAGCGGGTGCGCGAGCGGCAGGCGGCGGAAGGGGCGTGAGCGGTGACAGGTGACAGAAAGCCGGTGGCAGGTGGAATGTGACCGGTGACAAGGGGTCGGCGCGGGGCGCGGCTCGGCGCGAGGCGGCTGACGGCCGCGGCGCGGGTGCGGCGGCGGCCGCCGGCGCGAGCCGGGCGATGCGGGCTGGTCCCCCAGCCCGGCGGTTCGAGGATTTGCGCGTGTGGCAGACCGCACGCGAGCTGGCCCTGGGTGTGTACCGTGCGGCCGAAAGCCAGCCGCCGGGGCGTGACCGGACGCTCACGAATCAGATGCGGCGGGCGGCGGTGAGCATCGGCAGTAATATCGCGGAGGGATTCGAGCGAGGCTCGCGCAGGCAGGAGATCGAGGCGTGCTACACGGCGAAGGGTTCCGCGGGCGAGCTGCGGAGCCAGGCGATCCTGGCGCATGATGTCGGGTTGATCGATCGGCAGACGTGCGAGGGGCTGCACGAGATGTGTGAGAGCTGTTCACGGCAGCTTCATGCGTATGTCACCTATCTTCGCAGCTCGACGGATACGCACCCGGGCTGGAAGATGCGGGCTGAAGCTGCGTCGGCAGCGGGTCGGTCCGACAGGCAAGTTCCTCGGCCCGGCGACGGGTGAATCTGGACTTGTCACCTGTCACCTGTCACCTGTCACTTGCCACCGATGAGGTGCCGGAATGGGCTTGTTCAAGAGCAAGGAAGAGCGGCGGATCGAGCGCGATATCAAGATCCGGCAGGGCATCCGCCGGATCGAGAAGGCGATCGCCGAGCAGACGAAGTTCAGCGATGAGTTCGTCAAGAACGCGCGGCACGCCCGGCAGATCGGCGATACCGCCAGCTACCAGTTCATTCGCAGCTCGCTCAAGAAGACGGCCACGATCAAGAAGATGCTCGAGCGGCAGCTTCTGGCGGTCAAGAATGCGCTGCTGATCAAGCGGCAGGCCGAGGCGTCGGCCGACTTCGCCCAGGCGATGAGCCTGATGGCCGGCGAGGTGAGCAAGCTCTACGGCGAGACGAACCTGGTCAAGACGCAGATGGACTGGGAGAAGGCGATGGCCCAGAGCCAGACCATGGAGGAACGGATGGCGATGTTCCTCGATGGGATGGAGGAGGCGGCCGCGGCGGACGTTTCGGCGGCCGCCAGCGAGGCGATCAGCGACGAAGAGATCGACAGCATGATCGAGGCGGAGGAGCGGGTGGAGAAGGCCCGCGACGAGCAGCAGATGTCGGCGCTGCGGGCGGAGCTGGAGGCGCTCAAGGGCGGTGCGGCGGGTGACAAGGAGGCGAAGTAGGCCGCATGCTGCTGCGCAACGCGGAGGACACCTACGCGCGGACGTTCTCGTCCCTGCTGCGCTCGGTTCGCAGCACCGGCGCGCCGCACATCTTCGTCGGTTCCGTTGCGGTTCATCAGTATGGCGTCTCCTCGCACGACATGGACTTCGATGTCTGTGTGCCGGCGGCCGAGCACGCGAAGGTCAGAACACTGGTCGAGCATGCCGGATTCGCGCTCTGCCCGGGCAGGAGATCGACGCTGTACGACCCGTCGACCGGACTTGAGGCTCACTTTCTGTGCAGCGGCGACTTTGCCGGCGACCGCTTCCGGTATCCGGAGATCCGCCTGCCCGACCCGGCCGAGGCGGTCGAGCGCGATGGTGTGCCGGTGCCGCGCCTGGAGCGGCTGGTCGAGCTGCTGCTGGTGGAAGCCACAGCGGACGCGTGGGAGGCGGCTGGGGCGCTGGTACAGGTACATCATCTGGGTGCGCCATTCGAATTGCGGCTGCACTCCGCGGTTCGCGGGCGGTATGCGGAGTTGATTGGCGGACTGAACACAGGCTGAAAGCCTGTGCCACACGGGAAGCTCGGCGGGCATGGCCACATTCGCCACGTTTCAGCGCCTCAAGGACAAAGGCATCGCCGCCCTCAAGGCCGGCGATCACGTTGCCGCACGGCCCTACCTGATCCAGGCGGCCGAGTGCATGATCGAGCTGGCCGAGGCGAACAAGGACGCCGTCCAGCGGGCCGAGCAGGAGGCCTACGCGCGCGAGCTGCTCGAGCTGGCCAAAAGCTGCGACAAGCACGCGGCCCAGAAGGGCGGCGCGGCGGCCGCACGGCGCGACCGCGCCCGCGACGACGACGACAAGGGTGCGGACGCGCGCGACTGGATCGTCCGCGAGAAGCCGAACGTGCGCTTCAGCGACATCGCCGGGCTGGACGAGGTCAAGGAGGAGATCTACCTGAAGATGATCTACCCCTTCCAGCACCCGGAGCTGGCGCAGCGCTACGGAATCGACGTCGGCGGCGGGATGCTCATGTACGGCCCGCCCGGCACCGGCAAGACCATGTTCGCCAAGGCGATCGCCTGCGAGCTGGACGCGACGATGTTCGTGATCAGCCCGGCCCAGCTCATGAGCAAGTGGGTCGGCGAGGCGGAGCAGAACGTCAAGAAGCTCTTCGACACCGCCAAGTCCGAGCCCAAGGCCGTCATCTTCATGGACGAGGTCGAGGCGCTCGTGCCCAAGCGGCGCAGCAGCGAGTCGAGCGTCATGCAGCGCGTCGTGCCGCAGATTCTCCAGGAGCTGGAGGGCTTCGACCGCAAGGCCGGCCGGGCGCTGATGTTCCTCGGAGCGACCAACGAGCCCTGGGCGCTCGATACGGCCATGATGCGGCCGGGCCGGCTCGATACGAAGGTTTACATCCCGCTGCCGGACGCGGCGGCGCGGTTCCGGTTGTTTGAGATTTATCTCGGCAGGCGGCCGCTGGACGACGACGTGGATTTCGCGGTTCTGGCCGAGCGGACCGCCGGCTACAGCGGGGCGGACATCAAGGCGATCGCCTCGCGTGCGGCAAGTCGGCCGTTTTTGGAATCGGTGGCCGGCGGGCAGCCGCGTAATATACGAATGGCGGATGTGCTGGCGGTGATCGACGAGACGCCGCCTTCGGTGCAGAGCAAGGAGAACGCCCGCTACGAGGAGTGGGCGCGGCAGACAGGCTGAGCGGCGCTCGCGGGGCGTTGTAGACTGCGGGGCGCGGGTGCGGCGGATGGGGGAGTGCGGATGGAGACGATCTACTGCTGGAACTGCGGCCGGGGCGTCGATGCGCGGGCCCGGTACTGCCCCACGTGCGGGACACCGCTGAGCGCCATCCCGCTCGTGCCGGAGCCGCGCAGCGTGGGCGTGGCCTACGGTCTCTGGGCGCTGTGCATTCTCGGCGTCGCGGGCATTCACCGTTTCTACGCCGGCCGCCACCTGAGCGGGGCGCTTTGGCTGCTGACGTGGGGCCTGCTGGGTCTCGGCTCATTGATCGATCTGTTCCTGATTCCCGGCCTGATCGAGGATCGCAACCGGCGACTGATGCAGACCGGATTCCGGTCGTAGCGCCGGACGGGGTGTCGCGAGGGGGAGTGCGGAGCACGGGCGATGTCGCAGGATGTCCTTAAGCGCCTGGCCGATCCGACCGTCGTCGCCGTCGCCGTGCGCGGGCCGGACTGGCCGCGGCCGCTGCTCTCTGATGTGCCGATACCGGATGCGTGGATGGGGCTGGTCGAGTCGCCCGATGGGCGGCGGCGGTTTGTTCCGGCCGGCCAGGACCCGCGGCCGGAGCGGGAGGACCGGCTCACGCTTGTTCGGAACCGGGCCATTTCGGTGCCGCTGGTGGTCAAGGCGGTGGCGGCGTCGTGCGGCAGCGAGGTGGATGCGGAATGCGAGCTGCTGATTCGCTGGGACGCGCGCGAGGTGGACCTGGCGGCCCTGCGCGAGGCGCTCCTGCCGAGCGGCAGCCTGTCGCTGTCGCGGCTGGCGTCGGCCGTCGTCGACGGCGGCGGGCGTGTGGCGCTGACGAAGTTCGTCAGCGGCCGCACGGCCGAGTCGCTGCTGCGTGACGATCTGCGGGATGAGCTGCGCGACGCGCTCTCTGATGCGCTACAGCGCTTCTGTTTCGAGTGCGGCTGCCGGGTGGAGCGTGTCGCGCGGCTGATCTGCCGCAGCGAGAGCTATCAGCGGCGGCAGGCGGCGGCGCGCGAGGCGGCCCAGCGGGTCGAGCAGATTCGTGCCCGCGAGGCGGTGGAGGCGGCCGCGCGCGAGGCGGCTCTGCGGCGGCTGGATGAGATGTCGGCCCTGCTCGAAAAGCTCAAGGCCGCCTCGCCGGGCGATTCTTCGATGCGCTGGCACGAGCTGCTGCCGGCGCTGACGCCGGCGGAGCGTGGCCGGCTGCTGGAGAATCTGTGGCGAATCACGCCGAATCGTGTCGTGGCCCGCGGCCTGGTCGTCGCGGCGGGCGACGAGTGCGCCTGGCTCGATCCGGCCGACCCGGATCGGATCGTGCGGCGGCGCGTGCTGTCGGGTGAGCTGGGCGGGGTTCGCAGCGTGCAATACTGCCCGCGGCGGGATTGGCTGCTGGTCGG
>CAZXUI010000097.1:0-10795 GCA_964643885.1 uncultured Planctomycetales bacterium
CGAATCTGCGACGGGCTGACGTAGATGTCGTCCGGGCAGGGCAGGTAGTTGTATTCCGGGCTGCGAAGGAAGCCGAAGCCGTCCGGCAGGATCTCGAGCACGCCCTCGCCGTACAGCAGGCCGTCCTTGTTGATCCGCCGCTTGAGAATCTGGAAGATCAGGTCCTGCTTGGGCAGGCCGACGTATTCCTCGATCCCCTCTTCCTTGGCGACCTCGTGCAGCTCGGCGACCGTCATCTTCTGAAGATCGGTGATGTGCAGATCGCCCCGCTTGACGCGCTCGTACTTCTCGTGCGTCTCGCGGTCGATCGGCGAGCCCTCACCGCCCTCATCCGAACGGCGGCCGCCCGGGCGCGCGCGACGCTCGCCCGAATCCGCCAGGGCCTGCGCGGCCGCATCCTCGGCTGCGTCGGCGCCCTCGACGAAGTTGGAGCGGCGGGAGTCGCGCTCATCACCCTCGCCGGGGTCGATCACGGACTCGCCTTCCTCGGGGATGCTGTCGATCACGTCTTCCAGTTTTTTCTTTCCGCGGGAGCGGGCCGATGCCTTGGCCATTCCTGAGCTCCAAACTGACTCAAATGTGCGTTTCTGGTTTGTTTACTGCGGCCACCCATCCTGAGGAGGCCGTTGCGTGAATCCGGCTCAGCCGGACGATGCGTGACGGGAAACGATGTTCTCGAATACCCTGACCACTTGGGGGCGGAGCTCCTCGCAGGAGCCCTCGTTGTCTATGACATAATCGCAGCGGGCACGCTTTTCGGCCGGCGGGAGCTGGGTCTGCTCTCGTCGCCGGAGTTCCCGTTCGTCCCAGCCACGCGTCGACCGCAGACGCTCCAATCGGCGCGACTCACTCGCTTCCACGAATACGGTCCAATCACACAGCCGATCGAGGTTGCTTTCAAACAGCAGCGGAGAGTCGAGAATGATGGCTCGTACGGCTGGGTCTTTTGCTCCTCGAAGGATCATAGCGGCCCGCCGGGCCGCAATCAAGGGATGCACCAGCCTTTCCAGACGCCCGCGGGCGGACGCGTCGGAGAACACCCGAGCAGCCAGGGCGGCCCGGTTCGGCCGCCCGTCCGGGCCGATCACCTCGTCGCCCCACCAGCTTCGCAGCTCCGCCGCCACCTCAGGGGTGGCGAGAACCGCGTGATTCAGCCGGTCGGAATCGATCACCAGCGCGCCGAGCCGCTCGAACTCGTGCGCGACCGATGACTTGCCGGATCCGATGCCCCCGCACAGCCCTATGATCGGCTTGCTCCGGCTCATCGGCACAGCCCAATTCGCGGCCGCGGGAACGGATGCGCCAGGCATTGCGCCTCGGCGCCCCGGCCGACGGGCCGGCCGCTGTGCCGCCTGAGCGCGTCAGAACCGCCGATCGACCAGGCAGGCGAGGAACACCCCACGCGGAAAGTCTCGGCTCGCCGCGGTGACTTGTCAATGGCGCCCGCGGCTGTACAGTGGGGCTGAAAACCGTGTGTCCGTCACACGTTCCCGACCCCGCTGAGCCCTCAGGAAGCCGCATGCCGCGACCTGTCCGCGTCCTAATCTCCAAGATCGGCCTCGACGGCCACGACCGTGGGGCCAAGCTGATCGTCCGAAACCTCCGCGACGCCGGGATGGAGGTCATCTATACCGGGCTGTGGCAGACGCCGGCCGCGACCGTTCACGCGGCCGTTCAGGAAGACGTAGACGTCGTGGGCGTCAGCCTCCTGTCGGCGGCTCACCTGACGATCATGCCGGAGGTCATTCGGCTGATCCGCGAGGCCGGTCTGCCTGAGTTGCCCATCGTCGTCGGCGGGATCATTCCTGAAGAGGATAAGCCGCGGCTGGAGCAGGCGGGCTGTCGCGCGGTCTACACGCCCGGCACGCCGATGAACCGGATCATCGAGTCCGTCAAGGAATTGGCGGCGGGACTGCGTGCGGCCCGCGAGGCCGAGGCTGGGCGTCCGGAAGTGTCTACTCCAAAAGGACTTGCGCGGGCGATCACGTGGGCCGTAACGGGCCGGATCGGTGAGCTGGGCGAACTGCCTGCGGCGTCGCGGCCGACCTGCACGGTCGGCATCACCGGGGCGCCGGGCGTGGGCAAGAGCACCTTCATCGGGAAGCTCGCCCGCGGACTGCGGCAGCGCGGCCACCGCGTCGGCGTGATCGCCGTCGACCCGACGAGCCCGATCACCGGCGGCTCGCTGCTGGGCGACCGGCTGCGAATGATGCACGGCGAGCCGGACCACGATCTGTTCGTGCGCAGCCTTTCATCGTCCGGCGAGGGGGGCGGTGTGGCGCCGCGCACGGCCGACGTGGCCCGGCTGATGCTCGCGGCCGGGTATGACATCGTGCTGATCGAGACGGTGGGTGCGGGGCAGAACGATGTCACGGTCCGGAATGTGACCCAGGCGGTGCTGCTTCTGCTCATGCCGGGGGCCGGCGACGCGGTGCAGTTTACCAAGGCGGGGATCGTCGAGATCGCCAGCGGGTTCGTGGTCAACAAGGCCGATCTGCCGGGAGCCGACACGACCATTCGCGAGCTGCGCGAGTCGCTGGGCGACGACCGGCCGGTCTGGTCTGTCAGCGCGCTGCGGGGCGAAGGGATCGAGCCGATCCACGAGTGGATCGAGGGCAAGCTCTCATCCTAGCCGCCTGCCAGGCAGATGGCTCACAACCCGCCGCGCCAGCCTGCAATCAGCACTTGCTGCGCCGGGCTGCGATCGGAACCCGTCGCTCCAAGCGGCAGGTCGTTGCGTGCCTTGCGGGTCGGGCACACGGACGCGGACTGAGGGTAGGTTGCGTG
Organism: uncultured Planctomycetales bacterium; assembly: GCA_964643885.1. GTDB lineage: Bacteria > Planctomycetota > Phycisphaerae > UBA1845 > Fen-1342 > CAADGL01. The sequence goes on from CAZXUI010000097.1 coordinate 2,788, forward strand.
CGAGACGCCCGGGCTCGCCACAGCGGCGCGATTCGTTCACAGGCTCTGACGCCCGCGCTCCCCGTGTGGTGGGACTATTGACCCGCAGCACCAGTGCTGCGCTGCGATCAAGGCGCCTCGTGCTTGTCGTCGCCGCGCAGGCAGTCGCACGCGTGCCGAATCGCGGCCGAAAGCCACTCCAGGCACTCGCGCGCCGCCCGCGGCGAGCCGGGCACCCAGACCAGCAACGTCGAGCCCGACAGGCCCGCCCCACCGCGTGAGAGAATCGACGTCGGCAATCGGTCGAACGCCCGCAGGCGCATCACTTCGCCGAAACCCGGCAGGGGCTTGTCGATCAGCGGCGCCAAGGCCTCCGGCGTCACGTCGCGCGGGGAGATGCCCGTGCCGCCGGTCAGCAGCATCAGATTGCAGCGGCCGCGCCAGCCCTCAGCGACGGCGCGAATCCGCTCGACTTCATCGGGGACGATTTCGCGATGGACGAGCACCGCGTCGAGGTCGGCCAGCGCCTCGACGATGGCCGGCCCGCTACGGTCCGGCGCCTCGCCGCGCGAGCAGCGATCGGACACCGTGATGACGACGGCGCGGTTGGACATGCTGGCTGCTCAGGCCGATCGCCGCCGCTCCCGACTCAGGGCGAAGAGCGAGGCTTGGCCGCCTGCTCCTCCTTCAGCTTCTCGGCCAGCAATTGCTCGAGCCCGCCGCCCGGACCGCCCTTGACGATGTTGCCCTCCGGATCGATCAGCACCATCGTCGGGTACGCCCGCACGCCCCAGTTCCTGAGCGTCTGGCCGGTCGCGTCGAGCAGAATCGGGAACGGCAGCTTGCGCCCGCCCCAGACGTCGCGCTCGATCGGCGCGAGCCGCGCATCGAGCTCCTCGAAGGTCTTGGCCCGCGTGTCGTGGAACGTCAAGATCACAAACCGGTCGGCGTAGTCCTTGTACTCTTCCTGGAACTTCATCAGATGCGGCAAACTGCCGCGCGTGCAGGGCCCTCACCAGAAGCCCCAGAACTCCAGCAGAACCCACTTGCCCTTGAAATCCAAGAGCTGCACGTTCTTGGGCACGCCGCGGGCGTCGGTGATGTTCCACGCCGGCGGCGTCGTGCCGGTGTTCTCCGCGATGACGCTCGGCCGAAGCTGAATCCGGTCCAGCCGCAGGCTGAGCTGCTTGTCATTGAGCACGAGCCGCTCGCGATGCCGCTCCGCGCCCTCGGCCGAAATCCAGAGGTCATACGTTCCGGCCGGGAGCTTCAAGACGACCGTGCGCTCCGGCCGCGCGGCTCGCAGGAAGTTGAGCTGCCCCGGCTGGGCGAGCAGTTCGTAGCCGAGGTTCTTGGGCTTGCCGCTGAGCTTCTCATCATCGACCACGACGCGCACGCTCGTAAGCTTGCTGGCCTTGATCTCCAGGTCGGTGGACTTGGCCGGCTCGACGATGACCAGCCCGCCGCGCTGCTGGGGCTTGTCAAGAGCCATCAGCACCACAGGCCGCTCGTCGGGAACCGGCAAGGTGCCGTCGAAGCGGCCTTCGCGGTCGGTCGTCAGCGCGAACTTCGCCTCCAGCCGCGTCTTCTCCATCGTCCAGAAGGCCGCGACCGTCGCGTTTCGCACGGGCTTGCCGCGGGCGTCGACCACGCGGCCGGAGAAACGCCGATCCTCGGCCGACGCCGGCGACAGCAGCACGACGGCGGCGGCCAGAGCAAACAGACTGCGTGCGAGTGGTTTCATGCGTGGCCCCATGATCCGATTCGGTGGATTGGCCCGGCCGGCATCGCGATCGGCACGGGTCCCGAGGGTCGCTCTCGACCGGATCCATCCTAGCGGTTGCCCCGCCGCGGGGTCAATCGCAAAGCTTACCGCTGCGGCCGCGGCGCGGAGACTGGCGAGGAGGCGTTGACACTCGCGCGACGGCTCTCGACAGTACCCGCTGGGGCCACTCACGGGAGCGACGGCAGGGCTGGTGCGAGAATACTTTCGCGCACCCTCGGGGCTCTCGAGAATACGCGTGGACCCACACGTGGGAGCGGCGGCGATGAAGGCATACAGCTTGGCACAATTCGGGCTGGAGAATCTTCGCCTGGAGCAGCGCGACGAGCCGGTGGCCGGGCCGGGCCAGGTCGTCCTCGACGTGCGCGCCTTGACGCTCAACTACCGCGACCTGCTGGTGATCCGCGGGCACTACAACCCGCGTCTGCGGCTTCCGGCTGTGCCGATCAGCGACGCGGCGGGTGTCGTGCAGGCGGTGGGTCCGGATGTGCGCGACGTTCGCCCGGGCGACTCGGTCGTGACGCACTTCGTGCCCGCGTGGCGGGACGGCCGCTTCTCGGCCGAGTATCTGCCGTCGACCCTGGGCACGCCCGGGCCGGGCCTGGCGGCGGAGCGTGTGGCGCTGCCGGCGGCGGCGGTGCGACCGCTGCCCGAGGGCTATGACTTCGCGGCGGGAGCGGCGCTGCCGATCGCGGCGCTGACGGCCTGGAACGCGGCGGTGGTGCAGGGCGGCCTGGAGCGCGACCAGACGCTGCTGACGCTGGGGACGGGCGGGGTGTCGATCTTCGCCTTGCAGATCGGCAAGGCGATCGGGGCGCGCGTGATCATCACGAGCAGCAGCGACGAGAAGCTTACCCGGGCCCGTGAGCTGGGCGCGGACGAGACGATCAACTATCGCGCTGCGCCCGAGTGGGAGAAGCGCGTGCTCGAGCTGACGGGCGGCGTCGGCGCGGATGTGACCGTCGAGACGGTTGGCGGCGGCACGCTCAATCAGTCGCTGATCGCGACGCGTGCCGGCGGTACGGTCGCGCTGCTCGGCGCGCTCACCGGGCTCGAAGCGAGGATCAACGCCGGCCTGATCCTGATGAAGCACCTGCGCGTCGCCGGAATCCTGGTCGGTTCGCGGCGGATGTTCGACGACATGGTGCGCTTCTTCGAGCAGCACCGCATCCGCCCGGTGATCGATCTGACGTTCCCGTTCGAGCAGCTTCCGGACGCGCTGCGGGCGATGGAGGCCGGCCGGCACTTCGGCAAGATCGCGGTGGTGCGATGATCGACCCGCTGCCGGAGGAGATCGATCAGCGGTTCATGCGCGAGGCCCTGAAGATGGCCGAGCGGGCACTCGATTCGGAGGACGTGCCCGTCGGCGCGGTGGTCGTGCAGGACATGCACGTGATCGGCCGCGGCTGCAATCAGCGCGAGCTGCTCCAGGACCCGACGGCACACGCGGAGATCATCGCCATCACGGCCGCGGCGCAGGCGGTCGGCCACTGGCGGCTCGAAGAGTGCACGCTCTATGTCACGCTCGAGCCGTGCGCGATGTGTGCCGGCGCGATCGTGCTGGCGCGGATACCGCGGCTGGTGTTCGGGGCGTGGGACCCGAAGGCGGGCGCGTGCGGGTCGCTGTATCGGATCACCGAGGACGAGCGTCTCAATCATCGGGCCGAGACGGTCGGCGGCGTGCTGGCGGGTCCGTGTGCGGAGCTGTTGCGGGAGTTCTTCCGCCGCCGCCGCGAGGCGGGCGAGAAGTAAGGGGGCGCCGATCCGAGCCATCACGGCCGCGCTGTCCGATGCGCGCGGTCGGACCGTGAGTGTGCACGGCGCCGCCCGTATGAGGGATTCGAGCCGCGCGGGTGGGAACCGAGCCGCGCACCTCGGCCCGCGAGCATCCCGCCCGCAATCCGCTCCGATCCGACCCCGCCGAGTGACCTGCTCACCGGCCGGTGATTCAGTGTCCCGGACGGGCGCCACTACCCGCTCTTGCCACCGAGTCGCGCCGCCAGCTCCGCCAGCTTCCGCTGCGCAAACGACATGGCCGAAGACCCGGCCGCCGCCTCGCTCTGCTGCGGCGCCGACTCCTCCTGCGCCGAATTCTCGACCTCGCGCTCGCCGCCCGCCTGCGCCCCCTCGTCTGCGTGCTCCGCGCCGCCGTCGCGAGGCGAGTCGCCCGCCATCGCACCATCGTCGCCGGCACCGGCGTCCGCCGGCCGCTGGCCGATCGCCTCCGCGCCCGCCTGCCCGCTCGAATCCCCCGCCGGATCGATCCTCCGCCCCGCGGTTTGCAGCTTGCGGGCCGCATTCGCGTTCCAGGCCTGGATGCCGGCCCGGTCGGGCTCGCTCAGGTCCGGCTCGAAGCGCGTCTTGAGCGCGCGCTGGCTAAGCTTCGCCGCCGGCCCGGGGCCGACCGGGCCCGGCGATTTTGGGCCCTGCGGCGCTTCCTTTCCGTCCGCCCCGCGCACCACCTGCGCGGCCGACCGCTCCTGCCGCCACCAGCGCTCGATGATGCTCTCCGCGTCGCAGCCGTCGCCGCCGGTCGCCCACAGCTTGAAGAAGTCCACGTTCGCGCTCTGCGGCTCACGCGGCGGCATGTCGATCAGCGTCCGCATTGGCATCAGCACGGCGTCGCCGATGATGAATCCTTCGCCGGGCTTGAGACTCGGCAGCAGGTTGATCAGGCTGCGGAACTGGTCGGAGACAACCCGCGCCGCGTACTCCTGGTCGTCCGGGTTGTTCATCCGCATCAGCACCATGCTGTTGCACTGGCTCAGCACGGTCTCCGAAATCTCGCTCGGCCGCTGGCTCACAATCATCGCCGACACGCCGTACTTTCGCCCCTCCTTGGCCACTTTCTCCACCGCGTTGCGGGCAAACGTCTTGCGCCCCTCGACCGGCTTGCGCGGCAGGTAGTTGTGCGCCTCCTCGAAGACCAGCAGCACCGGGTGACGCATGTCCGGCGGCGACCAGAAATTGAAGTCGAACAGCGCCCGCGTGATCACCGCCACGGTCGTGTCGATCACGTCGAAGGGCAGACCCGACAGGTCGATGATCGTCAGATTCTTGCGCTCGTCGAGCTGCCCCAGCATCTGCCGCAGAACGTGCGAGACCGACTTGCTCAGAGCGCCCGCCGAGGCGTTCTCGTCGAAGCAGGTCGCCAGGTCCAGGTTGCGCCGCGCCTGCTGAAACGGCCGCAGCAGAAAGTCGTAGCGCCGGTCGTTCATCCGCGCTTCGATGTTGTTCACCAGCCCCAGCAGCTTGCCGAAGTACGTCGCGTGCGGCACCTCGCCCTCCGCCGTGGCCGGGTTGAATTCCATCCTCTTCTCGAGCAGCATGCGGGCCTGCTCGTCCGGCGGAAGCTGCCGATAGGGTAGCCGCGAAAAGGCGTAATTCTGCGTGTTCAGCACGAACCGCGCGTGGTTCATGTTGTTGGCGTAGATCAGCAGCCGCTCCAGCGAGTAATATACCGGCGTGTCGACCGTCATCTCCCAGCGCAGCCCCAGCTCTTCGGCCGCCTCGAGCTTGAGCTTCTCGAACGCCTCCCGCAGAAACAGCTTCTGCGCATTGAGGTTCGTCCGGTTCGCGCTGTCTACGAAGATCTGCTCGAACTCCTCGTAGCTCATCAGCCAGTAGGGCAGCACCAGGTTGCGGTCCGAAAGATACGTGACGTTCGGGTTCGGGTTGCCGAACTCGTCGCTGAACGCCTTCAGATACTCGCCGTGCATGTCGAACATCACGACCTGCGCGTGCTTCAGCTTCGTCGCCTCGTGCACGATCTTGGCCGTCGTGCAGCTCTTGCCCGAGCCGCTGTTGCCCATCACCGCCACGTGCTTGGCGAAGAACTCCTTGCCCAGCACCTTCACCTCGAAGTCCGAGTCGATCGCGAAGCGCCCCATCGAGAACGCCTTCGGGTGCTCCGTCGTCGTGTCGCTGGCCAGCTCGTCGAAGCAGCCGAAGATCAGCTCGAAATCCTCGTCCACCCCGAGCCGGACCGTGTCCCCCAGCGTCGGATACTCGTTCACGCCCCGCGAGAACTTGTCCCCCTGGACCGTCCCCAGAAGCTGGCACGTCACCGTGATCCGCCGCGGAGCCTTCGGCTTCGGACCCGGCTCCAGATCCCCCGCCACGCCCACCCGCGTGATGTAGCCGATCAGCGTCCGCCGATCCATCGGAATCGTCACGTACGTGCCGAGCCGGCCTACACGGTACTTCTTCCCGTGATACTCCAGCTTCAGCTCCTCGGTGCCGATCTGCACCTCGACCGTGTCACCCTCGACTCCGATAACGTAGCCAATTTCCAACGGATCCATGCAGTCGTCTCCGCCCGGCGCGCAAAGGACAGACCACCGGCGCCATCGGTACTATCGAAATCGTCGCCCCCAGGCGCCAATTCACCGCGCCGCTTCGCCCCCAGCACCCCCCGCACCACGGTTGCCAGCCGCAACGCGGTGCTGATAAACTCCGCTCCGAGCCCGGCCGGCCGGTCCGCCGGCCCTGGTCTCACCGGGCGGCCCTTCGGCGCCAGCGCGTCGGTCCACGCGTCTTCCACCGCTGGCCGAACCGTGCATCCCGCAACGGCCGCCGCGATTTCTCAGGAGCATTACGTGAATCTGAATGCGATATATCCGAGCTGCTTCGGGCTCGATGTGATCGGGCTTGCGCACGACGGCCGCAAATACTGGAACCTGCGGCCGGCCCACCTGGTCCGCGAAGCCCTGCGGCGCGGCGAGGGGCGGCTCTCCGACAAAGGCGCCTTCGTCGCGCTCACCGGCGAGCGCACCGGCCGCTCGCCCAGGGACAAGTACATCGTCCGCGAGGCCGCCAGCGAAGACCACGTGCACTGGGGCGACGTCAACGTCGCCATCGACCGCGAGGTCTTCGACTCGCTCCAGCGCAAGGTCTTCGACTACCTGCGCGAGCGCGACGTCTTCATTCAGGATCTCTACGCCGGCGCGCAGCCCGAGCACCGCCTGCCCGTCCGCATCATCACCGAGCTGACCTGGCACAGCCTCTTCGCCCGCCAGCTCTTCATCCGCCCGCCGCTCGAGGCCACCGCCGACCACCGCCCGGAGTTCACCGTCATCTGCGTCCCCGGCTGCACCTCGGACCCCAGGCGCGAGGGCGTCCGCGGCACCGCCTTCGTCGCGCTCAGCTTCGAGCGGCGGCTCGTCCTCATCGGCGGAACCGCCTACGCCGGCGAGATCAAGAAATCCATCTTCACCGTGCTCAACTTCCTGCTCCCCCTCAAGGGCGTCATGAGCATGCACTGCTCGGCCAACGTCGGCCAGCGCGGCGACGTCGCCCTCTTCTTCGGCCTCAGCGGCACCGGCAAGACCACTCTCTCGGCCGACCCCGCCCGCCGGCTGATCGGCGACGACGAGCACGGCTGGAGCGACGAGGGCATCTTCAACTTCGAGGGCGGCTGCTACGCCAAGGTGATCAACCTCTCGGCCGAGTTCGAGCCGCAGATCTATCACGCCATCCGCTTCGGCTCCGTGCTCGAAAACGTCATGCTCGATCCGAACACGCACGCGCCGCGCTACGAGGACGCCTCGATCACCGAGAACACCCGCTGCGCCTACCCGCTCGACTTCATCGACAACGCCGTCGAGCCCTCCGTCGGCGGCCATCCGCAGAACATCGTCTTCCTCACCTGCGACGCATTCGGCGTGCTCCCGCCGGTCGCGCGGCTCACGCCCGAGCAGGCCATGTACCACTTCCTCTCCGGCTACACCGCCAAGGTCGCCGGCACCGAGGCCGGCGTCACCGAGCCGCAGGCCACCTTTTCCACCTGCTTCGGCGCCCCCTTCATGGCCCTCAACCCCGCCGTCTACGCCGACCTGCTCGGCCGCAAGATCGAGCAGCACAGGACCCGCGTCTGGCTCGTCAACACCGGCTGGAGCGGCGGGCCCTACGGCGTCGGCCGGCGGATGAAGCTGCCGCTGACGCGGGCGATGATCGCCGCCGCCCTGCGCGGCGCGCTCGACGACGTCGGCTACCGCGAGCACCCGCTCTTCGCCGTCTCGATGCCCACGAGCTGCCCGGACGTCCCCGCCGACGTGCTCGACCCGCAGCGCACCTGGTCGGACGGCGCCGCCTACGAGGCCAAGGCCCGCGAGCTCGCCCAGCGCTTCACGAAGAACTTTGCCCGCTTCGAGTCGGTGAGCGAGGCGATCCGCGCCGCCGGCCCGCGCGTGTAAGCTCGGGTGGTACGGGCACCCCGCTACTCGGGTGGTACGGGCGTCTCGCCCG
>CAZXUI010000097.1:10895-15223 GCA_964643885.1 uncultured Planctomycetales bacterium
GGTGGTACGGGCACCCCGCTACTCGGGTGGTACGGGCGTCTCGCCCGCCATCTGCTCCGAGCCGCGACCGTGAGGAGCGGGCCGGGGCAGCAAGCTTTCCCGCGCACACGCGCCGGAACGCACACACCTGAAATCTACGCGCCAGCGGCTGAGATAGGTGAATGTCATCTGTCGCTTGCGCGGGCAGCGCGCCACCCCCAGCCTGCTCCATTACGGTCGCGGCTAGGTTCATGCACACGGCCGCGGCTCGGTTCATGCACACGGTCGCAGCTCGGTTCCTGCACACGGCCGCGCGCCCCGCCGCCGCCTGCTCCCATCGCCCGGCAACTCACCGCGTGACCGTGGCCGCATCCGCCGCTGCTCCATCCGGCCGGGCTCGCGCCCGCCGGCCACTCCTCAGTGTCGGCCCGCGACCGCGGCCCGCCGCTGATCTCGCCGCTGCCGCGCCAGGGCGCGCATGTCGATCGCCGGGTCGGTCTCGTCCACGATCTCCTCCCCGAGCAGCGTCTCCAGCAGGTCCTCGAGTGTGACGATCCCCGCCATCCCGCCGTGCTCGTCGACGACCAGCGCGATGTGATGCCCGTGCTGAATGAACTCGTCCAGCGCACTGCTGACCGCGGCCAGCTCCGGCAGGATCGGCATCGGCCGCGCCAGCTCGCGCAGCGGCTTGTCCGCGCCGCGGTCGGCGGCCGCGTAGAGCGCGAACCGCGCGACGTAGCCGGTCACCTGCTCGGGATCGCCGCGGTAGATCGGAATGCGGGCGAAGCGGATCGGGTCGTGCCGCTCCTTCGCCTGCCCGACCGTCATCTCCTCCGGCAGCGAGAAGACGACCGTTCGCGGCGTGAGCACGTCCGAAAGGCGGACCGACGAGAGCGCGATCAGGTTCGACGCGATGCGGTACTCGCGCTGCCGCATGGCCCCGCTCGCGTGCCCGAGGCGGATCGTCGCGAGCAGCTCCGCGCGGCTGAGCGCCTCGCGCTGCGGGCGAACCGACAGTCTGCGGTTGATCCACTCGAGCGCGAGGATGACGGGCAGGCACGCGATCGTCATGAAGCGGATGATGGCGGCGCCCGGTGCGGCCAGCTCGCGGGCGTGGACGGTCCCCAGCGTCTTGGGCAGGATTTCGCTCAGCACGAGGATGAGCACGGTCATGACCGCGCTGGCGATGCCGACGCTGTGCGAGCCGAAGACGATCGCGGCCTGGCCGCCGACGCCGGCCGCGCCGACCGTGTGCGCGACCGTGTTGAGGGTCAGGATGGCCGCCAGGGGCCGGTCGACGTTGTCCTTCATTTCGCGCAGCGCCAGCCCGGAGCGCGAGCCGCGCTCAACCAGCGATTCGACGTAGCTGCGCGGCACGCTCAGCAGGCACGCTTCGAGCAGCGAGCACAGGAACGAGACGGCCAGCGCCAGAAGCGCGTACGCGATCAGCATGGTCATCGGCGCGGTCCTCCGTTGGGCCGGCCGGGCGGGCCGCCGCGGCCGATCCGGCGGGGTTTCGGGTCGCCAGATGATATTCGAGCGGCTCAGCCGGCGCGGCCGTGCGGCTGAGCGCCGGAGCGGCGGTGCAGTCGGGTGCGTCCCTCGACGCACCAACTGCCTCGGGTGGTACGGGCATCTCCCCACTCGGGTGGTACGGGCGTCTCGCCCGTACCCGCAATTCGGACCGCGCACATCGGGGAGCGCACGCGTCCCGCCCGCAGGGAGGATCCGACCCGCGCATCAGAACCCCGTGCGCCAAGCACGGGGTCCCTTGGCCGCCGGGCGACGTCCCGCCTTCGGTGCCGCTTGCCCACCAATTCTGCCGTCAGTGCCAACGCCTGGGTCGGCAGAGAATGGCAGCCCCGCCGCCCGCGCTTCGGCCCGCCCCGACCCAGCATCTCCGTCAGCTCCCACGGAATCTTCGCCTCGCGCTTCACCCGACGCGACGCAAGCTCGTACGCGGGTCGCGAGCCCATGATTCCCGATTGACCGGCGCGGCGCGCGGATCAGCCACGAGAAGGTGCGGCGATACGGAGCATGCTCACGCCTGCGGCCAGAGCATGCCACCCGAATTCGTATGGGCGGGACGCCCGTACCACCCACAGCAGGCGGCAAGGTGCCGGCACCACCCTGTTCATGCAGGCAGGATGCCTGCACCACCCGAAGCGGGCGGCAGGTTCAGCCGGTGCAACGGCGCCGCTATGATCTCCGCATGGCTCGGTCGACGGCTCGCACACCGACACACCCGGACGATACCCGCATGACGCTCGGCGAGCATCTGGATGAGCTGCGCGGGCGGCTCATCCGGGCGATCGTCGCGATCGTCATCGTCTCGATCCCGTGCGCGTGGCTCGTTCAATATCTGCTCGCCTGGATCGCCCGGCCGCTGATCCTGGCCACGCGAATGTACGACCAGCCGGAGACCTTTCTGGCGACCAGCCCGGTCGAACCCTTCCTCATATACGTAAAGGTCGTGCTGATCTCAGGGCTGACGATCGCGGGGCCCTACGTCGTTTACCAGATGTGGAGCTTCGTCGCCGCGGGGCTGTATCCGCGCGAGCGGGCGTGGGTCTATCGGCTGGTGCCGTTCAGCGTGGGGCTGTTCGTCTTCGGCGTGGTCTTCATGTATGTCTTCGTCCTGCCGCTGAGCCTGAAGTTCCTGGTCGGTTTCGGCTCGTGGCTGAAGATGCCGGACATCTCGCCGACGCTGCTGGATGAGCGGCTGATGGGCGTGCACAGCCCGGCCACGCAGGAGGCGGCGAACGAGGAGGGGGGCGCGGAGGCGGCCATGCCACCCGTGCCGGTGCTGACGCGCGACCCGCAGTCGCCCGTGGCGGGGCAGGTGTGGTTCAACCTGTTCGAGCGGCGGCTGAAGGTGGCGACGGGTGAGGAGGTCTTCTCCTACCAAATGCAGCGGGACGGGCACCGCTCGCTGGTGACGACGCACTTTACGATCGGCAAGTACCTGACCTTCGTGCTGATGCTGACGATCGCGTTCGGTGTGGCGTTCCAGATGCCGCTGGTGGTGCTGTTCCTGGTGCGCAGCGGGCTGGTGCCGATCGAGGTGCTGCGCAAGTACCGGCGGGTCGTGATCCTGGCGATCGTCATCGTCGCGGGCGGGATCGCGCCGCCGGACCTGATGAGCCACCTGCTGCTGGCGGCGCCGATGTATCTGCTGTTCGAGCTGGGCCTGCTGCTGGCGAGTCGCAAGCGGGCCGGGCCGGCGCGGGCCTGAGAGGTCGGGCGGCGGGGGCGGCACGTGGGCAGCAGAGCGGCGGCAGCGGGGGGGGCGATGGGAGGGCGGTCCGGCGGGGGCTGTGCGGCGGCGGGGTTCGGACGATGGGTCTCGGCGGCGATCCGCGGCCGTCCGCGAAAAGCCGGGCGCGCGGCCTGGCGGGAGCGGGCGGCGTGCGTGAGAGAGGCGTTCAGCTTGACGCTCCCGGGGCCGCGCGCTATGCTTGCCAAGCTCCGGGCCGCGCGCTGGGCGGAGCCCAGCGAGTCGTGCGTGGGTGGCCGCGGTCAGGTAGCTCAGTTGGTAGAGCAACGGACTGAAAATCCGTGTGTCGCCGGTTCAAATCCGGCCCTGACCACTCGGGTTGGGGGGAGGCGGAACACAGCAGCGGGGCCGTAGCTCAGTTGGGAGAGCGCTTGCATGGCATGCAAGAGGTCGTGAGTTCGAATCTCATCGGCTCCAGTCGTAACAAGTCGTAACCAGTTCATGACAAAAGGCTTATGGTGATCCGCGGGCACCGCGAACGGGCCGTCTTCGGGCGCGCGTGCGCGCTTGGCCGGCGCGGGCAGGGTCAGCCCGTGCTCTGCATGGCCGCGGCGATGCCGTTGATGCTCGCGAACAGCACGGCCGACAGGGCGGAGCGGTCGGCCTCCCCCGCCTCATGCGGCCGCTCGGCCGCGGCACCTTTTGCCTGATCGGTTCCCTCCGCCGCGTGGTAGCGCCCCAGCAGCTCGATCTGAAGCAGGTTGAGCACGTCGGTAGGCGGATTGCGCTGCTCTATCGAGCGCTGGATGACGGGGTTGTTGTCGAGCAGCTCCCGCTGGCGGGTGATCTGGAGGATCGCAGCGCGGGCCTGCTCGAACTCGGCGGCGATGCGCTCATAGAACGACGTGTCCGCCAGCCGGTCGTAGCAGCGGGCGATCGGCAGGCGGGCGCGGGCCATCTCCTGCTGGGCGTTGTCGATCAGCGTGCGGAAGAACTCCCATTTCTCATACCACCGGGTCAGGGTGCGCAGCGTGTCGGGGGATTCGTCGATTGCCTGGCCGAGAGCCGTGCCGATGCCGTACCAGCCGGGCACGTTGAAGCGCATCTGCGTCCAGGCGAAGACCCACGGGAT
>CAZXUI010000098.1:0-14841 GCA_964643885.1 uncultured Planctomycetales bacterium
GGAACGCGCCGCCGTGCTGGAGCGAATCGCCGATCGCCTTGAACGTGTTGTCGACGTCGCGCTTGCGGCGATCGGGCGGGTACAGCTCGACGTGGACGGCCAGCGAGCCGGCCAACGGCGTGACCCCAGCGGCTCGGAGGGTCGCGCCTACCTGCTCGCGGTAGGCGCGCCCCTGACGACTGATCAGCATCCGGCCTCGCCACATGCGCCAGTAGTGGTTGACGCTCGGCGGCCAGGGCAGCGTGATGGTGGTCATCCTTGACCTCGCGGGATCATCCGTGCTTCCGTGCTCCATCACGCCGCCTGGCCAGACGTGTGCCGAGCTGGCCCACGAAGTGACTCAGCGCTGCCGGCGCGGCGCGCCGTCGGCGCCCGCGTCGCGGCCGCTTGCTTCCTGACGTTCTGCTCGCGTCGCCACTGCCAAATCCGTTCCATTTCTTTCTTTGCTTCGCGCCGCGTGGAGAACTCGACACGACGCTCGCAGGAACGCGTCCAGGCGTAGTAGCCGCCCAGTTCGTCCCGACCGCGCCAGTAGTCGAGAACCACATCGCGGATGGCGTAGAACACGCGCTTCGCGCCGTTCTTCAGGTGCTCGACTACCCTGACGATCCGCTCGTTGGGGTTGACGATGTCGGTATCGGTCATGGCGAGGCTCAACGCTTCCACGGCGGCGTGCCGTTGTTGCCGCTCGCCGCTGCGACCGGCCGCGGCGCGGTGCTGTCCTTCTTGGCGTACCCCTTGATGACGTTGCCCATCTCGCCCGTGTCGGCGCGCTTCTTCTGGCCGACCGTGATAACGAGCGGGATGTTGTGCAGCTCGACGCTGTCCTTGGGCGCTGGGACGCCGACCGCGCGGCAGATCGCCGAGAGTTCGGCCCGCGCGATCTTCACCGTCGTGGCGTTCGGGTTGTCCAAGTTGAGCCGCGACCAGATCAGGCGCCCCTTGAATTCGCCCTCGATGATCTGGAAGGTGAACTGGAGGTACTGGCCACCGCCCGACTTGGTGGGCTTTTCCTCGCTCTCGGCGATGATGGCCAGGTACTTGCCGGCCGGGATAGGCTCGAACGCGAAGTTCGGGTCGACCTGATTTGCGTCGAATCCGTTCAGTGTGGGCATGGTCAGGCTGCTCCTTTCTCAGTGGATGTTTCGGTGTCGGTCAGAGGGTTCTCGCCGCGCGCGAACGCGGCATAGATGCGATAGTCCAGCGGGAACTCGTCGGGCAGGCTCAGGCGGTTCTTCGCGACGTGAGCGGGGCGTTCGGTCGTGCGGATGATCCGCTCGCCGGTGCCAATGCCCTGCACCCGCTTGCGGTCGAAGCCCTCGTTCGTGGTCTTCGTGTGGATGCGGTAGGTCGCGAACAGGACCTCGTCGCACCACTCCTGCACAAGCGCCGAGGCCAGTTTCTGGAGGCGCGGCGAGTAGCGGTCGTAAGTGTCGGTCTCCGGATTGGCGAAGCGCTCGATCTGGGCGTGGGCGATCAGGATGATGTTCATGCCGCGCTCGTTGCGCAGAGCATCGAGACCCTGGAGCACCTCGCGCCAATTCGTCAGCGCGAAGACGTAGCCCTTGCCGTAGCCGATGTCCTCGATCGACTCGACGCCGCGTTTCTGGCAGACGTCGGCCCAGATCAGCCGCTCGAGCCAGTCGAGCGAGTCGACGACGACGGTGCGGTACTCGTGCGGCTCGGTGTAGAGCTCGCCGAGCGCGGCGATCACGTCGGCGTACTTGCCGGCGACGGGGAAGCGCTCGCACTCGATGTTGCCGAGGCCGTCTTCCGTCTGGATGAAAACCGGCCGGTCGGCCATCGAGCCGAAGGTGCTCTTGCCGACGCCATGCACGCCGTACATCAGCGTGCGACGCGGCGCGGCGACTTTGCCCCGTTGGACTTGTTCAAGCAGTTTCATGCGGTCGTTCTCCTTCGTCGATTACTCGCTTCGTCCGCCGTGCGTCCGGGATCGGGGCCGCGTTGTGTTCCCGCCCGGCCCACTGGGCCAGGGTATGACGGCCACGTGGCCCCGGGCCCGAACTCACAGACGTTCGACCAGCCGCAGCGACTCGTAGCGCGTGAACCAGGCACCGTTGCTTCGGCAACGTCTCAATTCGGTCATCGCCTCCTCGTTTTCGCGCTGCGCCTGATCCAGAACCTGCGGCGCGACCTGCCACACGCCGCAACGGAACGGCTCGCGCTTCTCGACCGCGACGATGTGAACCGGGAGGACGTGGCCGGAGACAGCGGCCACGAGCGCGCGATAGAACGCGACCTGATGCAGGTAGCCGAACGCGCGCATCGCCATCTCGAACGAGTCGAGCTCGTCGGCGGTCTTGAGGTCGACAATGCCTCGCCCGTCGACCGGGTTGACCCAGTCGATGCGCGCCTGGCATTGGAAGTGCGTGTAGGAGCCGCGCACGACGCCCTCGGCCACGCCCTCCGCGAAAAGCTCCCGCGCGAACAGGTGGTCTTTCACCGCCGCGGCCATCTGCTCGATCAGCGCGGCGTGCGCATCCGAGAGCACCGGCTTGTTCTGCTTCTCCGCCCATTCGGCGAACGCCTTCGTCTGCGAGCCGAAGGGTTGACCGGTTTTCGGGTTGATCGGGCCGCCGACCGCGAACTCGCGCCGGTAACGCTCGCGTCCCTCCAGAATCAGTGCGTGCGCCGCGCGGCCGATCAGATACGCGGTGGTGTCGCGCTCGGGTACGAGGCCGAGCTCCTTCTTGCGGTAGAGCAGCGGGCAGCGCCGAAACTCGTTCAACGCGTGCGCGCTCAGGAAGTCCTTGCTCTTCGCGTGGTAGACCTCCGCGGGTTCACGGATGAGCAGACTCGTCACGTCGTCGCGATTCATCAGTTCAACTCCGGCGTGGGCAACCAGACGAGGCTGGGATTTCCGGTGACGCTGCACATGCGAGCCGGGCCGTTCTCCACCCGGCCGGCGCGGCGCAGCTCCGGCAGCCGACGCGAAGGCACGTGCCGCTTCAGCCCCGCCGCCTCGGCAATCTCGGCGGCTGTCTTTCCCGGTGACTTCCAGACCTCCAGCAGGCACAGGTGCCGCTGGCTGGCGGCGCGCCCGCGGGGCTCGTCCGCGGCTTCGTCAGTTGTGCGTGGTTCGAGTGCGAGCACGGGCGGTTCTCCGAGGACAGGCGTCGCGAACGGACATCGACGCCGTCACTCGGTTATTTGCCGCAGCGGCCTGGAATTGCTGGGTCAAACGGATGTGAACGAGTAAACACATATGCGCCACATATGTGCTCGGCGCTGCGCGGCGTGAACGACTAATGCGCCACATCTGTGGCGCAGATGAGTTCCGCGGCGCAGCGCCCGGACTACATACCTGACCCTGCAACGCGCGGAGCATGAGTTGCGTGACGTCGGGAGCGTCCCGACGCGACGCGAGAACTCAGCCACGGAGAGGCATCTCATGCTCCCCAACCGCTACACAGGGATGGTCGAACCGAAAGTGGCCCGGCTCATCGTCAGTCGCGCCCGCCGCATGCGCCTGCGCCCGGACGAGATCGACGATGTCCAGCAGCAGCTCGTCCCCACGCTCGCCAGCTTCGAGTTCGATGAAGCCCGCTCGAACGGCGCTTCGCGGACGACCGCGCTGACCAGCGTGATCGACCGGCAGATCAAGGCGTACCTGCGTTCCAGGCGCCGCTACCGCAAGCGTCTCGCACGAATCCATGCCAATCCCGGTCGATACGCCACGCGCATCCTGGCGCGTCACATTCCAGCCCCGCCGGAGCCGGTGGACCTGCGGCTCGACCTGGAGGCCGCGATGGAGCGGCTGTCGGAGCGCGATCGCGCGATCTGCCGGCTGCTCGGCGACGGCTGGGCCGTGCAGCCCATCGCCGAACAGATCGGCTGCGATCGGGAGACCGTCAGTCGCGCCATCGTCCGCATCCGAGAGACGTTCATCGCCGCCGGCCTCCAGGCATGGGTTGATCCGAACCATGAGCCGGTCTGAAACGCGGGGGAAAGCAGCGATGGAAAAACCGCGAAACTCGACTGGATTCACGGCGCCGTTTGAGCAAGGGTGTCCCCAGCCCACCGCGGCGCCGCGCCGTCCGCCCGGAGCGGCCTGGATCACGGACGAGGCGATCGCGGACACGCGGCGGGTGTGGTCGCCGTACTACGACCGAGAGCTGACCGACGCGGAGGCGATTGAGATTCTCATGAACGTCAGGAGCCTCGCCGAAGTGCTGGTCCAGGCCAGGAGGAAGCGCTGATGCCGAACGTAGTGATCTGGGCGCGCGTCTCGTCGCGGGAACAGCGCGAGGGCTACTCGATCGACGCGCAGCTCCGCTTCACCCGCGAGAAGGCGCAGAAGGAGGACTGGACCGTCGTCCGCGAATTCGTCGTGGCCGAGTCGGCCAAGCGCGGCGCGGAACGCATCGCGTTCAACGAGATGTACGACTGGGTGCGCCGCAACGTCCGCAAGCGGAAGATCGAGTTCATCCTCGCCCACAAGCTCGACCGCGTCTGCCGCAACATGCGCGACGCGGTCCGCATGCAGGAGCTCGAAGATACCTGCGGCGTGAAGCTCGCGTTCGTCGACAACCAGTTCGGGCCTGGAGCGGCCGGCGCGCTGTCGTTCAACGTGATGGCCGCCGTGGCGCAGTATTACTCGGACAACCTGCGCCACGAGGTGCTCAAGGGCATCGAGGAAAAGGTCCGCCAGGGCTGGGCGCCGGGCCTGGCACCCTACGGCTATCACAACGTGCGCGGCAATCGCGACGAGCCGATCCAGCCGTATTCGGTGAACGCGCTCGCCGTGCAGCGCATCTTCGAGCTCTACGAGACGGGCCTGTACACCTTCAAGGAGATCGCCGCCGTATTGGAGCGCGAGGGCTACACCTACCAGCGATCCTGCCCGCGCTTCCACCGCACGGCGCTGTCATACATCCTCAACAACCGGTTCTACGTCGGCATGGTGACGTTCCGCGGACAGACATTCCCGGGCAAGCACAAGCCGATCATCGAGCTGGAGGTGTTCGAGCGCTGCCAGGATCTGCTCAACGGCAAGAACCGCCGCGTCCGCAAGGCCAACCACTACCTGGCCGGCGGCATGTTCGTCTGCGCACACTGCGGCTTCGGGATCACCGGCGAGCGCATCGTGCGCCGGATGAAGAGCGGTCGGGTCCACGAGTACGTCTACTACCGCTGCGGGAATCTCGAACCCACCCCTGATCACCCGGTGGTCCGCTGGCGGGAGGACCGGCTCGAAGAGGCCGTCGCGGACGATCTGTCGGTGCTGCGCATCCCGGACGACGAGCGGCGCGACTGGTTCCGCCGGCACCTGGCCGCGGCGTGCGACGATCAGACGCGCGTTCGCGAGGAGCAGAATCGGCAGGGCCGCAAGCGGCTCGCCGAACTGGAGCAGATGCAGCAGCGCCTGCTCGACGGTTACCTGGCCGGCGCGATCGAGAAGAACGCGTTCACGGCCAAGACGACGGAGATCAAGCTCGAGACCGAGCGCCTGCGGGAGCGCCTGGCCGACGCCAAGGCCCCCGGCGCCGACGTGGGCGAGCACGTCCTGGCGCTCTTCGATTTCGCCCAGAACGCGGCCCGTGAATGGACCGTTTCTGGGAAAGACGCCCGGCGGGCGATCCTCGGCCGCGCGTTATTGAAACGGTCGCTCGGTAGCGCAAGTCTCGTAACCACAAAGAGAAAGCCCTTCGACGCGCTCGCCGAAGGGCCGTTTCTTGAAAAGAGTCGGGGCGACAGGATTTGAACCTGCGACCTTCTGCACCCCATGCAGACGCGCTAGCCAGTCTGCGCCACGCCCCGTTCTCTGCTTCGGCCCCCCCGGCCCAATCAAGACCTTAGACCGCGCCGGCCCACGCGTCAAGCCGCCCGGCCGGCCGGCCGTCATTCAGCTCAGGAAATCGCCCGCCCGAAGCGCCCCCCGTCCCCGGCCCAAAGGCCGCCGCGCGTGCACCCCCGCGGGCACGCATCGCTCGCGCGTGGATATACTGCGCCGCAGCCGGAACCCCGAACCAGGAGATCTGCCGTTGCGTGTCTCACCCGTCCCGCTCCTGCCCCGCTGCCTGATCGCCTGCCTTGCGGCCGGCTTGCTGACCGGTTGCAGCGAACCGCTCAAGCGAGACCGGCCTCGCTCCGGCAATCCCGTCCTGCCCGGCTGGTACGCCGACCCGGAGGCCGTCGTCTTCGGCGATCGATACTGGATCTACCCGACCTATTCCGCCCCCTACGACGAGCAGCTCTTCTTCGACGCGTTCTCCTCGCCCGACCTCGTTACCTGGACCCGCCACCCGCGAATCCTGACCGCCGAGCGGGTCTCCTGGGCCCGGCGGGCCATGTGGGCCCCCGCGGCCGTCGAGCATCGCGGGCGGTATTTCCTCTTTTTCGCCGCGAACGATATTCAGCGCGACGGCGAGCCGGGCGGGATCGGCGTGGCCGTGGCGGACCGGCCGGCCGGTCCGTTCAGGGACTACCTCGGCCGGCCGCTGATCGACCGCTTCCACAACGGCGCCCAGCCGATCGACCAGTGCGTCTTTCGTGACGAGGACGGCGCGGTCTACCTGATCTACGGCGGCTGGCGGCACTGCAACATCGCCCGCCTGCGCGACGATTTCCGCGGCTTCGAGCCGCTCGCGACCGGCGAGCTGTTCCGCGAGATTACGCCCGAGGGCTACGTCGAGGGGCCGTTCATGCTGCGGCGGGGCGGGCGGTACTACTTCATGTGGTCGGAGGGCGGCTGGACCGGGCCGGATTATTCCGTTGCGTACGCCGTCTCCGATTCGGTCCTCGGTCCGTGGAAGCGGATCGGCAAGATCCTTCAGCGGGACCCGGCCGTCGCCACCGGCGCGGGGCACCACAGCGTCATCCGCGGCCCCGGGCCGGACGAGTGGTACATCGTCTATCACCGCCGGCCGCTGGGCCGGACGGACCGCAATCACCGCGTCGTCTGCATCGACCGGCTGCGCTTCGGCGCCGACGGGCTGATCGAGCCGGTGACGATGACGTTCGAGGGCGTTCCGCCCGCGCCGCTGGGGCGATCTCGCGGCCGCCAGCGCTGACGCATCGGCCGTGGGGCGGTCCGGTCGTGCGACTCAGACTCGAAAGGCAAATCCAGATGCGAATCTCGCGTTACTTCGTATTCGCTGCCACGGCGACCGCGATCGTCGCGGCGTTCAGCAGCGCAGCCGCCCAGAATGCTGCCAGCGGGACTCTCCGGGCGGCGGCGCTTCGCTGCGAGCATCTCACGAACCCGTCGGCGGTGCATGTGCGGCGGCCGCGGCTGACGTGGACCGTCTCATCCGAGCGGCGTGGCGATCGACAAACGGCTTATCAGGTGCTCGTCGCCGGCTCGCCCGAAGCGCTCGCGCGCGACGATGGCGATCGGTGGGACAGCGGCAAGGTCGCGTCGTCTCAGACCGCGCACATCACTTACGGAGGCGCACCGCTCGCGTCTCGGGCGCGCTGCTGGTGGAAAGTCCGAGTCTGGGACCGCGACGGGACGGTCGGTCCTTGGAGCCCGGTCGCCAGATGGGAAATGGGATTGCTCTCACCGGACGACTGGGTTGCGCACTGGATCGAGGCACCGCGAGTGCCAGCGACGTGTGAGCTTCTCGAGGCTACCTACGAGACCCTCGACGGGCATGTGCGGAAGGATGTGGCCGACCGCGTTCGACAGCAGCTCTCGGAGTCCGACGGCGGCGTCGTTGCCAGTAACGAAGCGCTCGGCGGCGACCCGGCCGTCAACGTGAAGAAACAACTTCGAATCCGTTACCGCTGCGACGGCACGGAACTGACCGAGATCGTCCCCGAGGGCGCCCGCGTGACGCTCGCGGCGGGGCGAATCCCCTATCTGCGCACGAGCTTCGAGCTCCGTGGCAAGGTGCGCACCGCCCGGCTCTACGCCACCGCGCTGGGCGTCTATGAGCTGCACCTCAACGGCCGGCGAGTCGGCGATCAATTCCTGGCGCCCGGCTGGACCGACTATCGCCGCCGCGTCCGCTATCAGGTCTATGACGTCACGGATCAACTGGCAGAGGGAAGGAACGCGCTCGGCGCGATCGTCGCGCCGGGCTGGTTCGCCGGGCATGCCGGGCTCTTCAACGCGCACCGGTTTTATGGCGCTGTGCCCGCGCTGCTGGCCCAGCTCGAAATCACGTTCGAGGACGGCCGGACACAGCGCATCGTCACGGATGATACCTGGAAGAGCCGCGCGGGCCCGCTTCTGCAAGCCGATCTTCTCAAAGGCGAGACGTTCGACGCCCCATCCGCCATCGCGGGCTGGAATTCGCCGGATTTCGACGATCGCGATTGGGACACCGTTACGGTTCGAGCGGAATCGCGCCAGCTCGAGCCGGACATCTCCGAACCCGTCCGAGTGCTGAAGGAAATCCCGGCCCGATCACTCAGCGAGCCGCAGCCCGGCCGCTGGACGTTCGACCTGGGCCAGAACATGGTCGGCGTCGTCCGGCTCCGCGTTCAGGCCGAGCCGGGGACGGTCATCACGCTGCGGCACGGTGAAGTTCTGAATCCCGACGGCACGATCTACACCCAAAACCTGCGGGCGGCGACCTCGACCGACCGGTATGTCTGCGGTGGCGGCGTGGAGACCTGGCAGCCGCGGTTCACGTTTCACGGATTCCGCTACGTCGAACTGACCGGACTGACAGGCAAGCCGCCCCTGGCCGCCGTCACCGGCGTCGTGCTCGGATCGGACATGCCCCGGGCCGGCCGCTTCGAATGCTCAGACGAGCGCATCTACCGCTTGCAGCAGAATATCGAGTGGGGCCTGCGCGGGAATTACCTCAGTATCCCGACGGATTGCCCGCAGCGCGACGAGCGGATGGGCTGGATGGCCGATGCGCAGGTCTTTGTGCCGACGGCGGTCTACAACGCGGACATCGCCGCGTTCATGAACAAGTGGCTCGTCGACGTCGTCGATGCGCAGCGGGCCGACGGCGCATATTCCGACGTCGCGCCCGCCATGAGCGGCCTGAGCTACGGCACGCCGGCCTGGGCCGACGCGGGCGTGATCGTGCCATGGGAGCTCTACGAGGCCTACGGCGACCCGCGATTCCTCGAGCGAAACATCGACGCAATGATGCGTTGGGTCGACTGGTGCCGCGAGAACAGCGACGGCCTGATCCGCAGCAAGGCGCGCGGCAACGACTACGGCGACTGGCTCTCGATCGGCGCAGACACCTCCAAGGAGCTGATCGGAACCGCCTATTTCGCCCGCTCGGCCGATCTCGTCTCACGCTCGCTGCGCGTGCTCGGCCGGGACGAGGAAGCGGAGCGCTACGCCCGGCTATTCGCGGAGATTCGGGCGGCATTTCAGCGCAAATATGTCCCTCCCGGCGGCCGGGTGCTCGGCGACACGCAGACGGCCTATCTGCTGGCGCTGACGTTCGATCTGCTGGACGAGGCCGACCGGCCGCGGGTCTTCGAGCGGCTGGTGGCAGATATCGAGGCGAAGGACTGGCACCTCTCGACCGGCTTTCTGGGCGTGGGCCTGCTGCTGCCCGCGCTGTCGGACCACGGGCGGACCGATGTGGCCTACCGCCTGCTGCTGCGGGACTCGATGCCTTCGTGGCTCTTCCCGGTGAGGCACGGCGCGACGACCATCTGGGAGCGATGGGACGGCTGGACGCCGCAGGGCGGCGTTCATCCCGACTTCGGCATGAATTCGTTCAATCACTACGCGCTGGGCTCCTGCGGCCGCTGGCTCTTCGAAGGAGTTGCGGGCATCTCGCGCGCGCCGGGCGTCCCAGGATTCGAGCGGATCATCGTGCGGCCGCGCGTGGGCGAGGGCCTGGAGTGGGCCCGGGCCGAGTTCCGTTCGATCCGCGGGCCGGTCCGCAGCGCCTGGCGAACCGAAGACGGCGCGTTTCACCTGGATCTGTCGATCCCGGCCAATGTCACAGCCGAAGTCTGGCTGCCCTCGTCAGAGCCGGCAAACGTGCGGGAAGGCGGTGTGCCGGCCCAGTCGGCCGCGGGTGTGCGGTTTCTCCGGCCGGCCGGTGCGGAAAGCGTCTGGGAGGTCGGCTCGGGCGACTATCGCTTCGTCGCCCGGCCGGCGGGCGGCGAGCCGGGTCGCGATGCGGGCAATTCAGATGACTGATCGAGGGCGATGCTTTCGTGCCCGCCGAGCGGCCGGCTGTCCGGCTGAATCGCATGGACTACGCCGCCGCCTGTCCACAGATCGATATACGGCCGCGTCTACCGATATCGACGTCCCGCCAGGACGACCCGGCCCCAAACCCCCCATATTCTCTCGTTTCTCCTCAGCGGGCTTCAGCCGGGCTTGGTTGACTGTCATCCTGCGAATCGCAGACTTCGAGTCGGGCCTGAATCCGGCCGTCGGCGTGGTGCTCGCACTGGCGACGCACATAGTCGAGCACCTAATCGAGATTTCTCCTTCCGAAACTCACTACGCCGTAACCACGCTGCCACTCCAGCGCCTTGCGGTTCACTCGCTTGTTCACCTCGAATGACGAAGCGCCTTTCAGTTCCTGGACCAGGTCGCTCATCGTGACGAACGGCTCGATGCTGAGCGCCAGATGTACATGGGTATCCGTGCCGCCGAGGCCGTGCAGGTATGCGCCCTTCATGTGGCGGCACTTGGTCTTCAATTCAGCGTGGGCGAGCGTTTCAAGGTCTCCGGTGAGCAGCGGCAGGTCACCCTTCGTATGCCAGTCGAAGTGCAGGTAGATTTCATGAAAAACATGACCGCTCATCGGACTGGCTCCGGGAACAAGACCGGCTGAAGCCGGCTAAAGCAAGGTGTAACGGATCGGGTTGGTCTGTCGACCACCGGTTGAAACCGGTGGCAAACACGGGCCGGCTGAAGACCGGCCGATTTGCGAGCCGCGAACTCCAGCGCCGACAATCCTCGCCACGCCATCCTGAGCGATGATGGGTCGACCGGCATCGAATTGGGCTTCTGCGGCTTATTACTCCGGGCAGGCAATAGTTGACAGGTGACTTTTCGGCGTGCCTGGTTTTTTCCGAAACCGATCGAACGTGATGTCAACTGTACGCTGACCGGAGTAATATCTCACCCCTTCCTCTTCACCATCGCCTCCACCCACACCGGCACGTACGGTGGCGTGCAGCCCTTCGACACCGGCCAGTCCTTGTACAGGCCGATCTTCTCGCCGATGGCGACCGCCCGCTTGCGGAGCGCGGCGTGCCGGATGCCGATCGCGGCGAGCGTGTTGTTCATCGTCCACTGCACCTCCGGCGGGGCCTTGGGCAGCTCCTTCTCGATGCGGTCGAGCAGCGCCGCCAGGTCGAGTTCGCCGGTCCCGCCGTTGCCCTGGTTCACACGGCTGGCGGTCAGGTGCCAGCCCGCGCGGGCCGCCCAGCGGTCCTTCTCCTTGCCCTTCATCCACTTCTCACGCAGCGAATCCTTCTCGGGATGTTGCGCGACCACGTAACTGTTCAGCCACTCGGCCACCTGCCCGCAGGTGGTGGAGCGCGTCATCCTGTCGACCTCGTCCGCGGAGAGCGACTTGGGCTTGAGAATGAGCGTCGCCAGGAGCTGCGCCTCGACGTTGCCGGTCTCCCAGAGCTTGAGCGCCAGGTCGTGATCGCTCTTGATCTTCTTGGCGACCGCGCGGATGTCGCCGAGCTTCACGCCGAACTGGTTGTCCGGCGCGCCGGCCTTGATGTTGTGCTTGCGGCGTGCGTCGTCGCCGAGGGACTTGAGCTGTGCGAGGACTTCCTTGACGGTCATGGCGGAATCATCCTGACGGAGGTTGAGCTTCCACTTGGCGCCGCAGCGATCCTGAATAAGCGCGCATCTCTCGAAGGAGAAGCAAATGTCCACCGGCGTCGTCCCGCGGCCGCCCTCGGACGGCGCGACGACGCAGCGCTCGCCCGCTTGCACGGATTCGAAACCGGCGAGCCGGCAGACGGCCGGCGTTCTCATACATCGAGTCTACGAAGGCGCCGACGCAGGGTCAACCGTGACCCGGCGGCCATCGCGGCCCTTCAGTCGGCCCGCCGGCTGAGGCTTCGCCGCGCGCCCGGCTTCGCGCCGGCCGCGATCGACGTGACACCAGGCGATACGGGCGTGACGGAAACCGCGCCTGGCCGACGAGCGCGGCAGGACGGTCCGCAAGCGCTTACCGTGCGAGAGACGCGGTCGCCGGGTCACTCCGGCGGTTCGCGCGGCGCGTTGTACCAGACGTCGAGCCCTTCGCGCGACCGCCACGCCCTGCGCGGTCCCTTGATGACCTGGCGGAGAATCGTTTCGAGCAACTTGCGGAACGTGTACTGCCTCACCTTTCGGCCGGACGACGTCACCCGCTCGCGCAGCACGACGAAGCGGCCCAACCGCCGCATGGCCTTGCTGAACGCGACCTCCTCCGAGGCGAACAGCCGAAGGAGCTTATGCTTATCGAGAACGCGGATTACGTCGATCTGTACGACCGGATGGACAGGATCCCCTTCGAGAGAAGCTCGGAGCTGTTCGACAAGCACTTGAATGGACGGGTGAGGTACCGGTAAGCATTGATGCTCTCGAGACGATTCGCTGCCGCGGCCGGGCCGGAGCCGCGCAGACGAACGTCTCGCTCGGATCCGGCCGAGCACGGTGAAACCCGCCTTGAGCAGCAACGCGCGTGCCGTTCGACCCGATGCCGCAGGACTTCTGCCGTGAAATCGGGGTGGCAGAAGACCGATCGAACTCCTGCCGGGAGGTGTCCGGGCTCTGGTCAGGGAGATGCAGCACGGCATACCGGCAGGTCCTGGTGGATTCGTGAGTCAAGATGCGTGCCGCGAAGTGTCACCGCGGGAGAATTCGTCGAGGTTCGTGCACCAGTCCGATCGGCGTCCCTGAGGAGTGAGTCAACTCGCGCCTGAGGCGTTGACTCCGGCCCATTCGAGAGCCTGCTTTCGGTCGGCGAAGGTACGAAATTGAATGGCCTTGCCGTTGCGGAAAGTGTAGACATCCGCGATTCGCCCTTCGCGCCATTCGATCTCGTGCTTCAGTCTCACGCGCACGTGAATCAGAACAACGATCCGATTGCCGGCGACGATGAACCGCTGCGGCTCGCAGCCGCCTTCGGCCCACGTCCCGCGCCCCTTCGCGACGTGTGCCCGCACGGCTTCGAGCCCGTGATAGGTCCCGCCTTGCGGAAAGTCGGCCGGTTCGATCCGCTCGATCTGCGGATCGAAGATGCTGACGAAGGCCGGAATGTCGTTGCGGTTGAGTGCGGCGTAGGCTTGCTTCAGCGCTTCGGTCTCAGCCGCCAGAGACGGTGTCGGCTTGTCCATATTTCGCTCCCGCGACCCGCGGGAAGGCTCAGTTCGTGCCGTTGCTGGGGGCAAGAACCGATTCTCGTCAGGCGCTCGCGACGCATGTCCCCCGCCACACGCCGCGATGCCGTGAAAGTAATCGGAGTGACAGTACGCCAATAGAACTTTTTGTCCATGGAATCCGCCCCTGGGGGCCGGAAACGCGGATTCTGCTGGCCGTGAAACCGTGAAACGCGCCTCTCGGCCGGGGGCAAGGACCGACAGGTCACGGGCGCTTGAGTCCGCGCCACGGCGGGGCCGTCTATCGACCTTGCCGGGGTCTGGCAACCATCTCGTGGGGGGGGGTAGAGGGTGAGGCTTGGAGCGGGAGAGGGGCCGCGCCTCCCGCTCCATCAGCGTGGTCGGTCTGTGAAGTTCAGTGACAGGAAACTGGACGCGCGGGCGATTCTGCCCGGTGTCCATCCATCAGGGCCGCGTCGGCCTCCGCGGCCGCGCAACATCGGTGTGCGCGTTGGACTCACGACGTGTCCATCCATCAGGGCCGCGTCGGCCTCCGCGGCGGCGGACGAGCCGCTCGAGCTGGGGATCGAGGGCCTGTGTCCATCCATCAGGGCCGCGTCGGCCTCCGCGGCACTCCCGACGCGTCGCGGGACAGGCGCAAACGCTGGTGTCCATCCATCAGGGCCGCGTCGGCCTCCGCGGCGCCGCGTGCCCTAATACTCGCTGCTCGCAATCCGTGTCCATCCATCAGGGCCGCGTCGGCCTCCGCGGCTGGCTCAGCTCGCCGTAGCTCGCCACGTAGACCGTGTGTCCATCCATCAGGGCCGCGTCGGCCTCCGCGGCGCAGTGCCACGATTCGAAGACCGGCCGTGAGGTCATGCGTGTCCATCCATCAGGGCCGCGTCGGCCTCCGCGGCGGCTCCCCAATGGCAGTGTGCAGACCGTGGCGATGTGTCCATCCATCAGGGCCGCGTCGGCCTCCGCGGCCATGGACCCGAACCGCATCGTCAACATCTTGACGATGTGTCTATCCATCAGGGCCGCGTCGGCCTCCGCGGCCCCGATGTGCTGAGCCTGACGGTGCGCGTCTATGAGTGTCCATCCATCAGGGCCGCGTCGGCCTCCGCGGCGCCGATCACGCCGTCGAACTTTCCCGGCGGCGGATGGTGTCCATCCATCAGGGCCGCGTCGGCCTCCGCGGCGGATTGCCGAATAGTGGACCGCTACGAGTCACCGTGTGTCCATCCATCAGGGCCGCGTCGGCCTCCGCGGCGCCGCCCACGTGCTCGCGACCGACACGAGCTGCTGGTAGTGTCCATCCATCAGGGCCGCGTCGGCCTCCGCGGCTCGGAAGGCACCGTGAACAGTCGCCGCGGGCGCCCCAACGTGTCCATCCATCAGGGCCGCGTCGGCCTCCGCGGCATCTGATGGGCCACGATACCGAGCGTGTGGGCGCGCGGTGTCCATCCATCAGGGCCGCGTCGGCCTCCGCGGCCAAACTGATCGTCATCAACGCGCCGGGCGGCAAGTGTCCATCCATCAGGGCCGCGTCGGCCTCCGCGGCTCTCGATGGGGCGCCATGCCACGTCCGCCTTGCGGTGTCCA
>CAZXUI010000099.1:0-2434 GCA_964643885.1 uncultured Planctomycetales bacterium
GCAGCAGGTGCTCGGTGCCGACGTAGTTGTGATTCAGGTTGCGGGCTTCCTCGATCGCATACTCGATCACGCGCTTGGCCCGCGGCGTCTGCGGAAGCTTGCCCATCGTGACCATCTCGGGGCCGCTCTTGACGAGCTTCTCCACCTCGAGCCGGACCTTGCGCAGATCCACGCCCAGGTTCTTGAGAACATTCGCCCCGACGCCGGACCCTTCCTTGACCAGGCCGAGCAGGATGTGCTCGGTGCCGATGTAGTCGTGATTGAAGCGCTGCGCTTCCTGGTTCGCCAGCGCCATCACCTTGCGGGCCCGATCGGTAAAACGCTCAAACATTATGCCGTTTCTCCCCGGCCGCGTTCGCGGCCTGCGCGACCTCGGCCGCGCAAAGGCTGCCCGTCGCGAAAAACCCGGTCGATTCTAGCGCGCATGCGCAGCCCCAGCAAGCATGCGCGGGGGCACCCCGATGCTATCGACCACGCGCACGCTCCGGTCAAGCGCGCCCGCGCAGCTCCTCGCGGCTCGCCGCCGGCCGGGCCATCCGCTCGCGAAGCTGCGACTCGTGCGCGACCCGCTCGCGGCGGTAAATGTGATGCCGGTCGAGTTTTCGGACGACTTCCCAGGCCGCCAGCGCCTCCTCGATCTGCCCCGCTGCGCTCAGCGCCTGCGCCCAGCGGACCGCCAACAGCAGATCGCCGGCCGCCGTTTCCCGCAGCGGTGACAGTGCCTGAAGCGCCCACTGAGCCTCGCCGCGCTCCAGCCGCTCCTTCGCCGACTGAAGCGCCTCGCGACGCCGCTGCTCGGCGACGCCAACTGCACCCGCCCGCAGAACTTGCGCCTGTCCGAGCTGCGCCAGCACGTACACCAGCACCAGGCCCCCGCCCGCCGCGGCCCGCCACAGCTCCGAGACATCGTCCGGAAAGAGCAGAATCGCGGCCAGCAGGAAATTGGCCAGACTCGTGAAAATGAGCCCGAGAATCAGCCCGGCCGCCACGTGCCCCAGCAGCACCAGCCCCGCACCCGGCACCAGCAGATTAATCCAGCCCGCCGCGCGTCGCATCCGACCCGCCCCTCAGCCCGCGCGGGCCTCGCCCGCCGCAGAACCCGCCCGGCCCCGCTCCGCCTCCGCCAGAATTCGCTCATAGACCGCCGCGAAACCCGCCGCCACACCCGCCACCGAATGCTCCTGGTGCACATACTCCGGAGCGCTCTGCGCGAGCTGCGCGCCGAGATGGGGCCAGCGGACGACCCGGATCAACCGCTCCGCCAGCGCCGTGACCGAGCCCGACGGAAAACTCCAGGCCGTGCGCTCAGGCACGAACCAGTCCGCGGTCTGGTCGTCGGACGCGATCACGATCTTGCCCAGCGCCATCGCCGCCAGCGGCGCCAGCCACACTTCTCGCTGCCGCACCGGAACCACCAGCGCGTCCGCCCCCTGCACCGCCCGGTCCCACATCAGCGGCTCGTCGATCAGCGAGATGCGGTCCATCACGCCGCGCCGCCCGATCGCCCGCCAGATCACATGAACCGCGTCGCCCGTCCCGACCAGGACGGCCATCACGTCGACTTCGCGCTGCTTCAGAATCGCGATCGCGTCCACGAGAATCCGCAGCCCGTGATAGGCTTCGAGCCGGCCGACCCAGGCGATTCCCAGCGTCCGCGACCCCGAAGCGCTCGCTAAACGCCCCGGGCGGTCAAAACCCGGCAGAATCGCCGGTACCCATTCCCCCGATACACGGCTGCGAACGGCGGCGGCCAGCGAGCTCGTCGCCGCCGCAAGGCGAATCCGCGGGCCGGCCGGGCGGCGGCCGAGCAGGGCACGGGCGCTTGCCGCCGCGGCCCGGCTCTCGATCCACTCGAGCTCCGCCTCGGCGGTGACATAGAGGAGCACCGGCGGTCCCAGATCACCGAGCCAGTGCTGCACGAGCGGCAGGGCGTCGACGCTCCAGCAGTGCACCAGCCCGGGCGGCGACAGTCGCCCCGCCAGACTGCGAGCCATCCAGCGCACGCGCCAACCGCCCAGGGCGTGCAGCCGCACGGCCGTGACCCCCTGGCCGGCGAAATCGACCGCAAGGTCCGGGTCATCGGTGAGCAGATCGATGCTCAGGCCGGCCGCGCGCTGGGCGGCGATGAGCTGATGAATCATCGGCCCGAAGCGGTCGTGGACGTCGGCACTGACGACATGAAGCAGACGCAGTGGAGCGGCGGCGCGGGAGCCTGCGGCGGACGGCTCGCTTCTGCGCGAGGGCGGCGGTTTGGGGGTAGCCTCAGCCACGATTCGGCAGGATATCCGGCCGGCCGGCCGGCGGCGAGGCACACGCGGAAGCGGTTAGCACCGTTGGTCAATCGTGCCACAACGTGGGGGAGCGCGGGCGTCTGGCCCGCAATCAGAACCCCGTGCGCCAAGCACGGGGTCAATCGACCGCCAACGGACCCACC
>CAZXUI010000099.1:2534-14558 GCA_964643885.1 uncultured Planctomycetales bacterium
GCTTGGCGCGGCGGGTTCTGACGCGCGGCTGCCACTGCTCTGCGAGCAGTGCGATCCGGCCGCACATGGGGGAGCGCGGGCATCTGGCCTGCAAACAGAACCCCGTGCGCCAAGCACGGGGTCAATCGACCGCCAACGGACCCACCGCTTGGCGCGGCGGGTTCTGACGCGCGGCTGCCACTGCTCTGCGAGCAGTGCGATGCGGCGACGCGTTCCTCGGGGAGCGCGGGCGTCTCGCCCGCAACTCGCCCCGAACTGCGTCCGACGAGTGCCCCGCGCTCTCCGAGCCGTGACGCAGCATTCACGGCTCTCAGCACTACGTGTCGCGGTCCTGCGTGTCGATCTCGATCGGCGCGTGCATGCGCTCGAGCTGATCGGGCGTGCTGAGCACTCGCCAGAGGCAGAAGATCAGCAGCCCGAGGACGAAGGCGATCGAGCCGAGCATGAAGAGCCAGCCCGCAGGCGTCAGCGGCGTCGCGGTCTGGAGTGCCAGCAGCATCATCGCACCTCCGAATCGGACGTGGCGGAGAATCCGCGCGGGGCCGGCGAGCGGGGCGACGTATCGGCCTGCTCGGCCCGCCAGCGGGGCCCGGCGATCGCGATCAGGATCAGCAGAAACACGAGCACGACGGCGATCACGCCGACCGTCAGCAGCGGTACGCCGCCCTGCGCGAGCGTACGGGCGTAATCCGGCAGATTCTGGTAGCAGAACAGGACGAAGACGATCAGCAGGTAGAGCGGGGCCACGTACTTGACGACGAACTTCCAGACCGGCGGGACGCGCATCTGTGCCCCGCGCATCAGTTCCTGGTAGCCGCGATCCACGCCGAAAACCCAGGCGAAGAGGATCACTTCGATCGTGGCCAGGACGAAGATCAGCGCTGTGCCGACCCAGAAGTCCATTGTGTCCATCGCGACGAGGCCCTTGCTGAAGTAGATGACGAAGAACGAGCCCAGCGCGGTGATCAGACCGAGAATCGCGACCGACGCCCGCCGGCCGATGCCCAGACCCTCTTCAAGAAACGCGATCGCCGGCTGAAGCATCGACAGCGAGCTGGTGATCGCCGCCAGGAAGAGCATGAAGAACCAGAGGAACCCGAACAGGCGCGTCAGCGGCATGTGCTCGAAGACGACCGGCAGCGTGACGAAGCCCAGCCCGAAGGTGCCCTGCGCGCCGGCGGCCATGCCGATGAAGATGAAGGCGGCCGGAATCGTGATCAGACCGCCCAGGCAAACCTCGAAGAACTCGTTGGTCGACGCCGCCGTCAGCCCCGAGAGCGCCAGCTCATCATTCTGCTTGAGATAGCTGGCGTAGTTGATCACGATTCCGAAACCGACGGAGATGCTGAAGAAGACCTGCCCCGCGGCCGCGAGCCACGTCTCGGCGTCGCGCAGCGCGGCGAAGTCCGGATTCCACATGAAGCCCAGGCCGGTGAGCACGTTCTGATCCGGATTCTCCGGGTTGGCCGGCAGCGTCAGCACCCGGATCAGCACGATCACCGCGCACAGCGCCATGATCGGCATCGCCCGCACGCAGAACCACTCGATCCCCTTGGCCACGCCGCGATAGATCAGCAGGAAATTGAGGCCGAACGTGAGCAGCCAGAACAGAAAGACGCCCAGCAGCCCGTCCTGGCTGAACAGCACGCCGTCCTGATTGGAGCCCACGAAACGAGTGAAGAAGTCGTCCGCGGCCGCGGTGTAGCCGGCCGGGTCGTCGCCCAGGTCGATCGTCCCGACCAGATAGTGATACGCATAGCCCAGGCACCAGGCCTCGATAAACACGTAGTACATGTAGATGATGACGGGAATCAGCAGACCGAGCACGCCGCAGAAGCGCCAGAAGGGATTCCGGCCGAGCACGCCCATGATCGCAGGCGCGGAGTGAAAGCCGAACTTGCCGCCGTAGCGGCCCATCGTCCACTCCGCCCAGACCAGCGGAATCGCCAGCAGCACGAGCGACAGAATGTAGGGAATCATGAAGGCGCCGCCCCCGTGCTGGGCGGCCTGGCCCGGGAAGCGCAGAAAGTTCCCCAACCCGACGGCCGACCCCGCCACGGCCAGAATCACTCCCAGGCGGCTTCCCCATCGCTCGGTCGATGCGCTCATCACTCCTCCTGTCGGGAAGTAATCTCCGGCCGCGAGCTTACGATTCTCGCCGCGACGCGGCGCGCTCTGCGCCCGCCGCCTACTCGACGTCCTTACCCTCCACGACGTCGGTCAGCTTCGGGTAGCCGTGGCCGCGGAACTCGCCCGCATCCAGCCGTCTCATGTATTCGTGGAACTCCCGCATCGCCCGCCGGCCGAACAGCAGCATGATCGGGATATTGGCCCACAGCATCACGCCCGTGCCAAGCGTCGAGACGATGTCGAGCTGCGTCTCCGTGCGGATCCAGCCGGCCGTGGCGACGAGAATCAGCAGGCAGTAGATGATCCGGTAGGTCATCACCCAGCGCAGGCCGAAGAGAAAGACTATGCCCTGCTCGCCGTAGTAGCTCCACGAGATGATCGTCGAGATGGCGAACAGCCACGCCGTCGCCGGCACGACCCAGTAGCCCAGCCCCGGCAGCACGCGGTCGTACGCCTTGGCCGTCAGCGTCGCGCCCTTGAAGCCCAGATAGACGCCCTCGACCGCGATCTGCGGCTCGGTCTCGGACGTGAACTTGTCGAACTCCGCGAACCACTCCCCCCCGTCGTTGCGGCGGAGCACGCCGGCGACGCGGTGCCGCGACATCCCGGTTTCGCTGTTCTTGCCCGCATCGACGACCAGGAAGACCTCCTTGCCCTCGCGGAGCTGGCCCTCCGCCTCGGCCTGGTCGTCGCGCTCCGTGTCGACCTTCACACGCGCCGACTCGAACCGCCACTCGGACGCCCCGGCGGCCGCCGGGCTGAGCGGCGCGACGGCCGGCGGGCCGTCGACGAACGCGAGCGCCGGATCGCGGTTCCACGCTCCGCTGAGCAGGATCACCAGGGCGGTGATCGTGCAGACGCAGAGCGTGTCGACGAAGGGCTCGAGGCCCGCCACAACCCCTTCGCGCACCGGCTCGTTGGTCTTGGCGGCCGAGTGGGCGATCGGCGCGGAGCCCTGCCCCGCCTCATTGCTGAACAAGGCCCGCTGCATGCCCTTGAGGAACCCGAAGCCGGCCGTGCCGC
Organism: uncultured Planctomycetales bacterium; assembly: GCA_964643885.1. Taxonomy (GTDB): domain Bacteria; phylum Planctomycetota; class Phycisphaerae; order UBA1845; family Fen-1342; genus CAADGL01. Next base: position 5,688 of record CAZXUI010000099.1, read on the forward strand.
CGATGAAGGCGCCGACCGCCTCGCTCGGCGCGAATGCCTCGCGGAAGATGAGGGCGAACATCTCCGGGATGCGGTCGAGATTGGTCACGACGACGTACAGGCCGGCCAGGACGTAGAGGATGCACATGAAGGGCACGAGCCGGCCGGCGACCGAGCCGATGCGCTTGATGCCGCCGACGATGACCAGCCCGACGACGATGGTCATGATGATGCCGCTGACGATCTGCGGCATGCCGAAGTACTCGAAGGAGATGTCGGCCACGTTCCAGGCCTGGAACATGTTTCCGCCCGTGACGGCGGAGACCAGCAGCGTCAAGCAGAAGATCGAGCCGACGATCCAGGCGAAGGGCGTCAGCACGCGGCTGATATCCGGAAAGCCGCGGACGCAGACCCACATCGCCCCGCCGTGGGGGTTTTCCGGGTCGTCGGTGTTGCGGTACAACATGGCCTGCGTGACCTCGGTCATCTTCAGGGCCATGCCCACCAGCCCGACGACCCACATCCAGAAGACCGCCCCGGGGCCGCCGATCGAGACCGCAATGGCCACGCCGGCGATATTCCCGAGCCCGACCGTCGCCGAGAGCGCCGCCGAAAGCGCCTGGAAGTGATTGATCGCCCCCGGGTCGCCCTTCTCGTCATACTTGCCGCGAATGACCGCCACGCCGTGCGTCAGCGCCCGCCACTGGCCGAACTTGCTCCAGATCGTGAAAAGTACGCCCACGCCGAGCAGCACGTACAGGACGATCTCGTGCCAGAGGATGCCGTTGATCTGGTCGAGCACGTGCATGAACGTTTCCATGACCGATCCTGCATGCAAGAGGTTTGCGACGGGGCGGCGGCAAGCCTGACACTCGCCGACGATACGGGTGGGCGTTGTAACTCAAAAGCCGGCCGCGGGCAACGCCGCGACGCCGGGCGAGCCGCGGCCGCCGAACAAACGCCGCACTTGTCGCGCAGCACCACGGCGATATCGTGATAGTCCCTCCCCCATCTGCGAGGGGCCCAGGAGAGGAGCGACGGCCGGAGCATGGACGCGATGAGCGGCAACCCCCATTCCCATCCCCACCGCGGACCGAGCCGCATCGGCGCAACGCTCAAGGCCCTGGTGCGCACCCGCGTCACCGCCGGCCTGCTGGTCATCCTGCCGCTCTACATCACCTTCGTCGTGGTCAAGTTCGTCTTCACCATCATGCGCGACTCGTCGCTCTGGCTGGTGGAGGCCTATCTGCGGACGCCGGGCGGAAAGACGCTGCTGGACCGGTGGGAAGTGCGCAGCATCTCGAACGGAACCGAGCAGCTCGTCACCGTTTCCGAGGCGCTCGAAGCGCTTCAGGACCGCCTCGGGCGCCTGCCCAACCGTGAGGAGTTCTTCGAGGTCCTCCCCCAGACGCTCCAGTGGGGCACCGCGATCGCGTCGGTCCTGCTGACGTTCCTCATCCTCTACGGGATCGGGCTCTTCGCGGCCAACGTCTTCGGCCGCCGGATCATCGAGGGCTTCGAGACGCTGCTCGAACGGCTTCCGCTGGTGAAGACGGTCTACCGCTCGCTCAAGCAGATTCTGGCCACCTTCGCCGGCGACCAGACGCAGAACTTCCAGCGCGTCGCGCTGATTCCCTTCCCGGACCAGAGCATGCGGGCCGTCGGCTTCATCACCAACACCTTCCGCGACTCGGTGACCGACGAGGAGCTCTGCGCCGTCTTTATTCCCACGACGCCCAACCCGACGACCGGCTACTTGCAGGTGATCCGCCGCGGCGATCTGACGGAGCTGAACTGGAGCGTCGAGGAGGCCGTGCGCGCGATCATGTCCGGCGGCATTCTCAAGCCGGACTTTCTGACCATCGTGCCCAACAAAAGTCTGCCGGCCGACGTGCGCGACATGGCCGGCCCGGCGCCGCTCCCCGAGCCCGACCGCCAGCAGGTCTCCAAGCTCTTCGGCGATCCCGCGGGCGAAGAGGGATAGGCGCGCCATGCAACGCGCGACGCCCGGACGCGGACTATCGGACGCCCACCGCCTGCGCCGGCCGCAACGCCAGCATGCGATCCAGCGCGATCCGCGACCAGTTTCGCGTGTGCTCGTCCACCGAGATCTGATTGACGAGCGTCCCCTCCGCCAGGTTTTCCAGCGCCCAATACAGATGCTTCAAGTCGATGCGGTACATCGTCGTGCAAAGGCACTGAATACCGGCCACGCTGCGGATGTGCTTGTCCGGGTGCTGCCTGGCCAGACGCGAGATCAGGTGGACTTCGGTGCCGATCGCCCAGTAGGAGCCCGGCGCCGAATCGCGCACCGTGCGGATGATGAACTCCGTGCTGCCGACCAGGTCCGCCTCCTGGCAGACCTCCCACGAGCACTCGGGGTGCACCAGGATCCGCCAAGGCTCGCTCGCCGCCCGCAGCGCCCGCACCTGCTGAAGATTGAAAAGCTGATGAACCGAGCAGTGACCCTTCCACAGGATCACACGCGCGTCGCGCACCTGCTCCGGCCGCAGCCCGCCCTCCGGCTCGCGCGGGTCATAGACGACCATGCTCTCCAGCGGCCAGCCCAGGGCATAGGCTGTGTTGCGACCCAGGTGCTGGTCGGGCAGAAAGAAGACCTTGTGGCCGGCGCTCGCGTCGCCGCCCGGCTCGGCCCCGTGCAGCGCCCACTCCAGCACCATCTTCGCATTCGAGCTCGTGCAGCAGGCCCCGTCATGCTCGCCCACGAACGCCTTCACCGCCGCCGACGAGTTCACATAGGTGATCGGCGTGATCGGCACACCCGCCCACTCGCTCAGCAGCGGCCAGGCCGCCCGAAGCTGATCGATGTGGGCCATGTCCGCCATGCTGCAACCGGCCGACAGGTCCGGCAGCACGACCTTCTGGTGCGGCTCCGTCAGGATATCGGCCGACTCGGCCATGAAGTGCACGCCGCAGAAAACGATGAACTCCGCCTCGGTCTGCTCGGCCGCGAGCTGGCTGAGCTTCAGGCTGTCGCCGGTGAAGTCGGCGAACTCGATCACGTCATCCTGCTGATAGTGATGCCCGAGGATCACCAGCCGCTTGCCCATCTGCTTCTTGATGCGGCGGATGCCCTCCCTCAGCTCCTCCTCGCTCATCTGCGAGTAACGAGGGTGCAGCGGTCTTTGAAACAGCATGATCTCTCCCGGTCCCCTGAAGACCGCCCCCTGTACAGCGCTCCCCACGCATTATCTTACCTCGCGCCGGCCGAATCCAGTCGCCCGGGGCTGCCGGCGGCGGTACCACTCGAGCAGTCCGAGAACCAGCACGATTCCCGCGACGTCGGCCAGCCAGTCGAATACGTCCGGCCCGCGGTTCACGAATCCCTGCAAGTACTCATCGGCGGCCGCATAGCTCACCAGCAGGATGCCGGCCAGCCAGACGAAGCGCGGCGAAAGCGGACGGTGAAACACCTGCGCGAACCGCCAGAAGAGGAACGCCAGCAGCCCGTACGCCAGCATGTGATGCAGCTTGTCGGATTTCGGGATCGGCCCGGTCAGCTCCAGCCGCGGAAAGTGCGTCGCGCTGAAGAGAAAGATCCAGTACGCCGGCAGCGCCCGCACATACCAGCGGTCCCAGGCTTCGCGCGACCGCAGCCAGGCCGGCCAGCTCATACGCTCGTCGAGCCGCCGCCGTCCGCGAATGTGGCCGCCCCCTGTCTCTCACCAGTCGATACGGGCGCCGCACCGCGCGGTTCATCGCCGCCGCTGGCAGCGCGGCCGCCATCACCTTCATCCGCCGACCCGCGATCACCCGTCGAATCCACGTAGATCTGCGACTCGGCCGGCCGCGGCCCTAGGCCGACCTGCTCGGCCGCCGCGCTGCCCGCCGCGACGATGTCCTGCCCGTTTCGCAGCGCGTGAATCTCGGCCGCCAGCGCCGCGTAGTCCTCCGCCCCGTTGCTCTCCGGCGCGTAGTCGAAGATCGTCTGGCCGAAGCTGGGGCACTCGGCCAGCTTCACGTTTCGCCGCACGCACGTCTCGAACACGCGCGCTCCGTACCACGCCGTGTCCCGGTCCGCCTCGCCCAGGAAGCGCGTCACGTCGCCGACGACTTCCTGCGCCAGCCGCGTGCCGCGCTCGAACATGCACATCACCACCCCGCTGACACGCAGCGACGGATTGAGTTGTGCCCGCACCAGCGAGATCGTCTGAAGCAGCTTGCCCAGCCCCTGAAGCGCCAGAAAATGCGGCTGAAGCGGAATGATCACTTCCTGAACAGACGCCAGCGCGTTGACGCTCAGCAGCCCGAGCGACGGCGCACAATCGATCAGCAGGTAGTCGTAATGCTCCTCCAGCGGCCGCAGCGCCCGGGCCAGCACCGTCTCGCGCTCCGCCCGCTCGCTCAGCTCGATCTCCGCCGCCACCAGGTCGACATGCGAGGGAATCACCGACAGCCGCTCGCTCACCGTTCGCACAGTCTCATACAGCGAGGCCTGCCGCACGAGCACGTCGTAGATGCTCGTTTCGTCCGGCCCGACCTCGACGCCGACGTGCAGGCTCGCGTGTGCCTGCGGGTCGAGATCGACCATCAGGACGCCGGCCCCCCGCCGCGCCAGGCCCGCCGCCACGTTCACCGCCGTCGTCGTCTTGCCGACGCCGCCCTTCTGATTGATCAGCGCGATCGACCGCATGCGCCGCAGTATAGACCGTTTTCCCGCCGCGAGAGAACAACCCCCGCCGCCCGCCGAACGCGCCGCCAGCAAACCCGTCCGCCGCGGCCCGCTGCGACTACAATCCCCAGAGCCTCCGTTCAGCCGAGGGTGTCAGCGCGCATGATTCGATCGACCTGGATTCTCCTGCCGGCGCTGCTGCTCGCGTGCAGCGGGCAGCACCGCGAGGAAAGCACCATGACCGCGGCAGAAAAGACCGCTCACACGAACCGCCTGATCCACGCCGCCTCCCCCTACCTCCAGCAGCACGCCCACAACCCCGTCGACTGGTACGAGTGGGGCCCCGAGGCCCTCGAAAAGGCCCGCCAGGAGAACAAGCCCATCTTCCTGAGCATCGGCTACTCCGCCTGCCACTGGTGCCACGTCATGGCGCACGAGAGCTTCGAGGACGAGCAGACCGCGGCCGTCATGAACCGCTACTTCGTCAACATCAAGGTCGACCGCGAAGAGCGGCCGGACATCGACGACATCTACATGCAGGCCACGCTGATCGTGAACCGCGGCCAGGGCGGCTGGCCCATGAGCGTCTGGATGACGCCCGACCTGAAACCCTTCTTCGCCGGCACATATTTCCCGCCCGAATCACGATTCGGCCGGCCCGGCTTCCGCGACCTGTGCGAGCGCGTCGGCCAGCTCTGGGAGGCGGACCGCGACGCCCTGACGGCCGACGCCGAGCGCCTGGCCGGCCTCGTGCGGCAATCGCTCACCCCGCAGGCCGGCGGCGGCCAGCAGTTCTCGCTTGAGCAGCTCGACCGCGTGGCCATGCTGCTGGCCGAGCACTTCGACGAAACGCATGGCGGGATTCTCAGCGGCGGGACGAACAAGTTTCCGCCCAGCATGGCGATGGAGCTGATGCTGCGGGCGGCCACCCGGCACGGCTACCGCACCGGCGGCGAATCCGCGGCCGCGGCCGACCGGCCGGCCCCGGCCGGCTCGCCCGCCTCGCGGCCGGCCGTCGATCCGCAGCGGCTGGTCAGTCTGGTCGAGCGGACGCTCGACCGGATGGCCCGCGGGGGCATCTACGACCACCTGGCCGGCGGCATCGCCCGCTACAGCACGGACGTCCGCTGGCTGGTGCCGCACTTCGAGAAGATGCTCTATGACCAGGCACTGGTCAGCGGCGCCTACCTGTCCGCGTATCAACTGACGGGCAAGCCGGAGTATGCCCGCGTCGCCCGCAGCATCTTCGAGTACGTGCTGGCCGACCTTCAGTCGCCACAGGGCGGTTTCTACAGCGCCCGCGACGCTGACAGCGAAGGCGAAGAGGGCAAGTTCTACGTCTGGACCCGGGCGGAGATTCTCGCCGCGCTCGACAAGGAGGACGGCGAGCTGTTCTGCTCGGCCTATGACGTGAGCGACGCCGGCAACTGGGACGACCCGCACGCACCCGGCGTCGAGAAGAACATTCTGCATCTTCCGCGCGAGCTCGACGTGGTCGCGAAGCTGTACGGTATCGAGCGGCCGGAGCTTGAGCGCCGCCTGGCCGCCTGCCGGGCGAAGTTGCTGGACGTGCGCAGCCGCCGGGTGCCGCCGCACCGCGACGAGAAGATCCTGGCCGAATGGAACGGGCTGATGATCGCCGCACTGGCCCGGGGCGGCGCGATCCTGGACGAGCCGCGCTACACCGACGCGGCGGCCCGGGCGGCGCGGTTCATTCTCGAAAAACAGTTCAAGGACGGCCGGCTGCTGCGTTCGTGGCGCGACGGCCGCGTGCTGGAGGCCGCGTTTCTGAGCGACTACGCCGCGATGATCGAGGGATTGCTCGATCTCTACGAGGCCACCTTCGACCGCGCGTGGCTCGATCATGCCCTGCGCCTCAACGACGCCGTGATCGAGCACTACGCCGACGAGCAGCACGGCGGCTTTTACTTCACGGCCGACGACCACGAAACCCTGCTGACGCGCAACAAGGACATCCGCGACGGGGCGGTTCCCAGCGGAAACTCCGTGCAGCTCATGAACCTGCTGCGCCTGGCGACGATCTTCGACCGCGACGACCTGCGCAAGCTCGCCGAGCGCTCCATGCAATGCTTCGCCAGCGACGTGCTGCAATCGCCGGCCGCCTCCGAGCGCTTCCTGGCGGCCGTCGAGTTCGCCCTGGCCGGGCCGGTCGAGATTGCCGTCGTCGGCGACCCGGCCGCGCCGGCCACGCGCGAGCTGCTGGCGGCGGTGCAGCGCACCTATCTGCCGAACCGCGTGCTGATGCTGCTCGACCCGCGCGTGCCGGACCGCAGCCCCACCTCGCCGCTGCTGGCCGGCCGCGAGATGATCGACGGCCGGCCGACGGCCTACGTCTGCCGCGAATATGCCTGCAAACTGCCGGTTACGACGGCGGGGGAGCTCAGCGGGCAGCTCGCGGAGCGGTGATCGGGCCAATTGTCGCCCCGCCGGCGCGGAATGCCATCGGCCGAGGCCCTGTACGAGCACCTCTCGATTCACATCGAAGCGGATCGGCGCAGCGGCTGAGATCGCACCGAAGGTGCGCGGCAGAATAGCCCAAGGCAAGCGAGCGCCGCCCTGGGTGAGCGAACGTCGAGTGTAGCACGCTGAAAGCGTGCGGCAGGCGGAGTTGAGCAGGAATCGCCAAGCCGCGGGTGGGCGGTCAGAATCTCGAACGAGCCGGCCACGACCGGCCAGAGCCCGGTCCCCCATCCTTCCAGAGGCTCGTCCCCAACTCTGCGAAGCCGCCGCCGCGATTTATCGGACACCTTCTAACCCCGACCGCCGCCGCTGGTCTATCATCGCAGTGAGGATTCCGCGCGCCGGCCGCGATCGCGTGGCCACTCGGCCGCGCGGCCAGGCGAGAGGAGAACGCGATGCGACGATTCGTGCTGCGAGCCCTGCCGCTGCTGCTGGCCTTCGCCCCCGCCACGCTGATGCAGTCCAGTTGCGTCGTCTGGGTGCCGGGCGAGGGGTTCGGCTACTTCAACGCCGACGAGGACGACACCGAGGACTTCCTGGACGAGGTCGAGGACTTCTTCGACGACCTGTTCGACTGAGCCGGCGTGATCCGAGCCGCGACCGCTCGCCCCAGACACAGCGTGTCCGGCATAACGGAGCGGGACGGGGGTGGCGCAGATCCCGCGTGAACCGAGCCGCGACCGTCAGGGAGCGGGCTGAGGGTGGCGCGCCGCCCGCGCCAGCGCCTGGTGACATTCACCTATTCCGTGTGCTGATTTATCTTGTCAGGTGTGCGCGTGTCGGCGCGCGTACGCGGGGAGCGCTTCCGAAACCGCCCGCTCCTTCACGGTCGCGGCTCGGAGCAGAACCTGCGGGCGTCTCGCCCACAACTCGCGCCGAACCGCGGCACACGGGTCTCCGCGTTCTCCCAGCCGTGATGCAGTATTGAAGACTGACATCGCTAACGCTCGGCCGACCAGCCGGCGAGCATCCGCTCCCCCTCGTCACCCGGCCGCGGCGCTGCGCCGGCCGGCGGATCGGCCGCCTGGGCCGGCGCGTCTGAGATCAGCCCCGCCCGGCGGGCCTCGCGATGGCAGTACCAGCAGAGCCGCGAGCCGTCCGGCAGGTTATAGACAACGTCGAAGACGTTGCCGCAAATGTCGCAGGCGCCGTGCGACGCGGGCGGCAGCGGGTCGCCATTCTCGTCGTAGCGCGTCCGCCGCATCTCCCGCTCGACCAGCACGCGCTGCCAGCGCCACCAGGCCAGTTTGATCGCGATCCAGACCACCACGACCAGTACCAGCCCGACCACGCCGCAAAACAGCAATCCGATCAGCAGGAAGATGTTCTGGGCGAACATCTCGATTTGCGACATCGCGCACCGCTCCCTGAAGCACCGGCCGGCCGGCCCGCGCAGATGAGTCGTTCAGAAAGCCAGTACGGAAACCGCCGCCGCAGGCCGCAATCGCCAACGGACCCGGCGCCGACATTCCGGGCGGCTCGAGGATTCAGGCAGCAGGAAAGTCATCAACCTCGAAAAGGCCCGCGGGAGGGGGGCCTGCCACCTGTCACTTGTCACCTGTCACGCTGGTGCGGGTTTGGCCCCTTTTGTGCTGTGATCCGGGACGAAGGCCCCACAAGATACGGAGGGGGGCGCGACGCGATCCACGGGTTACGCTCGTCCGCCTGGCGGCGGACTCGCTTCACCGGTGGCCAGCGCCCTTGGCCGCTCCGCGGCCATATGCTGACCGGTCAGAGACCGGTCCCCCAAATCAGACCGGTCAGAGACCGGTCCCCCA
>CAZXUI010000100.1:0-14302 GCA_964643885.1 uncultured Planctomycetales bacterium
CTGGAACGGATCGTCGAGCCGGAGCGCGTGCTGATGTTCCGCGTGCCGTGGATGGACGACAAGGGCGAGGTGCATGTGAACCGGGGGTACCGGGTGGAGTTCAACAGCGCGATCGGTCCGTACAAGGGCGGGCTGCGCTTTCACCCGTCGGTGAATCTGAGCATTCTGAAGTTCCTCGGCTTCGAGCAGATCTTCAAGAACGCGCTGACGACGCTTCCGATGGGCGGCGGCAAGGGCGGGAGCGACTTCGATCCGAAGGGCAAGAGCGACAACGAGGTGATGCGCTTCTGCCAGAGCTTCATGAGCGAGCTGTTCCGGCACATCGGCGCGGACACGGACGTGCCGGCCGGCGACATCGGCGTGGGCGGCCGCGAGATCGGCTACATGTTCGGCCAGTACAAGAAGCTGGCGAACCGCTTCGACGGCGTGCTGACGGGCAAGGGTCTGAACTGGGGCGGGAGCCTGATCCGGCCGGAGGCGACCGGGTATGGGTGCGTCTATTTCGCGCAAGAGATGCTCAGGACGCGCGGGCAGGAATTCAAGGGCAAGCGGGTGCTGGTCTCAGGCTCGGGCAACGTGGCCCAGTATGCGGCGGAGAAGGTCCTGCACCTGGGCGGCAAGCCGATCAGCTTCTCCGACTCGAACGGGTTCATCGTGGACGAGGCGGGGATCGACCAGGACAAGCTGGCGTTCGTGATGCACCTGAAGAACGTCAAGCGCGGGCGGATCAAGGAGTACAAGGACAAGTATCCGGGCGCGCACTATGAGGCGCTCGACCCGAGCGCGGATCACAACCCGCTCTGGTCCGTCAAGTGCGACGTGGCGCTGCCGTCGGCGACGCAGAACGAGATCAACGAGATCGACGCCAACAACCTGGTGAAGAACGGATGCCTGGTGGTGGCCGAGGGGGCGAACATGCCGACGACGCCGGAGGGCGTCAACGTCTTCCTGGAGTCGAAGATTCTCTACGGGCCGGGCAAGGCGGCCAACGCGGGCGGCGTGGCGACCAGCGGTCTGGAGATGAGCCAGAACTCGCTGCGGATGAGCTGGTCGCGCGAGGAGGTGGATCAGAAGCTGCACGCGATCATGGTGAACATCCACAAGGCGTGCAAGGAGACGGCCGAGGCGTACGGGACGCCGGGGAACTACGTGAACGGCGCGAACATCGCCGGGTTCCTGAAGGTGGCGTACGCGATGCTCGACCAGGGGTTGGTGTAGGTTCGAGACAGCCGGCGGGCCGCGGACCCGCCGGGATCGATTCGAAAGTCTCAGCGGGCCGCTCGGAGACGGGCGGCCCGCTCTGTTTATTCTCGCCGGGGTTTGGCGACAGGGAGACGGAGGGCGGCTCGTCAGCGCATGATGGGAACATGCGCGAAGGCGGGAGCGCGGAACGTCGCGGAGCGAGGTGCGAGCTGGGAATCCCGCACCAGCGACGGAGGGCCGCCGGCACGGCACCCGCGCGCTGCCGGTTCGCATCCGGAGAGAGAATCTCGAACCACGCCGAAAAAAGATTTGACGACGTCCGACACGTGTAGTAGACTTCTCTACGACGCGTGTAGGAGATCGCGGCCGGAAAGGCCGCCGCTTGCGAGCAATAGTCGATGCCACCCCGCGAATACGATCTCGGTTCCGCCGAACTCGAAGTCCTCAAGGTGCTCTGGTCTACCGGGCCGGCCACCGTGCGGGCCGTCATGGACGGACTGCACGAGCGCGGCCGGCCGAATGCCTACACGACCGTTCAGACGATGCTTACGCGCCTCGAACAGAAGGGATTCGTCCGCAGCGACAAATCGGGGCAGGCGTACGTGTACCGGGCGTCGATCAGCCGCGAACGCATCAGCCGCAGCCGTCTCCAGAAGCTGCTGGACCAGCTCTACGACGGCGCCGCCGGTCCGCTCGTGCTGCAACTTCTTCAGACGCAGCGACTTGCGCCGCAGGAACTGGAGCAATTGCAGAAGCTGATCGATTCACTCGACCGCAAGGGCCGCTAGCAGACGATCGCCGGCCGGTGCGAGGCCGCACCGCGCTTCCCGTGTGGAGGACCACGCCATGTCGTGGCTGGAGCCCGTCGTCGCACACCTGTGGGGCAGTGCCTGGGCCGTGATTCCCGTGGCCATCGGGGCGGCTTTGATCTGCCGCATGAGCTGGCTGCGGCCGGTGACGCGGCATTTCGTCTGGCTGGTCGCGCTGGTGTGGTTCGTGGTGGCGGGAGCGCTGCCGGAGCCGGCGGCGGTACGCGGGCTGTTCTCCTCAGGCGAACGCGGCCCGAGCGAGAGCGTGCGCGCGGCCGACGCTCACGCGAGGCAAGGCAGCGGCCATGCGATCGCGAAATCCGGCCACAAATCTGACGGCCGGCGAAACGAATTCCCGTCTGAACAGCAAGCCGAACCGAAGGACGAGCTGCCTGTTTCACCTCGTGTCGTTGCTCCCTCCGAGCCCTGGCGGATGGTCCGACTCCTACTATCGCCAGGCTCGGCGGGGCAACGCACGCAGGCCGACGGGCGGCCAAGTCCACGCGACACGTCACCGCCGCCGGCCCTGACTTCCGGCTTTCCTGCCGCGAATTCCGAAAAGCCCGACGATACCGACGACACTCCGCAGCCGACGAGGCGAGACCGCGCGGAGCGATTGCCCATTGCGCAGAATCGGGCGGGCGACGCGGACCCGGTTGCGGCGCTCGACAGCCGCCCCGGTGACAGCGAGCTCGCCGCGCGGATGTCACCGCGCGAGCCGGCCGGCCAGATTGCGTCGGCCACCCGGCCGGAGAGAGATTCGAGCGGCCGAAGCGTCTCGGCGACGCCCGAGGCTGAAGAGCGGCGGCCGGGTCCGTGGGCGATGTGGCTGGCGCTGGCGCTTGGCGTGCGGGACCTGGTCGTGATGCTGCCGGCGGTGCCGCTGGATGTGTGGCTGGCGGGGCTGGCGATCGTGATGGTGCTGCACGGACTGCGCGTGTGGGGGTTTTCTCGGCGGCTGGCGCGCGGATATGCGGCGCCGGGGTGGGTTCAGTACGAGGTGAAGCGGATTGCGCGGCGGCTGGGGCTGCGGCGCGTGCCGGACGTGGTGATGGTGGATGACCGCGTCTCACCGCTGATCTGGTGCGGATGGCGCGTGCGGCTGGTGCTGCCGATCGGGCTGTGGCGCGAGCTGGATGGCCCCGGGCGGCTGGCGATTCTCTGTCACGAGCTGGCCCACCTGCGGCGGATGGATCACTGGGTCAGCCGGGTGGAGCTGGCGCTGGCGGCGGTCTACTGGTGGCACCCGGTGTTGTGGTGGGTGCGGCGGCGGCTGCACGAGGAAGCGGACGCGTGCTGTGACGCGTGGGTGACGTGGCTGATGCCGCGTCGTCGGCGGGCGTACGCCGAGGCGATTCTGCGCACGCGGCAGTACATGGATCTTGGGCAAACTTCGGCGCCTGCGGGCGGCATGGCGGTGGCCAGCGCGGGCGCTCGGCAACTTGCGAGGAGACTCAGCATGGTGATGACACAGACGATTCGGCCCGGGCATTCGCTGGCGAGTGCAATGCTGGCGTGCGTGTTTATCGGCGCGGGATGGCTGGTGACGCCGGCGATCTCGTGCCCGCCGGAGGACGGGCCGCAGACCGCGCTGGAGCCGCGGAAGCTGGTGTGCACGACGGGGCTGGTGAATCGCACGATCGACGGGCTGCGGACCGTGCTGGCGCTGACGGCCGACCCGGCCGTGGCCGTCGCGATCGAGGCGGAAGAGGCGTGCCCGCCGGAGGAATGCGAGCAGCACGCCGAGGCGCACGCGGCCGCGCACGCGAAGGCGCACGCGCAAGCAGGTCAGCGCGCCGCGCAGGACGCTAAGCGAAAGACGAAGGAGGATATCGAGCGCGAGGTGCGGGCCAGGGCGCAGACGGAGGCGGCGAAGGCTCCGAAGGCGCCAAAGGCTCCCAAACCGCCGAAGGCGCCGAAGGCGCCGAAGGCCCCGAAGCCTCCGAAAGCACCGCCGCCGCCCGAGCCGGTCCTGGCGGTGCCGTACGGCGGCACGCATGCCGGTGCCCATCCGCCGCAGGCGGCCCCCGGCTTCAGCGGACCGGCGCCGCAGCAGCCGTCGCCGCCGGCCGGGTTCGACGGCTCGACCTATCAGTTCTACATGCAGAATCGCGCGGGAGCGGAGGGCCAGCCGCCGGTCGTCACGCTGGTCCCGACGGAGATTCCGGACTCCGGCGAGGTGATCGTGCGGACGTACCGATTGCCGCCGGGAAAGGCCGAGGCGCTCGGCGCGCTGATGATTCGCAATGACGTGCCGGTGCCGGTGCGGCCGCAGCCGGACGGAATCGAAGTGCACGCGACGGCGCGGCAGCACGAGGTTTTCGAGCGGTTCATCGAGCTGATTCATCCGAGCGGCGCGGCGGCGGAGCGTCGCCGGCCGGGGACGCGCGTGGTCGTTCCGCGGGCGCCGCAGATCGAGCAGCAGCGGGCGCTCGAGCTCGACTCGCGGCGGCGGCAGATCGACGCGATGCGGATGCAGCAAATGGCCCGCAGCGCGGAGCAATCCGCGCGGGTGCGGGCACTCGAGGCGGAGGCGGGCGCGATGGAGCATGCGGCGTCGCAGCTCGAGCAGAAAGCCCACGAGCTGGAGGCGAAGGCGGACGAGCTGCGGGCAAGACTGGAGGAATTGGAGGACGACGCTCCCGCGCGGCGTGAGCTGGAGCGTGCGGCCCGCGAAGTCGAGCGCGAGGCGGCCCGCCTGATGCGCGAAGCGGAGCGGATGGAGCGTCGCGCCGAGGAGCTCGAGCGGCAGTCCGAAGCGCTGGAACGCGACGCGGAGGCGCTCGAGCGACAGATGGAGCAGCTCGAACGGGAGCTGGAGCAGTCCCAGGAAGATGTCGACAGCGACACGGATGCGGACGAGGAGCGGCGCCGCCCCGGCGAGGGCCTGCGCGTGGCGCCCGGCGGGCCCATGACCGTCTGGTCGCTCCAGCAGCCGAGCGGCGTATCGAATCTCAGCACCACCTTGAACCGGTTCGCCGGCAGGATACAGCCCGTGGACCTGTTCAGCTCGACGAGGGCCGCGCACCAGGCGGCGGAGACGGCCCTGCGCGAGGCCGCCGAGGCGCTGCGCGCCGGCGGCATGCAGCAGACACACGAGCTGCTCGCCGAGTTGAACAATGACATGAGCGAGGCTGTTCGCGAGGCAATGAAGCAGGCGGGCCGCGAGGTTCATCCGGAGTTGGTGGCACAGTTGCGCGAGGCGCTGGAGCAGGTCAGCGGCGCGCTCGGCCACGCCACCAGCGAAGCGGTTCGCGAGGCGCTGGAAGAAGCCGCGGCGCAGCTCGAACGGGCGGCCGAGCAATTGCAGGCCGAGCGCAACTAGACGCGGCTCGGGACAAATCACCAGGCAGAGCGGGGACGAGGCGAAGGCGGTCCATCGAGGATGGAGCCGAAAGGTGGATTGCACATGAGCACGACGACGCGCGCGGTGCGGCTGGGGCGGATTCTGATCGTAGCGGGCATGCTGCTCGTCGCGGCTCGCGGCTGGGCGCAGTCGGCCGCCGCCGCGCCCGCGGACGAGGCCTTCGAACGCGGCTACCGCAGCGCCACGGGCCTGCTCAACCGCGGACTGACGGACCTGGCCGAAGCGGAGTATCGCGAGCTGCTCGATCAGCACGGTGGCGCGGCGCGGGCGCCGCTGGCGCGATACGGCCTGGCGCTGTGCCTGTATCGCGCGCAGAAGTTCGAGCCGGCTGTCGAGGAGCTGCGCAAGCTCGCACGGGTCAAGGAGTTCGAGTACGCGGCCGAGGTTCAGGCGATGCTCGGCCAGTGCCTGCTGGCAGTGGGCAAGCTGCCAGAGGCGGCCGCGGCGCTCGAAGCATTTCTGAGTTCGCACCGCGATCATTCCTTGGCGCCCCAGGTGGCCGCGATGCGGATCGACGCATTGCAGCGGCAGCAGGCGCACACGCAGGTGGCCGAGGCGGCCGTCGAATTTGCGCAGCGCTGGCCGAAGGCGGCCGAGCGGGAGCGCGTGCTGCTGGCACACGGGATGGCGCTGGCGGCGGAGAGCAAGTGGAGCGAGGCGCTCAAGCCGCTCGGCAAGCTGCTCGACGAGTCTGCCCCGGGGGAGCATCGCGGCCAGGCGGCGATGGTGCGGGCGTGGTGTCATGAGCAGCAGCGCGAGTTGGCCGAGGCGGAGAAATGGTATCAGGCCGCGGCCGGCGCGGGCGACGAGCGGCTGGCGGCCGAGGCGCAGGTGGCGTTGGGGCGCGTGCGGCTGGCGCTGGGCCGAGCGGACGAGGCGGGGGCAGCGCTCGACCGGGCGATGGAGAGCGGGGCGGCGGCCGGCCCGGCAGCACGACTGCTGCGGGCGCGGGCCTGGTTTGACGCCGGCGAGTTCGAGCGGGCCGGGGAGCTGCTGCGGCCGCTGGCGGATGGCGACGGAGCGGAGGCTGAGGAGGCCTCGTACTGGCTGGCGAAGTGTCACCTGCGGCGGCGCGAGTTCCCGCGCGCGGCGGAGCTGCTGGAGCAGGCGATCGAGCGGTTCCCGCGCTCATCGCTGCGGACGGCGATGGAGTACGACCGGGCGCTGGCGCTGGCGTCGACCGAGAAGGACGACGACGCAGCGCTGCAAGCCCTGCGGGAGTTCACCCGCAAACATCGCGAGCACGCCCTGCGGCCGGATGCGTTGTTCCTGACGGCAAGCGTGGCGCAGCGTCTCGCGCGGCATGACGTGAGTCTGGAAGCGGCGCGGGAGTTCCTCAGCAGTGCCGGCGAGCACGCGGCCGCGCCGCTGGTTGCGCTGCTGGAGGCGGAAAGTCTGCGGCTGTCGGGTCAAACGGAGCAGGCGGCCACCAAGTATTCGGCGCTGCTGAAGGCGTATCCGGCGCATCCGCAGGCGGCGCAGATCCGTTTGCAACTCGGTCTGGCGCTGTACCGGCTGGAACGGTTCGACGAGGCGCTCGAGCCGTTGCGTGCGGCCGCGGCGCAGGCGGAGGAGGACGCGTCGCTTCGGGCGGCGTGGCGGGCGCTGGGTGAGGTGGCGTTCTCCCGCGGCGAGTGGAAGGCGGCGGAGGAGGCGCTGGGACGGTTCGTCGAGGGCGGCGGCGAGGGTGAGCAGTGGTGCGGGGCGCTGCTGAAGCTGGCGTTGGCGCAGCAGAATCAGAATCGCGCCGAGGATGCGCTGCGGTCGCTCGACCGGCTGCTGAACGAGTGCGACAAGGGCGAGCTGGCCGTGCGGGCGCGGTTCGAGCGCGGACAGGTGCTGGTCGCGCTGGATCGTGGCCAGCAGGCGGAAGAGGAGTTCGCCCGTGTGTCGCAGGCGCCGGAGGCCGGCGAGCTGGCCGCCTGGGCGCGGTGGCGGCTGGGAACGCTGGCGCTTCAGCGCGGCGAGCGGGCCGCGGCGAGCGAGCATTTTGCTGCGGCGGCAAAGAGCGGAGCGAGCGACGAGCTGCGGGCACGGGCGATCTGCGACCAGGCGGCGGCACTGCTGGGCGGCGGCCAGTACGCAGAGTCCGAACGGTTGCTGCGAGAGTTCCTCGAGCGTTACGCAAAGCACGCGCGGGCCGGCGAAGCCCGCGTCATGCTGGCGCTGGCCGTCGCGCGGCAGCAGCGGGCGGCCGACGCGCTGGCGCTGATCGAGCAGTGCGAGCAGCACGCTGAGGGGATCTCGGCGGAACTGCTGCGGGCGGCGCTGTATGAGAAGGCGTGGTGCCTGCGGGAGGCGGGCCGGAAGGACGAGGCGGCCGCGGCCTATCGCCAGGTTATCGAGCAGGCGACGGACGAGGACCAGCGGGCCCACGCGATGCTCGAGCTGGCCGACATGGAGCAGCAGACGGAGCGGTTCGACGAGGCAGCCAGGCTGCTGACGGCACTGCGCGAGCGGATGCGCTCAGGACAACCGCTACCCAGCGAGACGGCCGCAAGCGCGGTCTATCGCCTGGCGGTCTGTGAACTGAAGCGCGGTCGCGACAAGGAAGCGGCGGAGCTGTTCGAGGAGTTCGTTCAGGCGTTCGGTTCGCACGATTTCGTGCCGGCGGCGCGGCTGATGGCGGGCGAGGCGCGCTATCGACTGGGGCAGCATCAGAAGGCCGCCGAGCACCTGGCGGCGGCCGTCGAGGCCGGCGGGACGAACGTGGATGTTGGCACGGCGCTGCTGCGGCTGGGGGAGTGCTGGGCGGCGCTTCAATTCTGGGACCGCAGCGAGAGGGAATTCGAGAAGTACCTCAAGCAGACGCCCACTGGGCCGCACGCCTATCAGGCGCACTTCGGGATCGGCTGGGCGCGTGAGAACCTCGGCCGGCACGACGATGCGCGTCGCTCCTACGAGCAGGTGATTCGCGGGCACCAGGGGCCGACGGCGGCGCGGGCGCAATTCCAGATCGGCCAGTGCCTGTTCGCGCAGAAGAAGTATGAAGCGGCGATCCGTGAGCTGCTGAAGGTGGAGATTCTCTACGCCTACCCGGAGTGGAGCGCGGCGGCCCTCTACGAGGCCGGGCGTTGCTTCGAGCAGCTCGGCAAGTCGGTTGAGGCGCGGCGGCAGTTCGAGCAGGTGCGCGAGAAGTACGGCGAGACGCGCTGGGCCGAGCTGGCCGGCCAGCGGCTGGCCGCGATGCCGGGCGACGGTCTGCCCGGGCGGCGGCAGTGACCGATTCGCGATCCGCGGCGAAGCAAATGAATGGAGAGATGCGCGATGATTGAGACGATCTCGGCGGCGATGCTGCTTGCGCAGACGGACGGCGGCGGGGCGAGTCCATCCATGTGGGAGCTGATCGTCCGCGGCGGCGTACTGATGATTCCGATCGGAATCTGCTCGCTGGTCGCACTGACGGTGATCATCGAACGGAGCGTGTCGCTGCGGCGGGGCAACGTCATTCCGGCTGGTTTTCTCAGCGGGCTGGAGGCGGCCCTGGGGCCGGGGCGGCAGCGGATCGCGGCCGGACTCGAATACTGCCGCAAGAACCCGAGCCCGATCGCGGCGATCGTTGCGGCCGCGTTGCGGCGGCTGGGTGAGCCGCGCGAGCTGCTGGAGCGGCACATCGAGCAGGCCGGCGAGCGGGAGATCCTCAAGCTGCGCAAATACCTGCGGATGCTCTCAGTGATCGTGGCCGTGGCGCCGATGCTCGGCCTGCTCGGCACGGTATTCGGCATGATCGAGGCGTTTCAGACCGTGGCCTCTTCAGGCGAGGCGCTGGGGCGGACCGAGGTGCTGGCCAAGGGGATCTACGAGGCGCTCGTCACGACGGCGGCGGGCCTGCTGGTCGCGATTCCGGCGATGGTTGGCTACCACTGGATCACCTCGCGGATCGACCGGCTCGTGGCCGAAATGGATGCGATGACGGTCGAGCTGGTCGAGTCGCTCTTGCGGCGGCGCGGCGAGCCGGCCGCTGCGGCCGAGCCGGCGGCACGCCCCGCGACGGAGGAGAACGCAGGGGCGCTGCCGGCCGATGCGGCCGTCGCCGCCGGCTGAGGCGATTCGTCGCGACGACACCGGGGAAGACGGAGCCGGAGATGCTGATTCGCTCGAAAGTCCCTGAGCAGGTGACGATGGAGATGACGCCGTTCATCGACGTCGTATTCCTGCTGCTGATCTTCTTCCTGGTGGCGACGACCTTTCACCAGGTCGAGCGCGAAATGCAGATCGCGCTGCCGTTTGCCAAGGCGACCGGTCCGGTGAGCGCAGCGCTGCGCGAGCTGGTCGTCAATGTCGACCGCGACGGGCGGATCATCGTCAGCGGCCGGCCGATGAGCGCCGACGATCTGACTGCGCTGGTGCAGGAGGCGGTCGCAGCGAATCCGAATCAGAAGGTCACCGTGCGCGGGGACCGCCACGCGACGTACGGCCACGTCGTCACGGTGCTGGATATCTGCAAGCAGGCGGGCATCCAGGAACCCTATCTGGATACCGTTCTCGAATAGCCGCGAAGCGTTCGGAGAAAGGAAGCGATGAGCAGGCGCGGCATTCTCTGGTTGGCCGGCGGGGCGGTCATGCTGCTGCTGGGTGGAGCTGTCGCATGGTGGCTCCGGCCGGCGGCGCGGCAGCAGCTCTGGACGGATGCCGACACGATTCGTGTCGCAGCCGACGAGGTCTCGCCGCGCGACGTGCTCTGGCAGCCGCCGTCGCCGCTCAGTGAGCTGATCAACACCGGTGCGGAGGATTACGAGCCGCGCTGGAGCTGGGACGGGTCGACGCTGTACTTCGTGCGCGGCCGGGCGGGCGAGAACGCGGACATCTACTTCTCGCAGCGCACACCGGAGGGGTGGACGCAGCCGGCGCGGCTGGAGATCGTCAACAGCGAGTATGACGACCTGGGGCCGGAGCCGACGCGTGACAGCAAGCGGCTCTATTTCTACAGCAATCGGCCGGGCGGCGCCGGCGGCTACGACCTGTACGTCAGCGAGCGCGGGCCGCAGGGCTGGCTCGAGCCGGCGAATCTCGGGCCGGCGGTGAACTCCGAATTCAACGACTACGGGCCGGCCGTCTCGCCGGGCGGCGAGCGGCTGGTGTTCGCGTCGAACCGGCCGCGGCCGGAGGACTCGCGGCAGCCGGACCCGGACGCGTGGCCGGCGACCGTGCGGGAGGACCTGTTTCACCGCACGTACGACCTCTACGAATCGCAGCTCACGTCGCGCGGGCCGTCGCAGGCGGCGGCGCTGGACACCCTGAACAGCCCGTACAACGAGGGCGCGCCGTGCTTTTCGCCCGGGGGCGATTTCCTCTACTTCGGTTCGGATCGGCCCGGCGGCTTGGGTGGATTCGACCTGTACCGGGCCTGGATCGTCGCGGGGGACGTGCGCGAGCCGCGAAACCTGGACGCGCCGGTGAACAGCGCGGCGAACGAGCTCGACCCGGGGCTGGCGCAGCTCGGATTCGCGCTGGTCTTCAGCTCGGACCGGCCGATGGAGCGGGTAAGTCCCGAGCGGCCGAACGACTACGACCTGTACTACACGACGACGCGCGAGGTGTTCCTGGGGACGGAGCTGCTCGCACGGCCGCCGTTCGACTGGGCGGGGCTGTGGCAATCGATCTTGCCGAATCTTCTGTGGCTGCTGCTGGCGCTGCTGCTTCTTCTGCTGCTGCTCTTGCTCTGGCGCGATGCGGACCGCCGGAAACTGAGCCTGCTGGCGCGATGCCTGCTGGCGTCGCTGATGGCCCATCTGCTGCTGATGCTGCTGCTGAACTTCTGGAAGATCACGGCGAAGGTGGCGGAGATCGCGCGCGAGCGCGGGTCGATCCAGGTGGCGCTGATCTCGACACCCTCGGCAGACGCGATCACGCAGCAGATCATGGCGTCGCTGACGCAGCTCGAGCCGACGCGTGCGGCGATGCAGGCGGTGGAGCGGATGGAGGTCGCCGTGGAGCGGCCGGCGCAGCCGGAGTCTGTGCGGCTGGAGGTGGAGCGGGCGGCGGCGGTGTCGAGCGAGGCGCTTCAAGTGGAGCCGGCGGCGCGCGAGGCGCCGCTGCCGGAGATTGAGCCGACACAGTCGCTCTCGCCATCGGTCGAGCTGGCGGCATACACACGTGCCATGGCGGTCGAGACACCCGTCATTGAAAACGCGCCCGCGGCGCAGGCGGAGCCTGTGGTGGAGCCGGACGTGGCCGCGGCGCCGGAGACGGATCGGTCGCCCGTGGTGCCGCGGAGCGCGACGCTGGATGCGGGCGCCGTGCGCGGCGAGCTCCCGGCCTTGCGGCGGGCGGCCGTCGAGGCGGAAGCGGTCGAGCTCGCTGCGGGCGAGTTGCCGGTGCGCGAGGCGGATACGCCGCAAGTGGCCCTGACCGGCGACGCGCCTCGCCTGGAGCCGGCCGAACTGACGACGCCGGCCACGCTGAATCTGCGAATGCCGCAGGTGGCCGAGCGTACCGCCGAGAACGAGTCGGAGTCCGCGGTCGAGCTGGTCGCGGCGGCCGCACCGGCCGCCGGGCGGGCAGCGGTACCGGTGCGTGAGACGGCGGCCAACGCGAACGATGCGATTCCCTCCTCGCTTTCGCCCGCCCAGCTTGATAGCGCGCGCAGCGCGATCGCCCTGGACGCGACGCCGGACATGCGAGATGCCGAGCTTGCGGAACATCGACCCGAACCGCCCGCGCCGAACAGCGTCACGCAGCCGGCGCCGGCGGCAACGATGACGCTGGCCGTGGCGGGTCCGAAGCTGCCGGACAGCTCGCCACCCGCCGAGGCGGAAGCAGAGGCATTGCCCGCGGCGATGATCGAAGCACCAACGGTCGAACGCTCGCAGCCGCGGCTGGACCTGTCGCACGCTGCAAACCGCAACAGCGAGCCGAGCGCGCAGCAGGCGCCGCCGATCCCGTCCTCGCCGACGAAACTGGCAACGGACGCACCCACCCTGCCTGCTTCATTCTCCGCAAGCGTGACCGACGCGGCCATTGCGCCGCCTCTTGCGGCCTCGGCCGCGGCCCCGAGCGTCGAACTGGCGGCGGCCGACATCCGCCCGCTGGATCTGCGGCTGCCGCCGGTTCCCGTGCTGCTGCCGGAGGCGTTCGCGCAGCGCAGCCCGGCTCGGCGCGATGAAGTATTGCGCCAGCGCGGCGGCGACGAGCGCACGGAAAAGGCCGTCCGCGATGCCCTGCGCTGGCTCGCGGCCCATCAGTCCGCAGACGGGAGCTGGAACGGAGGCACGTTCGATCGCGACTGCGGCCGGTGCGACGGGCGGACGGAATATGACGTCGACGTCGCGCTGACGGGCCTGTCGCTGCTGTGCTTCCTCGGCGCCGGGCACACGCACGTCGCGCCCGGCCCCTATCAGGACAACGTGCAGCGCGCGATCGAGTGGCTGGTCCAACGGCAGCGCGCGGACGGCGACCTGCGCGACGGCGAGACGATGTACAGCCACGGCATCGCGACGATCGCACTGGCCGAGGCGCTCGGCATGACGGAGGACCGCGCGCTGCGTGCGCCCGTGCAACGGGCGGCGGAGTTCATCGTTGCGGCGCAGAACCCGCGCACGGGCGGCTGGCGCTACGACCCCGGCGACGACGGCGATACGTCCGTGCTCGGCTGGCAGGTCATGGCGCTCAAGAGCGCGCAGAACACCGGCTTCGAGCTGTCGGCCGGCACGATCACCGGCATTCAGCGCTGGCTCTCGGCCGTGGAGGACCGCGGCCGGCCGGGGTTGTACGGCTATCAGCCGGGCGATCCGGTCTCGGAATCGATGACGGCCGAGGCGACGTTCGTGCGGCAGTTGTTGGGCGCCCCGCGCGACGACGCGAGCACGCAGCGGGCCCTCGTGATGCTCAGCGGCGTGCGGCCGGCGTGGCCGGAGGATGCGAATTCGTACCTGTGGTATTACGCCACGCTGATGCACTTTCATCATGGCGGCGAGCCGTGGGAGCGCTGGAACGCAGTCCTGCGGCCGGTGCTGCTGGCCGGCCAGGAGAAGAGCGGTCCGGCGGCGGGGAGCTGGCCGGTGGCGGGCGAGTGGGCGGAGATCGGCGGTCGGGTCTATCAGACGGCGCTGTGCACGTTGATGCTCGAGGTCTACTACCGCTATTTGCCGTTGCATGCGAACCCCGCGCCGCCGGATGTGGCCCAGGTTCTTCAGGGGACCGTGCGCGAGGCGGAGAGCGGCCGGCCGATCGAGCGGGCGACGATCCGGCTGGACGTCGCGGACGGCGAGCCGCTGCTGGTGCAGACGGATGCGGCCGGGCGGTACTCGATTCTCGCCCCGCGCGTGCCGGATCACTTCGCGATCTCGGCTTCGCACCCGGGCTATGTGCCGCGGAGTCTCAATGTGCCGGCCGAGCAGGTGCGGCGGACGGGGTTGACGGTGGATTTCTCGCTCGAGCCGCAGAAGAGCGACGTGGTGGTTATCGAGGCGACGCCCGAGGTGCACCACCTGGGCAACGACCGCTTCACAGGCCGGGTGAACAGCCAGTTTCAGAAGCCCAGCGAGGGCCGGCGGCTGCGGGCCTACTTCGAGCTGTCCGCCGCGCAGTTGGAGACGAGGCGTGTCGTGCTGACGATGCTGACGAAGGGCGTGCAATGCCCGCATCCGCTGGAGCTGAACGGGGCGACGTTGGATGAGCCGCTGGGCCTCTCGCCGCGGGACGGGAGCTTCGGCGAGTTCAGCGTACGGATCGATCCGGAGCTGCTGCGCGAAGGCGAGAACGAACTGGTCATTCAGACCAGCTCCTGCCAGGGGGACCTGGATGATTTCGAGTTCGTGAACGTGCAGATGCATTTCGGCGGCGAGTAGGCGGCGGGGAACCCGATCCGTGACCTGTCGCCCATCATCGCGGGCACCCTGCCGACCGGTGGCTGAAGCCGCCGGCTCCGGTCAACTCGTGGAGAACCGGTCTCCGACCGGTCATGGCATGGGGGACCGGTCTC
>CAZXUI010000101.1:0-11046 GCA_964643885.1 uncultured Planctomycetales bacterium
TTGGTCGCCGACTGACCCGCCGCTTGGCTCTGATCCGAGCCGCGACCGTAAGGGAGCGGGCTGGGGGTGGCCCGGCGCCCGCGCAAGCGTCCGATGACATTCACCTATCTCAGGCGCTGGTGCGTTGATTTCAGGCGTGCGCGTTTCGACGCGTGTACGCGGCGGCGGTTGCTCACCCGGCCCGCTCCCTTACGGTCGCGGCTCGGTGCACACGAACACTCGTGGCTCGGTGCAACTCGTCCTCACAACCGATGCTTGAACTGCTGCAAGATGAACAGGAACACCAGCGCACCCAGCGTCGCCATGATCAGCGAACCGCACGTGCCGTACGCCGACAGCCCCACCAGCCGGAAGATCATCCCGCCGACCACCGCGCCGATCGTGCCGACCACCAGGTTCCCCACCAGTCCGAAATCGCGCCCCTTGGAAAGCTGGCCGGCCAGCCACCCCGCCGCCAGCCCGATCAGCAGGAACCAGAGCAGATCCAGCACGCGCCTCCCTCCGCCCGCCCGCGGCGGCTAATGATGCTTGTCGCGCAGCTTGTCCAGATGCCGCGCCAGTGCGTGGCTCGCCCGGTCGATCGCCGACGAGACCGTCGCGTGCACCGTTTCGCCCTTCTCTTCGACGATCAGCTCGCCGCGCGGGTGCAGAATCAACATCACGTTGCACTCCTGATCCACCCCCCCTTTCGGACCGTTCACATCCCGCAGGCGGAAGCGAACCTGCCGCACCCGATCCTCGAAACGGTCGAACGCGTGGTGCACACGCTCGTCGATGAAGCTGCGCAGCTCCTCGTCCACGTTCACGCGGTCCGTCGTGATCTCGATCTCCATCGCCTTCCTCCCGCAAGTAGGTTCGTGATCCAGCGGATTCTATGCGCGGCCTGCGGGTCGAACGGTCGAGAAAATGCCCGGATTTGCACTGGCCGCGCAACGCGCGCGGCAGCAGGTGAATCCCGGCCGCGCCGCCCGGAGGCCGCCCGCGCCTCACTCGACCGCCGGAAACGCCGCCTGAAGCGCCAGCATCGAATACGCCGTCGTCAGCGCCGGCAGACCTTCCATCCACCGGTCCTGCTCATTGACCCAGCTCCCGTCGGGCTTCTGAAGAATCGCCAGCTTCTCAGCCAGCTCCTGCCGCCAGCGATGCTCGCGGCCGACGTGATCCTTGACGACCTCCTCGCCCCACGCGGCCAGCGCCCGCCCGAAAACGTGGTAGTAGTAGTAGAGCCCCTCCTTCGACTGCGCCCCGGGCATATTCGGGTTGGAATCCAGCGTCCAGTAGCGCCCGATCCACTCCCGCGCCGCCTTGACGCGCGGGTCATCGCGCTTCAGCCCGGCGTAGAGCATGCTCTTGAAGCCCGCGTACGTCATCGAGCCGTAGCTGCGCAGCTCCTTGCGGCCGTCGACCTCCCACTCGCCCGCCTTGCTCTCCCCCCCGTTCGCCGGCGAATAGATGAACCCGCCCGACGACGAGCCCTTGGCCAGCGCCTGATCATTCGTCTCGCCCAGCATCTGGCAGCGCGAGATGAAAGCCAGCGCCTTGCGATAGGCCGGGTCGTCCTTCGCCAGTCCGCTGTCGTGCAGCGCCTCGACCATCATCTGCGTGTTCGACAGGTCCGGCCGCTCGCCGCGCCCGTAGCCCGCGCCGCCATACCAGGGATGGTCGACCGAGATATCCTCGCCCTCGTCCCACTGGTGCCTGGTCAGAAACGCCTGAAGCCGCTGGATCGCCTCGCGGTGCTTCGCGCCCCCGGCCGCCGCGAGCATCGACAGCGCCACGCTCGACTCATAGTTCTTCAGCAACCCGCCGGACGAGTAGATGCCGCCGTCGTCATTCTGGAATCGCAGCACGAATTGAATGCCGCGCTGCACGGCCGGATGCTCCGGCCCGATGTCCGCCTGCTGAATCAGCGCCTTGAGCACCAGGCACGAGACGCCCGGCCCCGTCTGCGACGCCCAGCCGCCGTCCGCCTCCTGCGCCGCCAGCAGATACTTCGCCCCGCGCTCCAGCATCTGCCCGACGCGCCGCTCGACCGCCGCCCCCCGCTGCTCCTGCGGCGCCGCCGGACGCGTCTGCTGCCCCACGCCGACCGCGACCGCAAGCATGATTGAAACGGCCGACTGCATGAACACGGCAACCTCCTTCTGGCTCGAATGCGCCTATTCAATCGTAGCCGAGCTCTTCGAGCCGCTCCTCATCGAGGCCGAAATGATGCCCGATCTCGTGCAGGACGGTGATGCGGATCTCCTCCACCAGCTCCTCGGGCGACTCGCACATCTCGCACAGGTTGTCGCGGAAGATCAGGATGCGGTCGGGCAGCACGCTTCCGCCGCCCTCGATGCCCTTGTCTTCCAGCGGCACGCCCACGTACAGCCCCAGCAGATCGTCCGGCACGTCGTGCGCGCGCATCAGGGCCGCATCCGGACGCCCCCGCACCTCGATGCTCACGTTATCGAGATAAGGGCGGAACTCGGCCGGCACCTCGTCCAGCGCCTGCTGCACCAGTCGGTCGAACTCCCTGTCCGTCACGTGTATCATGCCTGGGAATTCCCGCTTCGTGGCTGCATGGCGCAGGCCGGAGCCTCATTCTTCACGGAGTATAGATAGTGCCCTTCGCCAAGCCAATGGAGACGCGCAGCACGGGCCGGCCGCCCGCCATTCCGGCTGCTCCGAAAATGGGGGACCGGTCTCTGACCGGTCGCTGGACGACCGGTCTCCGACCGCTCGCGGAGCTGCCCTGTCGACGGCGGTTCGCCTCCGCAGGACCCACCGGTTTTCATCCAAGCTGCCGATTGCTCCGATCGTGTGGTCCTGATGCGAGAATCCTTTCTCGCGCCCGCAGCCTCACTGACCGCACGGTTCGGAGCAATCCCCGCTCGGCCGGCTGCCGCCGCGCCGGCCGCCTCGCCCTCCTCGCCCTCGCCGCCGCCGCCGGACTGCTCGCTGGCTGCGCCCCGGTCAGCTTCCTGATCACCCCGGTCGTCGCCGAGCGCGATCTTCAGGAATACGAGGTCGGCCGCGAGAGCATCTGGGCCTCGAAGAAGATCGCCCTGCTGGAGGTGGACGGCGTGCTGCGCAACGCCCGCTCCAGCTCGCTGCTCGGTGTCGAGGGAGAGAACCCCGTCTCGCTGTTCAAGGAGAAACTCGACAAGGCCGCCCGCGACGAACAGGTGCGGGCCGTCGTGCTGCGGATCAACTCGCCCGGCGGCGGCGTCACCGCCAGCGACATGATCTACCAGGAAATCCGCAAATTCCGGGCCGACACGGGCAAGCCCGTGGTCGCCTGCATGCTCGACGTGGCCGCATCCGGCGGCTACTACATCGCCTGCGCCGCGGACAGGATCTGCGCTCACCCGACGACCGTCACCGGCAGCATCGGCGTGATCATGATCGCGCCGGACATCTCCGGCACCATGAGCAAGATCGGCGCCCGGGCCAACATCATCAAGAGCGGCGAGCTGAAGGACGCCGGCTCCCCCTTCCGCGAAATGACCGAGCGCGACCGGGCCGTCTTCCAGCAGATGATCGACACGATGTACGAGCGCTTCGTCGCCGTCGTCGCCGAGGGCCGGCCCGGCGTCCCCGCGGCCCGCATTCGCGAAATGGCCGACGGTCGCGTCTTCCTCGCGACCACCGCCCGGGAGGCCGGCCTGATCGACGAGATCACGGATATCGACGGGGCGATCCGCCTGGCCCGCTCCGACGCCGGACTGGCCGACACCCCCATCGTGGTGGTGCAATTTGCCCGCCCGATCGCCCACCGCCCGAACGTCTACGCGTCGACGTCCGCCCCGCCGGCCACGCAGGTGAACCTGATCAACGTTGACCTGCCGAGTTGGCTGGACGGGACCAGCCCGCAGTTCCTGTACCTCTGGGCGCCGGGCTGGTGACCGCGCGGCCTCAGGCCTGCGCCACGCCGCCCATGGCCGCGTCGCCCTGCGCCTGCATCCGCTGCACGCCGGGAATGTGCGTGCCGAGCGGATCGAGGCTGGGGTGGATGTTCGTCTCGAACCCGGGCGCCAGGTGCGAATATCGGAACATCGGCAGCGACGCATCCACCGAGCCGCGCACCCACCCCTCCAGCAGCATCGTCTCCAGCGTCGCCATCGCCTGCGCCACGTAGTGACCCGGCGTCATGCCGAACCGACCGGACGGGTTGTTCGACCGCCGCGTCAGCTCCTTGCCGATCGCGACGATGTGGCTGTGCCGCGAAAGCACGTCGGCCACGGTTCCGTAGAGCCCGACCATCGGCAGCCAGCGGCCGCCGCGGACGTAGCACTCGGCCTTCATGATCTTGCCGCCGTGATAGACGGGCATCTGGTCCTTGCGGGCCGCCAGCAGGTTCAGCGTGAAGGTGTTGTACTTGTTCAGCTCCCACGTCGCCTCGGACGCGTTCGTGAACATCTTGTTGATTTCCTTGACCGCCAGCAGATCGAGCCCGCCCAGGCCCGGGAAGAGGAAATCCTCGTGCCCGAAGCCGCCCAGACTCAGCCAGCGGAAGGACTGCTCGGGCGAAAGGTCGAGCCCCGCCGTCCTGGCGATCTCCTGCGTGCACTCCTTCAGGTCGGTCGCCACGCCGTTGGCCGCGTACCAGTAGTCCGCGAAGCGGATGTACTGGAGCACGCGCCGGCTCTGACGCTCTTCGAAGGTCCGCCGCAGCCAGGCCGCGTCGTGCTCGCCACGCTCGATCGCGATGATGTTATATGCGCACTCGCGCCCGCCCATGTGCGCCAGCGTCATGCCGCCCGAGAGAATCGGATCGGCAAACCCGCCGCACTCGCCCACCAGGAACCAGTTCTCGCCCGCCATCCGCCGCGCCACGAAGGACCAGTCGCGCGTCGTGCGGACCTGGTTCTCCCGCGTGGCGTTCCTGGTCAGTTCCATGACGCGCGGCTCGCGCGAGAGCGCTTCCTGGTAGAGCTCCGCCGGCGCCAGGCCGCGCTGCTTGTAATACTCCGCCGGACAGACGAAGCCGATGCTCGTCCGCGTCGGGCCGATCGGGATGAACCAGATCCACCCGTTGCCGATGCTCATGATCTGGATCCGCGTGCCGCCCCGCCCGATCGTGATCGCCCACTGCGCATCGGTCCAGTAGTCCCACACGGCGATGTTCTTCAGGCTGGTCGGCACGTACGTCTCGATCCCCAGCGCCCGCCGCAGGAATCCCGCGTAGCCCGACGCGTCGACGTACCACTTGGCGGTCACCGTCTCGCCCGTGGCGAGCTTCAACCCCGTCACGCGGTCGCCGTCGCGCTCCACGGACACGACGGCCGTCTCCTCGCGCACGTCGACGCCCATCTCGCGGGCGTGATCGAGCAGAATCTTGTCGTACACCGCCCGCTCGACCTGAAACGCCGTCAACCGCCGCTGGCCCGCGTAGGGCGCCGGCCGCGGCGCGTCCTCGTAGACGCTCAGCGGCAGGAACTCGAAGTCCCAGAGCTCGGGCGTGCGGCCCCAGCGGTACGTCGCGCCGACCTTGATCGGGAAGTTCGCGGCCTCGACCTTGTCCCACGCACCCATCTCATGAAGGATCGCCCCGATGGCCGGGAGCTGACTCTCGCCGATGTGCTCGCGCGGAAACTTCTCGCGCTCCAGCAACAGCACCTTCAGTCGTGGGTGATACTTGCGCAGAAACGTCCCGACGGTCGACCCTCCTGGGCCGCCGCCGATAATGGCGACGTCGACATGCATAGGTCCGCCTTTCCGTCGATCGCCCCCCGCCAGAGACGTGCATGCGCGGGACCGGGCCAGATCAGAAATTGCAATTTGGACTGTACCGATTCGCCCGCGACGAGTAAAGATCAATCGCGCGCGGCCGCACGTCCGCGGTCGCTTCCGCCGAGCGGGCGACAACCGTAGCAGGCTGCGTTGCGGATCCGGACGCGGAGCGCCACAGGCGGAGTGGGATCGTGAGGTGTGGCAGGATTCCTCGTCGCTGCGACGGCAGAACAGCTACGCCGATCAGTCCGCGTGCCACCGATCGACCGTTCTGCCACTTGGGCGCGCCGCCGGCGGCTCATCGCAGCGAGATGGCCGCGCGAACACGCTCATCCGACCCGGCGATCGTGTCGAACCGGCTCCGCTGAGCATATTCGGGGATGGGCGCGGCAGGATTCGAACCTGCGTAGGCGTAAGCCAACGGGTTTACAGCCCGTCTCCTTTGGCCGCTCGGACACACGCCCGCCGTCGCGCTCGGCCGCCTGTCGCGGCAGCGCACCGCACAGTATAGAACGACTCGCCGGACTGTCCAGCCGCCCCTGATTCCAGCGCTGAGACTGCCCCGAACGCGGACCGAAACCGCTTTCGGGCAGACTTCGGGGGAATGATCCTCAAAATATGCTTGCCTTTTCGAGATCCGCGGTTAAGAATCATATGGAGCCTCGAATTACAGGCTCGACCTAGTTTGCTTCACACGGGCGGCATGTTCGGCTGCGGCGTTTCCCCCCGGCGCCCACCGACGTCCGCCCGCGCTTTTTTCCCCCACCTCTTCGCACGGCGCTCCCCCCCCGCGAACCGCTACTCTTTCGGTTCGCGCCGGATCCGCAACGAGCAACTCGCCGCCCAGCCGCCCCGACCTGAGATGCCGTCGGCAAAATCAGCGAATCTACGATCGCGGCGGCTCGCGCATTGTGACCAGCCGCACATCGAGCCCACCGGCCGCGTCGAGACTCACCTCCCAGATCTGCCCCGGGCGAACGCGGACCGACGGCGCCTCGCACTGCGCGACACGCACGCCGAACTGTGAGGCCTTGGCGGGGTCATCCACCAGCTCCCAGAACATCGCCCACAGCCGATCGTGCAGCGGATCGAGCTCACGCGGATCCGTCAGCGGCGGCCGCGCGCTGCGGTCGAATTCGGTCGCGGTCTCGGGCATCTGCTGGTCGCCGAAAACACGGCGGAACAGCGCCAGGCTGCTGCCGCGCGACGGATCACCCTCCCCCACCAGCCGCCGCTCGAACTTGATCACCATCGCTTCGAAATAGACCTGCCGGCCGATCGCCTCGATCGCCACCGGCTTGCCCAGCGTGCCGTTCGGGCCGATCTCCTGCCACAGCAGCGTCACCACGGGCCGCTTATCGCCGTCGCTGTGCTCGCGCAGCACCTCGACCTGGGCGACCCGCCGCGAAGCGCTGATCCGGTCTGCGTACTGAATCAGGTCGTGCCGCTCCTGCTCCAGCTCGTTGACCCGCTGACTGAGCCGGCGAACCTCGAAGTTCCCCAGCGAAAACAGGGTCAGAACGCCGGCTGCGACGACCACACTCGACCCGATCACGTACCCGAGATATCGCATGCGTCGCACTCCTTCGCTTCGCAGATGGCCGCGATTCAACGCCCGGGATCGCTCCCGGCGCTCGTCCCGCGGTGTGCTCCATGGGCCGACACCACGCCACAATCTTAGCACCCGGCTCCCGGCACTCGGTTGCACCGCGTCCCCGCAGGACCCCGCCGCCAGCGCGGTCCCGCCCGCCGGGGCGGCTCCGGCTCGGCCAAGCACCCACCGCCGCCATAGGATACATAGACGAGCCCCATACCGTCGTACGTGCCGCCGATGCGCCAAGGAGGTGCAGCATGCGGCTGAGGGATGAGCCACTGCGACCACTGAGAACCGCACTCTTCGTCGATTTCGACAACATTTACATCGGCCTGCGGCGAAACCTGGACGAGAACGCGGCCGAGATGTTCGCGACCGATCCGCTCCGCTGGGTCCGCTGGCTGGAGCGTGGGATGCCTCCCCGCTCCGAGGCCGGCGACGAATTCCTGCCGCGCCGCTGCGTTCTGACGCGCCGCTGCTACCTCAACCCCCACGCGCACCATCGCTACCGCCCTTTTTTCACGCGGGCCGCGTTCAAGATCGTCGACTGCCCGCCGCTCACCTATGCCGGCAAGAACAGCGCGGACATCCAGATGGTGATGGACATCATCGACGCGCTCGAGCACAAGACCTGTTTCGACGAGTTCGTGATCTTCTCCGGCGACTCCGACTTCACGCCCGTGCTGCTGCGGCTGCGCGACCACGATCGGCGCACCATCGTGCTGACGATCGGCCCGGCCGCCGAGGCGTACGTGGCCGCCTGCGACCGAGTCATCACCGAGGACGTATTCGTCGAAGACGCCCTGGAGGTCGACACGCAACAGATCGCGACGCCGGCCGAGCTGCTCTACCCCGGCACCGTCAGCGAAGCGGTCCTCCGCCGCATGGCCGCGAAGGTCTACGAGCACGCCAGCGCCGCGGGCGAGCTGCCGGCCACGTCGCTGCCGCGCATCTTCCAGCTCTTTCCGGAGTTTACGCGCGAGAGCAACTGGCTCGGATTCTTCTCGCTGCGGCGACTGACGGAGCGAATCGTCGGCCTGCACAGCCAACTGCGCATCGAGGAGGGCGACCCCTGGCAGGTGGCCGTGACCTCGCCGCCCGCGGGCGCGCCGCCGGCGACGAGCGCGGGTCCACCCGCCGCGCCGCCGGCGACGAGCGAGGCGACGCTCGAGACGATCCGCCACCGCGTCGTCGAGAGCGTTTCGCGCCTGCTGGACGCGTCCGACGAGCCCGTGGCCATGTCGCGCGCGGCCGAAGCGGTTCGCTCAGAGCTCGGTGAGAGCCTGGTCGAGTCGCGCTGGGCCGGGGCCGGCACCTTCCGGGCCCTGCTCGAAAGCGCCCACGATTCGCGCTTTCACATCGTCACCGCCCCGAACACGCCCGGGTACATCTGCGACCCCCAGCGACATGACATCGGCCGGGCCGCCGCACCGCTCGACCCGATCGCCGAGCACTACCCGCACCTGGCCGAGCTGACACGCCGCATCCAGCAGATCACCGGCGCCCCGCGGATCACGCCCGACGAGTTCGCCGTGCTCTTCCAGGCCCTCTCCGACGAGCTGGCCGCGCACTCGTACCACCTGAACACGACCTCGAAGGCCGTCCGCGACCTGTGCATCGAGCGCGGCCACACGCTCTCGCGCGCCGCCGTCACCTGGATTCTCCGCGGCATCGCCTACAGCGAGCACCCCCTGCACCTCGGCCCGGAGGCCAACACGCCCGAGCGCCTCGCCCGCAGCTTCCTCAAGAACCTGCTGAGCGTCTGCGACGGAGCTCAGCTCGAGCTCTCATCCGATGAGATCGAGCTCGTCCGCGAGTGGGTGCTCAGCAAGCTGCCGCAACGCGACGACACCGATCCGGAGTCCGACGACGTGCGCGGCCCACGGCCGGCTCAGGGCGAGCCGGCCGCCCGTTGAATCACCGCCCGAATCCGCGGATCGGGGCTGAAGCCCAGCGCAAAGCGGGCGTTATAGGAAACAACCTCGGAAGGGTGCGCAACCAGTTCGATCAGCCGGCTCTCGATCCGCTCGTCATCCCGGCCGCCGAGCCACACGCACGCCGCCCGCACCAGGTTGTAGTCGAAGCTCTCGATCTCCAGTAGCGGCTGGCGCGGCGTCAGCGCGGCGAGCTGCACCGACTCTACCGGCGTGTACGACCACACGTCCGCCCGCCGCCGGCCCAGCACGCCCAGCAGCGCACTCGCCTTCGGCTCCAGCCTTCGAGGCGCGGCGACACCGCCTCCGCCGCGCGTCACCGTTTCATACCACGCCAGCACGCTCCGCCGATCCGCCTCCGCATCCACGCGCGCCGCCACGAAGTGATCGAATCGCCCCGGGTACAGGTCGTGCCAGCGCAGCGGCAGCCCCGGCTCGCTCCAGCATACCTCCCCGATCGATCGCCCCCCCACCTTGAGATCGAAATGCAGCAGATCGCTTGTCGTCTCGAAACACTGTGCCGTCAGCGCCGGCCGCGTCGGCCCACCGGCCAGCAGCCGAACCAGCGACGTGTGCATCAGGACGCTCAGGTTGTCCGGCCGCGCCGGCTCCTGTAAGACCGGCCGTGAAACCAGCCACGCCAGGCTCTCGACGTGCCGCTCCACCAGGCGGTTGTAGCACGCCGTCCAGTTCGCATTCGGGTCCGCCTCCAGCAGCGGCCGCGCGGCCGCCTCGATCTCCAGCGTGGCCCGATCCAGCCCGCCCGGCCCGAGACAGCCCGGGATCAGCAGCACGGCCGCCGCCAGCGCCAGCGACCTCGGGCGCCGCCAACCCGGCCCGCGCCGCGGCCGACTCGAATACTGGTTGCGAGGATGCTCCACGGCGACCCCTCCGTCGCGCCGGCCGCCCCGCGTGGGCGCGCCGGCAAAGCTGATGTATACTTCGGGGCTCGAAAGATACACCAAGCGGAGAGCCTATGGAACGGACGCTGATCATCATCAAACCGGACGCTGTGCACCGCCTGCTTATCGGCCGCATCCTGGCCCGCTTCGAGGACAAGGGTCTGCGGCTGGTCGGCATGAAGCTGCAACACTCGCCGCGCGAGCAGGTCGAGCGGCACTATGCGGTGCACCGAGAGCGCCCGTTCTATGGTGATCTGGTCAGGTTCATGACCAGCGGACCGGTGGTCGTGGCCGTTCTGGAGGGGCCCAGCGCGATCAGCGTGGTTCGCAACATGCTCGGCGCCACGGACGGTCGCAGCGCCGCGCCGGGCACAATCCGCGGCGACTTCGGGCTCGACAAGCAGTACAACCTCGTGCACGCCAGCGACGCGGCGGAGACGGCCTCCTTCGAGATCGACCTGTTCTTCAACCCCGAGGAGCTGGTCGAGTATCGCCGCGCGGCCGACACCTGGGTTGTCAGCGGCTAGACAGGGTCGTCCGTAGCCAGCCGCGCTCGTCGAGACTACCGCAGAGTGGGGAGCGCGGGCGTCCCGCCCGCGATCAGAACCCCGTGCGCCAAGCACGGGGTCAACTGGTGGCCGATTGTCCCGCCGCTCGGCGCGGCGGGTTCCGATTGTCCCGCCGCTCGGCGCGGCGGGTTCCGATCCGCGGCCCGCGATCAGAACCCCGTGCGCCAAGCACGGGGTCAACTGGTGGCCGATTGTCCCGCCGCTCGGCGCGGCGGGTTCCGATCCGCGGCCCGCGATCAGAACCCCGTGCGCCAAGCACGGGGTCAACTGGTGGCCGATTGTCCCGCCGCTCGGCGCGGCGGGTTCCGATCCGCGGCCCGCGATCAGAA
>CAZXUI010000101.1:11146-13269 GCA_964643885.1 uncultured Planctomycetales bacterium
CCCGCCGCTCGGCGCGGCGGGTTCCGATTGTCCCGCCGCTCGGCGCGGCGGGTTCTGATTGTCCCGCCGCTCGGCGCGGCGGGTTCTGATCCGCGGCCCGCGATCAGAACCCCGTGCGCCAAGCACGGGGTCAACTGGTCGGCAATTGTCCCGCCGCTCGGCGCGGCGGGTTCCGATTGTCCCGCCGCTCGGCGCGGCGGGTTCTGATTGTCCCGCCGCTCGGCGCGGCGGGTTCTGATTCGGCCGCCGCCAGGTGTGGGAGCAGCGCCATGAAGGTCCGCCCGATCCACGAACACGAGCAGCGGCCAGTCACCATGGAGGGCGCCAGCGGCGCCAAGATGCGCATGCTGGTCGGGCCGGCCGAGGGAGCCCGCAACTTCCACATGCGGCATTTCGAGGTCGAGCCGGGCGGCTACACCCCCCACCATCAGCACGACTACGAGCACGAGATCCTGATTCTCCGCGGCCGCGGCACGGCCCGCAGCGAAAGCGGCGAGCGGACCTTCGCCGCCGGCGACGTGATCTGGGTGCCGGCCAACGAGCTGCACCAGTTCCGCAACACCGGCGACGAGCCGCTCGAATTCATTTGCCTCATTCCGGCCCCGCAGGATTGCAGCTCGTGAGCTCGCGCACGCGCCCCTGCTCCAGCACGAGCACGCGGTCGGCCAGCTCGCGGGCATCCTCGCGATTGTGCGTCACGTGCAGCGCCGTCAACGGCGAAGAGGCCCGAATCTCCTGAAGCAGCGCGTGCATCTGCTCGCGCGAGGCGTCATCCAGCGCACTGAGCGGCTCATCCAGCAGCAGCACGCGCGGCCGCCACGCCAGCGCCCGCCCCAGCGCCACGCGCTGCCGCTCGCCGCCGCTCAGCCCGCGCGGCCGGCGCTCCAGCAGCGGCTCGAGACGCAGCACCGCCGCCAGCTCTCGCACCCGCTGCGCGATCTCCTCCCGCCCCCAGCCCCGCAGCCGCAGCCCGAACGCCAGATGCTCGCGCACGCTCATCGTCGAGAACAGCGCCCCATCCTGCGGCACATAGCCGATGCCGCGCTGCGACGCGTCCAGCCCCGTCACATCCACGCCGTCGAGCTGCACCCGCCCCGCCACAACCGGCCGCAGACCGCAGACCGCCTCCAGCAGCGTCGTCTTGCCCGCCCCCGTCCGGCCCATCAGCACCGCATACTGCCCCGCGGCCACGTCGAACGAGATCGACGCCAGCTCGAAGCCGCCGGCCCGCACGGTCAGGTTGTCGACGCGGATCACAGCGGCCCCTCGCGCATCCCGACCAGCCGCGCCACGCTGAGAACAACGAAGGCCGCGGCGACCATCAACAAAGAGACCGCCAGCGCCGCGTCGACGTTCCCCACGCTCAGCTCCAGGAATACCGTCGTCGGCAGCACCTCCGTCTTCATCCGCGTCGCGCCCGCGAACACCAGCACCGGCCCGAACTCCCCCAGCGAGCGCGCCCACGCCAGCGTGCCCGCCGTCACGACGCCGCGCCACGCCTCCGGCACCGCCACGCGCGTGAACGCCTGCCCGCGCGAGCACCCGAGCGTCCGCGCCACCTGCTCGCAGCGCGGATCGATCTGGTCGAACGTCACCCGCATCGTGCGGATCGCGAACGCCGCCGCGACGACGAACTGCGCCAGAATCACCGCCGGCACCTCGTACGTCACGTGCAGAACGTGGCGTTGGAACCACTCGCCCGCCGGCAGATGAAACAGCACCAGCAGGCTCACGCCGATCACCATCGGCGGCAGCACGATCGGCACGTCGAACAGCGCATCCAGCAGCGCCCGCCCCGGAAACGCGTAGCGCGAGAGCAGATACCCGGCCGGAACGGCGATCCACAGCGACAGAATCGTGCTGACCGTGGCCGAGACCAGGCTCAGTTGCGCGGCGTACAGGATCTCGCGGCTCGAAAGCAGCGTCGCCAGGGACAGCCGCGCCCCGTATGCGACGTCCGCCGCCAGCAGCGCGATGATCAGCAGCGCATAGGCCGCCGTCAGTCCGCCCAGCGTCGCGAAGAAGGGCAGGTCGCGGCCCGCCCTGCGCCGGCCCGGTGCCGCCCCGCGCCCCCGCCGCCCCGCCGCGCTCACGGCCGCGCTCCATCCGCCGCCGGCCGCGCG
>CAZXUI010000102.1:0-13175 GCA_964643885.1 uncultured Planctomycetales bacterium
CTCGCCCGTACATGCCTCTCAGTGGGCCGGGCCTCCGTGCCCGCCTTCAGCGCCAAGCTGGCACGCGGCACAATCAGCACCCCGTGCGTCAAGCACGGGGTCGGTTGCTCGCCAGGGGGGCCCGCCGCTTGGCGCGGCGGTTTCCGATTGCGTCCTCCCGCCCGCATGATCCGAGCCGCGACTGTCAGGGAGCGGGCTGGGGGCGGCGCGCTGCCCGCGCAAGCGCCGCATGACATCCACCTACTTCTGCCGCCGACACGCACAGCGTGCCACTGCCCTTGCAGCCCCGGGCACGCGCACGCCTTCCGGCCGGGCGTCTGATATTGCTGGAAGGCATCGGAGGCAGGCAGCATCGATGTGGAAGCTCGGAGTCTCGCAATCCCGGAGTGCGGCCGTGCTTTCCAGAGGCTATCTACTCCTCGTTCTGCTTTTCACCGGTCATCCCCTTCACGCCCAGTGGCAGGTCTTGTCGCTTCACCCGGCGGACGCGACTTCCTCCCGCGCGTCCGACGTGGCGGAGGGCGTCGCTGTGGGACACTATCGGCCGTCTGGCGCGTACAATGACCATCCCATCCTCTGGAACCTCGAAACGGGCGAGTCGATCGATCTGCTGCCGGACGGCCTGAGCTTCGGTGAAGCCTACGCGACCGATTGAGTTCAGCAGGTGGGCTTCTGTTCTGGAGGAACGCCCTTCGGCTTCTATGCCCCGCTCTGGAGTGGCAGCGTCGACAGTTACATCGATCTCCAGCCGGAAGGTGCGTATACATCAGCGCGTGCATACGGCGTTTCAAATGGGCAGCAGGTCGGGTACGCACGGTATGGCGGATACACACACGCCACCATCCGGTACGGCACGCCCGACTCGTTCGTCGATCTCCATCCGCCCGGAGCCATCTGGTCGGAAGCCTTCGCGACGGATGGAGTGCGCCAAGGCGGCCGGGCGTCCTTCCCGGGGCTCGGCAATCACCGGGCTGTCCTGTGGCATGGGACGCCGGAGAGCTGTGTGCACATGAATCCGCCCGGCTCCACGTACTCGCGCATCCAGAGCATGGCCGCCGGCGTCCAAGTCGGTTGGGGCCGTTTCGGCGTGAACCACCACGCCTGTCTCTGGCGCGGCACGCCTGAGAGCTTCGTCGACATGCACCCCTCGGTGGCCCACGACTCGGGCCTCAACGACACCACCGGCCGGTATCACGCCGGCTACATCACGCACGGCGGCCTGGCCGAAGCGGGACTGTGGATCGGTGACGATCCGGAGAGCTTAATCGATCTGCACGCCATACTCGGGCCTGACTGGTAATTCTCCGTCGCCTACGGCATCGCCGAGCACAACGGCAAGCTGCACGTCGTCGGCCAGGCCGGCCACGTCGACAGCATCAGCCGCGCCGTCGCCTGGATCGCCCGCATCCCCGACACCGACCGCCCCCCGCGCCGCCCGCCGACGACCACCCCCGGCCAGCAGACCAAACCCACCCCGCCGGCCCGGTGTTCCCCTGATCCCCCGTTCCTGCCCGCCGGCGCCCGTTCAAACCTCACCGCCCATCCGCTACGATAAGCCCCATGTCTGAGGATCAGACCACGCCGCAGGGACCATGGACGGTCGCGCGCCTGCTCGGCTGGACACGGGACCACTTCCAGCGCCGCGAGATCGAGTCGCCCCGGCTCTGCGCCGAGCTCCTGCTCGCACACGCCATGGGCTGCTCGCGGCTCCAGCTCTACACCCGGCACGAGGCCGTGCCCGAACGCCCCGTCCTCGACCGCTTCCGCGACGCCGTCCGCCAGGTCGCCGACGGCTGCCCCGTCGCCTACATCACCGGCACCAAGGAGTTCTTCTCGCTCACCTTCGAGGTCGACCGCAGCGTCCTCATCCCGCGCCCCGAAACGGAGGTCCTCGTCGAGCGGGCGATCTCATTCGTCCGCGCCGCCGCCAACCAGAACGAAGCCGCGGCCGCGCCGCTCCGCATCCTCGACCTGTGCACCGGCAGCGGCTGCATCGCGGTCAGCCTGGCGCGGCATCTGCCGCACGCCACCCTCTGCGCCAGCGACATCAGCCCCACCGCGCTCGAGATCGCCCGCCGCAACGCCGCCCGCCACGGCCTCAGCGAGCGGGTCGACCTGCGCCTGGGCGACCTGCTCGAACCCTGGCGCGGCGAGCCGCCCTTCGACCTGATCGTCTCGAATCCGCCTTACATCGGACGGGCCGAAGCCGCAGACCTGTCCCCGGCCGTCCGCGATCACGAGCCGCAGATCGCTCTCTTCGCCGGCGACGACGGCCTCGACATCCTCCGCCGCATCGTCGCGCAGGCGCCGGCCCATCTCGCCCCCGGCGGTCGGCTGATGAGCGAGATCGGCTATCGGCAGGCCGCCGCCGTGCGGCGGTTGCTGGACGACGCCGGCTGGCGCGATATTGTGAGTTTCCGAGACGATCTTCAGCACGAACGCGTCATCCAGGCCCGCCGGCCAGCCGGCCAGCAGACGCAGGTCGCCTGAGCCGGCCGGCCGCGGCCGGGCCCGCCAGGAGGAGAATGAACCGTGGGTCTTCCGTATTTTCAGATCACCGGGGGCACGCGTCTGAAGGGCCGCATCCGCATCAGCGGGGCCAAAAACGCCGCACTTCCGATCATGGCCGCCTCGATCCTGTGCGACGGCGAAGTCACGCTCCGCGACGTGCCCAACAACGCCGACGTGCAGTCCCTGGCGGAGCTGCTCG
The DNA here is from genome assembly GCA_964643885.1 of uncultured Planctomycetales bacterium. GTDB lineage: Bacteria > Planctomycetota > Phycisphaerae > UBA1845 > Fen-1342 > CAADGL01. Next base: position 2,711 of record CAZXUI010000102.1, read on the forward strand.
GCAAGCTGGGCGTCGAAGTCACGCGCCGGGCGGAGGATCGCTCGCTGCGCCTGGTCGTCCGCGACGAGATGAGCTGCAAGGCCGAGTACGACGTCGTCCGCAAGATGCGGGCGAGCATCTGCGTGCTCGGCCCGCTGATCGCCAAGCGCCGCCACGTGCAGATCGCCATGCCCGGCGGCTGCGCCATCGGCGACCGCCCGGTCGACATCCACGTCCGCGCCATGAAAAAGCTCGGCGCCGACGTCGACCTCGTCAGCGGCGACATCGTCGCCCGCGCCAAGCGCCTCCGCGGCGCCGAGATGTTCCTCGGCGGGCCCTTCGGCTCCACCGTCCTCGGCACCGCCAACGCCATGATGGCCGCCTGCCTGGCCGAGGGCGTCACCGTGCTCGAGATGGCCGCCTGCGAGCCCGAGGTCGTCGATCTGGCCAACTTCCTCAACGCCTGCGGCGCATCCATCAGCGGACACGGCACGCCGCGGATCATCATCGAAGGCGTCGCGCGGCTCAGCGGCTGCGACTACACCGTCATCCCCGACCGCATCGAATCCGGCACCTTCATGGTCGCGGCCGCCATCACCAACGGCGAGCTGACGCTCGAGAATTGCCGCCTCGACCACCTGATGGCCTTCGTCGACCGCCTCAACGCCGTCGGCGTGAACGTCGAGCGCAACGCCGACAACACCGTCACCGTCACTTCCTCGCGCCGGCTCGAGCCCATCGACGTGACCACGCAGCCTTTCCCCGGCTTCCCGACCGACCTCCAGGCCCAGCTCATGTCGCTGCTCTGCCTGGCCGAGGGAAACAGCATCATCACCGAGAAGATCTTCCCCGACCGCTTCCTGCACGTGGCCGAGCTGAACCGCATGGGGGCGCATCTGCGCAAGGAAGGTCCCACCGTCATCGTCGAAGGCGTCAAGCGGCTCGTCGGCGCGCCCGTGATGGCCAGCGACCTGCGCGCCTCGGCCGCCCTGGTGCTCGCCGGGCTGGCGGCGCGCGGCGTCACCAAGATCAACCGCATCTACCATCTCGACCGCGGATACGAGAACTTCGACGAGAAGCTCCGCGCCGTCGGGGCCGAGATTCAGCGCCGCGACGGCGGCGACGAATGACGCTCAGCGCCGCCCGACCTTGTCACCGGCGATCGAAAGATACTCGCGCAGCGCCAGCGGCGACCAGCTCGAGACGATGAAGCGGTCCGTCACCACCCACGCCGGGCCCCCGATCATCCCGAATTGCAGCGACCAGACCCCCTCCGGGTCCCGCTCCAGACGCACCGCCGACGGTTTCCCGCTCCGCTCGGCCGCCTCCGTCAGCACCTGCTGCCAGATTTCGAACACCTTCTCGAGCCCCGCCCGCGTCCGGGCCGGTTCGTCGCGAATCTCCACCAGCATCGTGAAGGCCAGCGGCAACCGCAGCGGATGCTGCGGCACGTTGTGCATCACCACGTGCGGCCCCAGGTGCGCCAGCACGTCCTCGTCGGCGTTCAGTCCCCGCTCGGCCTGCAATCGCTCCCACTGACGGATCGCCAGCCGCATGTCCTCCTGTCCGCGCGTGGCGAAGAACCCCTTCAGCAGACGTGGAATCCACTGCCGCAGATCCAGCTTGTGGATCGCATAACGGGCATCCGGCGGCACCGTCGCCAGCAGGTCCGGCCGGCGGATGCCCGGGTCGGCATAGACCCGCTCCCGCAGCACTTCGCCGTCGCGAAAATGCGCCACGCAGTACAGCGCATTCTTCTCGAACCCCAGCGCCCAGTGCGCCTGCGTCAGCTCCATCGCGTCCCACGCCGCGAAGAAGTCCGACGCCCGGCCTTGAACGAACGGATCCAGCCGCTCACGCATCGACCGCGCCGCAAAGATGATCTCGATCAGCGCATCCCGGCGCCGCTCGCGGACCTGCCGGACCCAGTCCTGCTCGGCCAGGCTCGGCCGCCGGCCCGCGGCCGTCTCGGCCACCTCCGCCCAGGCGTTCTCGCCCAGCGTCAGCACGAACAGATCGTCGATCTGCCCCCAACTGACGATGCACCAGTCCGGCAGCCGTTTGTCGCGCAGCCGCTGATAGCTCCACCGCTCCGCCTGCTGCTGCTCCAGCGTCGCCTCGGCACTGCTGGTCTGCTCGTTGACGACCTTCTGGATGATCCGCAGCAGCGGCTCCGACTTGCCGTCCGTCTTGACCGCCACCAGCATCTTCAGCTTGTCGAGCTTGCGGCTCTCCGGGTTGGTCTCCCCCGGCCGCGCCCGCGCGTCGATCACCGCCAGCGCGTAGGGGTAGTGCACCATCGCCCCCAACATCTCCAGCAGCCGCACGGTGATCTGCCCGCGCGCGTCCAGCGGCTTGCCGGCGATCCGCGTGCCGATGTCCAGCAGCGTCGCCAGCGCGCTGGGCTCTTCGCTCAGCGGCTTCGTGTCGGGAAACGGCCGCCCGGACCAGCTCAGCATCGCCTCGGCCGGAACGAGCTCAAGCGGCTCGCGGGCCGCGGCCGGCCCGGCCAGCGGCGTGGCGAGCGGAAGGATCGCAACCAGGATCAACGGAAAGCCACTGCGCGGCACGCCCGAACCTCCCTGAATCAGGGAATCGAGCGTACCGTCGCGGCGCGCGGCTTGCCAGCCGCGGCCGGTCAGGGATTCATGCCCGGCACGTACCAGGTGAAGAAGCGCAGCCGGTCGGCCAGCTCCGCCCCGAAGCCGCTGTCGATCGTCTCGATCGGCATCGTCGCGACGTGCCCGTCGAAGAAGAGGCAGTTCAGCCCGCCGGGGTGCCGCTGGTCATTGGCCATCCGCGGATAGCGCCCGCGCGGAAGCTGCGAGGTGAAGAACGTATCGTGCAGCGCAAGGTCCTGCACGCTCATGAGCTGGTGCGTGCCGATCAGGAAGATCAGCCGGGCGGGGTTCGTGCGGCTGTCGAGCTTGCCGAGCCGGAAGAAGCTCTCCGAATCGGCGAAATTCTGGTTCTCGGCCCGGTAGCGCGGTCCCTGCGGCCCGCCGCCGGGAAAATCGCGATTCGCGTTGTTGTCCGTATAGGGGATCGCGAACGCGTTCGAGACGAAATCGAGTGCCTGCTGACGCCCCAGCGGATCCTCCGACGGCGGAAAGTCCGGACACTGGAACTGCGGCGTGATGCGCAGTTGATCGATCAGCCGCGCCTGCGCCGCCGCCCCGCCCGGACGCCAGATGCCCTCGAAACGGGTGTCGTTCGGCAGATACATCAGGATCGCCTGGGCGAAGTGCATCTGCGCGTTGGGGTCCTCGCCCGATTCCGTGCGAAACTCCGCCCGCACGATCGTGTCCTTGTTCGCCTGGGCGTAGAAGTTCGTCGCGTCGCCCAGCGTCCGCAGGTTCGCGGCGCAGACCACCTGCCGCGCCTGGGCCCGCGATCTGGCCAGCGCCGGCAGGAGAATGCTGATAAGCAGAGCGATGATCGCGACGACCACCAGCAGTTCGATCAAGGTAAAGCCGTTTCGAGGGCGCGCACAATCGCGGATCCGCTGCACAACTGGTCTCCTCATGCGGCAGGCCGGACTCGGAATCCGCCGGATATGCTGCCTGCCTGTCTCGGGCTACGGCCCGCCGGGCGGGATGTACGTGGCAAAGTACTTCAGCCGCTCGGCCAGAGTTGTCGGCCAGCCACTATCGAGCTTCTCGACGCGCATGTTCGAGACGTGCCCGTCGAAGAACAGCGCATTCACGCCGCCGGGATGACGGCCGTCGTTGGCCATCCGCGGAAACGCCCCCAGCGGCAACTGCGACCCGAAGAACGTGTCGTGAAAGGTCAGATCATCCGGCGGCAGTGAACCGTGCGCCTCGATCAGATAGACCATGTCCGCCGGGCCCTTGTACGTGTCGAACTTGTCCAGGTTGAACCACGTCGTCCGCTCGCCGTCCGTGCTCTGATAGCCGTCGCCCGGCGACCCGCCCCCCGGGGAGTCCGCCGCCACGTTCTCCTCCGGGTAGGGCGACACGAACGCGTTCACCACGTAGTCCAGCACCACCTCGAGCTGGCTGTCGTCCTCGCTCGGCGGAAAGTCCGGACACTGGAACAGCCGGAACTGCGCCAGAATGTCCAGCAGCGGCCGCGACTGGACATACCCGCCCGGCCGCCAGCGCGTGTCGATGTCGCCGTCATAGCCCACGCCCGGCAGCAGCGTCTCGGCGAAGTGCATGTCAGAGTACGGAGGCTCGCCGCCCTGCCGCCGATACTCGCCCCGCAGAATCGTGTTGCGGTTGTCAGCCGCGTAGATGCGCGAGGCATCCCCCAGCGAGCGCAGGTTCGTGCCGCACAGCACCTGCCGCGCCTGCTGGCGCGCCCGCGCCAGCGACGGCAGCAGAATGCTGATCAGCAGCGCGATGATCGCCACAACCACCAGCAACTCGATCAACGTAAACCCCGTGTGCAGACGACTTCGTCGCTCCCCGATCATGTCCATCGTCTCCCGTTCCCGACGCGCGCCGGCCCACCAGCCGGCAACCGCCTCGCGCCAATATCAGCCCGAGGATGCGTCCGTGTACCACGAAAACCAGCGAAGCCGTTCGCCGATCGTCGTCGGCCAGCCGCTGTCCATCCGTGGCAGCGCCATATTCTCGACATGCCCATCGAAGAACAGAGCATTCAGCCCGCCCGGGTGCCGCTGATCGCTCGCCACCCGCGGGAACTGCCCGAACGGAAGCTGCGACGTGAAGAACACGTCGTGAAACACCAGCGTCGTCGCGGAGAGCTTCGCATGCGCCTCCGTCAGATAGATCATTCGCGACGGACTTGTGCGGTTGTCGATCCGGTCCAGCTTGAAGAACACCTCGATATCCGCGCTGCCCGAGTCCTCCCCCGCGTAGCGGTCGCCCGCCTGCCCGCCACCGTTCACATCCTGCGAGACGTTGTTATCCGTGTACGGAATCACGAACGCGCTCACGGCGTAGTCCAGCGCCTGCTCCGCGCCGTTGTCCGCCTCGCTGGGCGGAAAGTCCGGACACTGAAACTGCGGAATCTTACGCAGCACGTCCGTCAGACGACCCTCCTGCCGCTCGCGCCACAACCCGTGAATCGGCCCGTCATACGGCAGCCCGAACAGCAGCGTCTGCGAGAAATGCAGGCTCGTCTGCGCGTTCCCGCGAAACTCCGACCGCAGAATCGTGTTCTTGTTGTCCTCGGCGTAGAACAGCGCCGCTTCGCCCAGCGTGCGCAGGTTCGTCATGCACAGAAGCTGCTTCGCCTGAGCCCGCGCCCGCCCCAACGCCGGCAGCAGAATGCTGATCAGCAGGGCGATGATCGCCACCACCACCAGCAACTCAATCAGCGTAAAGCCGGCCCCATGCAGGCCGCGCAGACGCCTGCTTCGCATGGGCAGCCTCCGTCATCCGAACTCAGGACGCCTCAGACGCGCTGCGAAGCGCCGATCCGACCCAAACGACGCGCGGGCTAACCCGCGCTTACATCGCCGCGCGATTGCCCGCGCCGCGAACCCGACGCGCGCAGAAAACTTCCGCCCGAGACCCTGATACCCTGAAATGTACGCCCGACTCCCGAAGCTTGCAAGCGCAACTGCACCATTGACATGCACTTATCCCCCCCGCGCGGGCACCACACCCGCCCGCCGCGGACCCGGCCGCAGCCCGCCTCCCCAACGCCGGTCGCAACAAACCCCCGCCGGCCGGCCGGCGTCAGCAGATCGTGACGCGCCGCCCGACGCGCCGCTTTCGGTTAATCATCTTCCGCCCGTTCGCCGTGCGCATCCTCGCCCTGAATCCATACTTACGCTTACGCTTGATCCGGCTGATCCGGTGTGGATAGTGCATGGTCGCCCATTCCTCCGCGGCCCGGCCGACCGGACGCACCGGCTCGCCGCAGCCCCTCGTCTGAAGCTCAATCTGAACCGGCCGGCGGCACGCCGCACGGCTCGCCCCCACCGGGCCGCACCCGCCGGCCCGTGTCGCAGCGAGCCAGTATCTCAGCTTCCCCGCGGCGAGTCAACGACGGCCGCCGCCCGCCCGCCGCGCGCCATGTCTCCCTTCGCTTGCCGCCCTATCGGACGATCGATAAAGTAGCGCCGAACGTCCTCGCAGCGAGCGACCCCGGAGATAGCAATGTCCGACGCGGCGATCCACGCCAAGGCCCTCGATCTTTGTCGACTCTCGGTCCGAATGACCACCCTCGCCGGCTCCGGACACCCCTCCAGCGCCTGCTCGCTCGCCCACATCGTCGCCGCCCTCATGTACCGCGTCATGCGCTACGACCCGGCCAATCCGGCCCACCCGGCCGCCGACCGCCTGGTCCTCTCCGAGGGACACGCCGTCCCGGCCATCTATGCGGCCTACGCCGACCTCGGCGGCGCGGTCTCGCAAAGCTCTGAAAACAAGAAACTTACGATCGACGAGCTGGACCGGCTGCGCGACTTGCACAGCGTCCTCGACGGCCACCCGAACCCCGCCGAGGGCTTCCCCTTCTTCGACGCCGCCACCGGAAGCCTCGGCCAGGGTCTCAGCGTCGGCGCCGGCCTTGCGGTCGGAGCCCGGCTGGATGGCTCCCCGCGGCGCGTCTTCGTCCTCGTCGGCGATGGCGAGGCCCGCGAAGGGCAGATCTGGGAGGCGGCCGACTTCATCGCCGACTATGAGCTCACAAACCTCTGCGCCGTCTTCAATTGCAACGGCCAGGGCCAGGCCGGCCCCGTCAGCGCCCAGCAGTCGCCCGAGCGACTCACCGCCAAGCTCGCCGCCTTCGGCTGGGAGGTTGTCACCATCGACGGCCACGAGCCCGCGCAGGTCCTGGCCGCGTTCGACAAGGTCGCCCGCTCCGCCCGCCCCGTCGCCATCATTGCCAAGACGATCAAGGGCTGGGGCGTCGACCCGATCCGCGAGGGAAACTGGCACGGCAAGCCGCTGCCGGAGTCGCGCTTGGACGAGGCCGACCAGAGCATCGAGCGCGCCCGCAAGGTTCTCGTCTCGCGCGACGAGCCGCTCGGCCCGCCGGCCGCACCGCCGCCGGCCAGCGCCGCCGCCCGCCCGCGTCCGGACCCGCAGCTCGTCGAGTGGCCTTCGTTCACCGACGCGATGCGCTCCGCCGGTCTCGGCTCCGCCCTCGAGAAGAACGCGCTGGCCACGCGCCGTGCCTACGGCGCCGCGCTGAAGGTCGCCGGCGACATCCTGCCGCAGGTGGTCGTGCTCGACGGCGACGTCAGCAACTCCACCTTCAGCGAGATCTTCGCCAAGGCCCACCCGGACCGCTTCTTCGAGTGCAAGATCGCCGAGCAGAACATGGTCTCCGTCGCCGCCGGGCTCTCGGCCGCGGGCTTCATCCCCTTCGCCAACAGCTTCGCCAAGTTCATCGCCCGCGCGTACGACCAGGTCGAGATGGCCAACATCTCGCGCGCCAATATCAAGCTCGTCGGCTCTCACGCGGGCATCTCGCTCGCCGCCGACGGCCCCAGCCAGATGGCCCTGCTCGACGTGGCCTACTTCCGTTCCTTCACCACCGTCCGCGGCGACGACCGCAACAGCCCGCTGGTCTGGTTCTATCACCCGGCCGACGCCGTCGCCGCCTACCACTGCACCCGCCGGATGCTCGAATTCCGCGGCATGTGCTACATGCGCACGCACCGGCCGGACGTGCCGCTGCTCTACTCGCCCGACACGGAGTTCGTCCCCGGCGGCTTCCACGTGCTCGAAAGCGGCGAAGACCTGGCCATCGTCTCCGCCGGATACATGGTCCACGTCGCCCGCCAGGCGGTGGCCGCCCTGCGAAAGCAGAGCATCCGCGCCGCTCTGATCGATGCGTACTGCCTTCCGGTCGACCCCGCCCGCCTCGGCGAGCAGCTCGCAAAACACGGCGGCCGCGTCCTCGTGGTCGAGGACAATTACGGCGGCGGCCTCGTCTCCGAAGTCGCCGAGATCGCCGCCCGCCGCGGCGGCCTGCGCGTCTGCGGCCGGACGGTGCAGCGCATCCCCAAATCCGCCCGCACGCCGGAAGAGATTCTCGATTACTGCGGCGTCGGCGCAGGCCAGATCGCCGATCACGCGCTCGCGCTGGTTCGCCAGCCATGAGCTCCGTCGTCGCGCCAGGTGCCACTTCTCGTGCGCACTGCCGGGTCAGCCACCCGGGTGCCACGGCTCGTGAGCGCCTGCTGGCAGGTCGGCAGGCACTCGCCGCCGGCGTAAACCTGCTCGCCCCGCGACCGGCCCCGCGCGATACCATCTGCCAAGGCGCGACGATCCGGCCGATGTCCGCTTCGGCCGGCTCTGTTCGGGTATTAACTCACGACTGACCGAAACCGTCGGGCGATGCCCGCCCCGCCAACCAGCAAGGTGTCGTCATGAATCTAGTCACCGGTGCCACAGGGCTGCTCGGCAGCCACATCGTCGAGCAGCTCCGCGCCCGCGGAGAGCCGGTCCGCGTCCTCGTCCGCAAGACCAGCGACCGCTCCTGGCTCAGAACGCAGGATGTCGAATTCGCCGAAGGCGACGTGACCGATGCCGAGTCGCTCCGCCGCGCCTGCCGCGGCTGCGACGTTGTCTATCACTCGGCCGCCAAGGTCGGCGACTGGGGCCCGTGGGAGGAGTTTCAGCGCGTCACCATCGACGGCACGCGCAACACCGTCGAGGCCGCCGCCGAGGCCGGCGTCCGCCGCCTGGTCCACATCAGCTCCATCAGCACCTACGGCTACCACACCGCCCCGGTCACCGTCGACGAGACCTACGAGCTCGGCTACAAGCTCTATCGCTGGGCCTACTACAGCAAGTCCAAGATCGAGGCCGAGCGTATCGCCTGGAACGCCTTCCGCGCCGGCCGTCTCGAGCTGGCCGTCATCCGCCCCGCCTGGATCTACGGCCCGCGCGACCGCACAACCATCGAGCGGCTCGTCCGCATGATCCGAACCGGAAAGGCCAAGATCCTCGGCCGCGGCGACAACCGCCTGAACGTCGTCTACGCCGGCAACGTCGCCGAGGCGTGCATCACGGCGGCCACGCTGCCGGAAGCCAACGGCGAGGCCTTCAACTGCTCCAATGACGGCGAGATCACGCAGCAGCAGTACTTCGATCTGCTGGCCGACACGCTCGGCGCGCCGCGCGTCAAGGCGCACGTGCCCTACCGCGTCGCCTACACGGCCGGCTTGGTGCTCGAGTGCCTCGGCCACGCGTTCGGCTGGCAGAAGCCGCCCTTCATCACGCGCTACGCCGTCTGGCTGATGGGCCGCCGCTCGTACTTCTCGGCCGAGAAGGCCCGCCGCGTGCTCGGCTGGCAGCCGGCCATTCGCTACGAAGAGGGTGTGCCGATGACCGTCAAGTGGTATCTGGAGCAGGCGGCCGGCGAGACGGTTCCCGCAACCGCGAGCACGGCTTCGTAGCCCGCCGGGTGTCACTGCACTTGAGCCCCGGACGCGAAGTGTCCGGGCTGAGCAACGCAATCCTGCCACGCTCACCTCAGGCACCGCGCGCGCCCCGGCCACGTCAGGACCCGCCCCCCGCCGCGGCACCCCCCTACACCGGCCACGCCCCTACCCCTGTCACCCGTCACCCGTCACCCGTCACCTGTCACTTGTCACCTTTCACTCGTCGCCCGCCCTCCCTGCGCTGCTAAAATGCACGCATCCGGCCGCCACGGCCTACACGGAGCCTGCATGACCGACGGCACAGACGCCACCCGCATCCTCAACGCCGCCGCCGACGGCGACCCCGCCGCCGCCGAGCAGCTCCTGCCCCTGGTCTACGCCGAGCTGCGCGCCTTGGCCGCCAGCCACTTCCGCAACCAGCGCCAGGACCACACCCTCCAGCCCACCGCCCTGGTCCACGAGGTCTTTCTCCGACTCGTCGACCAGACGCACGTCGGCTGGCGCAGCCGGGCGCACTTCATGGCCATCGCCGCCACGGCCATGCGCCAGATCCTGACCGACCACGCCCGCCGCAAGAAAGCTGAGAAACGCGGCGGCGGCCTTCGACGGGTCAACCTCGAGCACGCCGCAGACGCCGCAGAGCAGCAGCAGGTCGACCTCGTCGCCCTCGACGACATCCTCTCCCGCCTGGCCGAGCTCGACCCCCGCAAGCACCGCGTCGTCGAGCTGCGCTACTTCGGCGGCCTCTCGGTCGACGAGGTGGCCGAGGTGCTCGGCGTCTCGAAGACCACCGTCGAGAGCGACTGGCGGGCCGCCCGCGCCTGGCTAAATGTCGAGCTGAGCCGCTCGTAGCCATTCCCCGCAGACCGCCAGCGACCCGGCCGCATGAGGACGCAATGCGCCCCGGACGGGGGGTTCCCTGAATCACGACCGGCCCACGGCTCGGCCATGATCTCGCTGCGCGGAGGGTCGCCGGCCGGCCGTCGCGCCTCGAGGCGCTTGGCGCATCCTGATGGGTCGAATCGCGCACCATCCGCCGGACTGGGCAGGATTCGCTCCGTTTCTGCGGCGGCGAACCGTTTTCGCGCCGCCGCGTTCGTTTGTGGCACGCGGTGTGCTGCGAGTTCATCCGCGTTTCTCCTGACGTGTATG
>CAZXUI010000103.1:0-11443 GCA_964643885.1 uncultured Planctomycetales bacterium
GAAACCTGCGGAGCTGGTTCCCCCAGATTCAACCCACGAATTCTGCGGAAGAGCCCGAAGAGCTGGACCGGGCCGTGCTGGCGGCGTATGCGGCCGTCGACCCGGAGGGCGGCTGGTCGGAGGACTGGGCCGAGGTGTGGGTCGACAGCGGGGCGGGCCAGCCGCTGCCGCACCGGCTGGACCTCGCCACCGACCTCGCCCAGCAGCGCCTCACAAGAATCGCGCAGCTCGGCCAGCGTGTTCGGCACGCGTCCGTGCATCAGCCGCTTGCGGTCAAAGTCGGTCGCGTACAAATAGCTATTGCGAATGTGCACGTCTGCGCCTACAAAGATCATTGGCTGTCTCCCTTCTGTTCGTTGGCCCGAAACAAGGCCGTTGGTACGGTAACCGTACCGGGGAGACAGCTTTGTCATGACATTAGGGTGCGTCCCTTGACGCACCCGTTCGTAGGTCGCAGGGTGCCCCGAGAACGCACCCGACCGACTCCACCGGGCTGCACCCTTTGGGGAGCGCGGGCGTCCCGCCCGCAATTGTGCCCAGAGCCGCGACCGCCGGTCTGCTAAGAGCCGCGACCGTAACAGGCTGTCGAAATACTCGATCTCGCGCTGTTCGAATACCGAGTTTGCCCATCGAACCCCGGGGGTCAGATGCGACGCCAGGCGATCGATGGGCTGTCGAAAAACGCCGGCGCGACTTTTTCGACAGCCTGGTAAGGGAGCGGGCTGGGGGTGGTGCGCATTCCGCGCCAGCGCGAGGGGACATTTACCTATCTAAGGCGCTGCTGCGCTGTTTTCAGGTGGTCGCGTTCCGGCGCGTCCGCCCCGGACACGCAGTGTCCGGGGTGTGCGCGAGATCGGTTGCTGCGCTGGCCCGCTTCCTCACGGGCGCGGCTCTGTTCCGCGCACCGGACGGTCGCGGCCCGGGCCACGCAGGCGGGGTGTGCGCGCCGCTCAAGGCGCGGCAGTTGAGTCCGGTTTGTACGGGCGAGACGCCCGTACCACCCGAGAGTTGCGGGCGAGACGCCCGTACCACCCGAGAACTGCGGACGAGACGCCCGCGCTCTCCATCTTGAGGCGCGCTCGGCTAGGATATCAAGGAGTGCTGGTGCGTCAGGGCACGCACCCTGCAAGCCGGTGCGTCAAGGCACGCACCCTACAAACGACCCCCGCCGGCGAAACCCGCGCTTCATCCCCGCCAAACCCGCCAGCATCAGCGGCATCACCGCCAGCGTCCCCGGCCCGCAGCCGCCCGCACTGCCGCACGCCAGCGGCGCCAGCTCCGCCATCGGATCCGTCTCGCCCTCACCGTCATCTGCGGACCCATCATCACCCGCCGGCTCCTCGGCGGCCGGCGGCGTCGGCGCGTCGGCCGACGAGTCATCCTGCGGCTCATCGCGCGGCTCGTCCGGCTCCGGCGCAGGCGGCGTGTCGTCTTCCTCATCGTCCTGCGTCGCCGTCGACGGATCACACGCATCGCCGATCCCGTCGCCGTCGCTGTCCGTCTGGAACGCGTTCGGCGTATCCGGGCAGTTGTCGCACGAGTCGCCCACGCCGTCGCCGTCGCGGTCGCTCTGGTCCGCATTCGCCCGGTTCAGACAGTTGTCGCACACGTTGCCGACGCCGTCGCCGTCCGCGTCCCCCTGCGTCGGGTTCGCGTGCTGCTTGCAGTTGTCGCAGTCGTCGCCCACCCCGTCCGCGTCGACATCCTCGTGCGCCACGGCCACCTCGAGAGTCCGCGTCGGCGCGTCAAACGGCGCCGTCACCACCACCCCCTCGATGCTCGCGGCCGACACGTAATACTGCATGGTCGTCACCTCGCACTCGGCCGGCGGCAGGTCTGCCCGCCACACGCTCCCGCCCAGGTGCACGAGCCCCATCGGCTGATACCCCGCGCCCAGATCGACGTACAGCGTCGGGCTGGCCTCGTCGAGCTGCCCGCCGTTGGCGCTGAGAATCTCCAGCTCGAAGCTCGCCCCATCCGGCGACATCTGCTGCGGCGCCCCGCCCGTGATGCTGATCGAGACCGGCAGACGGTCCACCCGCCAGACGAACAGCCCCTTCTCCATGTCGCTGCCGATCACCGTCCCGCTCGGGAAGAACGGATAGGTGCTCCACAGCCCGTTGAACGCCGGAAAGTCGTTCTCGCCGTAGGTGTCGTACCAGGCCACTTCGACCGGCCGCTTCGGATCGGCCATGTCGAACACGCGCAGCCCGCTGCGATAGTTCGCCTCGTAGATCAGGTTGTTGTGCACGTACAGGTTGTGCCCGATCGCCGAAGAGCTGTTGGCCGCCGTGCCGACCGGCTGCGGGTTCGTCAGGTCGCTCACGTCGATCACGTGCGTGGTCGTGGTCGCTCCGTAGAACGACTCGTCCAGCTCGTCGTCCAGGTAGGCATAGCGGCGATCCTTCGACAGCCACACCTGGTGCGAGTAGGCGCTGTTGGCGTAGAAGGTCCGCCCCAGCGGGAGGATGTTGCTCTTGTCCGTCACGTCCAGGATATCGAGCCCCGTTTCGACCCAGCCGCCGTTGAAGCCGCTACAGGCGAAGGCGACCTGCCGCCCCGCGTACGGGCCGCTCTCGTAGGTGACGATCTGCGCATCATGCACGTAGCGCGTGAACCAGCCCCCCACGTACTGCGGGTTGGCCGGGTCGGCCAGGCTGTAGATACGCAGGCCGTTCGACCCGCCGCCACAGCGATAGAGGTAGCCGCTCGTCGTGTCGATGGCGACGTTGTGGGTCGCCTCCGTCCCGCCCTCGAGCACCGTGTTGACCAGCGTCACCTCGCCCGCGTCGACGTTCGACAGGTCGATCACCTGGATGCCAGACCCGCCTTCGCTGACGGTGTACGCATAGTGCGAATAGACCTTGATGTCGCGCCACAGGCTGCCCGGCCCGGGGATCACGCCGATGAGCGTGGCGCTGGCCGGGTCGGTGATCTCCACCACGCCCGTTCCGTGAGAGAGCCCCATCAGCGCATATTCCCGCCCGCTCGGCGAGACGTAGCCCCAGCAGTCGTTGCCCGACTGGTGCTCGGCGCCGAACTCCGTCAGCGTGATCCAGCTCTGAAGCGAGATGCCGCCCGCGGGGAACGAAGGCGGCTCACTGCGCGACTGGCCCGCCCGCCAGCCCGCACCCTCGTAGCGGGGTTGGCGGTCCAGCAGCTTCGGATCGTCCTCGTGAGCGGTCGCGGCAACGACAGGCAGAATCAGACCGGCCAGCAGGCCACAACGGCGCAGGTTGAGGCTGAGCATTCACGGACTCCTTGGCGTGGTCGCGTTTCGCCCGCGGGGGGGGCGGGGAAATTCGCGGTCCTGCCCGCAACAAAGCGGAGAAGATAGCAGTGGCATACGGGACGCCGGCGATCGCGAGACCGTCCGATAGGTCGGTCCGGCCGGCCGCCCGAACAGCGCCATCCTACCGACGGCCCGCCCGGCCGCAAAGCGCCATTTCGCCGTGGGTCTGGGACGGGATCGGTCCGGTTTGGTCAGGGCGGCGGCTTTGACACAGACTGGATCGGCCGTATGTGCGACACGCGGCGCTCCCCGTGCGCCAAGCACGGGGTCCCGAGCTCCGAACCCCAAGCCGCGCACGGGGCGACGGCCGCATTCAATGTGGCAAGCTCCCTCGGAAAGTGTGGCACCGGCTAATAGCCGGTGCAGAATAGCCGCCGCTGCCCGATGCCACGGTTCCGCCGGCAATGCCAACCGACCGCCGGCCGCCATCTCCGCCCGCGCCCCGCCCCGCTGCCCATCGCGCCGTCGGTGCACGGCCGGACCCACGGGCAAGCTGCGATCGCCCATGCCGCCCACCGGCCGCATTGAGCGTACGCTTCGCCGCCTGAACCGCACCGAAGGTGCACGGAAGGACAGCCCACGGCCAGCGAGCGACGCCCTGGGTCACGAGCCCCCCAGGCCTCGCACGCTGAAAGCGTGCGGCAGGCAGCCCCACACGCGCCCCATACGCCCCCTGCACGCGCCCCGTCTCTCATCCCCCCCCCCCCGCCGCGCCAGCACGCACCCGCGCCAGCCACACTCCTTAATCCCTCAATCCCTCAATCCCTCAATCCCTTAATCCCTCAATCCCTTAGTCCCTCAATCCCTCAATCCCTTCCTCCATCCCCATCCTGCGTCGCGCGCGGCCGGCCGGGTTCGCCTCTTGGCAGCTCGCGAATCTTGATATTCCGATACCACACGCGATCCCCGTGGTCCTGAAGCGCGATATGCCCCACGTCGCGCGTGGAGTAGTGCGGCATGCTGGCGAACTTGCTGCCCGCGACGCGCCGCTTCCACTCGTCGCTGCCGATCTCGTACTCGACCACCTTCTCCCCGTTCAGCCAGTGCTCCACGCGGCCGCCGTCGACCACGATCCGCGCCTCGTTGAACAAGCCCACCGGCTGTGTCGCGTCGCGGCTCGGCGCGTAAAGGGCGTAGTTCGATGCCGCCGACGTGAGCGCACTGCGGCCGTCGGCATGCTCGCTGTTGTCGAGCACCTGGTACTCCGGCCCGGTTTCCCAGACCCAGCGCAGCTCGCCATCCTCGCCGACGCGGTAGAAGATTCCGCTGTTGCCGGCCGCACTGATCCGCCACTCGATCTTCAGCTCGAAGTTGCCGAACTGCTCAG
The DNA here is from genome assembly GCA_964643885.1 of uncultured Planctomycetales bacterium. Lineage (GTDB taxonomy): Bacteria > Planctomycetota > Phycisphaerae > UBA1845 > Fen-1342 > CAADGL01. The sequence continues at coordinate 4,620 of CAZXUI010000103.1, forward strand.
TGGTGATGATGTCGCCGCCCGGTCCCGTGCGAACCAGGCAGCCGTCGATGACCTTCCAGCCGGGCTCGCCGTCCGGCCCGGCCGGAATGCCGTCGCGCTTGAAGCCCCGCCAGCCGGCCGTCGTTCTTCCGTCGAACAGCAGCCGCCAGCCCTCGGCCTTCTCCGCGTCGGTCAGCACGTTCTGGGGCGGCTGCGGCGGCCGCGGGCGAACGGTTCCGACCCGGTTCGGCTGATTCTCATCGGAAAGCGCATTCAGCGTCAGCCACGCCTCCGTACTCCACGGCAGCTCGCCGTCTTCGCTGATGCACGGCGGCAGCAGACGCAGGTAGACGACGTTCGACGTGTTCAGGTCGTCGATCTCGAGGAACACGCTCCGCCGGTCCTCCGAGACGCTGGCGGACTTGACGGGGTAGACCTTTCCGTCGCGCCGCGGAGGCTGCTGTTTGGCGATGCTGAAGGGCCACTGCTCGATGTAGTATGAGTCGGGGTCCCAGCCGCAGCGCGGGTCGAGCGGCCTGGTGAACGAGACGAGCAGGCCGTTGGTCATCGCCCAGACGCGCTGCATCTCAAACGTGTACTTGCCGCTGGCTTTGCGACTGGTCATCGGGCCGCCGAAACGGAAGACACAACCCTGGCCCGCCGATTCCTTCGCCTCCAAGTCCACGACCAGATCTGCCATCACGCGTTTGCTTTCGCCTTCCGCGGATGCCAGGATCAACTGTCCGTCGAACGGCTCCTGCTCCGACGCGCCGCTCAAATCACTCAGGCCGGAAGAGTCGAAGTAGTAGAGACCGAGGGATGGAGAGTCTCTCAGCACGAAGCTGTCCGTGTACGCCGCCGCCGCCTGATCGCCCGGAATCCACGCAACCAGCGGCTCAGGCGTGTCGCGACGGGCCGCGTGCATCGTCTGGAAGATCCCGTCGTTGAACTTGCTCCGCGCGGAGTTCGGCGTCTTCCACTCGGGAATATCCTGCTGCGTGCTCGGATGCGGCCGCGTGATCGGCGTCCCGTCCCCCGGCCGGCCGCGGCGCAGCGGCGGGATGATCCGTTTGCGGCCGGGCGCCGTCGGCCGCGAGGCGGACGCATCGTGCCACAGCGCCTCGGCCGGGATCGCCGCGAACGCCGCGCCGCTCGCGCCGGGCGGCCGCCACTGAAGCTCCAGGTGCTCGCCGCCGCCCGCCTCGTAGTGCACGATCCGCAGCTCATGCTCGCCGGCCGACAGCTCGACCGTGCCGTCTTTCGGTTCCGGCCCGTGCGGCCCGTCGTGGTCGACGACGGCCTGCCCATCGATATAGAGCCGCGAGCCGTCATCGCTGATGAGCCGAAACGCGTACGACCCGGCCCGCTCCACGCGCAGCAGGCCGCCGATCTCCGAATAGAAACTGTCGCGCAGCCCGCCGAACTGCCCCTCGCGCACGACGATCTGCTCGAGCACGCGCACCTCGTTGGGCACCTGCCCGGCCGCCAGCTCCGGAATGGCCGGCACGCCCTGGCCGATGTCGTAGAGGCTCAGCACCACGCCCGGCGCCCGCTGCGACTCCTGCCCCGCCGCCGCAAGCGCGACGGCCGCGAGCAACCCGACGGCGACCATCCCACGCACATGTGAAGCGAACATGAACCACCTCCCGGCTCTGCGGGTCCTCGCGCCTTTGACCGATCGGTCGATTGCGACCAGTATAGTACCGTCACGCTGCCGCCACGGCATTCATCGGAGCGAACCTGAGCATGATCCGCAAACGACCGATCTCGCGCCGCCAGCTTCTGAAATCCGCCGCCGCGCTGGCCGCCGCACCCTGCTTCGTCCCGGCCAGCGCCCTCGGCCGCGCCGGCCGGCCGGCGGCGAGCGAACGCATCGCGCTGGGCTTCATCGGCGTGGGCAACATGGGCGGCGGGCACCTGGGCAACTTCCTCGGCATCGGCGAGGTGCAGATCGTCGCCATCTGCGACGTGGACAAGGCCAAGCGCGAGGCGGCCCGCGAGCAGGTCGAGCGGCACTATGCGGACCAGCGCGAGGCCGGCACGTACACAGGCTGCGAGACGTTCAACGAGTTCGAGTCGCTGCTGGCCCGGCCGGATATCGACGCCGTGCTCATCGCGGTGCCGGACCACTGGCACGCGATCATCTCCATCGCCGCCTGCCGCGCCGGCAAGGACGTCTATTGCGAGAAACCGCTTTCGCTGACCGTTCGCGAGGCCCGCGCGATGGCCGACGCCGTCCGCCGCTACGGCCGCGTCTTTCAGACCGGCAGCCAGCAGCGCAGCAGCGAGAACTTCCGCCGCGCGTGCGAGCTGGTCCGCAGCGGGCGGATCGGCAAGGTGCACGAGGTCGAGGTGAACATCGGCGTGCCGTCGACCGACAAGCAGTTCGCGCCCGAGCCGGTGCGCGAGGGGCTCGACTGGGATCGCTGGCTCGGTCCCGCGCCGTGGGCGCCGTACAACGCGGAGCGATGCAGCGGCAGCTACAGCGGCGGCTGGCGGCTGGTGCGCGATTACTCCGGCGGCATGACGACGGACTGGGGCGCGCACCATTTCGACATCGGCCAGTGGGGCCTGGGCATGGACGAGAGCGGCCCGGTCGAGATCATCCCGCCGGACGAGCCCGGCGGCTGGGGGCTCACCTTCGTCTATGAAAACGGCGTCCGCATGTTTCGCGGCCCGAAGGCCAACGGCATCCAGTTCCGCGGCAGCGACGGGATGATCGAGGTGAACCGCGGCCACTTCCGGGCCGAGCCCGCCGCGCTCGCCGATGAACCGCTCGCGCCCGGCGACGTGCATCTTTATGAGAGCCCCGGCCACCAGGTCGACTGGCTCCGCTGCATTCGCACGCGGCAGCGACCGATCTGCGACGTGGAGATCGGCTGCCGAACCATCACGGCCTGCCACCTCGGCAATATCGCCTGCTGGCTCGGCCGCAAGATTCGCTGGGACCCCCGCAAGGAAGAGATCATCGGCGACGGCGAGGCCGCCCGCTGGCTGGATCGCCCGAAGCGCGCCCCGTGGAGGATCGACGCGTGAACCGCATGACCCGAAACTCGTTTCTGAGACTGACGCTCGCCGTGCTGGCCGCGTCGGCGCTGAGCCGCGCGCCGGGCGCGCTCGCGCAGGATGCGGCCCCGCAGCGCTTCGACGCGGCGACGGCGTCCGTCATCTACGGCGAGCTGATCGACGCGTTGCTGCCGGGGCTGGCCCAGGAAGACCCCGTCGCGCGGCAACAGCCGCAGCGGCTGCTGGAGCAGCTCTGCCTGCACGCCGGCCGGCCGGGGGCGGAGGCGTCGCGGGCGGCATTTTCTCGCGCGATCTGCGAGCGGCTGGGCGACACCACGCCGCAGCCGGCCCGCGTCTGGCTCATCCGCCGGCTCGAGACGATCGGCGGGGCGGAGTGCGTGGCGACGCTGACGGGGCTGTTGGCCGACGGTGACGGGGAGGTTCGCGAAACGGCCCGCCGCGCGCTTCAGCACAACCCGAGCGCTGAGGCTGGCGCGGCACTGCGCGCCGCGCTCGAGAAGACGCAGGATGACGCCTGGCGGATCGCGCTGATCAACGCGCTGGCCGCGCGCGGTGAGACCGAGTCGGCCGCGATGCTCGTCGCCTGCACGAAGCTCAGCGACGATGTGTCCCGCGCGGCGGTGGTCGCGCTCGGTCGAGTGGGCGGCGAAGCTGCAACCACGAGGCTCCGTGCGCTGGCGGATGAACGCAACTCGCCCCTGCGAGACGAGGCGGCCCTGGCGCTCGTGCAGTGCGCGGAAGCTCTTACGCGCGCCGGCGAGACTCGGGGCGCCGCGGCCCTGCTTGACGAGTTGTGGTCCGCGGATCTACCCGTGATGGCCCGGATTGCGGCGTTGCAGGGACTGTGCAAGGCCGATCCGGCCGCGGCGCTTTCGCGCCTGACGGGTGTGTTGACGGGCGACACACCGCCCGAGCTGCGCGAGGCGGCGATCGCGGCCCTGGCCGAGACCGACGGGCCGGAGGCGACGGGGGCGCTCTGTGAGCTGCTGCCGAAGGCCGCGCCGGAAGAAAAGCTGATGATTCTGGCCGCGCTGGCGCGGCGCGGGGACGACGCGGCCGTGCCGGCCGTCGTGGCCGCGACGCGGGAGCCGCACGGGCAGGTCCGCGAGGCGGCCTATCGCGCGATGCTGCACGTGAACGACCGGCGAACGGTGGAGGTTCTCGCGGACGGGTGCGTCGTCGGCGGCGAGGAAGGCAAGGCCGCCTTCGAGACGCTCGTGAAGCTCAGCGGCACGGATGTGGATGACGACATCCTCTTCGCGCTCAGGGAAGCCGAGGCAACCAAGCGCATCGCGCTGTACCGCGCCCTGGGCGAGCGAAATTGCCGGCGGGCGCTGCCGCTGCTCATGGCGGCGGTCGCCAGCCCGGAGGAATCCGAGCCGGTCGCGGTGATGGAGGCGATCTCGAAGCTCGGCGGCGCCGATGCGCTGCCGGCCATGACGCGCGCCTTCGTGTTGGCCGGGCCCGAAGCGGTCGAGGAGGCCGAGAATCACCTCTTCGCGCTCGTCTCGCGGCTCGACGGCTCGCAGCGGGTCGACCTGCTGCTTCGTCACTGGCCGCGGCAGGCGCCGCCCTGGGCGATGAGCGCGCTGGTGCGGCTGGTCGGCCGGCTCGGCGGCGAGCGCGGGCTGGAGTGGCTGCGCGGCGTGGTCCAGAACGCGCCGGCCGGCCCGGTGCGCGAGGAGGCCGTCCGCGTGCTGGCCAACTGGCCGGAGGCGGCCGCACTGGACGATCTGCTGGAGCTGTTCCGCAGCTCCGGCGATGAGAAGGAGCAGTTGCTGGCGCTGCGGGGGTTTCTGCGGCTGCTGAGTCAGCCCAGCCCGCGCGAGCCGGCGGAGAGCCTGGCCCTGATCCGCGAGGCGATGGAGCGGGCCCGCCGGCCGGAGGAGCAGAAGATGATCCTCTCAGCGCTCGGCCGCGTGCACACGCCGGAGGCGCTCGAGCTGGCCGAGCGGCTGGTGGGCCTGGAGGAGCTGAAGGCCGAGGCGCTGCTGGCGCTGGGCTCGATCGTGCGCGGGATGGCGGCGTGGGACCGCGACGAGGCGCGCCCGATCCTGGATCGACTGCGGGCGGGCGCGGCCGATGAGAAGCTGGCGGCGACGCTGGACGATCTGGAGGCGTATATGGCGGGGCTGGACGGCAAGCTGACGGCGTGGCAGTACGCCGGGCCGTATCAGCAGGAGGGCAAGAGCGCCACGGCGCTGATGGACGTCGTCTTCGAGCCGGAGAAGGCGGATGCGGCGGCCGAGCTGTGGAAGCGCCTGCCGGTGACGAGCGTGACCGATCCGTGGAAGGTGGAGCTGTCGAAGATCGCGGGCCTCGACGGGGCGAACCGTTGCGTGTACGTGCAATCGCTGGTGCACAGCGAGCGCGAGCAGGCGGTGATGCTGGAGGTGGGCAGCGACGACGGCGTGCGCGCGTGGGTCAACGGCCAAGTGGTGCATACGGCGAATGTGAACCGCGGGCACACGCCGTTGTCGGACAAGGCGCCGGCCAAACTGAAGGCGGGGTGGAACACGATCCTGCTGAAGGTGACGAACGCATCGGGCGGGTGGGAGTTCTCGTGCGGGCTGAGCTCGGCGGAGCCGGCGGTTCCGACGGGGCTGCGGTACCGGGCGGGGCCGTGAAGGGGGGATTGGGGGATTGAGGGGCCGAGGGATTGAGGGACTAGGGGATTGAGGGATTGAGGGAATCAGGGATTGAGGGATTAAGGAGTGTGGCTGGCGCGGGTGCGTGCCTGCGCGGCCGGGTGGCATGGGCAAGCGCAGCTTGCCCGTGACTGGAGAATGGGGGACGTCCCTGGTGCGAGATTCCCATCTCGCACCGACACCTGCTGCCAGCGCGGCGGACCGGTGATCCCTGCTCCGAGAATGGGGGACCGGTCTCTGACCGGTCACGAGCTGGCCGCGAAGCGGCCGAGGGCGCTGGCCACCTATATGAAGCAAGAAGTCAAGACACGTTCTCCGTGAACGCCCACTTTTTGCTTGGCGTCTTGGGGCGTCCTTGTGCGGCGCAACGAGACGCTCGCCACCGAGCTGATTGGCCGGGGGCGTCTGTGATCTCTGTTGGCAGTGCCGTTCGGTCGCAGCTACGAGCCGAGCGTTCTCGCCCCGATCTCATCTTCGACGGTCGCTGGGTGATCGTGTCACCAGGCACCTATTGGGGATTCGAGATCCAGTGAGATGTTAGGGCGTAGCCAGGTGCGGCGGGCAGACCTCACTCGCGATGGCGTGGTCGATTGGGGCGACTACGACCTGTTCTCGGAGCAATACGTCAACGGCTACGGGATTGACTGATTCCGCGGTGGGTCAAGTCGCCTTATTCTCACCCGCCGCGGGGGTGCCCGGCCGAGACCAAAAGCCGCTGGCAGGGCACCCACGTATCCGGCGATTCGATTCGTGTCGACCGGGACCGCCGGGCCGGCCGGAATCGATGCGGCCGGCGCATGCGGGGCAGCCTGTCGCACGCTTTCAGCGTGCGCGACATCGGGGCGCGGGTTGAAAAACATGCTCACGCCTTCGGCGAGAGCGTGCCACCCTCCGGTCCTCCCAAAGTCCGGTCAGAATGCGGTCCTCCAATGACCGGTCAGAGACCGGTCCCCCATGAGATGACCGGTCAGATACCGGTCCCCCATGAGATGACCGGTCAGAGACCGGTCCCCCAGATTCAATGACCGGTCAGAGACCGGTCCCCCAGATCCAATGACCGGTCAGAGACCGGTCCCCCAGATTCAATGACCGGTCAGAGACCGGTCCCCCAGATCCAATGACCGGTCAGAGACCGGTCCCCCAGATTCAATGACCGGTCAGAGACCGGTC
>CAZXUI010000104.1:0-10319 GCA_964643885.1 uncultured Planctomycetales bacterium
CGCCCTGATGAGCAAGGTGATGGAGAACGGCTCGGGCAAGTGCAAGTTCCCCATCAACGAGCCGGCCGAGGGCAAGAAGAAGAGTCAGATCGACGAATACCTGGAGTATTACCAGGGGCCGGGTGTGCAGCACATCGCCATGAACGTGCCGGACATCTGCGAATCAGTCCGCGAGCTGCGCAAGCGCGACATCGATTTTCTGCGCGTCCCCGAGACGTACTACGAGGACCTGCGCGACCGCGTCGGCGAGATCGAGGAGGATTACAGCGAGCTGGAGGAGCTGGGGATTCTGGTCGACCGCGACGAGGACGGGTATCTGCTTCAGATCTTCACGGCGCCGATGCAGGACCGCCCGACGCTGTTTTTCGAGCTGATCGAGCGGCACGGCTGCCGCGGCTTCGGACAGGGCAACTTCAAGGCTCTCTTCGTCAGCCTGGAGCGCGAACAGGCCAAGCGGGGAAACCTGTAGTAGCGACGGTGCCTAACTTCGACGGCCTCCGGAGCCTTGACGACGACCTAACAATTCCCTATCATACGGTGCTGTGGCGGCTGAACGGCTCGACATTTCGGGTGACTCGCCGAGCAAGCACGAACTCGGTGAACTGCATCGCCGCGCGGAGCGGGTGTTTCACCTGCTGAGGCGCGAGGATTGCGAGGCGCAGCACCCGTTCTTCTTCGAGTTCTCCGGTACGCCGAGATCGGGGAAGTGCACGATCATCGGCATCATCGGTCACTTTCTGCGCCGCTGAGGTTTTCAAGTCGTTCAGCCGGCCGAAGGAGCCTCGCTGCGCACCCCGGCGGCACTGTGCGACGACTGGTTCGCATTCAATATCTGGTCCGCGTGCTACGCGCTTCGCCATGTGCTCGAGCTGTCTCACGAGGCCGATCCACCGGATATCGTGCTGCTCGACCGTGGGCTCTTCGACGCGACCGCATGGATTCATTACCTCGAGTCGTCCAGCGGCCGCCTCTCCGAAACGGACCGGACCGCGATTACCAAGTTCCTGACGCTGGACTTGTGGCGAAAACGCGAACGGGGCGTGTTCCTGTTCACGGCGGACTCGAAGACCTCGCTGGCGCGGGAGATTGACAGTAAGCTGATTCAAGAGCTTGAGAGCTTGAGAGCTTGGGTCGGTCATGAACCCGGACACGCTCACGGAGCTGAACCGTGTGTACTCGGAAGCCGCGGCGGCCTCAGAAGACCTCTTCACGATCCACCACGTGGATACTTCGTTCCGAAATGGGAAACCGCCGAAATTCGATCGGATCGCATTCGTCGTCGCCGCAAGGATCCTGAACTTCATGCACGAAACGCTCGATCAGAACCTGCTCGTCACAGACGTAGTCGACGTCGAAGGACTGGAGGTCCGGCCGGAGCGCGTCGAGCCGGTGATCCGCTCGATTCTGAAGGGTGGCCGGCCGCATTTTCAGCGGCGCGTCGATGCCGAGCAGTCGACCAGTGTCATGCAGGTCGTGCCTTACGCGCTGCTCACCGATGCGGCGGACCGGTATCTCGTCGCCCGTCGCCGCGCCGACCATCCGCGCTCTGAACTGAGCGGCAAGTTCACGCTCCTGTTGGGCGGCCACGCCGAACAGAAAGACTGGGACGCGAGCATGCCGGACGCGATCTTCGAACGCTGCCTGCGGCGCGAGTTGGACGAGGAGTTGATCGGCGTCAGCATTCTGCACAGCGAGCGCATCGGCATCATTCATGACCCGCGCTCGAAGGCCGGACAACACCATCTGGCCGTGCTCTTCGAAGTTCAGGTCGGCGGGCGGCCGAAGATCCGCCGGCAGTCGGTCGACCAGGAATTCGGCCGCGAGCCGTTGACCTGGAAGACAGCCGAGGAGATCAAGGCGCTGGTGGCCGAGCTGGATCCCTGGTCGCAATTGGTCGCCCGGCACCGGTTCGGTGCCCAGCTTCCCGAACTCCCCGGTGAGCCGACACTATTCACGCGCGGGCGCGACGCCGGGAACTGATCGCACTGCGACCCGCGCCATCGGCGGTCGCAATCACCGCCGCGGCGCATCGCTCCAATCCGTTTCATAGATCAGATACCGCGTCCGCAGCATGCCCATCCGCTCGTAGACACGCTGCGCCCGCTCGTTCTCCGCGTCGACATACAGCCGCACGCCGCAGACGTCCCCCTGCGCCCGCGCCGCCGCGCACACGTGCTCGTGCAGCAACCGATACACGCCTTGCCCGCGAAGCTCCGGCACCACGTACACGCTCTGTATCCACCAGAACCAGCCGTCGCGCCAGTCGCTCCACTCCTGCGTGACCAGCAACTGCCCCACGACCCCGCCGCCACGCTCCACCACGAAGTAGCGGCCGCGCGCCCCATCCTCCAGCACGCGGCCCACACCCCGCCGCACCGTCGCTCTTTCCAGCCGCCGGCTCTCCGTCTCCTCCGCCATGCGCAGGTTGAACTCCGTGATCGGCTCCACGTCGGCCGCGGCCGCCGGGCGAACACTCAATCCCATCGGGTCCATGTCTCCCTCGCGAGCTGTCTGTCAGAGCCGCTATCCTACCCGCTTGCGGGCGTCGCCGCGGCCGGCCGACCGCACCGGCCGCTCACCGCCGCGCAGGAGCCGACATGATCGCCGACTGGCGAAACCGCCGCGTCACCGTCATGGGCCTCGGCCGCTTCGGCGGAGGAGCCGGCGTGGCCCGCTGGCTCGCGACGGCCGGAGCGGATGTGCTCGTGACGGACCAGAAGCCGGCCGAGGCGCTGGCCGAGGGCCTGGCCGGGCTGGCCGGCCTGCCGGTCCGCCTGCGGCTCGGCGGGCACGACCAGCGCGACTTTTGCGAGACGGACCTCGTCGTCGTCAACCCGGCCGTCCCGGAGCGCTCGCCATACCTCGAGGCCGCCCGCTCGGCCGGCGTTCCGGTCACGACCGAGATCAACCTCTTCGTCGAGCGCTGCCCCGCGCGGACGATCGGCGTCACCGGCTCCGTCGGCAAGAGCACGGTCACGTCGATGATCGGGCATGTTCTGGAATGCTTCGAGAGTCTCGGCAAGACCTGGCTCGGTGGAAACCTCGGCGGCTCGCTGCTCGACGCGTTGCCGCAGATCCGCGAGCACGACACGGTCGTGCTCGAGCTGTCGAGCTTTCAGCTCGAGCGCACTCCGCTTGTGAGCTGGAGCCCCGGCATCGCCGTCATCACCAATCTCGACCCCAATCACATCGATTGGCACGGCAGCTTCGAGGCCTACGCCGCCGCCAAGCAGAACATCTGCCGCTTTCAGAAACCCGGGCGCGATGCGCTGGTGCTCGGATGCGGACAGAGCCTCGATGCGACGGCTTACGAGGCGGCCGGACGGGGACTGAATGTCTGGCGCTACGGGCTGGAGGGTGATGTTCCAGGTGCCTGGCCGGCGGACACGGCAGGTGCTTCGACGATCTGCCCGCTGCGATGGGACGTCCCGCCGCTGGCCGCGCCGGGCCTGCACAATCGCGAGAACGCGGCCGCCGCACTGACCGTCGCTTCCCTGCTGAACCAGCCGGCCGACGCGGCCATTCGTGCGCTCGCGAATTTCGAGGGCCTGCCGCACCGCTTGCACCGCGTCGGCGTCTTCGACGGCGTAACGTACGTGAACGATTCGAAATCATCCACGCCGCAGGCCGCGCTGACTGCGATGCGCTCATTCGACGCGCCGCTGCTGGTCATCCTCGGCGGCTATGACAAGGGGGCGGACCTGACCGAGATGGCCCGTTTCGCCGCTCAGCGGGCCCGGCTCGTCGCCTGTCTCGGCCAGACCGGCCCGCGCATCGCGGCGGCCGTCCGCGACGCCGGCGGCCGGGCAGAGCTGTGCGACGATCTTCCCGCCGCGGTCGCGCTGTGCAGAGCGCACGCGGCCCCGGGCGATACGATCCTGCTTTCGCCGGGCTGCGCGTCGTGGGGCATGTTCGCCGACTTCCGCGAGCGCGGCGAGAGATTCGCGGCCCTGGCCCGCGGCGGCGCGGCGAATCCGACCGACAACAAGTGATGCTGCTTTCCATTCGCGATCTGAGCACGTCGATCCGCACGGACGAAGGTCTCGTTCGGGCGGTGCAGGGCGTCTCGCTCGACGTGCCGGCCGGCCGGACCGTCGCGCTCGTCGGCGAGTCGGGCTGCGGAAAGAGCATGACGGCGATGTCGATCCTGCGGCTGCTCCCGCCCGGCGGACGCATCGATTCCGGTCATATTCTCTTCGAGGGCCGCGACCTGGCCGCGCTGGCACCGCCCGGGCTGCGGCAGATCCGCGGCAACCGCATCGCCATGATCTTCCAGGAGCCGCTCTCCTGCCTGAACCCCGTGCTGAGCGTCGGCCAGCAGGTCGCCCAGCCGCTGCGGCTCCACAAACGCATGTCGCGGCGCAGCGCGCTGCACCGCGCGGCCGAGCTGCTGGCCGCCGTAGCGATTCCGGATGCCGCCCGCCGCGCCCGCCAGTATCCGCACGAGCTCTCCGGCGGCATGCGGCAGCGCGTCATGATCGCCATGGCCATCGCCTGCGAGCCCGCCCTGCTGATCGCCGACGAGCCGACGACCGCCCTCGACGTCACCGTTCAGGCGCAGATTCTCGCCCTGCTGGCCGATCTTCAGCGCCGCCGCGGCACCGCCATCCTGCTGATCACGCACGACCTCGGCGTCGTCGCCCAGCTCGCAGATTCCACATCGGTCATGTACCGCGGCCGAATCGTCGAGCAGGCGATGACGGCCGCGCTCTTCCGAAACCCTGGTCACCCCTACACGCGGGCCTTGCTGCGAAGCGTGCTGCGGCTGCGGCGAGATCCGGCCGGCGCGACGAATGCGGCTCCGCGCGGCCGCCTGCCCGTTATCGAAGGAGAAGTCCCCGGCCCGCTGGTCCGGATCGACGGCTGCCCGTTCCATCCGCGCTGCCAGCTCGGCCGCGAAGACTCAACGTGCCGCACCGCACAGCAGTCGCTTGCCCCGCCGGTCGAAGCGGACGGCGACGCGAGCCATGTCGTCGCATGCTGGAAGACGACCCAATCGCTCGCGGCCAGGTAGCGTGGCAGGCCGGGTGTTTCGCCCAGTACGCGCGGGTGGTACGGGCGTCCCGCCCGTACACTTGCTTCGCGCAAACCGCTGGGGGAGTGCGAGCGTTTCGCCTTCGACGCGCGGCGGGTACGGTCGTCCCGCCCGTACAACTGCTTCGCGCAAACCGCTCGGGGAGCGCGGGCGCCTCGGCCGCATGCAAGGCCCAGGCGGGCGCCCCTGCCATCGTGACGAGCAACCCCGCCGCCCATTCGACGACGCGCGACGCCCCGGTCCGACGAGCCGCGCTACCCGATGACCGGCAGGGATGTGACGCCGAGATGCGGTTTCACGCCGCCCACCTCGTGGTACATGTCGTCGTAGCCCTTCTCGAGAAACTGCCGCCCGATCCGCAGCCCGATGTGATCCCACGGCATCACTTCGTCGAAGCCGCGCTCGCGATGCGCATACCACGCCGGATCGACACCCGCCGCCATGAACGCCTCGTCCCAGACGCGCGGATTGAAGCACTCGCCCCACCCGTCGAGCCGCGCGCCGCGCTTCCACGCCTCGTAGATCGCCGGCCCCAGCCGCCGATCGCCGCGGGCGAAAACCCCCTCCAGGATCGACGTCTCGATGCTCGGCGTCGTGATCCGCACCGCCGAACGCTTGTTCTTCAGCGACACGGCCGCATACCCGGCCGGGCCCGCCAGCGGCGCCTCGCTCCGCGCCGCCCGCGAACGCAGCGTCCACGGCGGCAGCGGCCCATCCGGCGCGTAGCCGCCGCGCTGAAGCGCCCGCAGCCGATCCTGCACCTCGCGGAAGTACTCCGCTCGCGGCTGGGCCATCCACTGAATCGGCGTGAAGGGCTTCGGCACGAGCCAGCCTACGCTGGCCGTCACCGCCGCCGGACCCTTGCCGATCCGCCGCCGCTCATTGCTCACCTGGTGCGCCAGCCGCCAGATGCCGTCGATATCCTCCGGCCGCTCGCCCGGGAAGCCCGCCATGAAGTAGAGCTTCACCCGGTTCCAGCCGGCCAAGTAGGCCTGCCGCACGCCTTCCATCAGGTTCCCGTCGGTGACCTTCTTGCGGATCGCCTTGCGCATGTCGTCGTTGGCCGCCTCGACCGCGATCGTCAGCCCGCCCTTGCGCACGCTGCGCGCCATCCAGGGGATGTTCTGAAGCATCTTGTCGACCCGCAGCGACGGGAAGCTCAGATTCACCTTCCGCGCGGCGAAGCGCTCATTCGCCCGCTCGGCCAGCTCGCGCAGATAGGGATAGTCGGCCGTGCTCAGCGACAGCAGACCGATCTCATGCAGCCCCGTGGCCCAGTACGCCTCCTCGGCGATCTCCAGCACGCGGTCGACCGTCCGCAGCATCAGCGGCCGCTTGGTGTAGCCCGCGTGGCAGAAGCGGCAGACCTGCGGGCAGCCGCGCATCACCTCGATGCTGATGCGGTCGTGCACCACCTCCACCCACGGCACGAGCGGGCGGCGCGGGAACGGCGCCTCGTCGAAATCCGGCGTCTTGCAGCGCTCGATCTGCGCGGGCAGCCCCTCGTGCCGCGGCAGCAGCCCGGCGATCGTCCCATCCTCGTGATAGGTCACGTCGTACAGGTTCGGAGCATAGATCCACGGAAAGCGCCGCGCCAGCAGCAGGATCATCTCGCGCCGCGGCACGCCCGCCCGCTTGTATTCGCCATAGGCCTCCAGAATGCCCGCCAGGCTGTGCTCGCCGTCGCCGATCACGACCAGGTCGAGAAACTCCGCCATCGGCTCGGGGTTGTCCGCCTGCGGCCCGCCCGCAATCACCAGCGGATGCTCGTCGCCGCGCTCGGCCGCCCGCAGCGGAATGCCCGCCAGGTCGAGCATGTTCAGCACGGTCGAAAAGCACAGCTCGTATTGCAGCGAGACGGCGAAAATATCCGCGCTGCCCGCCGGTTGGCGCGTGTCCCAGGTGAACAGCGGGATGCCGCGCTGCCGCATCACCTGTTCAGCGTCGGTCCACGGGCTGAAGACACGCTCGGCACACACGCCCGGCATCTGGTTCGCCAGCCAGTAGAGAATCTGACACCCCAGGTGCGACATGCCGATCGTGTACGTGTCGGGGAAGGCGATCGCGACGCGGACCTCGGCCGCCTGCCACTGCCCCGGCCGCACGAGCTGGTTCACCTCGCCGCCGATGTACTGGGCCGGCTTCTGCACCGCCGGCAGAAGCTCGTCGCTGACTCGGTTGTAGAGCGGACGGGTGTTCATCAGTCGTATCGCGCTCTGGTGTTCATGGATCACCGCCGGCCGAGATCGTTCCCTGGCCAGGGATTATACGGGCCGCCGCAGCCATGGACACATCGCCGCGGCGCGGACCGCCACGGACACCCCGCCCTGCCGTCCGCCGCATGAATCGCGACGAGTTTCCTCGGAAAGTGTGGCACCGGCTGATAGCCGGTGCAGAAAGTGTGGCGCCGGCTGATAGCCGGTGCATGCGCAGGTTTGCCCCGCACGGCCGCCCTGCCGACGGCTTCTCGCGTCGCCAGCGCCCGCCGGGCCGCCTGCCAGACTCCCACGACCCCCACATCCGCGAGACTCACCGCACCGCCCGCAGCTCGATCTCATCCCCCGACAGCCGCAGCGACACGGCCCCATGCTCACGCGTCGTGACCACGCGGCACGCCGGACCCAGCTCGCGCTCGACCAGCTCCCTCAGTCCCGGACGCGGCCGGCCGGTGGAGGCAATCACCCAGCGCGGCGAAACCGCCCGGTAAAAGCGCGCCGTGGCAGACGGCGCCACGCTGCCGTGGTGCGGCGCAATCAGCACGTCGCTGCGCAGGTCGACACGTTCGTCGGCGTGGTCGGCCAGCAGGGCGAGCATCGCCGCCTGCTCGATATCGCCTGGAATCAGCACCGAGCGGCCCGCCGGCGTGCGCACCCGCACTACGAGCGACGTGTCATTCTCGCGCAGGGCCGGATCGAGCGGCCGCGGCGGCCAGAGCACTTCGACCCGCAGCGGCCCGACGGACAGCTCGTCGCTCTGCGAGATCATCTCGACGGCCGGCGTGTCCGCAGGCGCCAGCCGGCGGATGCGGGCGAGCACGGCGCCGCCGGCATACTCCGCCATCGCGGCCGTCGAGACGAGCCGCGGCAGCCCGCCCGCTGAAGTCCGCTCGTTCAGCTCGCTCAGCAGCGTCGGCACCCCGCTGTAGTGGTCCAGGTCGGCGTGCGAGAGCGCGAGCATTTCGAGCGACGCCGCGCCGACAGCCGCCAATGCCCGGGCGGCAACCTGGCCGGTGTCGACCTGCTCGGCCGTGCCCAGGTCGACCAGCAGCGAACGGCCGTCGGGCGCGACGACGAGCGTGGCGCTGCCGTTGCCCACGTCGAGCACGTGCAGCGTCGTCGCCCCGCCGGTACGCGGCGCCGCCAGGAAACACCCGGCGGCCAGCAGGCCATAGGCGGCCAGCGTCAGCACGGCCGCAGCGAGCGCGCGGCGCGCCGCGCCGCGTCCGCCGGGCTGTGCCGCTCGCGGCGCGGACACGTCATCAGGCCGGACCGGCCGAAACGCCAGCCACGCCAGCGCCAGCAATCCGTACGTGCCCAGAATGACCCACAGCGGCGGCCGGGCCACCTCGACCAGCGTCAGCTTCCACGTCGCCAGCCAGTCGGCCAGCGTCAGCATCGTCTGCGTCAGCCACAGCAGCACGGCGCCCGCCGCGAGAGCGAGTGGCGGCGCCCAGCCAAGCAGCATCGTCGCGAACCCGGCGAGGACGACGCCGGCCGCCAGCGGCGTGAGAATCGCCGACTGCCACATCCCCCACGGTGCGAACTGGCCGAAGTGGTAGATCGTCAGCGGGATCGACGCGGCCCAGGCGCACAGCGAGACGAGCAGCGTGCCCAGCAGCATCGCCCCGGCCCAGCGCAGGCCGAGCTGCGCCGGCGTGTGCGCGTCGCGCTGGTTGGGGTTGTGGCCGGGGTCGTCCCGGCCGGTCAGGCGGTTGTAGAGCAGCGGCAGCACCGTGCACAGCGTGAGCACCTGGAGAAACGAAAGCTGAAAGCCGGCCCGGAACAGCTCCAGCGGGTTGATCAGGACGATGGCCGCGGCCGCCAGGGCGAGCCAGTTGAGGACGCTGACCGGCCGGCCGCTGACCACGGCCGCGGCGCCGAAGAGGGCCAGCGCGGCCGTTCGCAGGACGGGTGCATCCTGCTCGGCGATCGTGGCGTAGAGCAGCACGGCGGCGGCGGAGGCGAGCGCCGCGGTCCGCATCGAGCGCCGCAGGCCCCAGCGCAGCAGGAGCCACACGGCGCCGCCGAGGACGGCGACGTGAAAGCCGCTGACCGTCAGATAATGGATCGAGCCGGTGCGCATGAACGTGTCGTTCAGTGCCGCGGGCACGGCGGAGCGCTGCCCGAGCACCATCGCGTCGATGATGGTGGTCGTGTTCGTGCGGTCGGCCAGTGCGGCCGGCTCGACGAGCAGCCGCCGTGCGGCGGCCCGAAGCGTGTGCAGCCGCGCGGGCAGCGAGTTCTCGTCGCGGCTGAGGTGGCGGACGAGTGCGCGTGTTTCGATGGTCATGCCCGCGTGGATGCCCTGGTTTCGCTGGAGGCGCGACCAGTCGGGCTCGCCCGGGTTGCGCGCCCCGAGCGGGCGATAGAGCCAGCCCGTCAGCTCGAGGCGGTCGCCCGGGCGAATGTCGAGCGTGTCGGCATGCACCGTGACGCGGATCGTGCCGCGCACGGCCTGAGCGGCGCTGGTCGGGTGGATCGCCGCAGCGGCCAGCAGAAAGCGGACGCGCGGCTGCGGCTCGATCGGCGTAAATGGGTTGCGGCGCTCGGCGGGAATGCTCAGCGGCGAACTGATGACCAGGCCGCTGATGCGGGCGATCATCGGCTCGTCGCGGACGATCCGGCCGACGTGATCGACGGGAAGCTGCGCGACGGACTGATGCCGCAGCGCCCCCGCGGCCGCCGCGGCCAGGCAGAGGGCGGCCGTCGTGACGAATCTGCCGCGTGGGGCCATGACGAGTGTGCCCGCCGCGGCGGCGATGCAGACTGCCAGCAAGGCCAGCGCGGCGGTGAAGGAGATCTCGCCGGCGGCCTCGGAGAGCGCGACGCCGACGAGCAACGCACAGGCGGGGATGGCGAGGGGCGCCGGGCGCGAGATCAGAAGCGAGCGGGCAGAGGCGTCGGAGCGCGGGCGGCTGGCAGCAATCGGGCTCACGTTGGCGGCCACGCGGCGCTCTTTGCCATGGCAGGCAGAGTCGCCTGCCCCACCCGTGTCACAGCGGGCGAGGCGCCCGCATCAGAACCCCGTGCGCCAAGCACGGGGTCCCCATCGCCCGCATCAGAAC
>CAZXUI010000105.1:0-9355 GCA_964643885.1 uncultured Planctomycetales bacterium
CGCGGACAGCGCGAGCTGATCATCGGCGACCGCAAGACCGGCAAGACGGCGATCGCCATCGACACGATCATCAACCAGCGCGGCGGCGACGTGATCTGCGTCTATGTGGCGATCGGCCAGAAAGAGTCGACCGTCGCGGGCCTGGTCGAGAAGCTGCGAGAGTACAACGCGATGGACTACTCGATCGTCGTCGCGGCCAGCGCGTCCGACCCGGCGCCGCTTCAGTACATCGCGCCCTATGCCGGCTGCGCGATGGCCGAATACTTCGTGTATGAGCAGGGCCGGCACACGCTCTGCATCTACGACGACCTGAGCAAGCAGGCCCAGGCGTATCGCCAGCTTTCGCTGCTGCTGCGGCGCCCGCCCGGCCGCGAGGCCTACCCCGGCGACGTGTTCTATCTGCACAGCCGCCTGCTGGAGCGCTCCTGCAAGCTGGCGGAGCGGCGGGTGATCGTCAGGAAAGGCGCGCCCGAGGGTGACGAGAAGGGCGTCAACGGCAAGGTGTACGTCGGCAATCAGGATCTCGAGGCGCTCGAGCACGACCTGGCCCAGCTCGGCAAGGACGGTCACGAGGTTCGCAAGATCAGGTCCTCCGGCGGCTCGCTGACGGCGTTGCCGGTGATCGAGACACTGGAAGGCGAGGTCTCGGCGTACATCCCGACCAACGTGATCTCGATTACGGACGGGCAGATCTACCTGGAGCCCGATCTGTTCTTCGCGGGCGTGCGGCCGGCGATCAACGTCGGTATCTCGGTCAGCCGCGTGGGCGGCAACGCCCAGGTTCCGGCGATGAAGAAGATCGCCGGCTCGCTGCGGCTGGACCTGGCGGCTTTCCGCGAGCTGGAGGCGTTCGCCCAGCTCGGCACCGAGCTCGACCCCGCGACGCAGCGGCAGCTCGATCGCGGCCGCCGCATGGTGGAGCTGCTCAAGCAGCCGCAGTATCAGCCGATGGACGTGATCGACCAGATTCTGAGTATTCATGCGGGCGCCCGCGGCTTTCTGGACGACGTGCCGCTTTCCAGGGTGCGCGAGTTCGAGACGGAGTTGCTCAAGCACTACCGCGACGAGTTTCCGGAGGTGCGCGAGCAGCTCGCCCGCGAGCGCAAGCTGACCGACGAGCTGGATGCAAAGCTCAAGGAGATCGTCGGGAACTTCAAGAAGCGCTTCGCGAGCTAAGAGTTATGAGTGAAGAGTAGCGAGCTGAAGAGACATGGCGTCGGCCGGCCCGAAACCGGACATTAAGGCGCGGAGTTTCGCACTGGCGGTTCGGATTCTGAAGCTCGTCAGCGCGATGGGAAAAGACACCGCCTCGCAGGTCGTCGCAAGGCAGATGGCTCGCAGTGGGACGAGCGTGGGCGCGAAAGTGGAGGAGGCGCAAGGGGCGCACTCGAAAGCGGACTTCGCCCACAAGATCAAGCTGGCCCGTACGGAAGCGCGTGAGACGCACTATTGGCTGCGGCTGGTCGCGGCCGCGGGGCTCATGCCGGCAACGCGCGTGTCGGACCTGACGAGAGAGGCGGACGAGGTTCTGCGGATCCTGACGGCAATCGTGAAGACCTCCAGAGGAGCAAAGTAGCGCCGGAGCAGCGTCCTGAATTCGCTACTCTTGACTCGCTACTCTGAACTTGTTCTATGGCCAAAGCCCGACAGATCGTCAAACGCCGCAAGGCCGTGCGGAACATCCGCAAGATCACGCAGACGATGCAGCTCATCGCCACGGCCCGCTTTCAGAAGTGCCTTCAGCGGGCCACCGCCAGCAAGCCCTACACCGAGAAGATCAGCGAGATGATCGAGATTCTCTCGGGCTCCGGCTCGCTCGAGCATCCGCTGATGCGCGTCAATGAGCGCGCCCGCAAGGCCGTCCTGCTCGTGATCACCTCCAAGCGCGGCCTGTGCGGCGCATACAACGCCTCCGTCCTGCGGCATGCCGTCGAGCACCGCCGCCAGCGGATCGCCGACGGCCTCGAGCTCGACGTCGAAATGGTCGGCAAGAAGGGCGTGAATTACTTCCGCTTCCTCGGCCTGCCCCTGGCCAGCTCGATCACCGACGTCGAGGACAAGATCGAATACGCCCGCGTGGCCGGCATGGCCGAGCGCTACATGGCCGCCTACGCCGAGGGCCGGCTGGCGCGGGTCGAGGTCGCCTACATGCGCTTTCAGTCGGTCGGCGTGCAGCGGCCGACGGTCGCCACGCTGCTGCCGATCGAGCCGCCCGCCCGCGAGGAGCTGAATGAGCAGCGGCCCGTCGGCGGCCCGCGGCGCCTGTTCGAATTCTCGCCGCCGCCGGAGCAGCTCCTCGCGCGGCTGATCCCCGAGACGGTCAAGATCCGCCTGTATCAGTTTTTCAACGACGCGATCGTCAGCGAGCAGGTCGCCCGCATGGTCGCCATGAAGGCCGCGACCGACTCGGCCGGAGACATGATCAAGTACCTGACGCGCGAGTACAACCGCGCCCGGCAGACGCAGATTACGATGGAGCTGGCGGACATTGTGGGTGGTGCGGAGGCGGTGGGGTAGCGAGCATCCCATCACGAATAACGAGTTCCGAATAACGAATGCACGAGACGCGTGAAAACACAGCCGATCGATATCCGGGAGCGGACTTTTCGGCTTGCCGTCCGCATCGTCAAACGGGTGCGTGCCGCGCCGCGAGACGCTGCGAGCGCGGTCATTACCCGGCAATTCGCTCGCAGCGCTACGAGCGTAGGGGCGAACATCGAGGAGGCGCAGGGATCGGATTCGAAGCGCGACTTCACGCGCCGCATGAACATCGCGAGGCGCGAAGCGCGTGAAACGCTGTACTGGCTCCGGCTGATGTCCGAAGCGGATGTCATGGAGAGCAGCCGATTGACTGAGGTCATCAGGGAAACGGATGAAATCGTGAGGATTCTGAGAGCGATCGTAAAGCGTTCGCGCGAGAACGGCTGACCGCCGATCGCCCTCGTTCGCTATTCGGAATCCGTTCTTCGCTATTCGGAGATGATCGTGGCAAACAACGTCGGCAAGATTACGCAGGTGATTGGCTCGACTCTGGATGCAGAGTTCGAGGGATCCGGCCTACCGAAGATCTATAACGCCCTCCAGGTAGAGATCGACACCGAGCTCTCAGGCCAGCGCATCCGCCAGACGCTCTGGTGCGAGGTCGCCCAGCATCTCGGCGGCGGCCGCGTCCGCGCCGTCGCCCTCGGCAGCACCGACGGACTCGTCCGCGGCGCGCCGATCACCGACACGGGCGCTCCGATCGCCGTCCCCGTGGGCGAGTGCACCCTCGGCCGCGTCTTCAACCTCGTCGGCGAACCGGTCGACGGCCGCGGCCCGGTGACCAACGTCAAGCAGTACCGCCCGATCCACCGCGACCCGCCGGAATTCGCCGACCTGACGCCTAAGACCGAGCAGTTCGAGACGGGCATCAAGATCATCGACCTGATGGTCCCCTTCGTCCGCGGCGGCAAGATCGGCCTATTCGGCGGCGCCGGCCTGGGCAAGACCGTCGTCATTCAGGAGCTGATCGCCCGCATCGCCAAGGAGCACGGCGGCTTCTCCGTCTTCGCCGGCGTCGGCGAGCGGACCCGCGAGGGCAACGACCTGTGGCTCGAGATGCAGCACGCCCGCTTCAGGGACACCGACGGGGTCGAAAAATCCGTGCTCGACAAGACCGCCATGGTCTTCGGCCAGATGAACGAGCCGCCCGGGTCGCGCCTGCGGGCCGCCCTGACCGCCCTGACCATGGCCGAGTATTTCCGCGACGAATCCGGCGCCGACACGCTGCTGTTCGTCGACAACATCTTCCGCTTCTCCCAGGCCGGCTCGGAGGTCTCCGCCCTGCTCGGCCGCATGCCCTCGGCCGTCGGCTACCAGCCGACGCTGGGCACCGAGATGGGCGAGCTTCAGGAGCGGATCACCTCGACCAAAAGCGGCGCCGTGACCAGCGTGCAGGCGGTCTACGTGCCGGCCGACGACCTGACCGACCCGGCGCCGGCGACGACCTTCTCCCACCTCGACGCGTTCATCGTGCTTGAGCGCGCCATCGCCGAGAAGGGCATCTATCCCGCGATCGACCCGCTGGCGAGCTCCAGCCGCATTCTCGATCCCGGCGTGGTCGGCGAGGAGCACTACCAGATCGCCCGCCGCGTGCAGCAGATTCTCCAGCGCTACCGCAGCCTTCAGGACATCATCGCGATCCTCGGCGTCGACGAGCTGAGCGAAGAGGACAAGCTGATCGTCGCCCGGGCGCGTAAGATCGAGCGCTTCCTCAGCCAGCCCTTCTTCGTGGCCGAGCAGTTCACCGGCTTCCCCGGAAATTACACGAAAAAGGAAGATACGCTCCGCAGCTTCCGGGAGCTGTGCGACGGCAAGTGGGACCACCTGCCCGAGCAGGCGTTCATGTACGTCGGCTCGATCGAGGAAGCGGCGGCCAAGGCCGAGCGGCTCAAGCAGGGCTAGCTCTGCTAGTCAGGAATGACTCAACACAGGGAGCGCGGGCGGCAGAGACTGTGGACGAATCGCCCCTGCCTCGGGGGAGCGCGGAACAGAGCCGCGACCGGAAGGGAGCGGGCTGGGGACGCCGCGCTGCCCGCGCAGCGCCGGATGACATTAACCTCCCCTGAACACCTGCTCAAGCCTACAGGTGTGTGCGTGTCGGCGCGTGTAGGCGGGAATCGCTCTCAATTGGGCCCGCTCGCTCGCGGTCGCGGCTCCGACCAGGCGGGCGTGGCACCCGCGCTGCCCGAGGCGGCGCGGATCACTCGTGCGGGCGAGACGCCCGTACCACCCGGATCAGGCGGGCACAGAGGCCCGCCCCAACAGAAGCACGGCGGGCGCGGATGGCCGCTCTACCGCCGCTCGACCGGCACGTACGGGCGCTCCGCCGGTCCGACGTAACGGCTCAGCGGCCGGATGATGCGGTTGTTGGTGTACTGCTCGATATAGTGCGCCGCCCAGCCGCTGACGCGCGAGGCGACGAACAGCGGCGTGTAGATGTCGATCGGCAGGCTGAGCCAGTAGTACGTCAGCCCGCAGGGATAGTCCACATTCATGTGGATGCGCTTGCTCTCCCAGACCGTGTTCTTGATCGCGAAGTAGACCTCCAGCAGGTGCCTGTCCGGCCGGCCGGGAGCGAGCTTCTCCATCTCCGCTTCGAGAATCCGGGCGCGATGGTCGCCGTTCTTATAGACGCGGTGGCCGAATCCGCTCACCTTGCGCTTGGCCGCCAGTGCCTCGCGGGTCCACTTGCCGGCCTCGTCGGCCGACTCGAACTGCCGGATCAGGTGGATCGTCTCTTCGTTGGCCCCGCCGTGCAGCGGACCCTTGAGCGTGCCGATGCCCGTGACGATGGCCGAATAGATATCGCTGAGCGTGCTCGCGCAGACGCGGCAGGCGAAGGCCGACGCGTTGTACTCATGCTCGGCATAGAGAATCAGCGTCAGGTCCAGCAGCCGCGTTTCCAGCTCGCTCGGCTCCTTGCCAAAGGCCAGCCAGAGCGTCTGGCCGGCATGAGACAGCCCCGCCCGCGGTTCGACCGGCTCCTGCCCCGCGCCCAGCCGCAGCCGCGCGCCGATGATGCTCGGCACCAGCGCCAGAATGCGGGTCGCCTTCTCGATCAGCGCGGCCGCATCGTCCCCCTGGACCGGACAGAAGTGCCCCGCCAGCGAAACGGCCGAGCGGAGCACGTCCATGCCGGGCGTACCCTTCGGTATCCGCCGGATCGCCTCGACCACCTCGCGCGGCAGCGGCCGGTATTTGTCCAGCGTAGCGCGAAACTGCGAGAGCTGCACCGCCGTCGGCAGCTCGCCATGCAGCAGCAGGTAGGCCACTTCCTCGAACGAGCTCTTCTCAGCCAGCTCCTCGATCGCATATCCGCGATAGATCAAACTGTCCTGGCGCACGGCGGAGACGGCCGTCTCGCCCGCGATGATCCCTTCGAGCCCCGGACGGTAAAGCTGCTCTGCGGGCTGACTCATGACGCGCTCCCTTCGTACGCCGAGGACTCAACCGACCGATCGCGGAACCGCCGCCCCGTAGCCGAGCAGGTCGTACAGCTCCTGCCGCGTCTGCATCCGCTCGAGCAGCCCCTTCTGCGAGCCGCAGGATTTCAGCTCGCCCAGCGCCTGCTCGACCGCCTTCATCGCGCAGCGCATCAGTGTAACCGGAAAAATGACCAGCTTGTACCCCATGGCCGCGAACTGCTCGACCGTCAGGTAGGGCGTCTTGCCGAACTCCGTCATGTTCGCCAGCAGAGGCGCAGGCACGTCGCGTGCGAAGCGCTCGAACTCCTCACGGCTCTCC
The DNA here is from genome assembly GCA_964643885.1 of uncultured Planctomycetales bacterium. Taxonomy (GTDB): domain Bacteria; phylum Planctomycetota; class Phycisphaerae; order UBA1845; family Fen-1342; genus CAADGL01. Next base: position 6,286 of record CAZXUI010000105.1, read on the forward strand.
AGCGCCTCCGGAAAGATCGCATCCGCCCCCGCCTTCAGGTACGCGTGCGCCCGCTCGACCGCGTCGTCGTAGCCGCTCACACCGCGTGCATCCGTCCGCGCGATGATCAGAAAATCCGCGTCCTTTCGCGCCGCGGCCGCCGCCGCGATCTTCTCGACGAACTCCTCGACCGGCACCAGCCGCTTGCCCGACAGGTGCCCGCAGCGCTTGGGAAACTCCTGATCCTCCAGGTGCAGCCCGCTCAGCCCCGCCCGCTCGAACTCCTGCACGGTACGGGCCGCGTTGTCGCTCCCGCCGAAGCCCGTGTCCGCGTCGCTGATGACCGGCACGCTCGTCACGGCCGCGCACCGCGTCGCGTGCAGCACCGCCTCGCTCAGCGTCGTCAGGCCGATATCCGGCACCCCCAGAAGCCCGTTGGCCAGCGTCGCGCCCGAGAGATAAACCGCCTCGAACCCGGCCCGCTCGATCGCTCGCGCCGTCAGCGCATTGAACGCCCCCGGCAGCACCACCGTGTGATCCGCCATGAGCTGCCGCAGCTTCGCCGACCGCGAGACCCCACGCTGGTCCATGCACGCGCCTCCAACTCGTCTGACACAGGCGGCGCTGCGCTGCCGCGCCGGCCGCACAATCTCCCCGCCGCCGGTCCCCCGCCCGGCAGGCCGACTCACATCATACGAGTGTAGCCCGGAATGTTGCGGACGAACCGGCCGCCCGCCCGCCGCACGAAGCCCGGCCGGCGGCCACGGCTCGCGCGGCCCATCGCACCGCCCGGCGGAGCGCTACTCCAGATACCCCAGCTCGCTGAGCCGCTGCTCCAGCAGCCGCCGGTCGGCCTCCGAGTAGACCTCCGAGTGCTCCTCGAAGACCTTGCGGATGGGCGGCTCGCGCTCGATGACCAGCTCGCGCGTGAAGGCCTCGACCAGCGGCCGGCCCTCCATGTCCACCGGCACGCGCAGGCCCAGCGCCGCCAGCGCCGTCGGCGTCAGGTCGACGATGTTCGAGCGGATGCGCTGGCCGCGGCGCACGTTCGGTCCCCGCATTGCGAACACGCCCTCCAGCCGGTGCGTCCCCTCCAGCCGCGCGGGCGAACACCAGCGCACCGGGCTGCGGCCGCGGATCTTGCGGACCACGGCCAGCCCCGGCTGCGGCGAGAGCAGCAGGTCCGGCATGCCCGGATTCTCCTCGCGCGAGCAGCCGTACAGCTCCTCGGTCTTGTACACCTCGGGGAAGATGCGGACCGGGTCGCCCTCGCGGTCGATCGTCTCGGCCGCCATGAAGCGGGCCGCCAGCTCGTCTCGCAGCGCGTCGTACTCATCCGGCTCGACGATGCCGATCGGTCCGCGGCCCTTGAGATTGATGTACAGAAAGCCGTAGATGCCGGCGTGCATCACGCACGCCTTCGTCCGCGACCAGTCGACTGCCAGGTCGCGCTCGATGCCGCGCGCCCCCTGCTCGAAGCGCGTCACCTTCCCCTTGGTCAGCCGATGCAGCCAGTGTGCCGCCCGCGTGCTGGCCTGTTCCCACGGGCTCCGCAGCGACAGAAAGCCCCACTCGCGCAGCAGCAGGTTTGGCTGTGCCTTGCCGTCCAGGCTGCCGTGCCCGTGGTCCGACATGATCAGCGTCGTCGCGCCGTGCTCATCCGCGTAGGCGAACAGCTCGCCCAGCACGCCGTCCAGCCGGCGGAAGCACTCGGCCGCCATCTCCGCCCTCCGCGGGTACTGCATCCGGTAGCGCGGGTCGAGATACTTCCAGGCCTTGTGCTGAAGGTTGTCCACCAGCTTGAACACCAGCATCAGCACATCCCAGCCGAACTTGTTGCCGCAGTAGCGCGTCAGCTCCAGCCCCTGGTCGAAGCTGCCGCAGATGTACTCGAGGTTCTCGCGCAGGATCGAATCGCCGCCGAACGCCTTCCGCCGCCAGTTCGTTCGGTAATTGTAGTTCGGAATCAGCCGCAGAATGTCCTGCTTGAGCTCCCGCGGCCAGGTGAAATCATGCTCGATGCTCGGCGTCTCGAAGCCGCTGATCGCAAAACCGTTCACCTGCCGCGGCGGATAGGTCATCGGAACGTTCACCGTCCCGACCCGCAGCCCCTTCTCGCTGAGAATCTCCCAGATCGTCTTCTCGCGGATCTCGAAGGTGCTGTTGAACGTCAGCGTGTGCGTGTGAACGTCGTACTTCTCGAAATCGACGATCCCGTGCCGGCCCGGACCCTTGCCCGTCATGAACGTCGTCCACGCCGCAGGCGTGATCGGCGGTTTGGTCGACTCCAGAATCCCCGACACCCCCTCCCGAATAAACCGCCGCAGGTTCGGCATCCGCCCCGAGTCCATCAGCGGGTCCAGAACGTCGAACGTCGCCCCGTCCAGACCGATGATCAGCAACCGCTCCGCCATCGGCCGCAACGGCCGCTCCGCCCGCTCGGCCGAGTGGATGTGCGCCAGCGATTCCGTCGAGACTGCCGTGTTCATCAGGGGGTCCCTTCCCGCGGCGCTCGGCCGCGGCCGCACCAATCGTACCTAAGGGTACAAAAGATACCCCTCCAGGCCGCCGGCGGCAACCGAAAACAGGCTGCCCGCCCGGCCCCGGCCAGGCCGGCCCAGCCCCCTCTCGCGCGCGAGAAACCGGCCCGCGCGGCCCATTTCGCCCCCCGCGACGACCGGCCGGCGGGCGAGTATCCTCCGCCCTGCACCGCCTGGAACGGAGGCTGGGACGCGATGAAGTGCCCCGTGTGTCGCGAGACGGAGCTGGCGTCGGAACTGCTGACCGACCTGGAAATCGACCGCTGCCAGACCTGCGGCGGGCTGTGGCTTGACGCGACGGAGCTCGAGCGGCTCGTCACGAAGGACGTCAGCAGGCTGCTGAAACCCGACGGCACGCCGGCGGGGCCGGCCGATCCGCGACGCGCTGAATCGGGACCGGCCGACTCGGCGGCCGGCGGGGGCAAACCACGGCGGCTCTGCCCGCGCTGCGGTGGCGTGCCGCTCATCCGCATGACCAGCCGCCTCGGCCGGGGAGCGCTGATCGACAGTTGCACGGTCTGCTTCGGCAACTGGGTCGACCGCGATGGCCT
>CAZXUI010000106.1:0-9094 GCA_964643885.1 uncultured Planctomycetales bacterium
CCGAGCAGACCGGGCGCCGGGCTTTCCTCATGGAGCTCGACGCGCTGTACTGCGATGTGATCGTGCAACGGTGGGAGAAGTTCACGGGGCGAAAGGCGGAGCGCGTCAGCGCTGGCGGGCAGGAAACTCAGGCCGAAGACACAGCGCCGGTTGCTACCGACGCTGTGGAGGGGAAGGCGTGATGTCTACGCTACCCGGCGTACTCGAACAGCCCGCGATCGGCCTTGCGGAAGCGGGCCTCGCCGCCCTTCGTGCCGATCTCGCGCAGGATCGCGGCGTAGAGCGTCGCGTGCGGCGTCTTGCCTGCGGGGCTCTCCCACAGGCCCTGCTCGGCCATCGCGGTGATCATCTCCTGACTGCGCATCGGCTTGCCGGCCTTCTTCAGGACCTCGGCCGCCGCGTCCAGAGCGCTGACGCGCTTCGGCTTCGCGTCGCTCGCGGGCTTGGCGGCCTTCGGCTTGGTCGCCTTCGGCTGCTTCGGCGCCTTGCCGGCCTTCGCGGCCTTGGTGGTCGTCGTCTTCTTCGTACCCTTCCGGGTCGTCTTCTTTGCGTTCGCCATTTCAGTCTCCTCGTGGTTAGGGGTTTCACTGCTGGTCTCGCCTGCCTGCGCAGGCAGGTCGTCATCGGCGACATCGTCCTCGTAGCACTCCTGGCACCGCGGTCGGCCCAGGTACGTCAGCGCCGCCGGTTGGTCGCAGCCAACCGTCGCGCACACATCGGGGTCGTAGGCGGCGTCGCAGGCCTCGCCGTCGGGCAGGTCATCGAGCGGCGTGGTGCCGCCCGTGGCAGCGATGCCTTCTGCGGCACTCTGGGCCATCGCCCGCTCGCTGTCGCTCATGCCGTCAGGCGAGCGCTCGCGCTCGTCGCGCAGTCGCGCGTTCTCCTGATCGGCTGCCGCGATCGCCTTCGCGCGCTTCGGGCCGGCGGCCTCAAACCGCAGGCGCTGCGCGCTCTTGATCCGCACCCGCCGGCCAGTCTGGGCGTTCACCGCTTCCCACCCGCCGTACGGGCTCTCGCGCTCGATGCGCACGCGAGCCAGCTTGCCGCTGACCTTGGCCAGGTACGCCTGGCCGATCTGTACGTCGCTCTTCTTCATACACGTCTCCGCTACGCTGCCTCGTCAGGCCCGGGTCTCACGCGCCCGGGCGACGCGGGCATGGCCCGCGTTTCGGCCACGTCGCCCTACCGCCGCGCGCGTGCCGCGACGCGCTGCTCGACGGCGGCGATGAAGGCCTGGACGAGCGTCTCGCAGGCCTGGTCGACCTCTTCGCGCGGGAACTCGTCGCGCAGCCGCTCGGGCTCGATCACGACGGCGGCGGCCATGTGGTCTACGTCGACGAGCGCCGTCAGCGTGCCGACCAGCGTGGCGAAGGCCCGCTCTCGCGTGACCTGCTCGGCCGCGGTGCGGACCGTGTGCTGGAGCGACGAGAGGTCGCCTTCGAGCTGCAGGTGCCGGGCGATCTCGTCGGCGTTGGAAGTCAGTCGCGCCATGTCGGTTCCTCCTTCGGTCTTCGCTTCGTACGCCCCGTGCGTACAGCCACATGAGTCCAGCCGGGCGGCCGGAAAGCAAGGCGACTTCGCGAGAATTCCGAGAATCCCTTGCATGTCTCGGCGCAGGGTCCGAGTCTGCGACCCCACGGGCGGAATGCGGGGCGAGAGCGCTCTCATTCGCGCCCGGGTGAACCAAGGCGGCCGGTGGGCGGCCCGGACGCGCCACGGCGGCCACGGGGCGGCCCCACGCGGCCCGTGGCGGCGCGAGTGGACCGCCGGGCGGGAGGTTGCGTAGGTGGGCGGCCAGGAGAACAAGCTGAACCCGACGGCGCTGCCCGTGGCGGACGCGGCGCGGATGCTCTCGGCCGTCGGCGGCCAGGTCGTCACAGTCGAGATGCTGCACGCCGACATCGCCGTGGGCGCGCCGGCCAACGCGGATGGAACGATCAACTTGGTGCGTTACGCCGCCTGGCTCGTACGGGAGATGCCCAGCCGTGCCGATTGACCCGCGCAGATTGAAGCCGACCGAACTCGTGCGGCTGCTCAACAGCACGCCGCTGGGCGAGGTCATCTCGGAGCGGCAGCTGCACCGGCATCGCTCGCGCGCGGGCTTCCGCATCGGCGACGGGCGGACGCTTGACCTGCTGCGATACGTCGCGTGGCTCGTCATCGAGCGGCACCGACCCCGGCCGGAGCGCGACGGGCTCGTCGGTTACGAGGCACACAAGGAGCGCGTCGCGCAGCGGAACCGCGAGATGGCGCTGCTCGGGCGCGACATCGCGACGGGCGAGTGGGTCCATCCGCCGCGGAACCGCGAACAGCGCGCCCGCGCCGAGCGCGATTTCCGCTTCTTCTGCGAGGCCTGCTTTCCACAGACGTTCCACCTGCCGTGGTCGCCCGACCACCTGAAGGTCATCGCGAAGATCGAGCAGGCCGTGCTGGAGGGTGGACTGTTCGCGATGGCGATGCCGCGCGGATCGGGAAAGACGAGCCTCTGCGAGGTCGCATGCCTCTGGGCGCTCGCGTGTGGGCACCGGGAGTTCGTCGCGCTGATCGGCAGCGACGAAGAGCATGCCGCTGGGATGCTCGACAGCATCAAGGTCGAGTTGGAGACGAACGACCTGCTCGAGGACGACTTCTCGGAGGTCGTCGGCCCGGTGCGGGCGCTGGAGGGCATCCACCAGCGGGCGGCGGGCCAGCTGTACGAAGGCAAGCAGACGCACATGGGCTGGACGGCCCGCGAGATCGTGCTGCCGACGTTGCCGCCGCTGGAGTGGCTGGGGAACCGCTCGCCGAATTCCAACGGGGCCATCATCAAGGTCGCCGGCATCACCGGGCGCATCCGTGGTATGAAGCACAAGCGCGCCGACGGATCGTCGGTGCGTCCGTCGCTGGTGCTGATCGACGATCCACAGACCGACGAGTCGGCGCGCTCGCCGTCGCAGTGCATGACGCGCGAACGCATCCTCTCCGGTGCGATCCTCGGCCTGGCCGGCCCAGGACGGAAGATCGCTGGTTTGATGACGCTCACCGTGGTCCGGCCCGACGACCTGGCGGACCGCATCCTCGACCGCGACCAGCACCCCCAATGGCAGGGCGAGCGGACGAAGATGGTCTACTCGTTTCCGACGAACGAGGCGCTCTGGGCGAAATACGCGGAACTGTGGCGGCTGGGGATGCAGACCGATCGCGGGATCACGGACGCGACGGAGTTCTACCGCGTCAACCGCGAGGCGATGGACCAAGGCGCCGTCATTGCGTGGCCGGAACGGCACCATCCCGACGAACTCTCCGCCGTCCAGCACGCCATGAATCTCAAGCTCGACCGCGGCGAGGCGGCGTTCTGGGCGGAGTACCAGAACGAGCCGCTGCCCGAGGACCAGGTCGACGACGAGCTGCTCACCACCGACCAGATCATGGCGAAACTCAACGGCCAGCGCCGCGGAGAAGTGCCGATCGGCTGCACGCACGTGACGATGTTCATCGACGTACAGGGCAAAGCGCTGTTCTGGCTCGTCGCGGCGTGGGAAGACGACTTCACGGGCTACGTCCTCGATTACGGCACGGAACCAGATCAGAAAGCCGAGTATTTCACCCTGCGCGACATCCGCCGCACGCTGGCGGGGTCAGCGCCGCGCGCCGGGATCGAAGGCGCCATTTATGCCGGCCTGGAGCGGCTGACGGAGCGCGCCCTTGCGCGTGAATGGCACCGAGACGACGGCGCGAAGGTGCGTATCGACCGCTGCCTGATCGACGCGAACTGGGGCCAATCGTCCGACGTTGTGTACCAGTTTTGCCGGCAAGGCCCGTTTGCGGGAGCGCTGCTGCCAAGCCACGGTCGCTACGTCGGCGCATCGAGCATTCCGTTCGGCGAATACAAGCGGAAGCGCGGCGACCGCGTCGGCCTGAATTGGCGCATCCCGGTGATCACCGGGCGGCGCACCGTGCGGCACGTCGTCTTCGACACGAACTACTGGAAGTCGTTTGTCCACGCGCGCCTCGCGGTGCCGATGGGCGACCCGGGCTGCCTATCGCTGTTCGGCCGCGCCGCCGAAAAGCACCGGCTGCTCGCCGACCACCTGACCAGCGAGTACCGCGTGAAGACCGAGGGGCGCGGACGGACGGTCGACGAATGGAAGCTCCGCGTCGATGGCCTCGACAACCACTGGCTCGACTGCCTGGTAGGCTGCGCCGTGGCCGCGTCGATGGGCGGCGCTGCGCCGCCGGGGCTTGTCGGGGATGCGCCGCGTCCGCGGCCCACCATGCGGCTTTCCGAATTGCAGAGGCCCCGCCGATGAGCAGCCCGCCGAAGCCTGGCGCCACGCGAGAGGCCACTCCCGTTTCGCGCGGTCTCGAATGCCCACGCTGCGGTTGTCGGCATTTCCGCGTGATCTACACGCGCGCCGCTTGGGGTGGGCGGATCGTACGCCGCCGCGAATGCCGTCACTGCGGCCGGCGTGTCACCACGTCCGAACGGATCGGCGCCTAGCCGGGCCGGTCCCGATGTCTACCGGTGGAACAATCCGTGATTTCACACCACGGTCGTGCCGCACTTTCACAGTTCTCGTGTCCGTACAGGCGGATGGACGCAACGCTGCCGCCGGTGCGCGATGCTGACCGGCTCGTTCTGGAGCTGCGCCTCGTGCCGCGCACCGAGCGCGAGGACGCGATGCAGGAAGCGTGGGTCGCGTTCCTGTCCGGCAACGATCCGGCCCGCGCCGTGAACACGTTCAATCGGCGGCGACGTCGGTTGCGCCGCCGGATGGCAAGCGCCGCGGGGCCGGAACTGAACTGATCGCGGGATGGTGTAACGGCAACATGCCGGCCTCATTCGCCGGAGCCGCGGGTTCGAATCCCGCTCCCGCAAGTCGGCGGCGCGATGGTCGCTTCGCCGGTTTGTACGCACTGAACGAGGAGAACAGGATGTCGTTCGGCCCGGTCACGATTGCGACGCTCGACACGATGGACATTCAGGCCCCCGGCGCGCCCGGCCTTTCGGCGCAGCAGATTTCCAATCACGCCGGCGAGTTCACGCTCACGCCACCCACGACCGACGCCGACGGCTCGCCGCTGTCGGGTCTGACCTTCGGCCAGGCGGTGGTGATCCAGGCCGACGCCGCAACGGCGGAGCTGTACCGCAACGACTTCGATGCGGTGATCCAGTTCAACGGCGCGCAGGTGTTCGAGCTCGACCTGGTCGAGGGCGAGCCGGTGACGCGCGAGTTCGTCATCGCCGAGCCGGGCCGGCCGTACTCGATCCTGGCGCGCGTGGCGGACCATGTCCGTGAGTAGCGGCCCCTCCAGCATCATCACGCTCACTACGCGCCGTCGGCCGTGGTGGGCGTGGTGGCTCGTCGCGTGGGCCCGCTGGCTGCACGGCGTGACCGGCGGATTCGTGATGCACATGGAACGGTGACGCGATGGCGGAAGACCTCGAACAGAACATCCGCGAGAACGCCCAGGGCCCGAAGCGGGCACAGGGTGACGCCGGGAGTGTTGAGCAGCATCCGCTGCCCGAGCAGATCGAGGCCGATCGGTACCTGGCGTCGAAGGAAGCCGCGAAGAAGGGCCTTGGCGTGCGGATGACGAAGGTGGTTCCGCCTGGAGCGGTGTGATCTTGCTGAAGTGGCTGCGACAGCTCGGAACGCGGAAGGCCGCTGGCGACGCTGAAGGGCGTGGCTCGCGCGTGCTCCGGCCGCGCTTCGCAGTCGTGCGGGGCAAGTACGACGCGGCACAGACCACGCACGAGAATCGCCGGCACTGGGCCAACGCCGATCATCTTTCAGCGAGCGCCGCGGCCAACGTCGATGTCCGCCGCGTTTTGCGCAGCCGGGCGCGCTACGAGGTCGCCAACAACAGCTACGCGCGGGGTATCGTCGCAACCCTCGCGAACTACATTGTCGGTACCGGCCCACGGCTTCAGATGCTCAGCGACGATCCTGAAGCGAACCGCGTCGTCGAGAAGGAGTTCGCCCGCTGGGCCAAGGCCGTCGGCCTGGCCCACAAGCTGCGCACGATGCGCGTCGGGCAGTGCGAGAGCGGCGAGTGCTTCGGGATGCTGACCAGCAACCCGCGCATCGCAGCGCCCGTGCAACTCGACCTGCGGCTGATCGAAGCCGACCAGGTCGCCTCGCCGTGGCCGACACCAGCTTACCGGCGAGACGCCGGAACCACGCTCGACGGCATCGTCTTCGATGAGTTCGGCAACCCCGTCGCATACACAATCCTTCGTCGGCATCCGGGCGACAACACGGCGTTCCGCAACGGCGGCACCGATTTCGACGTCATGCCGGTCGAATCCGTCATCCATCTGTTCCGCGCCGAGCGGCCCGGCCAGAGCCGCGGCATCCCGGAGATTACACCGGCGCTGCCGCTGTTCGCGATGCTGCGGCGGTACACGCTTGCGGTGCTTGGCGCCGCGGAACAGGCCGCGCTGCCGAGCGGCGTGATCTACACCGACGCGCCGGCGGACGCCGACGCCTCGAACGTCGAGCCGATGGACACGGTCGAGATGGACCGCGGCACGTGGCTGACGATGCCGTACGGCTGGAAGATCAACCAGGTCCGGGCCGAGCAGCCGACGACCGTCTACGGCGACTTCAAGCACGAGGTGATCAACGAGATCGCCCGCTGCCTGGAGATCCCGCTCAACATCGCGCTGGGCAACTCCGCCAAGCACAACTACGCATCTGGCCGGCTCGATCACCAGGCATTCTTCAAGAAGATCCGCATCGACCAGGCCTACCTCGGCGACGTCGTGCTCGATCGCGTTCTGGCCGCCTGGCTGAACGAGGCGGTGCTGATCGAGGGGTACCTGCCGCAGTCGCTGCGCACGCGCGATGCCGAGTTCCCGCACCAGTGGTTCTGGGACGGTTTCGAGCACGTTGATCCCGCGAAGGAAGCCAACGCCCAGGCGACGCGGCTGGCGAGCAACACGACCACGCTGGCCGTCGAGTTCGCCAAGCAGGGACTTGATTGGGAGAGCGAGCTACGCCAGCGCGGGCGTGAACTGGCGCTGATGCGCGAGTTGGGATTGACGACGGAACAGGCGGCGCCGGCCGCGACAGACAACACCGACACGGAGGATGAGGGCGATGTCACGGAAGACACGACCGCCCGCGCGGCCGCCTGAGGACGCGGATCAGGTTCCCGACCGGTTGACGCTGGCCTGCAAAGCCGAGCGCATCACGCTCGAAGCGCTCGCGACCGAAGGCGACGCGCCGGCCATCCCGCGCTTCACGATGCTGGCCTACACCGGCGAGCCGATGCACGTCGACGGCTGGCGCTTCCCGGTCGTGGTGGACCTCGAAGGCCTTTCGATCCCCTCGCAGCGCCGGCCCGTTCGCTTCGGCCACAGCATGTACGCGGGCGTCGGGCACACCGAGCGCATCGCCGTCGAGGCTGGGCGGCTGATCGCCGAGGGCATCGTCAGCCGCGAGACGGCCGCGGCGAAGGAAGTCGTAGCGAGTGGAAAACGCGGTTTCCCATGGCAGGCGTCGATCGGGGCGCAGGTGGCGCAGGCCGAGTTTGTGCGCGGCGGCAAGAGCGTCACGGTCAATGGCCGCACGTTTGAAGGCCCGCTCTACGTCGCCCGCCGGACGGTGCTGGGCGAGATCAGCTTTGTTGACCTCGGGGCCGACGGCGGCACCACCGCGACCATCGCGGCACAGCAGCAGGAGAACGATCTCATGGATGAGACGACCGACACGCAGGTCACGCAGACCGAAGAGACCAAGCCGACGGTGACGCCGGAGCCCACGCGCGCGGTGCAGACGGACGGCAGCGGCAAGGAGGCCGCCCCGTCCGTCAATCCGGTCAGCGAGATTCGTACGCAGGCGCTCGCCGAGTCGAAGCGCATCGCCGCCATCCGGCGCATCTGCGGAACCAAGTTCCCGCAGATCGAGGAACAGGCGATCGCAGAGGGCTGGACCGAGGAGAAGACCGAGCTGGAGAAGCTGCGCGCGTCGCGCCCCAAGGCGCCCGCCGTGCACGTCTCCAGCGACGCCATGAGCGGCCAGGTCCTCGAAGCCGCCTGCATGCTGACCGGCAAGGTCACGAAGATCGAGGACCTGTACGACGAGAAGACGCTCGACGCGGCGGCGCGGCGCTTCCGCGGCGGGATCGGGCTCCAGGAGCTCCTGCTCGAGGCGGCGCGGGCCAACGGCTACACCGGCTGGAACTTCCGCGACAGCCGCGAGGTGCTGCGCTGCGCGTTCGGTCAGAGCCTCCAGGCCGGATTCTCGACGATCGACATCGGCGGCATCCTGAGCAATGTCGCGAACAAGTTTCTGCTGGAGGGCTTCTTCAGCGTCGAGCGCACCTGGCGGAACATCACCGCCGTCCGCAACGTCACTGACTTCAAGACCGTCACCAGCTATCGCCTGGTCGGCAAGGACCAGTACGAGAAGGTCGCTCCGGGCGGCGAGCTGAAGCACGGCACGCTCGGCGAGCAGAGCTACACGAACAAGGCCGAGACGTACGGCCTGATCCTGAGCATCGATCGACGCGACATCATCAACGACGACCTCGGTGCGATCACCACGGTGCCGCGCAAGCTGGGGCGCGGTAGTGGTCTGAAGATCAACGACGTTTTCTGGACGATCTTCATGAACAACGCGGCGTTCTTCAGCGCCGGCAACAACAACTACCTGTCCGGCGCCGACACCGCGCTGGGCATCGACGGCCTCACCAAGGCCGAGGTCGCCTTCCTGAACCAGGTCGATCCCGACGGCAAGCCGATCGGCATCATGCCGGCGGTGATCCTGGTGCCGACGGCGCTGAGCGCCATGGGCACGATGCTGTTCAAGTCCGTCGAAATTCGCGACACGACCGCTTCGACCAAGTACCCGATCGCCAACCCGCACGCCGGCAAGTTCCGCGTCGAGGTGAGCCGCTACCTCTCGAACGCCCAGTACACGGGCAACAGCGAGAAGGCGTGGTACCTGCTGGCCGACCCGACCGACCTGCCGGTGATCGAAACCGCGTTCCTGAACGGACAGGAGTCGCCCACGATCGAAACGGCCGACGCGGATTTCAACGTGCTCGGCATCCAGATGCGCGGCTACCACGATTTCGGCGTCGCGCTGCAGGAGCCGCGCGGCGG
>CAZXUI010000107.1:0-8955 GCA_964643885.1 uncultured Planctomycetales bacterium
GGGCGGCCGCGGCGGCCTCGCGCGCGGCGCGCTGCTCTCGCTCGCGGCGCAGCTCGGCGACATGCACAGCCAGCGTTGCGGGGTCTCGCAGCTCGGCCACAAGCGCGCCCGGCCCAGCCCCGCGGCGGCGCACCTCGGCCGCGACGCGCTCCACCAACCCGCGCGTCAGGCTCGGCTCGCGTGCCAGCTCAGCGGCCATTGGGGCCGACACCCCCGCGCTCCGCAGCACCTTGAGCACACCCTCCCCCTCCCCCTCCCCCTCCCCCTCCCGCTCAGCGGCGATGGCGGGCTGGGGCCGGGCGGGCGGCACTGGCTCGGCGGCGTGGTCTGGGGGGTCTGCTTCTTGTTTATATAGAAATGGCGCTCGCCCCGCCGAGCGCTCCGCGCTCGCCCCGCCGAGCGCTCGCGCTCGCTCGGCCGAGCGCTCGGTGTCCGCCCTGGCGAGCGCTCGCCCGGGCGAGCGCTCGTCCCGCCGAGCGCTCGCCTGGCGTCCCGGCTCAGGCGCGGCGGCGGGTTGCAGCACCCCATAGCAGTTTCGTGCGCGCGCCCGGTTCGGGCCGGCGCGCGCGATGAGCACGAGCCCAGCGGCCTCCAGCTCATCCATCGCGGCGGCCGCGCGAGCAACGCTGAGCCCAGCCATGCGGGCGAGCACGCGCACCCCAACCTCAACCATCGCGCCCCCCTCTAGGCCGGGGGCCTCAGCGGGGGTCGCGCTAACCCCGGGCGGCAGCGTGGCGCGGGGGCGGGTTGCCAGGTTCACCAGCCGCGCCCAAGCAACCTTGGCTGCCGGGCTCAAATCACGCCGCTCCAGTAATGCGAGCGGCACCCGCGCGAATGGGTCGCGTAGCTGGGGTGGCGGCGGGGCGGGCGGGTGGTTGTTTCCCATTTGCGTGGCGCCCTCCTGGCGCGCTGGGCGCGGCTCCGTGCCGCGCGTTGCCTGGTGTCTCAGGCGCTCGGCGCGAGCCCCTTCTCGCGTAGGCGGCGCGTCGCGCGGTCGTGGCCTGGTTCGGCTGCCGGCGGCGGCGAGGGTGGCAGCGCCTCGCCGCGCGCGAAACGCTCCAGCGCGTCGAGTGGGACGTATAGCAAGCCCCCCAGCTTGAAGCTGGGGAGCCGGCCACTGGCAACCCACCGGTACACGGTCGCGTAGGAGATCTTCCTGCCGCGGCGGCGGCGCGGCAGGTAATCGGGCACATCCCCCAGCGGCACAGCTTGTTTTGGATCAGCGGTGGTCATTTTTGAGCCTCCACAAGCAAGGCTAGTGTGGCGGGCGGGCGGGGGAAGCCGTGACAAAAAAGGTGACGGCTAGTCACGGCTGCGCAACGGCTGTGGTCGGGGCGGGGTCCGGCGGGGTCGATGGCGTGGCGGGCGCTAGGCTCGCGGCTGCGCTGCCTGAACAAGCCGGCGGCCGGCGGCGGTGAGGTAGTAGCTCGTCCTACTACTGCGGTTCCCGGCATCCGGGGTGGTCGATTCAATTAGGGGTTGCAACCCTGCCGCATGCCGCGCTTTGGCGAGCCGAGACACAGCGGCCCGGGCGCGGTCCGATCTCCCGCTTATCTCTCCGAGCGACCGGGCAAGCTCGTCGCTGAGGATGGGACTCCCGTCGCGCGGCAGCGCGCGCAGCAGCTCGCGCTGGCTCGGCGTGAGGCTCCCCCATTGCCCAACCGTAGCCTCAATTACCCCCGCGGGCGGCGTGGCATACTGCAACAGCAGCACCAGGCGGGTGCGAATTACGTCCAGGCCGGCGAGCGCTGGCGCTGTGGCGTCAGCAAGCTCAAGGGCGCGGCTCCATCCGGCCGGCCCGGGTGGAATTCGCTGCACCCCCACCAGCAGCTCGCGCAGGCGGTCAAGGTGCGGGCGAAGCTCGGCCGCGCGGTGGTCGGCGAGCACAATTCCAAGTTGATCCACCCCCGCGGCGGCGAGCCATGCAACCGCATCTGCGCGGAGCCGGGCGCGGGCGGTGAGGCGCTCCAGTGTCGCGGCCATCGGCGGCGGCACGGCGGCGCGGAGCGCTCGGGGCAACGTTGAGAGACTCCACACGCGCGCTGCAATCCATGCGCGGGCGGGCTCGATCGCGGCGTCGAGGGCGTGGAGTTCCTCATCAACCCACGTGAGCCTGGCGAGGGTTGCTGCCGGCCACTGCTCGCGCTCGGCGCGGGTTCGCTCCGCGTCGCTGGCATCCATGCGCGCCCGGCTCTGCCGCGGGTCGAGGGCCCCGGCGAGCCTGGGCTGCTGCCGGAGCATGCGAATGAGCCGGGTAAACGTCGCGGCGTTGCGGCGGGCGGTGATCCACGCCTCCAGGTCGGGGAGCAGGCCGGCCACCCGGAGCGTCCGGCGAAACTGGCGCCGGGCGGCCTCGTGCGCGTCGCGCAAGCGGACGGCCTCGCTGCTCATCCTGTCAATCTCGGCGGGCGCCGCGTCGGCGGCCCGTGCGGCGGCCAGCGCGATGCAGGCGCGCCCGAATGCTCTGCGCGCGCCAGCAAGCTCGGCGGCGCCCCGCTGATACACCCCTCCTGCCGGGAACGCCTGGCGGAAGCCGTCCCGCAGCGCGGCGACGTATTCGCCGGGCGTCCACAGCTGAGAGGCGGCGCCATGGCGGCGGGCGGTCCGGCCGCCCGGCTTGGCGGCCGCGGTGGTCCCGGCGGCGGAGCGGCGGGCCTTGCAACCCTTGCGGCTCTCCCCTGGGTGGCTCGCGAGCATGTCGGCGGCGCTGGCGGGCCAGCGGTCTGGCTCGCAGGCGCAATCGGGGCGGGCGAGTGAGCGGACGGCGTGCAAAAGCGCGGCGGCGGCGTCGACCAGCTCAATCGCCGCGGCGCAGTTGCGGCGCGCGTCGGCGTCCGGGCGATAGATCGCAGTATGTTCCCTTTCGGACATGTGCAGCCCCTCGGGGTGGGCCGCCGAGCGGGCGGAGTGTAGGGGCTGCCAACACTCTCACCCGCCGCGGCGCTCGACGCCCGTCGGCGTCTACCCATATTTCATCCTAACATATCTCCGCGCCCGCGTCACGTCGCGCTGTCGCCTGAATCCATCTCGCGCAGCCGGCCCGCAGCCCGGGCGGTCGCGGCTCTCCCGCGCGGCTCACGCGGTCGCGCGGGTCGTTGGGTATCAGCCAAGCCTCAGCGCTGCGGCCCTGGCAACAGCGGCATCGGTCTCGGCGTAAAGCTCACTCGTCGAAATGTGCCGGTGTCCCAGCGCAATTCGGGCAGCCTCAACGCCGAGTTCCCGGCGAATCTCGGTTGCGGCGCTGTGGCGTAGCTGGTGCGGATGCCAACGCGGCACCTGGCGCGGCACCTCCCGGCCGATACCGTCGCACACTCGGCAGCGGGTGCGGGCGGTTGCGGGCTCAATCCCGGTGGCGGCGCAGCGCTGGCACGGCTCGAATCGCTCGGGGTGGGTGGCAGTGAGGGCGAGCCGAGCGAACCGGTCGGCCGTGTCGCACGCCCGCACGATTGCACGGCGGTAGCTGTCGGCAGTGTAAACCATCCCGGCGGTTCGCTTCGGCCGCGCCTTGAGCTTGCGGCGTCGCTGGCGCGGGGCGGGGCGGGTCTTGCGCGCGGCACGGCGAGCCGTGCGGACGGCCTCAACAGCCTGGCGGGGCGAGAAGATCGGCGCGTCCAGGTCCGCGAGCAGCAGCGGGCGGAGCACCTCCTGGCCGCGCGGGCCGACGTAGATCGTCCGGGTGAATCCATAGTTGGCACTCTTATGCTCGGCCGGCCGAATCTCCCACACCTCACCGCTGGTGTCCACATCGCGGGTGCGCAGGTTGAGCAATTCTCCGCCGCGGGCTCCCGTGAGGCGCTGGAGCCGGACCAGCGCGGCGACGGGGGGCGGCATGTGCGGGAGCGCGGCGTCAACCCATATGTCCGCGACAGGCCGAACCTTCTCACCCTCGCGCGCGGCGGAGCGGCCGCGGCGGAGCCCCTCAACGGCCCGCAGCGCGTGGTACACCTCGACCGGCACAAGCTGCTCGCCGGCGGCCCACTTGAACATCCGGCACACCCGCTGACCCTGCTGGTTGCAGTAAGTTCGCGTCCAGCCGGCTGCGATGAAGTCGGCCCGGACGGCCTTGAGCGCGAGCGGGCCGAAATCTGCGGCGTAGGTGGCGGCGTGGTGGTGTTTGAGGATCATTTTGAGCATGCCGCGCAGGTGGCCGTATTCCTTCACCCGGCCGGTGTCCCGGTATTCACTGGCTGCCCAGTCGTCAAACCGGTCGGCGAGCTCCGCGACAGTGAGGGGGCGGCCACCTTCTCCGAGCCCGCGGCGGGCGGCCAGATAGTCGGCCACTACGCGGTCGTAGTTCGCCTGGACGTCGGGGGGGATGCGGCCGGGCTCGGCCCGGCCCAGGTAGATTTTTTTCCCCCCGAGCCTGACGATCGCCTGGCCGGAAATCTTGCAGAAGCGGATGGGTGGCGCGTTATTCAGGCGTGGCATGAGCAGCCCCTTTCTGGCGCCAAGCGGATATTTATCCGCTTGGCCACCTTCCGAGCCGCTCGGCCACACGTGTAGCCGGTACACTTAAGTTGCGTGTTCGGCGATACTTACGGTCTGGACACGATGGGAGTTGAACCCACGACCTCCGCATTGCGAACGCGGCGCTCTCCCAACTGAGCTACGTGCCCGTGGACGGGGGATTATACGGCCGGCCGCGGGGGCGGAAAAGGGGCCGGCAGGCGGGGACCCGCGGGCTCGGATGAGGGCCGCCGTTGCGGGGGGCACGTGGCGGCGGGCGGTGGCGAGCGATGCGAAAGGCCGATGGCGGCGCCGGGTGCGCGTGGCTGGCGGCGACGACCGGTCAGAGAACCCAGGCACGCATGTCCGGGGTGGACCGGTCCCCCAGGCATGACCGGTCAGAGACCGGTCTCCCAGGCATGACCGGTCGGAGACCGGTCCCCCAGGCATGACCCGTCAGAGACCGGTCCCCCGGGCATGACCGGTCAGAGACCGGTCCCCCGGGCATGACCGGTCAGAGACCGGTCCCCCAGGCATGACCGGTCGGAGACCGGTCCCCCACTCTCGAAGCGGTCCGAAGGGCCGGTCGGAAGAGGAGTGGTGCGTCAAGGGACGCGCGAAGCAAACTTGCATGCACCGGCCATTAGCCGGTGTCACACTTTCCAAGTCGAAGTGTCTGCAATGAAGGCGCAGCGAGCCGGTGCCACACTTTCCAAGAGCGTTAATCGGCCATCAGCGGTGAGCCGCCATCAGGTCTGGTCGGCGATGCGGCGGGCGAGCGCGGCCAGGGCGGCCGGGTCGGCCGGGCGGGCGTTCCAGCGGTAGCCCAGGCCGTCGCCCGGTCGACGGGGGATGATGTGGAAGTGCACGTGCGGCACCTCCTGCCCGGAGGAGCGGCCGTTGTTCTGGAGCACGTTGTAGTCGGCCGCCCCGACGGCCGCGAGCACACGCCGGGCGATGGGGCCGAGGCAGCGGCCGACCTCGGCCGCGATGGCCGGATCGAGCTGCTCGAGCCGCTCGACCTGCTGCTTGGGGACGACGAGGGTGTGCCCCTCGGCCAGCGGGTTGATATCGAGAAAGGCGATCAGGTGCTCGCTCTCGAAGACGCGGTGGCAGGGAATCTCGCCGCGGATGATGCGGGTGAAGATGGAATCAGCGGTTGCGGCACACATGGCGGACGACTCCGGGTCGCACAGGAGGCCGAGGGCCGGGCGCCGAGTGCCGGGCCGATGCGGGCGAATGGCGAATCGGCCGCCGGCCAACAAAAGCCTCACATCACATGTCGGAGCGGCGGCGGACTTTCTACTCGCCGGCGGCTTCGGACGACTCGCCGGCCGGCCCGGCGGACTTGCCGCGCTTGCGGCTCGCGCCGCTGGGCGCTGCGGGTTCGACCTTGCCGGCGTCGGCCTTGGGGCTGTCGGCGCGGGTGCGGCGGGCGCCGCGGCGCGGGGCCTCCTTTCCGGCGTAGGCGGCGTAGCGGACGCGGGCCTTGCGCTTTCGCTCGGTGCGATCGGAGCCCTTGGGGCGCGGCTTGTCGTCGGGGCTGACGAATTCGAGCACGGCCAGGGGTGAGGCATCGCCCAGGCGGCGGTCGGCGAGCTTGACGATCCGCGTGTAGCCGCCGGCACAGCCGCGGGCCGCGTTGCGCTGCTTCATGCGCGGGCCGATCTCGGCGAAGAGCTTGTGGATGACCGACTCGGCGGTGAACTTGACGCCGGGGCGGGTGGTGCTGGTGCGATAGCGGCGGCCGGAGGCGGAGCGGAGGACCTTGGCCCGCTTGGCGTCGCTGAGGCGGTCGTAGGCCTGGCGATGCTCGGCGGGGATGACGGAGCGGTCATTCAGCAGGGCGATGGCGCGCTGGCGGGCGGCGAGGCTGCCGTCGACGGCGAGCGTGACCATCTTCTCGGCGAAGCGGCGGACCTCCTTGGCCTTGACGAGCGTGGTGCGGATGCGGCCGTGCTCGATCAGGCTCTGCACCAGGTTGCGGCGCAGGGCGAGTCGATGAGCGGAGCTGCGATTGAGTTTTCGACCGCTGACAGCGTGTCGCATGGCGTAATCCTCAGACGAGCGGCTAGGACATACTGGCCGACATCTCGGCGTCGCCTGTGGACGCGGCGCCGGCGGCGCCGCCGACCTTCAGGCCGAGCGTGAGGCCCATCTCGGTGAGCTTGCGCTTGACCTCGTCGAGGGAGGTCTTGCCGAAGCTGCGAAGCTGGAGCAGGTCGGCCTCTTCCATCCGCACCAGGTCTCCGACGGTGATGATCTTGGCCGCCTCGAGGCAGTTGCTGGAGCGGACGGAGAGCTCCATGGCGGAGATGGGCATGTCGAGCTTGCGGGCCAGCTCCTCGTCGACGACGGGCGAGGGGACGGCATCGAGCGGCTCTCCGCCTGCGGCGAGGCTGGCGCCGATCTCGTAGTACTGGACGAAGGGGTTGAGGTGCTTGCGGAGGATCTTGGCCGCCTCGACGACGGCGTCCTCCGGGCGGACGGTGCCCTTGGTCCAGACCTCGAGGATGAGGCGGTCGTAGTTGGTCTTCTGGCCGACGCGGGTCTCCTCGGTGCGGTAGCGGACGCGCGTGACCGGGGAGAAGAGGGCGTCGACGGCGATGGTGCCGAGCTCCTCGCTCTCGTCGACGATCTCGGCGGCGAGCTGATAGCCGCGGCCGCGGGCGACGGTGAGCTCCATGGAGAAGCGGACATCGTCGGTGAGCGTGGCGATGTGCAGGTCGCGGTTGTAGATGGTGACGGTGGGGTCGCACTCGAAGTCGCTGGCGAGGACGGGGCCCTTGGCGCGCTTTTCGAGGCGGGCGCGGCGGGGCGTGTCGGAGTCGACGTCGACGATGAGCGACTTGACGTTGAGGATGATGTCGGTGACGTCCTCGAGCACGCCGGGCAGCGAGCAGAACTCGTGATCGGCGCCGGCGATGCGGACGTGGGTGACCGCGGAGCCTTCGATGCTGCTGAGCAGCATGCGCCGCAGGCTGTTGCCGACGGTGATGCCGAAACCGCGCTCGAACGGCTCGACGATGAACAGACCGTAGGTGTCGGTGCTGACCGATTCGTCGCGCACAACGCGCGAGGGCAATTCCAAACCGCGCCATCGAATACGCATGTTGCCACTGCTCCTGCCGGAAGCGCCGGGGTGGGGCGGCGCGGCCGGCGGTTGTACCTTGCTGGACCCTTACCGCGAGCAGAACTCGACGATCAACTGCTCCTCGACCGGGATATTGACGTCATCGCGACCCGGGAATGCACTGACGATGACCTCGGGCTTGCGCGGATCGACCTGGAGCCAGCTCTGCGGGGTGCGCAGGCCCTCCTCGCCGATCTGGTCCTTGACGAACTTGAGCGACTTCTCGCGGGGCGAGACGCTGACGCGGTCGCCGAGCCGGACAAGATAGCCGGGCCGATCGACCCGGCGGCCGTTGACGTGGAAGTGCCCGTGGGCGATGCCCTGGCGGGCGGTCTTGCGCGAGCCGGCCAGGCCGGATTTGAAAACGACGTTGTCGAGCCGGCGCTCGAGCAGGCGGAGCAGCTCGACGCCGGTGTTGTCGGGCGACTTTTCGGCGAGGGCGAAGAGGCGCTGGAACTGGCGCTCGAGCACGCCGTAGTAGCGCTTGACCTTCTGCTTTTCGCGCAGGCGGACGCCGTATTCGCTGCCCTTTCCGCGCCGCCAGGCGTGCATGCCGGGCGGGTTGTTGCGGTATTCCTTCTCCATCGGGCACTTGGCCGTCTCGCAGCGGATGCCCTTGAGCATCAGCTTGATGCCCTCGCGGCGGCAGTTGCGGCAGGCTGGACCGAGCATGCGACCCATGGACTAGACCCTCCGCTTCTTGCGAGGCCGGCAGCCGTTGTGGGGGATGGGCGTGACGTCCTCGATCGTCTGGATCCGCAGGCCGGCGGCCTGGAGCGCGGTGATCGCGGACTCGCGTCCGGCGCCGGGGCCTTTGACCTTGACCTCGATCTCGACCAGGCCGTGCTTCTTGGCCTCGTTGGCGGCGTACTGGGCCGCGCGCTGGGCCGCGAAGGGGGTGCTCTTGCGGGCGCCGGTGAATTTCTTCTCGCCGCCGCCGAGCGGGACCGAGCCCGACGAGGCCCAGGCGATCGTGTCGCCGTTCATGTCGGTGATGGTGATGAGCGTGTTGTTGAACGTCGCCTTGATATGGGCGACGCCCTTGGCGACGTTCTTCTTAACGCGCCGCTTTCCGGTTGCCTTCGCCAAGTCCGATTCTCCCTGAACCGCGAGCCGCGGCGTGCGCGGCCTGCTGCACTACGACAACGATCCGTACGACGTTTGCGTGCTCCTGAGGCGCCGCGCGGGCGGCGCCGCGACGATCAGCGCATCTCCTTGACGCTCTTCTTGCCGGCGACGGTCTTGCGCGGCCCCTTGCGGGTGCGGGCGTTGGTCCGCGTCCGCTGGCCGCGGGCCGGCAGGTTGCGGATGTGCCGCAGGCCGCGGTAGCAGCGGATGTCGCGCAGGCGGGCGATGTTCTGCTGCACCTGGCGGCG
>CAZXUI010000108.1:0-8657 GCA_964643885.1 uncultured Planctomycetales bacterium
GTCAGAGGAAGGGGGTCAAGTGCGCACATGATTTTGACCCACTAGATCATGGTTATCGGAGCTTGACTTTCTAGACGGACCGAGGGACCAAGGCGGCGGCACGAGCAGAACTCGTCGAGGCGCCTGGCGCCGGCCGACTTCGTGCCGCCGTACTGGTTGCGCCAGCGGCGGAAGGTCTGTTCACTAACGCCGATCCGCCGGCAGACCCGACCGATGCTTGCGCCGATCGCCCGCAAGGCATCGGCCTCACGCAGCTTGGCGATGATCTGGTCCGGACTGTGACGTGTCCGCTTCATGAGCAGCCTCCTCGCCTGCCGGGCAGGCAGTAGAGACTCTCATCGAGACTGGATCAAGATCTGGGGAGCAGGTCACCTGATGCACGGCCGCGCCGCTTGAACCGTCCGCTCTCGCCCGCTCTCGCCTGCTCTCGCCCGCTCTCGCCCGCTCGCCCCCCCTCATCACACCCCGACTTGGCACCTGACCCGCCTTGCGTATAATTCCCAGTTTCGACACGCACGCGTCGGAAACGTCCGAATCTCAGAACCGGCGGAGGCTCAAATGCCCGATCGACCTGTCGGCGCTATACGGAACATCGCGATCGTCGGACACGCGGGGGCCGGCAAGACCTCGCTTGCCGAGGCCCTGCTCTTCAAGGCCGGCGTCACCAACCGCCTCGGAAAGGTCGACGACGGCACCAGCCTGCTCGACTACGACGAAGAGTCCAAGGAGCGCAAGCACAGCGTCGAGTCCTCCGTCTTCTCCCTCGAAAGCGAGGGCACCCTCTTCAACTTCTTCGACGCGCCCGGCATGCCCGACTACGTCGGCCAGGCCATCGCCTCGCTGGCGGCCGTCGAGACCGCCCTGATCACCATCTCCGCCGCCTCCGGCATCGGCGTGAACACCCGCCGCATGGCGAGTATCGCCCGCGATTACGGCCTGGCCCGCATGATCGTCGTCACCCGCATCGACGCCGATGGCGCCGACCTGACCGCCCTGCTCGAGGCCATCAAGGAGACCTTCGGCGCAAGCTGCCACCCCATCAACCTCCCAGCCAACGGCGGCAAGCGCGTCATCGACGTGATGGCCAGCGAGGCCGGCGAGGCCGACATCCTCGACGTCGCCCAGTGCCACACCGAGCTGATCGACTCGATCGTCGAGACGGACGAGGCCCTGATGGAGCAGTACATGGCCGGCGGGTCGCTGCCGCCCGAGCAGCTCGACCCGGCCATTCAGAAAGCCGTCGCCAGCGGGCACGTGATCCCCGTCATGTTCGTCGACGCCCACAACGGCGTCGGCGTCGCCGAGCTGCTGCACGAGCTGGGCATGTTCGCCCCCGCGCCCGACGTGGGCAAAAAGCGGCTCCTGCTCGAGGGCGAGGGCGACAGCGCCACCGAAAAGCCCATCGTCCCCGATCCGGCCGGCCCCTTCATCGGCCAGGTCGTCAAGATCACCTCCGACCCCAAGAGCAACATCAAGTACTCCGTCGTCCGCGTCCACAGCGGCAGGCTCGCCGGCGACGGCCAGGTGTTCGTCAGCGGCGACCGCAAGGGCCAGCGCCCGGGCCACTTCTTCAAGCTCTGCGGCCCGCAGCACACGGAAATTCCGGCCGCATCGGCCGGCGACGTGGTCGCCCTGGCCAAGCTCGACCTGCGCATCGGCGCGGTGCTCTTCGACCGCGCCGGCGACGGCCGCATCGCGATGCCCAAATTCCCGACGCCGATGGCCGCCCTGGCCATCGAGCCCAAGAGCCGCGGCGACATCGAGAAGATCAGCGGCGCGCTGCATCGCTTCGCCGAAGAGGACCCCTGCTTCGAGTATCACCGCGACCCCGACACGGGCGAGCTGCTGATGCAGGGCCTGGGCGACCAGCACCTGACCGTCATCCGCAGCAAGATGAAGCGCTACTTCAAGCTCGAGGTCGAGACCAAGCCGCCGAAGATCCCCTATCGCGAGACGATCGCCGGCTCGGTCAAGTACGTGAAGTACCGCCACAAGAAGCAGACCGGCGGCGCCGGCCAGTTCGCCGAAGTCGCGATCGACTTGGAGCCGAACGAGCGCGGCAAGGGCTACGAGTTTGTCGACAAGATCTTCGGCGGCGCGATCGACCTGGCCTTCCGTCCCAGCGTTGACAAGGGCGTGCGCGACCAGATCAAGCGCGGCGTCATCGCCGGCTACCCGGTCGTCGACGTCAAGGTCACGCTGGTCGACGGCAAGACCCACCCCGTCGACAGCAAGGACATCGCCTTCCAGATCGCCGGCCGGCAGGTCTTCAAGGAAGCCTTCGTCCAGTGCAAGCCGATCCTGCTCGAGCCGATCGTCAACATCGAGGTGACCGCGCCGGCCGAGAACGTCGGCGACATCGCCCGCGACCTGTCCGGCAAGCGCGGCCAGGTGGTGGGGCAGGAGATGCTGCCCGGCAACCAGGTGGCCGTCCGCGCGACGGTGCCGCTGGCCGAAGTCGCCGGCTACAGCTCGCAGCTCAAGAGCGTCACCGGCGGCCAGGGCAGCTTCACCATGGAATTCAGCCACTACGACGTGGTTCCGCCGAACGTTCAGCAGCAGATCGTCGCGGCCCACAAGCCGCGCGAGGAAGAAGAATAGGCCTCGCTTCCGCGTGCCGGACGGCTCCAGGGTGCCACTGCTCTTGAGCAGTGCGACCCGGCCACACGCTCGTCGGAAAGCGCGGCCGAGCCGGCCGGTCTGCACCGAGCCGCGACCGTCGGTCTGCACCGAGCCGCGGCCGTCCCGCAGCCCGTCACTTTTCCGGCGACAGCGCCGCCACCGCTGCCTCACGCGTCTCGTAGAACGTGAACAGCTTGTCCAGGTTCGTGATCGCGAAGACGCGCTTCAGCTCCGGCCGCACGCCGCACAGCACCACCTGCGCCGCCGCCTTCTTGCTCTTGTTGTGCAGCATCAGCAGCACCCCCAGCGCCTGCGACGACAGGAACCGCACGTCCGTGAAGTCCAGCACGATCCGCGGATGCTGGGCCGACTCCACCAGCGCATACAGCTCACGCCCCAGCGTCTGGATCGTCGTGACATCCAGAATCCCCGCGCTGCCGAAGCCCACCAGCGTCACTCCGTCCTGCTGCCTGAGCTTCAGTGTCACCGGCTCCGCCATCGCTCACTCCACCGCCGCCTCGCTCACTCCACCGCCGCACCGCCGCCCGCAGCACGCAGTAGGCCGCAGGCCGCCCGACCGCGACTCCTCCCGCCCGTTACTCTTCTCGCTCCGGCTGCGCCGGCCGCTCGCTGCCGTCCGGCTCCACCACCGTCACCGGCGCGATCTTCTCCAGGTCCGCCCGCAGCTCGTCGGCCGGCCCGACCACTACGATCACCGCCCGGTCCGGGTGCACCGTCGCCCGCGCGAGCTGCACGCAATCCTCCGCCGACGTTTCCGCGACCGCCTGCATGTACTTGACGTAATGCTCGTCGCCCAGCCCGTGCAACTCCACCGTCCAGAGCTGCGAAGCCACGCCCATCGGCGTCTCGCGGTCGGCCGCGAAGCTGCCCAGGATATACGTCTTCGTGTGCTGGAGCTCCTCGTCCGTCGGCGGCTCCTCGCGCAGCCGATCCCACTCGGCGAAGATCGTCTCCACCGTCTGCGCCACCGTCGCCGTCTTCGTGAACGTGCTGGTGATGAAGCGCCCCGCGAACCGGTCCGCCGACCAGCCGCCCCGCGCTCCGTAGGTCAGCCCCAGCTTCACGCGGATCGTCTCGTTCAGCCGCGCGTTGAACGCCTCGCCGAAGTACCCCCCCGCCACGCGGCTGGTGAAATACGCCGGGTGATTCAGCGGAAAGGCCGCATGCCCCACCCGAATCTGACTCTGCACCCCCGGCCGGTCCACCAGGTAGATCCGCCGCTCCTCCGTCTCCGGCACCGGCGGCAGCTCCACCTCCGGCCGCGGCCCCTCCGCCTTCCAGTCGCCGAAGGCCGCTTCCGCCAGCGACCTGGCCCGCTCCAGGTTCACGTCGCCGCTGACGATGAGCACGCACGAATCCGGCCGGGCGAACCGCCGCCACCACTCGGCCGAGTCCTCCGCCGTCAGCTCGCGCACGTCCTGCGGCTCGCCTGTCGCGGTCCGTGCGTAGGGATGCTCGCCGAAGATGCGCCGGCGGAACTCGCGCTCCGCGATATACCCCGGCTCATTCGTCGACACGGCCAGCCCCGTCAGCGTCCGCGCCCGCAGCTTCTCGAACTCCTCCTCCGGGAAGGTCGCCGTCCGCACCACTTCCGCCAGCAGCATCACCGCCCGCTCCGCGTGCTCGGTCAGCGCCGAGGCGGACGCCGCGGCCGAATCCAGCCCGGCCGACGCATTCAGCGAGATCGCGTACATCTCCAATTCTTCGGCCAGCTCCGCCTCCGTGTGATTCGCCGAGCCTTTGTCGAGCATGGCACACGCCATCGACGCCGCGCCCGGCTTCGTCTCCGTCCACGCCCCCGCCCGCAGACCCAGCCGGAAATTCACGAACGGCAGCTCATGGTTCTCGACCACCAGCAGCTTCATCCCGTTCGAGAGCGTCGCCGACTGGTAATCCAGCTTGGCGTCGAACTCGAGCAGCCCGGCGATGGGCGGCTTGTCGGGGAAACTCTCCGGCCGCGTCAGTCCCGGCCGCCCCGGCGGCGGAGGATTCGTCTCCGGCTCGGCGGTGATCGGCGATTCCTCCTCTTCGGCGTCCTTCTTCCGCCCGAACAGCGACCCGAGCAGGTTGCTCTCCACCTTGCCGCGCAGCACGCGCTGCGGATCGAGATACTTGTTGGCCACGCGTTGAATATCCTCGACCGTCACGGCCCTCAATCGGTCGAGCTGACCATTGACGCGCGACACGTCTCCCGCCAGCACGGCCGAGCTGCCCAGCACCGACGCCTTGCTGACCACGGTCATGTTCTGCGTCACCAGCGCGCGCAGCGCCTGGTTGCGCACCTTGGTCAGCTCTTTCTCGCTGACCGGCTCCGAGCGGATGCGCTCGACGTGCTCCTCGAGCCGCGACAGGACCTTGTCGAGATTCGCCCCGAAGGGCGTCATCGCCGCACCCAGCGCGATGAACCCGCCCTGCTCCATCGAGATCGGCGCCGCGATCGCCCCCACCGCAAGCTGCGTCTCGGCCACCAGGTCGCGATGCAGCCGGCTGCTCTGCCCGCCGCCGAGGATGTTGACCATCAACTGCACCGCCGCCTCGTCCTCGTGCCCCACCGGCACGCCCGGATAGACCAGACCCACGGCCGGCGCCGGCGCGTTCTCCTCCTTGAAGCTCACCGTCCGCGGCTGCTCCGGCAGCGGCTCGCGCACCGTCACCCGCGGCGGATCGGGATAGCGCGGGATCCACCCGAAGTACTTGCGCGCCAGGTCCTGTGCCTTCTCATGCTCGACCGCCCCCACGATCACCAGCGTCGCGTTGTTCGGCACGTAGTAGCGCGTCCAGAACTGCCGCAGCTCGTCGACCCCGGCCGCCCGCAGGTGCCCGATGCTCCCGATCGGCAGCCAGCGGTAGGGGTGAACCTTGAACAGCTCGGCGAACAGCTTCTCGCCCAGCCGGCCGTAGGGCCGGCTCAACCCCAGCCGCCGCTCCTCCTCGACCACCTTCCGCTCGGTGTCGAAGCTCTCCTGGTCGATCTTCAGGAACGCCATCCGCTCCGCCTCGAGCCAGAGCACCAGCTCGAGCTGATTGGACGGCACCGTCGCCACGTACACCGTCTGGTCCCAGCTCGTATAGGCGTTGGTCGTGCCGCCCGTGCGGCGGATGAAGTCGAAATGATCCGTCGGCCCGAGCCGGTCCGTCCCGCGGAACATCATGTGCTCGAACATGTGCGCGAAGCCCTGCCGGTTCGGGTCTTCGTCCTTGCTGCCGACGTGATACCACAGGTGCACCGCCACGATCGGGCAGGAGAAATCCTCCAGCGTGATCACCCGCAGACCGTTCTCGAGCGTCTGCTCGCGGTAGTCGAACAGCGGCCCGTCCTGCCCCGCCGCCCACGGCGCGACCAGCCCGACGAGCGCGACGAACAGCACCACCCGCAGCGAAGTCAGCCACGTTCTGCGCATATGGACTCTCCAGCTCGCGCGGGTCGACTCGCGGCCCGGCGTATGCAGAAGTGTAGACGATCGCCCCGCCCCTGAACACGACGCCCGGACGCCCCCCGGATGCACCGCCGCCGCAGATCCGCCGCGCCGCCTAGGATTTGCTCGGCCGTGCCGTCGGCGCATCCCAGAAGTTCACCAGGTCGATCCGCGTGATCAGCCCCGCGATCCGCCCGTCGCGCCGCACCAGCACGCCCGTGTTCCCGCTCAGCAGCAGCCGGTAGATCTCGTCCACGCTGATCGACTCGTCGATCTCCGGCATCGGCCGGGCCATGATCTCGTGCAGCTTCACCTGCCGCGGCTTGAACCCTTCGTGCAGCAGCCGCGCCAGCGTCACTTCCTGAAGCGCCCCCACCGCCCGCTCGCCCTCCAGAATCGGAATCTGCGAAATCCCCTTCTCGCGGAACAGCTCGATCGCGTCCTGCATCGTCGCATCCGGCCCCAGCGACCACAGCTCCCGCGGGCCGAGCATCGTCAGTACGTCCCGCGCCGCCGCCGGCCGGCGATCCTCCTCCAGGTAGCCGTTCTCGCGCATCCAGTCGTCGTTGTAGCACTTGCTCAGGTAGTTCCGCCCCGTGTCCGGCATGACCACGACCACCAGGTCCTTCGGCGTCAGCCGCTCGGCATAGCGCAGCGCGGCCGACACGCACGTCCCGCACGAGCCGCCGATCAGCAGCCCCTCCATCCGGGCCACCTTGCGGGCCGCCAGGAACGACTCCTTGTCCGAGACCCGCACCCACTCGTCCACGACCTGGCTGTTGAAGGTCTTGGGCACGTAGTCCTCGCCGATGCCCTCGACTTTCCAGTTCTTCGGCTGCCCACCGGAGAGGATCGACCCCTCCGGGTCCGCACCCACGATGCGGATGTTCGGATTGCGCTCCTTCAGGTACTTGCCCACCCCGGAGATCGTCCCGCCCGTCCCGATCCCGCTCACGAAGCAGGTGATCCGCCCGCCCGTCTGTTCCCAGATCTCCGGCCCGGTCGTCAGGTAGTGAATCTCCGGGTTCGACATGTTCATGAACTGGTTCGGCTGCCACGCGTTCGGCACCTCGTTCAGCAGCCGCTTGGCCACGCCGTTGTAGCTCTCCGGAGAGTCGGCCGGCACGTTCGTCGGAACGATCACCACCTCCGCCCCGTACGCCCGCAGCAGGTCGATCTTCTCGCGGCTCATCTTGTCCGGCATGACGAAGATGCAGCGGTAGCCCTTCACGGCCGCCACCAGCGCCAGCCCGACGCCCGTGTTGCCGCTGGTCGCCTCGACGATCGTCGTCACGCCCGGCTTGATGACCCCTTCGCGCTCCGCCTTCTCGATCATCGCCCGGCCGATGCGGTCCTTGATGCTCTGGCCGGGGTTGAAGAACTCGACCTTGGCGTAGACCGGGCACGGCAGGCTCTTGGCCACGCGATTCAGCCGAATCAGCGGCGTCTTGCCGATCGTCTCGAGCACGTTCTCGAACGTTCCATACATCCCGCTGCTCCTGGGCGCATCAACCCGGCACGTCCGCCGGGCACGTCCGCCGGGCAAGTCGCGCGCACGTCGTTCTCCCCCAATCGCATCATATCACGCCAACGGCCAGCCCGCCTGATCCGGGTGGTACGGGCGTCTCGCCCGTACCAGTGATTCGCGCCGCGACCGTCTGTCTCCACCGAACCGCGCGGCTCTGTTCCGCGCGCCTCGGCGAGCGCGCGCCGGCGGCGCGCCCGGGCGTCCCGCCTGCAATGCGACCGAGCGCCCCGCTCAATAACTCACAAACCCCAGGTGCAGTTCCGCATGCCGCAGGTTCAGCGCCACCAGCTCCGCGTGCGAGAGCTTGCCGAACACCGGGCTCGGGTGAATCGCCGGCTCGCTCCGCAGCCGCTCGAACACCTGCCGCAGCCGCGCCGCCCCCCGCTCCGTGCTCATCGGCTCCGTCCCGTACGTCCCGCCCTCCACCTTCGGAATCCGCAGCCCGGGCTTCAGCCCCTCGCGCAGCAGCTTGCCCTTCTGAAACCGCACGATCAGCCGCACGAACCACGGCACCTTGAGCGGATAGCCTTTGTAGGAATACTCGGCCCAGGCCGCGATGTGCCCCAGCATCTGCCCCGCCGACCAGTTCCCCGCGCAGCGCAGCCGGCCCTCCCGGTCGGCCGCCGCCACCCGCTCCACTTCGGCCAGCGCGTCATCGATCGTCTCGAAGCGCAGCTTCCGCCGCGGCGACGCCTTCGTATCCACCTCGGCCATGCTGCAACCTCCCACAGAAAAACCGCACCCCCGGTCCGCCTCGCACCCGACGAGTATTCACCCTCCGCCGGCCGCGTCAAGCATGCGCTTTGCATCGGAAACCCGCCGGACAGCGCGGGCGTTCCCCCCGCATGATTCGGGTGGTACGGGCGTCCCGCTCGTCTGATCCGGGTGGTACGGGTGTCTCGCCGTCCGATCTGGGTGGTACGGGCGTCTCGCCCGTACCAGTGATTCGCGCCGCGCGCCTCGGTTCCGCGCGGCTCC
Organism: uncultured Planctomycetales bacterium; assembly: GCA_964643885.1. Classification (GTDB taxonomy): domain Bacteria; phylum Planctomycetota; class Phycisphaerae; order UBA1845; family Fen-1342; genus CAADGL01. The sequence continues at coordinate 8,566 of CAZXUI010000108.1, forward strand.
GTTCCGCGCGCCCCGGCGAGCGCGCGCCATCGGGCAGCGCCGCCCCCCCCCCCCCCCCCCCCCCCCCCCCCCCCCCCCCCCCCCCCCCCCCC
>CAZXUI010000109.1:0-8519 GCA_964643885.1 uncultured Planctomycetales bacterium
CGACCGCCAGAACCCGCCCGTAGGGGTCGTAGACGTACTGCTCGAGCAGCAGCCCGGCCGGCACGCCGCCCCCGCCGCCGCTGAAGTTGCCCAGGTTGTCCAGCCGCCAGGTCGTGTCGCGCAGCGGCTCGGGCACCTGCCCGGCCGCATCCAGCTCGCCCAGCCGCGCCTCGACCAGCCGCTGAAGCTCGTCGTAGACGTATTCATAGGAGCGCTGCTCGGGAAGCGGCGCGGCCCACTGCTGCACGTCCGCGAAGATGCGGTTGCCGGCCAGGTCGTAGCCGTACTGGTAGCGGTGGACCGTCTGGCCGCTGTGGAGGTAGTGCAGGTCGCGCACCCGGCCGAAGCGGTCCAGCCCGCCGTAGCCGTCCTGCGTGGCGAAGCTCTGCGACACGCCGCAGCCGAACGCCTGTGCCACACGCTGCGAGACGCCGGCATGCACGTACGCGGCAAGCTGGCCGAGGCCGGTGCTGCTGATCGAGGTGACGCGGCTGCGCTGGCTATCATCTTCCCCTTCGATACGAAGTGCGGCCGGGATACTGCTCTCTGAAACGCCTGAGACCAGAAGCACGAGGATGGAAGCCGTATAGGCACAGCGAACTCTGTCGGTCAGCATCCGATTCGAGTAATTCACTCACGCAATTCGTACGGGCGCAAAGTGAGCATGCTTCACCTTCAGCCTGCGGAAGATGTCGAAGACGCCAGGCTTGATCAAGATTGCTGGCGCGGCGAAGCGGCTGCGACTGAAGTTTTCACGGTCGATTCCTGACACACCGAAACACTCCCAGGTCTGAACGACATCGGGCAACGAGTCGAGAAGGACATCGGTCGAATTGTATATAATCTCCATCGGCTCCTTCACGGTGTGATAATGACCGTCGCGCTGACATACCGGGCACGGAGGAGGTTTCTCCGATCGAGTTATCCCCTTCGTGTTCCCGCCCATTTGCGGCATTGTGGAACGCGGGATCATCTGCCACCATGGCAACGGAAAATAATCCCGAGAAGATTGGACTTGACGCAGTTCAAGCCCCGTAGTCTCCGCCCGACGCAGCCCGTCGGCGAGTGCCTCGGCGACGAAAACCTCTGTGCTCGAGTAACAGATCATTCCGGACTTTGGAAACGACTTGGCCGGCGCATAGAACGGCGACGTCTGGACCGCGCCACTTCCACACTGGGGACATGCGTTTGAGAGGTCGTAGGTCGTACCGTGGCTCGGACCGTACGGATCGATCTCTTTCCGGTTTACACCCAATACAAGCAACGGAAACGACCGCAGTTCTGCGTCCGAGTAGATGTGCTCGATGCGTTCAGACCATTTGATTCCCTCAGCTCGCAACGTGTCGCGAAGCAAATCCAATTGCGGATCGCCGGCATCAAAAACACGTCCATACAACCCGCAGAGCAAGTCGTCGACTCCCGCCAATCCTTGTTCAACGCCTATCTTCTCGAGCAAGCGCCGCACATACTGGTACCTTGCGCGCCCCTCATTGAACGATAGGTAGATCTGCTGCTTCATCGGAAGTACCGTTCTATCTGTTGCAGCCATACAGGATAAGCACGGTAGACCTCCTGATACACGGGCCAAAGCTCGCGCGACTCATACCTGGCACCCGTGGACAGCCGTGATCCCATCGCTCTTGTTGTACGCGTATGCTCTTGCCGTGGCAAGATCACAGCGGGTATCGCGTCCGTATCGAGTCTCCAAGTGACCTGCTCCCCAGACCTTGATCCAGTCTCGATGAGACTCTCTACTGCCTGCCCGGCAGGCGAGGAGGCTGCTTATGAAGCGGACCCGTCACAGTCCGGACCAGATCATCGCCAAGCTGCGTGAGGCCGATGCGCTGCTGGCGACGGGTGCGAGCATCGGCCAGGTTTGCCAGCGGATCGGCGTCAGCGAACAGACGTTTCACCGCTGGCGCAACCAGTACGCAGCACTGGGACAGCCGTGAAGTTTCCTGTTGCCTGTATCTGCCCGAGCCCGGCTAACCTACGTACCCGATCACATCCCACGCGTCAGTCCGCGTGAGCTGCCCTACCACGGATTCCGCACGTGGCACGCCCGGCCGGTTTTGTCGATGTAATCCTGGTGATACGCCTCCGCCGGATAGAACACCTTCGCAGCCTCCACCTGCGTGACGATCCTGCGGCCGGCGAAGCGGTCGGAGTTCTGAAGCTCGGCGATGTACGCCTCCGCCTCCTTCTTCTGCGCCTCGCTCGTGTACCAGATGCCCGAGCGATACTGCGTGCCCACGTCCGGCCCCTGGCGGTTCAGCTCCGTCGGGTTGTGCATGACGAAGAACGCCTCCAGCAGCCGGCGATAGCTGATCTTCTTCGGGTCGAAGACGACCTTGACCGTCTCGGCGTGGCCGGTGTCCTCGTAGCAGACCTGCTTGTAGCTCGGGTTCTCGACCCGGCCCTGCATGTAGCCGCTGACCGCGTCGACCACGCCCGGGCCCTGCTGAAAGTAATGCTCGATGCCCCAGAAACACCCGCCGGCGAAATAGGCCGTCTCCAGCTCGGCCGGGCGGCTCTCGGCCGGCAACTCCTGGCCCTTCTCGTAGAACTTGAGCGAGGCGGAGTTCAGGCAGTGCCGCTCGCCGGTCGGCTTCGGGCCTTCGTCGAAGACGTGGCCGAGGTGGGCGTCGCAGCGGGCGCAGTTGATCTCCGTGCGGATCATGCCGTGGCTGCGGTCGACCCGCCGGGCCACATGCTCGGGATCGAACTCGCGGTAAAAGCTCGGCCAGCCCGTGCCCGAGTCGAACTTGTGCTCGCTCGAGAACAGCGGCAGGCCGCAGACGACGCACACGTACGTGCCGTCTTTCTTGTTGTCCAGCAGCGTGCCGCAGAACGGCCGCTCCGTGGCCGCGCTCTGCGTGATGCGGTACGCCTCCGGGTCGAGCTTGCTGGCCAGCTCCTTGACCCGCTCTCGCGGCAGCGGCGTGATGTCGTGGCCCGACTTCGAAAAACGCGGCCTGGTTGTCTCGCCTGTCATACCCTTCTTCCCGCTGGAGTCATGGCCGGTGGCGGCCGAAACCGATCCGTCCGAGCCGGCGCGACCGCTCTCCTGCGCCGTCGCCGGCCGGCAGCCGCTCAGTGCAAAGACCGTAAGTGCAGAGAGAACAATAGTTTGCAATAGTCTGAGCCGCATGCTCTCCTCCGGCCGCCGCGCGTCGTGTAAGAGTGTAACGCGCCCCCACCCGCCTGGCGCGCGGGCCACTGTGGTTCGGAAGATGGGATGCCGGGCGTCGCGGCCGGGTTTCGCGGATGCCGGCCGGGATCCGTGCCGGTTTGCGTCCTTGCCGTTCGGCCGTCAGACCTCGACGACCGCCCGGGAGAGCGCGGCGGAGACGGCGATCAGCAGGTCCTCGCTGTGGAAGGGTTTGGCGAGGAAGCCGGCGAACTGCTTGTGGCCGGAGAGCTCCGCTGGCACATCCGAGGCCTCGAATCCGCTACAGATGATGATGCGCGCCTCCGGCCGGAGGACGGAGAGTCGTTCGAAGACCTGTGCGCCGCCCATTCCGGGCATGCGCAGATCGAGCAGCACGACTTGGATCTCGCAGCGCGGGTCCGATGCGGCGCGGAGCGCGGCGGCGCCGTCGGCGGCGAGCGTCACGTGGTGGCCGGCGGTGCGAAGAATGCCGTCGATGATCTGGCGGACGGGCTCCTCGTCGTCGACCACGAGCACGCGGGCGCTGATGTCGCGCCGCGGCGGTAGCTTGCGGATGGTCTCGAGGGGGGTGGCGGGCCTCGCGGAGCGCGGCAGGAGAATGCGGAAGGTGCACCCGCAGCGGGCGTGGTTGTGAAGCTCGATCGCACCGCCGTGGTTGCGGACGATTCCGGCGACGGCCGCGAGACCGAGCCCGCGGCCGAGTCCCTTGGTGGAGAAGAAGGGCTCGAAGATGCGGGAGCGGACGGAGTCATCGATGCCGGGGCCGGAGTCGCTGACATCGAGGCAGACGTATTCGCCGGGTTCGACGATTTCTCCGGTCTCGCAGCCGTGCGACTCGGTCAGCGCAAGGTTCGAGGTGCGGATGCCGAGGCTGCCGGACTCGCCCATCGCCTCGCAGGCGTTGACGCAGAGATTGACGATGACCTGCGTCATCTGCGAGGCATCCGCTTCGACGACGTGCAGGCGTGGATCGCAGGAGACCATGACGCTGACGCGCGGGGGAATCGAGGAACGGATCAGGTCGAGGACCTCGGTCACGGTTCGATTGAGGTCGACCGGCCGCGGCTGGTACCGTCCGCCGCGGGCGTAGGCGACGAGTTGTCGAGAGAGCTCGGCCATGCGCTCACTGGCGTTGACGATGCTGCGCGACATTTTGCGCTGCTCCTCGCTGAGCGGCGTGTCGAGCAGCGCCCCTGCGTTGCCAAGCGTCGCGACGAGCAGGTTGTTGAAGTCGTGGGCGATTCCGGCGGCGAGCAGCGAGATGGACTCGTCTTTCTGTTTCTGGAGCATCCGAGCGTGGGCGGCTTTTCGCTCCGTGATATCCACGACGGCGGCCAGCACGAGCGGCCCTGCGTCGGTCTGAATGGGGTTCAGGCCGATTTCGATTGGAAACTCGGAGCCGTCCTTGCGCTGGCCGAACAGCTCGCGGCCCTCTCCCAGGTGGCGGACGCTCGGGTCGGCGAAGAAGCCGGCCCGGTGGGCGGGGTGGCCGGCGCGGTAGCGCTGCGGGACCAGCATCTCCACCTTCTGGCCGACGAGCTCGTCGCGGGAGTATCCGAAGAGCGATTCGGTCTGGCGGTTGACGAGCAGGATGGTGCCGGAGGCGTCGGTCATGATCATCGCGCTGGGCGAGGATTCGACGGCGAGGCGGAAGCGGGCTTCGGCCTCGCGGCGCTGCTCGATTTCGCGCTTCAGCTCGTCGTTGAGGCGGGCGACACCGGGCAGCGCGAGAGCACGGGGGAGAATCGGCACCAGCACGGCGACCGTGGCCAGCGAGACGATGGCCGTGACCAGCTTGACGACGCCCATGAAGCGGTAGGCCGGCCACCAGAACATGGCGGCTTCGAGCAGGTGCGTCATTCCGCAGAGCAGAATAAAGGCGCCGAAGAGCCAGAAGATCGGCGGGAACGGCACGTCGCGGCGGCGCAGAATGAAGATGACAAGCAGCGCGGGAATCAGGACGTAGGCTAGCCAGATGCCCATGTCGGAGACGATGTGCAGCCAGCCGTGCTGCGCCGTCCACACGCCGCAATGCCAGCGCGGCGGAAAGTCGCTCGTGTCGAAGAGCGAACGCAGCGCACCGGCGGGCCCCGCAGGTGCGGCAGACGCGGCGGAAATCACGCTCAGCGGACAACACTCCGGGGCGCGGCCCAGGCTGTCAGCCTGGCCCACGGCGACAGCCGCCGTCGCGCGAGTGGCCGGCACGAATGCGGCGACAAGCGCCGCGACCCCCAGCGAGCGGAGCACGTGCAGCGGAACCAGCGGCGCTCGCCTATGGCACCCACGGGCGATCTCGTCTGGGCCGCGCAGGGCGGACCGCGCCCCCGTTGGTTTCGCTTGTCGGGCACGGATTGGAATGAACATGGTGCGATTCCAGCCTGCACCCGTTGCGCCCCCGTTCCGGTACGACCACACGAGGACCCACCCTGGCGACTCGATACAGGCACTATCGTCACGAATTGCGCGATTTATTCAGGATCGCGTGGGGCTCGATGGCAGCTTTTGCGCGAACCGACCTCGATCGGCGCAGGATCGTTCCCTGCCGAACACGCGCACGGCCGGGACGCCGGTTTCGGGCGGCCGGCCTGGAGCCGCGCTTGCGGCCGGGGCCGGTGGTATGATCGTCGTCGGTCTCGGGCAGCACCGATTCTCGAATCCGGCCGGAATGGGGCGTGAACCTGGCCGGTGACAGGTCGCCAGTGATCCGGGCGCGGAGTCCAGCTTGAGGGGGTGTTTTCGAGCCGCACGAAGGGCGGCCGAAGGGAGGCTCACCATGCATCACACACCTAATCACGAGATCCGGGGCGTCATGAGGGTCGGTCTGCGGGTGGCGGCCGGCCTGGCGCTGTTGGCCGCCGCGACCGCGTTGGCGGAGGGCGAGCGAGCGCCGCTTTTTGACGGAATGGGCTCGCACACGAGGACCGTGAGCACGAAGGACGAGCTGGCGCAGCGCTATTTCAACCAGGGGCTCGTCTGGGCGTACGCCTTCAACCATGACGAGGCGATTCGCTCGTTCAAGCAGGCGGCCGAGCTCGATCCGCAGCTTGCGATCGCCTGGTGGGGCGTGGCGTTGTGCAACGGCCCGCACATCAACAACCCGGTCGTGCCGCAGGAGCGGGCGAAGGCGGCCTGGGAGGCCTTGCAGAAGGCACGGGCGCTGCGGGAGCACGCGTCGCCGATCGAGCGTGAGCTGATCGATGCGCTCGCCGCCCGCTACGCCGACCCGCAGCCGGAGGACCGCAGCGGGCTCGACCAGGCGTACGCGGCGGCGATGGAGCGGGTGTGGAAGCAGCATCGCGACGACGCGGACATCGGCACGCTCTACGCCGAGTCGCTCATGGACCTGCAACCGTGGGACATGTGGACGAAGGATGGAAAGCCGAAGGGCCGGGCGGAGGAGATCATCGCCGTGCTCGAGCACGTGCTCAAGCTCGACCCGAAACATCCCGGCGCCACTCATCTGTACATCCACGCGGTGGAGGCGGGACCGAATCCGGAGAGAGCGAACGCCGCGGCCGATGCGCTGCGCAACGCGGTGAGCATCTCCGGCCATCTGACCCACATGCCTTCGCACATCGACGTTCAGACCGGCCGCTGGTCGCTGGCGGCGGATCAGAACGCGAAGGCGATCGAGGCGGACGCGCGCTATTACAAGATCTCGCCGCGTCAGGGGTTCTATCGCCTCTACATGGCGCACAACCACCATTTCCTCTGCTTCGCTTCGCAGATGGAAGGACGCGAGGAGCGGGCCCTGAAGGCGGCCCGCGACATGGTTGCGAGCGTTCCCGAGGAGGCCCTGACCGAGCAGGCGACGCTGCTCGACCCCTACATGATGGTCGTCTACGACGTGCTGATGCGCTTCGGCCGCTGGGACGAGCTGCTGAATGAGCCCGGGCCGGCCAAGACGCTCCCGATCACGACCTGCTTCTGGCACTTCAAGCGGGCGGTGGCCTATGCGGCCAAGGGGCAGGTGGCCGAGGCGCGGCAGGAGCAGCAGAGGTTCCACGAGGCGGTGGAGCGCGTGCCGGAGGGCGCCATGATGGCGATCAACCCGGCCGAGAAGGTGCTGCGGATCGCCGAGCTGGTGCTGAGCGGCGAGATCGCGTATCGCGAAGGGCGGCTCGACGCGGCGGTCGAGGACCTGCGCAAGGCGGTGGCGATCGAGGATGAACTGACCTACATGGAGCCGCCGGACTGGTCGCAGCCGGTGCGGCATACGCTCGGCGCCGTGCTGGTCGATGCGAAGCGCTTCTCGGAGGCCGAGCAGGTTTACCGCGAGGACCTGGAGAACTGGCCGGAGAACGGCTGGTCGCTGTTCGGCCTGGCGCAGTGCCTGCGGGCGCGTGGGGCGACGGCGGAGGCCGAGGAGGTCGAGGCGCGCTTTCGCAAGGCGTGGTCGCGGGCTGACACGAAGATCGCCTCGAGCTGCCTGTGTGTGAAGGGCCGGCCGGAGTAGGTGGGCCGAGCGCGAGATCGCTTGTCCTGAATTGACGCGAGCCTCGGGGTGCCGGTCGGCGGCTCCGAGGCTCGTGTATTTGCGCGGCGTAGCCCGGCGACGCGTGCCGTGGAGCTACACCAGGTTCATCGTCATCAGGAACACGGCGTTGGCGTCGGTCTTCTCCAGCCGCGTACGCAGCATCTCGACCGCCTCGACCGGGTTCATGTCGCTGAGCACGCGGCGGAGCATGTAGACCTTCTCGAGCTCCTTCGGATCGAGCAGCAGCTCTTCCTTGCGCGTGCCCGAGGCGGCGATGTTGATCGCTGGCCAGACGCGCTTGTCGACCAGGCGGCGGTCGAGGTGCAGCTCGCTGTTGCCGGTGCCCTTGAACTCTTCGAAGATCACGTCGTCCATTTTGCTGCCGGTGTCGATCAGGGCCGTGCCGATGATCGTCAGGCTGCCGCCCTCCTCGATGTTGCGGGCGGCGCCGAAGAAGCGCTTGGGCTTCTGGAGCGCGTTGGCGTCCACGCCGCCCGTCAGAATCTTGCCCGAGTGCGGCACTTCCGTGTTGTAGGCCCGGGCCAGGCGCGTGATCGAGTCGAGCAGGATCACCACGTCGTGCCCGTACTCGACCAGCCGCTTGGCCTTGTCGATCACCATCTCGGCCACCTGCACGTGCCGGCTGGCCGGCTCGTCGAAGGTGCTGCTGATGACCTCGGCCTGCGTGGCCCGCTGCATCTCGGTCACTTCCTCCGGCCGCTCGTCGATCAGCAGGATGATGACCTTCGCATCCGGGTGGTTCGCGCTGACGGCGTTGGCCATCTTCTGGAGCAGCACGGTCTTGCCGGTGCGGGGCGGGGCGACGATCAGCATGCGCTGGCCGAAGCCGATCGGCGTGACCATGTCGAC
>CAZXUI010000110.1:0-8386 GCA_964643885.1 uncultured Planctomycetales bacterium
CCATCCACGGCACGCGGAACATCAGCACGCGCTCCGGCTCGACGATCCGTTCCAGAATGCGCGCCTTGCGAAACTCCGGATGCCGGTCGATCACCGGAATGATCGACTCGACCACCTCTGTGACCGCCTGCAAAAACTCCTTCTCGCCAGGGTTGCGGGCCGTCACGCCCTCCATGAACTCTCTTACCGCACTCGTCGACATAGAGATCTCTCCCGACAGTGAGTCAGCCAGACTCGTTCGCGCTCTTGCCGCTCGGTCGCGCCGCGGCGCACCGGCGCTCGCGGCCACGCTCGAAAAAGGGCGCAGGCGATTCCGCCAATCCTTACATGCAAGGCACGTTCCGCATCAGTCGGGGGATTCGCTCGGCAGGCCGCTTCAGGACCGGTGGTTCCGCCGCCCATGGCACCTGCATTGTGCCCCGCGCGGCCGCCGTTGTCCAATCGCGGGCCCGCGATTCCGCGGGCGCGATAACTGCCGCCGTACGCCCGCCGGCCGGCCGGCCGCGCTCCAGATTCGGCTACCGACCGGCCGGTCGGGCAGGTATAATCCTTATCACGGTTCGGGGGGATTCGCGCTGACCGTGCGCGCCGTCGGAGAGCCGCGTGGACACGTGGAAAGAGTTCGATCAGAACGTCGTCAGCCATAGTGCTGCCCATCATCTGATGGCCATCGACAATCTGCTCCAGACCCACGGCTACGCCCGCGTTTCCGACGTTGCCCGCCAGCTCAATATCACCCGCGGCAGCGTCTCGATCTCGCTCCAACCGCTCAAGCGGGCCGGCCTGGTGATTCAGGACGAGAACCGCCACCTGCGCCTTTCCGAGCGGGGCCAGGCCCTGGCGGACTCGATCAGGACCAAGCGGGTCCTGATGCAGCGATTTTTCTCGGACGTTCTCGGCGTCGATCCCGTGCAGGCCGAGGTGGACGCCTGCAAGCTCGAGCACCTGATCAGCAACACAACCGCCCGGCATCTGATCTCGTTCCTGCGGTTTTTCAACACGGAAGCCCCGGTCGCACGGCAATTCCGCGACGCGTGGGCCGCCTTCGACCCGGAGTGCAGCCACGAACCTCGCCGCTGCTCGAGCTGCGAGGGCGACTGCCTGGTCGAGAGCATCGGTGACTAACGTGAAAGGGAGGGGGGACACGGCTTGAAGAACTTGACCACAGAGGAAATCGTCGGCGAGTTGAACCGCGCCTTCGCCGAAGAGGTGGAGGCGGCCACTCGCTATCTGCACTTGGCCAACGCGGTCCGCGGGCTCGACCGCCTGCTCGTCGAGCCCGTGCTCAAGGAGAGCTTTCAGGAGACCATCCAGCACGCGGAGGTGATCGCCCAGAAGATTCGCTCGCTGGGCCACGTGCCGCGGCTGGAGATCAACGTGCAATGCCCCGCCGTGCCTATCAGCGGCCGCGAGGCGCTGCGACAGGCGCTGACTTTCGAAGAGGCCGCGCTCGAGTGCTATCAGGATATGCTGCGGCGGGTCGAGGGCGATGTCCCGCTCGAGGAGTTCATCCGCTCGCAGATTTCCGTCGAGTCCGAGCACGTCGCCCAGTTGCGCGAGCTGCTTGACGAGTAACCGCTCCCGCGCCGGCCGCACGGATTGTGGCCGACCGCGAGCCAGGAGCCGATCAGGAATGAGAACCATGTCAACACGGATGTTGCTTGCGGCCGGTCTGTTCTGCCTGCTTCTCCCTGCCGCCTGCGTGCGCGTCGGTGACGGCGGCAACGGCGACGGCGACCCCAATGAGCCGAATGACCCGAACGCGCTCGTGGATAGCGACGGCGACGGTCTATCCGACGCGGATGAGGCCGACCTCGGCACGGACCCGAATAACCCCGACACGGACGACGACGGCATCAGCGACGGCGATGAGGTGAAACTGACGCAGACGGACCCCACGCTGCCGGACAGCGACGGCGACGGGCTCGACGATCGTGCCGAGATCGAGCTCGGCACCGACCCCACCGAGGCTGACGCGATCGGCACGATTGATGAGCGGCTCTGCACCGCCGCCGTGTCCGTGCTCGATCTGCCCGCAGCGGGCGGCGAGTCTGTCTACTTCGCGAGCGACGGCGGCTCGTTCTCTTCCTGGCGCCGCGGCGACCGCGTGTTGATCATCGACACCTCGCGCCTGCACAATCTGACGCGCGATCAGACCGTCCAGGCCGAGCGCCTGGGCGACCCGCAGGCCGAGCTTCAGCTCGTGAGCACCGGCTCCAACAACGCCTCCGTGATTCTCAGCGACAGCCGAACCTGGACGATTGAAGAGCCCGACCGACTGACCGTCGCCGGCTGGCAGCCCGCGGATGTGATCATCGTCGTCGAGTTCAGCGACAGCACGGCCACCCGCGAGCTGCTGAATCAGACGCGCTGTGATTCCGCCCGCGGCGAACCGGCGTTCTGAGGATGCGCCGCGGTGGATCGTGTGGAGCGCGAGCGCCGCGCGGCCGGTGCCCCTGAGCGCCGCGCGAGCGGCCGCCTGACCGGACTCCCCCTTTCGCACTCACCGCTTGTATAGCGGAACCCCCGATGCGGATGCGATCATCTGCTCGATCTGCGACACTTCGTTGCGCTGGCGGGCCTCGGCGACGACCTGCCGCGCGTGCGTGTCCACCAGCTTGAGCACGCCCGTCTCGTCCCCCGGCGGTCGCTCGAACACGAAGCCCATCCCCAGCAGCTTCGCGTAGGCCGCCGACTGCTCGCAGTGCCCCGTATCCGACACGTCCAGCGTGATGAATACGGTACTCTTCTGGCAGAACTTCTCCTCCAGCTCGCGAAACGCCGGCGTCATCTCGCGCGCCTTGGGGCAGCGCTCGTGATAGAAGTTCACCACGACGAACCGCGGCAGCTCCTGCGTCGCCGGATCGAATGGCACCGCCGGCCCCGCCGCCAGCGACAGCTCCGCCCGCACGCTCTTCAGCTCATTCTCCAGTTGCCCGACCTTGCGCTGCCCATACGCCACCAGCCCCGCCAGCAGCGCCACGCAGGCCGCCAGCCCGTACACCGCCGTCAGCAGTCGATTCGCCTTCAGCGCCCCATACCGCTCCGCAGCGGCCGCGCCGACCGCCTCCTGCGCCCGCTCGGCCGTCTCCACCATCCGCAGGATCTGCTCCCGGGTCGCCGCCGACGGCTCCTCCGCGCACACGCGCGGAATCAGCACCCGCAGCGCCTCGTCCGTCCTGCGATCCAGCTCTTGTTCGCTCGCGCTCATCTCACACGGCCCCTTCAACATCACTCAGCAGCGCCCGCAACCGAGCCCGCACGCGATACAGCCGCGCCTCCACGCTCTTGGCCGTCACGCCCAGCTCCTCTGCGATCTCCGCGCGCGTCCGCCCGTTGCGATAGAAGTCATACAGCAGCCGCTGCTCGTCCGCCGTCAGCGTCGAAACCGCCAGCGAAAGCTGGTCGATCGCCTCCTGACGCGTCGCGGCCTCCTCCGGAGCGGTCGCCTCCGACACGCGCCGCAGCAGCTCGCCGGCCAACGCCGGGTTCGCACAATTCGCCGCCCGCTTCGTCAGCCGCCAGTGCCGCCGGATCAGGTTGCGCGCGATTCCACGCAGCCACGCCTCCTGCTCGTCCGCCGTCTGCGGCGTGCGCGCGTGCTGAAGCGCGATGAAGGCCGTCTGCTGAAGCAGGTCCTCGGCCACCTGCTGATTCGAGCCGACACGGCAGTAGATGAACCGATAGAGCGCACCGAGCCCGCGCGACAGGAGATGCCGCAACGAATCGCCCGCCGAAACCTCGCCCGGCGGCTGCGCCTCGACCATCACCGCGTCGCGCTCGATACGCCCACTCCTCAGCCGCACGTCCCCCCGGCCGGCCGGGACTGACAAGGGGCGCAGCCGAACCGCTCGCCGGCCGCGCCCCTCGCGCACTGTCAACCCTGCACAGACGCTAGCTCTGCGCGGCCTTCTCCAGCTCCGCCAGCGCCGCGCGGACCTTGCTGACCGCCAGCATGACCGAAGCCTGAACATCGCACTCGAACTTCTGCTCACCCACCACGTACTCGACCGAGCAGCCGGCCTTCTTGGCCGCCTCGCCCGCCATCTTCTCGCAGCAGAACTCCTTGTCCTGGACCTTCATCACCAACTTGACCGACTCGGCCGCCTTCCGGGCCGCGGCCGACGCCTTCTCGGCTCGCTCGCGAGCCTCGAAATCGAACGACGCCAGACGATACTTCATCGCCTTGCCCTGCTTCTTGGCGAGCTGCTCGGCCGTCACCGGGCACGACACGCACTCCTCGCCCACCGCGTAACGAACCGTCGTCACCGTCTCGAGGAACTTGTTCAGCTCGCCCGCGTAGGCCTTGCCGGCCTCCGCCATATCCGAGTACTTCGTCTCGCCGACGTAGTACACCGGCGCCGTGTTCTCCTTCTTGGCAAGCTCCGCCGCCTCCATCGGGCAGTTGACCGTCTTCTCACCGACGACGATTCTCATCGTCGGCGCTCCGGCCTTCGCCCACGCCGTCTCGCTGCAACTCGCCGCGCACGCCGTCTTGTCGGCGGTGCTACACGTCTTGGCGCAGCATTCTTTGCTCGCCGTCTTGTCCGCCGCACCGGCCGGACACGTCTGACCCCAAGCCGTCGCCGCAGCCGCCGCACTTAGCAGCAGGCCCACCATCATCGTTCGCATGTCGTCCTCCACGTCGTGGTCAACAGGATTGCCCGGGCCACCGCCCGCCGACGGAGCACGACGTGCTCCAGTTCACCCTTCGGCCGGCCTATCCCTCCCGGAGCTACCGTATTATGCGCGCCACCGCCCCCGGCCCTCGCTCCCGCGAGATGTTTTATTCACAGATTATCCGGACCTGGCGGCATCTCGTCCTCATCCAGCCGCCGATACGAGGTCCGCGGCCGCATCGCCCACGCCGCCGCGAGCATGCTCATCCCGCCCGCGATGAACACCGACGCGACGATCATCGCCAGAATCCGCGGCTCGATCACGATCAGCACGCCGAGCAGGATCAGCAATACCCCCGCCATGGCCGGCGCCAGCCAGAAATTGCCCGTCGGCGGCATCTGCGCTCGAAAGATCATCCCCGCACCATACCCCCTCCGGGCTTCGCCGCAACCGCCGCCGCGCACGCAGCTTGCGGCGGCCGCGCCGCGACCCTATTCCTCTCTCTTCAGCGCCGCCAGGTGCCGCTCCACCGTCGCCCGCAGCCGCTCTCCACGAAGCGCCTCGCCGGCCGCCACAATCCGCCCCGTATCGCCGTCCACGAGGTAGGCCATCGGAATCGCCGCCACCAGGTACTCCGCCGCGATCCGGTCCGCTCCGTGATAGACGTGCGGCCAGCGCGCCCCCTCGCGCTCGACGAAGCGCTTCACGGCCGATTCCGACACGCCGTAGGGCGCGTCCAACGACAGGCCGATGACGCTGAGCCCGCGCGGCTCGAACTCGTCCACCGCGGCTTTCAGATACGGGATTTCGGCCTGACATGGACCGCACCAGGTCGCCCAGAAGTCCACGAGCACCAGCCGCCCGCGATAATCCGCAGGAAACGCGATCGACTCGCCCGCCAGCGTCGCCGCGCTGAAGGCCGGCGCCGCTGATCCCACGGCCAGTTGCAGTTCCGACGAACCGCCCGTTCCCGCAACGCGCCCCCGCAGCGACGCGAGCAGCGCCAGCACCAGCACGCCGCCGATCAGCACCCACATCACCCGACCCTGCCGGCTCATCCGCTCAACCTCTCGCCCCCGAATGCCGCCCCAGGATTATCCCCGCCGCGCTTTCAGCGTCTTCAAAACGCCTGAATTGGGCAAATCGTCCCGCTATTGCTACACTCTGGCGCCGTGGCTGCCGCGCCGGCCCCCCCGGCCGGCCGCAGTGGAGGATCTGCCGCGTGCGTGTGCTGGACCCCGGGCTCGAGCCCATTCGCGAGAAAGTCCTGGCCGGCCGGCGCCTTTCCCACGAGGACGGCGTCGCGCTGTATCGCACGCGCGACATCTTTACCGTCGGGCAGCTCGCCAATCTCGTTCGCGAGCGCCTCCACGGCCGCAACGCGTACTTCAACATCAACCGCCACATCAACTACACCAACTACTGCGTGCTGCGGTGCAAGTTCTGCTCCTTCTACCGCTCGCCCGACGGCCGCACCGGCCTGACATCCATCAGCAACACGGCCGGCTACGAATACTCGCTCGACGAGATCGTCGAGATCGCCCGCGATGCGCACGCCCAGGGCGCGACGGAGGTGCACATCGTCGGCGGCCTGCATCCGAAGCTGCCGTTCAGCTTCTACACGGACATGTGCCGCGCCATCAAAGCCGCCTGCCCGGGCATGCACATCAAGGCCTTCACCGCGATCGAGATCGTGCATTTCACGCGCATCAGCAAGCCGCGGCTGAGCATCGAGGAGGTGCTGGTTGCGCTGCGCGAGGCCGGCCTCGACAGCCTGCCCGGCGGCGGGGCGGAGATCTTCGACGACCGCGTCCACGACGAGGCCTACCGTGCCAAGGTCGGCGAGAAGCACTGGTTCGACGTCCACCGCGCCGCCCACGACCTGGGCATCCCCAGCAACGCCACAATGCTCTATGGCCACATCGAGGGCATCGAGGAGCGCATCACTCACCTGGTGAAGCTGCGTGAGCATCAGGATGAGTCGCTCCGCCGGATGCGCGACGCGGCCGGCACGCCGGCGGGCGGAGCGAAGCTGCCCTCGAACGCCGCGGCCGGCGCCGCGGCGGCCTCGCTCGCGAGTGGTGCGGCGGCGAACTTCGTCGTGCCCGGCCGGGCCGCTGCTTTCCAGTGTTGCATTCCGCTTTCGTTCATTCCCGACCACAGCGCGCTGGCGGACCTGCCCGGTCCCACCGGTTTGGATGACCTGCGGACGCTGGCCGTCAGCCGCCTGATGCTGGACAACTTTCCGCACATCAAGGCCTTCTGGATCATGCAGAGCCCCAAGCTCTCGCAGGTGGCGCTGGACTGGGGCGTTGACGACTTCGATGGTACAGTGGTCTGGTATGACATTACGAAGCGCGAGGGCCGCGGTACCAATCGTCAGGAGCTGACCGTCGACCAGATCCGCCGCCTGATCTTCGAAGCCGGTTGCATTCCCGTCGAGCGCGACACGCTCTACCGTCCCGTCCGCCGCCCGGCGTAGCGACGCGACGACGCGTTCCGACTCTATCCGCCGTCGGGCGGAGCAATGCGACGACGCGCTCCGACCCCGGCCCGGCGTTAGAAGACGTGCTCCCGTTTCGCCCGTCGCCCCGCGCCGCGGCGAGGATGCGCCCACGGCCCGGCCTGAACGGATACTCGCCCAATCTCTCCGTCGTCGGACCGCACGGCCTGGCGGGTCGCGAGACGGCGCCGCAGGTAGCGTCGGCTCCGACGCGGTGTACGGGATCTCGGTACGCACCCCGCAATGTGAGCAATCGCACAACTGGTTTCCAGTACACCGTTTGCGGGCCAAATTGCCCGGCCGGACAACCGGTGCGTCGGGCGTGTTCATCGTTTGGACGCAATCGGTGGACGTCTACCTCGTGGGCCAGAACCCGGCCCGTCACGCGCTAGGCGCGGTCCGGCCACGGGCGGTCGCAGAGGGCGTCAGAATCCTCCCAAGGAGAAAGGTTTTTCGTCACCCGGCTCGCCCCTCGGAAAAACCGCTCCGGGTCACGCGAAACCGTGTACTCACGGACCGCGTGCGTTTCCATGCGCCGGCGCGTAACTTTCGATTTCACAAACGACTGCGGCGCGGTCCGCGAGTGCGCCGCTGCCCGGATCCGGTCGCTGGTGCGCGTCGCTACATCCCCGGCCGCGGCCCGTGTTCAGCCCCGAAAATAGCCTCCTCAGCAGAATTCGTGGGTGAGTTTTGGCTCGGGCAGGCGTCCCATGGCGTGATGTAGGGCGATTTCGGCGGCTTCGAGGGCGCGGAAGCCGCAGGCCTTTCTGATGGTCAGTTTCACGCGGTCATTCAGGCCCTCGACGATGCCGGCCGAGAATTCCTTTTTCGCGGCGAACCAGTTCAGGATCAGCGTCTGATGCGTGCGGAGGCTGCGGGCCACCTTCCTGATCGGTTTCAGCCGGCTGCGCAGGGCCCGCTTCACCCAGCCGTCCAGGAAGACCCCGGCCCAGTGGTACGAGGTGTATTCCCACAGGGCCTGGAAGCTCTCCTTGAGCAGGTAGGCCCGCACGGTCTGCAGACCGTATTGCAGCAGATCGCCCAGGCGGGTCCGCTGGTTGTCGGTCAGGTTCTCGGGCCGCTTCAGGAAGCACCAGCGGCTGTGCGTCAGCAGCGGCTCGTAGCCGTCGCGGGCCAGCTGCTTGGCCTCGGCCGCCCGCACCTCGTCGATCGCCTTGTTCAGCCGGGCCACGATGTGGTAGCGGTCCGGGATGGGGGGAATCTGTACGGGTACACGGGCGACAACCCAATCACCCGGGGCGA
>CAZXUI010000111.1:0-8157 GCA_964643885.1 uncultured Planctomycetales bacterium
GCCGCTTCCGCGTGTCGGTGTTCCGGCAGAAGGGCAATATTTCGATGTCCCTGCGCCTGATTCCCTCCAAGCTGCTGACCATCGAGGAGATCGGGCTGCCGGGCATTGTGCCGGTGCTGCTGCGGCGTCCGCGGGGGCTGTTCCTGGTGACCGGCCCCACCGGCTCGGGAAAAACGTCCACCCTGGGCGCGATGGTCAACTTCATCAACGAGAACTACGACCGGCACATCATCACCATCGAGGACCCGATCGAGTTCTACCACTCGCACAACAAGTCGATGGTGACCCAGCGCGAGGTGGGCGTCGACGTGCCCAGCTTCGCCGAGGCCCTCCGCCGCGTGCTTCGCATGGACCCGGACGTGATCATGGTCGGCGAGCTGCGCGACCTGGAGACCATCGAGGCCGCCCTGATGGCCGCCGAGACCGGGCACCTCGTCTTCGGCACCCTGCACACCACCGGCTGCCAGGGCACGATCAACCGCATCATCGACGCGTTCCCCGTCGACCAGCAGGAGCAGATTCGCACGCAGCTCAGCGTTTCGCTGCTGGCGGTGCTCAGCCAGCAGCTTTGCCGGCGGGTCGACCGCCCGGGCATGGTGGCCGCCTTCGAGTTCATGGCCATCACGTCGGCGATCGCGAACCTCATCCGCGAGAACAAGACCTTCCGCATCGACAGCGCCATCCAGGTGGGCAAGAAGTTCGGCATGCAGTTGCTCGACGACCACCTGTGGGAACTCTTCACCGAGGGGAAAATCGGCAAGGACGAAATGATGGACAAGGCCCGCCGGGCCGGCGAACTGCAGGAGCAGCTCAACAAGCACAACCCCGGCAACCGGAACAGCGGCGGGGAACCCCCGTCATCGCTGAGCGCGGGATAGGACGGCGGGGATCAGGGATCAGGCATTGGGGATTAGGATCGTGCGGGACACCGCGAGGCGAGGCAACAAGGGTAAGCAAAGAGTCGCAAATAGCCGACGACTT
Organism: uncultured Planctomycetales bacterium; assembly: GCA_964643885.1. Taxonomy (GTDB): domain Bacteria; phylum Planctomycetota; class Phycisphaerae; order UBA1845; family Fen-1342; genus CAADGL01. Next base: position 982 of record CAZXUI010000111.1, read on the forward strand.
TTTCCTTACGAGCCACTAGTCACTAGCTACTAGTCACTGGCCACTGACTGAGGCAGGATATGACGACGACCAAGACATCGGGCGCCGAGGGCAAGCGGGACCGCTACCGCGGCCGGCCCCTGGGACGCGTGCTGTTGAAGATGGGCACGGTGAACCAGGAGCAGCTCGACGAGGCGATGGCCATCCAGAAGCAGAAGCGCGGGCCGCTCGGGCAGATCCTGATCGACCTGGGCCACATCACCGACCAGGACCTGGTGCTGGCGATGGCGGCGCAGGCGGGGATGGACATCTCCGATGCGGACCGGCTGGAACCGTCGCCGGAGATTATCGCGAAAATTCCCGCGCAGATGGCGACGACCTACAAGGTCGTGCCGATGGAGTACGACGAGTCGAGCAACACGCTGACGGTGGCCATCGCCAGCCCGGACAACTTCCGCGCAACCGACGACCTGCAGACGCTGATGGGCTACAGCGTGCGGGCGGTGGTGGTCAAAAGCGAGGTCATCGAAAAAGCGCTGGCCGCCTTCTACGCCGAAAGCGACGAGTCCATCCAGGACGTGCTCAACGAGATGGGCGACGACGAGTTGCTCACCGAAATCGCCGACCGCGGCGAGTCGATCGACCTGGCGACGATCCGCGAGATGGTCGAATCCTCGCCGGTCAAGAAGCTGCTGAACCTGGTGCTGCTGCAGGCCATTCGCGACAAGAGCTCCGACATCCACTTCGAGCCGTTCGAGGACGAGTTCAAGATGCGCTACCGCATCGACGGCGTCCTCTTCGAGATGCTCCCGCCGCCCAAGTACGTCGCCATGGCCATCAGCTCACGCATCAAGGTCATGGCCAACCTCGACATCGCCGAGCGCCGCCTCCCGCAGGACGGCCGCATCGAGCTGCTCGTCAAGGGCCGCCCGGTCGACCTGCGCGTCAGCGTGCTGCCGACCATGTTCGGCGAGAGCGTCGTGCTCCGCGTCCTCGACCGGGCGCAGGTCAATCTCGACCTCGACCAGATCGGATTCCGCGAGGAAGAGTCGGGCATCTTCCGCCAGCTCATCCGCAAGCCCCACGGCATCGTCATCGTCACCGGCCCCACCGGCTCCGGAAAGACGACCACCCTCTACTCCGCCCTGCGCGAGCTGAACACCCCGGAGGTCAAGATCCTCACCAGCGAGGACCCCGTCGAGTACGACATCGACGGCATGGTCCAGTGCCAGATCAAGCCCGACATCGGCTATACCTTCGCCCGCTGCCTGCGCGCCTTCCTGCGGCAGGACCCCGACATCATCCTCGTCGGCGAGATCCGCGACCTGGAGACCGCCCAGATCGCCGTACAGGCCTCGCTCACTGGCCACCTGGTCTTCTCCACCCTGCACACCAACGACGCCCCGAGCTCGATCGCCCGCCTGCTCGACCTCGGCCTCGAGCCCTTCCTCGTCACCGCCACGCTCGAAGCGGTCCTCGCCCAGCGCCTCGTCCGCCGCATCTGCATCAACTGCAAGGAGGAGTACCAGCCCACCGAGGCCCAGCTCATGGAGCTCAACCTGCTCCCCGACGACGTCGCCGGCCGCGTCTTCTACTACGGCAAGGGCTGCGACTACTGCAACAACACCGGCTACAAGGGCCGCCTGGCGATCTTCGAGCTGATGGTCCTCGACGACGAAATGCGTGAGCTGATCATGCAGAGCGGCTCGACCGACGTTCTCCGCCAGCACGCCCGCAAACGCGGCATGCGGACCCTCCGCGAAGCCGGCCTGCTGGGAATCTACGACGGAATCACGACGATCGAAGAGGTCGTCCGCGAAACCCTGGCCGAGGAGAAGGTCTAGCGCTCTTCTCTCCGAGCCCCTGCGCGAAAGGTGGCATACTCTCGCCGAGCGGGAGGGTGGCATGCCCTCGCCGCAGGCGTGGGCATGCGGGCCGGGTGCGATGGACAGGCGCAGCTTGCCCGTGCTGACGCCGCTCCCCCGTCCGAAAACCACGTTTTTCCCGCGGCCCCGCACGCGTTTGGGGTTGCCGAGCCACCTGGAATCGCAGATACTGTTACAGGGCCGCGCGCCGCTGCGCGGGGTGTTGCGCGCATAAAGCCGTGTGGCCTAAGGTGTTACCGTCCCAGGACGGGCTCCAGGAGTCGTCTGCATGCCGGTATTTCAGTTCCAGGCGCTCAATTCTTCCGGCCAGGAAGTCAAGGACGAGGTCGAGGCACCGACGCCCGATGAGGCCGTCGCCAAGATTCGTGGAATGGGCTATTTCCCGACCAAGGTCGCTGAAAAGTCCGCCAAGAAACGGATCTCGGTCACCAAGACCGCCAGCGGCGCCCGCCGCAAGGCCGCCGGCACCGGTTTCGGCTGGGTCTCCACCAAGCAGCTCACTCAGTTCACCCGCCAGCTCTCGACCCTTCAGGACGCCGGTCTGCCCATCCTTCGCAGTATCCGCATCCTCGAGCAGCAGGCCAAGCCAGGCATGCTCAAGAACTGCCTCAAGCAGATCGAGGAGGACGTCGAGGGCGGCGCCACGCTCTCCGAGGCCATGGCCCGCCATCCCAAGTGCTTCAACCGGCTCTACTCGAACATGGTCGCCGCCGGCGAGGCGGGCGGCGTGCTCGATACGATCCTCCAGCGACTGGCCGACTTCCTCGAAAAGGCCCAGCGCCTCAAGAGCAAGGTCATCGGCGCCATGATCTATCCGGCCGTGGTGATCACCATCGCCTCGGCCATCACGCTGGCGATCGTCATCTTCCTCGTGCCGCAGTTCCGCGACATCTTCGCGGATTTCGACGTGCACACGCTCCCGAAGATGACCGAGATGCTCATCTCCGTCTCCAACTGGCTCATCAGCGGCACGCCCCCGGGCTGGCTGGTGATCCTGATGCTGCCGGTGATCGTCTGGGCCATCTACAAGCTGATCCGCCAGGCCCGCATCGGCCGCTACATCGTCGATTCGATCTGGCTGAAGATCCCGGTCGCCGGCCAGATCGTCGCCAAGAGCGGCATCGCCCGCTTCACCCGCACGCTGGGCACGCTGATCAGCGCCGGCGTGCCGATCCTGGAGGCGATCAAGATCACCAAGGACACGACCGGCAACGAGGTCTACGCCACGATGCTGGGCAAGGTGCACGACTCGATCCGCGAGGGCGACTCCTTCGCCAACCCCCTGCGCGCCAGCAAGTGCGTGGACGCGATCGTCGTGAATATGGTCGACGTCGGCGAGGAGACCGGCGAACTGGATAAGATGTTGTACAAGGTGGCGGACAATTACGACGAGGAGGTCGACACGCTGGTCGCCTCGCTGATCAGCCTGCTCGAACCGATCCTCGTGATTGTCCTGGGTACGATCGTCGGGTTCATCGTGATTTCGTTGTATCTTCCGATGATCCACCTGATTCAGGGCCTGACGAACCAGTAGTCGGGTCTGCCGCCGGGATGCGTCGGGTGCGTCGTTCGGGCAACACAGGCGGCGGCACAGTCCGCCGGGACGAGGTGATGACATGAAGGGACGAGCAAACAGGCACGCGGTCGGTTTCACGCTGATCGAGCTCTTGACCGTAATCGCGATCATTTCGCTGCTGATCGGCATCCTGGTGCCGTCGCTCTCCGCGGCGCGCAACCAGGCCCGCAACGCCAGCTCCGCCGGCCTGATCAAGGCCATCGAGACCGGCGCGGAGATGTTCCACAGCGAGAACGGCAGCTACCCGCGCTCCGGCGGCGGAAACCCGTTCTACGCGTCCAGTTTCGACCCGCCCAATCTGCCGGTGAAGATTCTGACCGGCGCACAGTGGATCGGGCTCCAACTCATGGGCGCCGACCAGCTCGGCTTCGTCAAGCCGACCCTCCAGAACGACACCAGCACCGCGGGAACGCCGGACGGCGTGATCAACGAGCAGGACTGGCAGGCTTGGTATGACCCGACGGCGCCGACCGACAAGTTCGCCCGGCTCGGACCCTACGTCAATCCGGACCCCAAGAACGTCAAGACGCCGATTCAGTACGTCCAGGAGAATCCGGACGCGTCGAACGCGCCCGCCGTCCTTCTCGAAGACGACTCCAACCCGGCCGTCTGGGCCAACGGCCGCCTGGCATTCTTCGTCGACGCCCACGGCTTCCCGATCCTCTACTATCGCGCCAACGCCTTCGCCAAGCAGCCGATCTCAGCCGGTGGTCCGGCGGACAACTCCAGCTATCGCGCTGGCAACTACGACCAGACGCACAATGGCTACATCACCGGCTACGATGCCCTCAACGGCGAGATGCCGGTGACCGGCTACAACCAGGGTTGGGATCTCAACGGCCGCGGCGGCCCGCCGGGCCAGCCGGTCCACCCCATGGGCTACATCGGCTGGGCGAACCCTCAGCAGGCGCAGGACAACGGCAACTGGCCGGAAGCTTCACCCAGCTTTGCCACGGCGCTGCTCGACCGCTCGATCTTCGACACGACCTCGCGCGGCGGAAATCGCGGCCGGCTCGCGGCCCTCAAACCCGAGACCTTCGTGCTGATCGCCCCGGGCCGCGACGGCCTCTATGGCACGTCGGATGACATCAAGAACTTCGCGGCCGGTGGAGAGTAACGCAGCCGAGCGCCCCCTGGGCGCCAGGAGTCGATCATGAGTTGGATGCGAAAGTCGAACCCCGCCCGGCCCGGCTTCACCCTCGTCGAGCTCCTCGTCGTCGTGGCCATCATCGTCCTGCTCGTCGGCCTGCTCGTCCCGGCCGTCAGCGCAGTGCGAAAGAACGCCCGCAACACGGCCACTCGCTCGACGCAGCAGGCCATCTCCACGGGCATCGAGGCCTACCGCGCCGATCAGCGAGTCGGCGGCTCCTATCCGCCCGGCCATTCGGACTACGGACTGGGCAATCAGAACGCCTTCCGCGTGAACAACCCCTACATCAACCAGGGCGTTCCCAATCCGGCCTTCCGCATCACCGGCGCCGGGCTGCTCGTCTGGGCTCTGGCCGGCGCGGATCTGCTCGGCACGCCCGGTTTCCGCACGAGCCGCTCCGATAGCCGGCAGTGGGCCGACGATACTGATCCCAACGACGGCGGGTTGTACGAGCTCGATGGCTTCCAGCCGAAGGTCGCCCGCTCCGGCCCCTTCGTCGATCTCAGCCGCGTGAAGGTCTCCACCTTCAATCCCGGCCGCAACAGCTTCGATATCGAGGCCGAGATGGAGGCCCGCGAGAGCTCCGGCCGCGGCTTCGTCGACCGCCGCTACCCGATGTTCCTCGACGGGCACGGCTTCCCGATCCTCTACTGGCGGGCCGACCCGGCCGGCAACGTCATCGCCGACGACGCCGGCGGCCGCAGCCTCTCCGGCAGCGGTGGCCCGCCCGGCACCACGCCGCGCGGCGTCTACCACTACGCCGAGAACGAGTCGCTGCTGGGCTTCGGCGACCAGGCGCTCTACACGCTGATCCTGCGGCCGACCAACGCGCCCGAGTCGCAGATTCACAGGCTGCGGCTCGGTTCGGGCTTCAGCTACAACTGGACGGTTCAGGACTTCGAGGATCAGGCGAGCTCGACCACGACCTACAGCTTTGTTCGCTACATCTACGACGCCAACGTCCGGGCGCGGCTCCAGCCGCAGAACGCGGACTCGTACCTGCTGGTCAGCCCCGGCGAAGATGGGATTTACGGCTCGGGTGACGACATCACCAACTTCAATCACAACGGCGGCGTGCTCGAGTAGCGGCCGTCGGTCCGGGCCGCCGGACAGAAGGGATCGTCGCGTGCGGCGTGGTTTCTCGCTGGTTGAGCTGCTCGTCGTCATCGCCGTCATCGGCCTGCTCGTCGGCCTGATCGCGGTCGCCGCCGGCCCCGCGCTCAACGCGCAGCGCCGCACCAACACGATCGCCACCATGCGCAACGTCACCCTCGCGATCGACCAGTTCGCGGCCGACAATCCCCTCAAGCTGCTCTACGACGGCCGGCTCAACCCCACCTTCGGCCCCTATCCGCCTTATCAGGTCGCCGGCAACGTCCGCCGTGGCCCCGGCGAGCCCTATCAGAACCCGACGATCGCCTTCCTGATCGACGGCGATCGCCCCAGCGACAGCGGCAACGGCCGCGACAGCGACGCCCGTATCGACATCCGCCTTGCCCGCGATCTGGGCATGCCCTACGACCCGGCGAGCGGCCCGCTCGGCAACGTCGACGACTGGGTCCGCATCGACACGCGCGACGCCGAGCGCGAGAACGACGACAACCGCGCTCTCTCCGCCTACCTGTCCGTCTTCTCGCCGAGCGCCTTCAACCAGATTCCGTCCGCCGCGCTGCGCCCCCTCGTCAAGCCCGGCGGAAGCCTGCCCAGCGGCGAGTTTCTCGACACCGCCGGCCTCGCCGCCAACACCAGCGCGCAGGACTCCAAGCGCCAGATTCTCGGCATTCACGACGCCTGGGGCGTCCCGATGGATTACTTCCTCTACATCCGGGTCGAGTACGGCTTCCGCCCCGACGGCTCCATCGGCTTCCGCATCACCGAGCGGACGCCCGTGCTGCGCTCCCGCGGCATCGCCCGCGAAATCTACGACGCGCAGCTCGCTTCCGGCGCCGCCAGCGACCCGCAGAAGTGGATATTCAGCCGCGAGATGCCGACGCCCTACGCCGGCAATCTGACGCCCGCCAACGGCCGCCTGGCGGAGCCGAACGCCGGTCCGAACAATCCGACCGTTTCCGACGGCTGGCTTCGCGCCGTGGGCATCGGCCGGCTGAATGGTTACGTCGGCGGCAGCCCTGACCTGCCGGACGGCGGTGAGGATTTTGCGTTTACGCCCGAGTACGACGCGCCGTAGCGGCCTCGGCCGTCGCAGGCGCGTGCGGCGGCCCGGGTCGGCCGCCGCGGATGTCTCGATCGGGCCCTCTCTTGGTGGCCGGTGCCGGGGCCTGTCGGCTCCCGCGGCCGGAAGCGAAGTGCATTCTCGGTCCCCCGCGGCCGGCTCCGTCCGCCGGCAGGCGTTCGGGTCGCCCTCGTCTCCGGGCGACGCCTGGGAACGGCGTACAATTGCGACGAAACCGCGACCCGCGGCGTGACTGGGTGTATCGAATGGATGTGGCGATCTACAAAGCACTTAGCGACGAGCCGAAGCGGCCGGGGCGGCCCCGCTGCCGGCGCCATGCGGGCGGCTTTTCGCTGACCGAGCTGCTCATCGTCATCGGCGTGATCGTGGTGATCCTGTTGATCGGCATCCC
>CAZXUI010000112.1:0-7742 GCA_964643885.1 uncultured Planctomycetales bacterium
CCGATGCGGGTGGTTCCGTAGTCGATTCCGGCCCATCGTCCAATAAAAATCGCCATTTTGTTGGTCCAGGTTGCTTCTGGCAAGAATCATACCGTCGCGAGAGTATTTTGCCGAGCGGGGCTTGCAGGCGCCTGCCACGGGGCTATAATCGCGCGCTTGCGGATGGCCGGCCCGCTGATGGTCCGGCTCGTGGCACGGCGTGCGGGATCGACATTCTACATCAAGCTTCATGCGCCCACTTCGATCTGCGGAGCGTGGTACTTCTCCGGTCACCCACGACCGGGACGGCTCCGCTGAAGCCCGCCGTGATCCCGGCTTGCTGATTCTCTGGCATTAGCGCGAGGAACTGACTCGATGAATTTTCGCAGCGTATGCGACTTCAGCCGCTATGGCGACGCGATCTCGATTCCCGACCTGATCCAGATTCAGACGGAGTCCTACGCCCGCTTTCTGCAGCAGGAAACCGATCCCGGCAAGCGCGAGCCGCTGGGGCTGGAGGGTCTGCTGCGCGAGGTGTTCCCGATCGAGAGCTACGACGGGAGCATGCGGCTCGAGTACCTCGACTATGGCCTGGACAAACCGCGCTACACGCCCGATGAGTGCCGCGAGCTCGGCCTGACCTTCGGGATGCCTTTCCGCATCCGGGTGCGGCTGCACCGCAAGGACAAGGAGGAGGTGCCCGAGGAGGCGATCTACCTGGGCGAAATCCCGTGCATGATCGGCGGGGGCGAGTTCATCGTGAACGGCTCGGAGCGCGTGATCGTCTCGCAGCTCCATCGTTCGCCCGGGGTGGATTTCGTCAAGGAGAGCGCCGAGGGCGACCGCGCCCTGCACGCCTGCCGCATCATCCCGGAGCGCGGGAGCTGGATCGAGATCAACGTCACCCGCAAGGACCTGCTGGCGGTCCGCATCGACCAGAGCAGCAAGATTCCCGCGACGACCTTCCTGCGGGCGATGGACGAGAAGTTCGGCAGCGACGAGGCGATCGTGCGCGCGTTCTACGACGTGAAGCGCGTCAAGACCAGCGACATCAAGCCCGAGATGTACGCCGCCAGCCCGATCGTGGACCCCGACACCGGCGAGGAGCTGGTGCGGGCGGGCGTGCAGATCGGCGAGGCCGTCAACAAGATCCGCGAGAGCTCGATCAAGCAGGCCGACGTGATCGCCAAGGTCGCGGACACGATCATCCTCAACACCCTAGCCGAGGACAACAGCCGCACGCACGAAGAGGCGCTGCTGCGCATCTACGCCCGTCTGCGGCCGGGCAACCCGGTGCAGCTCGACAAGGCCCGCAAGCTGTTCCACGAGAAGTTCTACGACGAGAACCGCTACCGGCTGGGCAAGGTCGGGCGGTTCCGGCTGAATCGCAAGTTCGAGCAGGGCGTCTCGGAGACGGAGATGGCCCTCAAGCCCGAGGATTTCGTCAGCGCGCTGCGCTACCTGCTGGCGCTGCGGGCGGGCGAGGGCCAGGTCGACGACATCGACCACCTGGGCAACCGCCGGCTGCGGACGATCGACGAGCTGGCCTCCGATGAGCTGCGCAAGGGATTCCTGAAGCTGCGGCGGACCGTCCAGGAGCGGATGAGCCTCAAGGAGCCGGACAGCATCCAGAAGATATCCGAGCTGGTGAACACCAAGAGCATCAGCAGCGCGATCGACTTTTTCTTCGGCCGCAGCGAGCTGAGCCAGGTGGTGGACCAGACGAATCCGCTGAGTCAGCTCACGCACGAGCGGCGGCTTTCGGCGCTCGGCCCGGGCGGTCTGAACCGCAAGCGGGCCGGTTTCGAGGTGCGCGACGTGCACATCTCGCACTACGGCCGGGTGTGTCCGATCGAGACGCCGGAAGGGGTGAACATCGGCCTGATCGCCTCGCTGGGCATCTACAGTGCGGTGGACGAATACGGTTTTCTGATCACGCCCTATCGCAAGGTGGAGCGGGGCAAGGTCAACGGCCAGATCGTGAACCTGCGGGCGGATGAGGAGATGCGTGCCACGCTGGCTCCGCCGGACGTGGTGACGCCAGTGCAGGACGGCACGAAGATGCCGAAGATCGAGCCGAAGGAGGAGTGGCTGTCGCGGCGGGCGAAGGGCGGCAGCGATTCGCGTCCGTCGGCCAGGCTCAAGGACGGCACGCTGCTGGCCCGCGTGCAGGGCGACATCAAGCAGGTGACGGCGGGCGACATCGACTACGTGGACATCTCGCCGAAGCAGACGGTCGGTATTTCGGCGTCGCTGATTCCGTTCCTCGAGCACGACGACGCGAACCGCGCGCTGATGGGCTCGAACATGCAGCGGCAGGCCGTGCCGCTGCTGCGGACGGAGCCGCCGATTATCGCGACGGGGATGGAGCGGGCGGTGGCGGAGAACAGCGGCATGGTGATCCGCGCCCGCCGCAACGGCAAGGTGACCTACGTGGACGCGCAGCGGATCGTCCTCGACGACACCGACGAGTACGAGCTGCGCAAGTTCGTCGGCCTGAACGAGCGCACCTGCCTGAACCAGCGTCCGGTGGTCAAGCCGGGCGAGAAGGTCAAGGCGGGGCAGATCATCGCCGACGGCGCCGCCACGCATCAGGGCGAGCTGGCCCTGGGCCGCAACGTGCTGGTCGCCTTCATGACCTTCGACGGCTACAACTTCGAGGACGCCATTCTGATCAGCGAACGGCTGGTCAAGAATGACGCCTTCACGAGCATCCACATCGAGAGCCACGACATCGAGATTCGCGAGACGAAGCTCGGGCGCGAGGAGTTCACCCGCGACATCCCGAACGTCTCGGAGCGGGCCCTGCGCAACCTGGACGAGCGCGGCATCGTCCGCGTCGGAACCCGCGTCGGCCCCGGCGACATCCTGGTCGGCAAAGTCAGCCCCAAGAGCAAGAGCGAGCTGAGCCCGGAAGAGAAGCTGCTGCACGCGATCTTCGGGCGGGCCGGCGAGGACGTGAAGAACGACTCGCTCGAGCTGCCGGCCGGTCAGGAAGGCATCGTCATCGGCGCCCGGCACTTCAGCCGCCGCACGCACCTGAGCGACGAGCAGAAGAAGGACATCGACCGGCAGATGAAGGCCTTCCAGGCCGAGTGCGACGAGAAGCGGATCGCGCTGTTCCGGCGGATGGTCGACGCGATCGAGACGGCCGTCGAGCAGGTCATCGTCGACCCGACCAGCAAGCAGAAGGTCGGCCGCAGCGCCGTCCCCGAGGTGATCATCGAGCAGATCGAGAGCTTCAATCTGAGCTGGGTCAAGCCGGCCTCCAAGCGGCCGGAGGCCGAGGAGATCTACAGGCAGTACTGGCCCAAGCTGGAGGCCATCCGCGAGGAGTGCGAGCGGCGGCTGGGGCACATGAAGCGCGGCGACGAGCTGCCCAGCGGCGTGCTGGAGATGGTCAAGGTGTACGTGGCCACCAAGCGGACGCTGAGCGTGGGCGACAAGATGGCCGGGCGGCACGGCAACAAGGGTGTGATCGCCCGCCTGATGGCGGAAGAGGACATGCCCTTCATGGCCGACGGGACGCCGGTCGACATCTGCCTGAACCCGCTGGGCGTGCCGAGCCGCATGAACGTGGGCCAGATTCTGGAGACGCATCTGGGCTGGGCCGCGGCGGTGCTGGGCTTCCAGGTGGTCACGCCGGTTTTCGACGGGGCGACGGAGAAGCAGATCCGGGCCTGCGTGGAGGCGGCCAACGAGCACGTCCGCAAGCGCAGCGGCGATCGGGAGGCGGTGCAGAGCGCGGGCCAGACGGGCGAGCTGCTGGTCGAGATGCCGCCGAGCGGGAAGATCACGCTCTACGACGGGCGGACGGGCGAGCCGCTCGATCAGCCGGTGACGGTGGGCTTCATGTACCTGCTGAAGCTGCACCACCTGGTGGATGACAAGATTCACGCCCGCAGCACGGGCCCGTACTCGCTGATCACGCAGCAGCCTCTGGGCGGCAAGGCCCGCACGGGCGGGCAGCGTTTCGGCGAAATGGAGGTCTGGGGATTGGAGGCCTACGGCGCCGCGTACGTGCTTCAGGAGCTGCTGACGGTCAAGAGCGACGACGTCGAGGGCCGCACGAAGATCTATGAGAGCATGGTGAAGGGGACGCACACGCTGGATGCCGGTACGCCGGTCAGCTTCGACGTGCTGTGTAACGAGATTCGCGGGCTGGGACTGAACATCCAGCTCGAGAAGCGCAAGCTCGGCTAGGTCCGCCGGCCGTCCGCCGGGCCGGCCAGCCGCGCGTTGCGGGCGGCGGGCGCTCGGCGGAGCGGGCCGCAGTCAGGAGAACGTCATGCTCGAGATCACCTACGGGACGGGCAGCGATACCGATGCGAAGGAGCTGGCTGAGCTTTATGAGCGGCTGGGGCATGACATCGGGGCGGAGCCGCCGGAGCTGGCGACGATGGTGGACCGCAGCGCGGCGTTCGTGACGGCGCGTCAGGAGGGCCGGCTGGTGGGGATCGCCCGCGGGGTTTGCGACGGAGTTCGCGGCTACCTGACGGAGTGCAAGCTGCTGCCGGAGCTTCAGGGTCCGGCGGCGGTGACTCGGCGTGACGGGCGGATCGAGCACGACAAGCATGGGATCGCGGCGGAGATGGCCCGGCGGGTGCTGGAGCGGATGTCCGAGAAGGGGGTGCGGCGGATCGACGTTCTGGCGTGGGGGACGGAAGTTGATTTTCTGGAGGAGCTTGGGTTCAAGCGCCAGGGAGGGCTGGTGTGTCTGACCAAGCAGTGCGAGCGCGAGCCGTCCGGGAACGTGTTGGCGGGTTCGGCGAGCCGTTGAGGGGGGCGGATGGCCGAGTGGAACGAAATCGCGATGGGCAACCTGAAAGCGGCGCAGCTTCTCGGCGACGCCGGTCAGTTCCGCAGTTGCGTAAGCCGGGCGTGCTACGCTGCTTTTTCCGCGGTCGCATACGCGCTGCGGGCACACGCCCCGTTCGGCAGCGGGCGCGAAGCGCCCCCGCACCATGCGGTGATCGGGCTGATGCACAAGCACCTAGCGCACGGACGATCTGCCGCGCGGCTGCGCGCCATGAAGGCGATGATTCGCCGGCTGTACACCGATCGTATCAGTGCGGACTACAAAGCCGGTGCAACGGTGGACGTGCAGCTCGCGCTCAGATCGCGGATGGACGCGCATCGGGTGTGCAAAGAACTGAAGGTATTTCATGCATCCAGTAACTGACGAGGAGCGGAAGAGAATCGTCCAGCTCGCGCGAAAATACCTGGAGAAGCACCAGCCGAGCAACTATCGCCTCGAGGTGATCGAGGATGCCATTGAGCAGGATGACGACTGGTATCACGTGGTGGTGGAACCCTCGCGTCAGGAGGTTCGCACCTACGACTACAGCGAGCGGCTCGTGGAGGCGGAGCTGGACCTTCAGGAGCACGAGAAAGTAAAAGTCCTTCTTGTTCCGGCGCTTCCGGCGTGAGTAATGCAAACGGCCCGCGGGCCGTCTGGAGCGAATAACGATGTCCGAAACCGTATACGACCGGATCAATGACTTCACCGCAGTACGCATCGGCCTGGCGTCGCCCAACGACATCCGGGCCTGGTCGTTCGGCGAAGTCAAGAAGCCCGAAACGATCAACTACCGCACCTACCGGGCCGAGAAGGACGGTCTGTTCTGCGAGCGGATCTTCGGTCCGGAGCGCGACTGGGAGTGCTTCTGCGGCAAGTACAAGGGCACCAAGCACAAGGGCATGATCTGCGACCGGTGCGGGGTGAAGGTGACGCACAGCCGCGTCCGCCGCAAGCGCATGGGCCACATCAACCTGGCCGCGCCCGTTGTGCACATCTGGTTCTTCAAGAGCATGCCCAGCCGGCTGGGCACGCTGCTGGACATGAAGACCAGCGACCTGGAGAAAGTGATCTATTTCCAGGACTACGTGGTCGTCAACCCCGGCGGCACGAAGCTCGAGCCCAAGCAGCTCCTGACCGAGGAGGAGTACCGCCGCGCGCTCGAGGAGTACAAGGACGATCCGGACTTCCGCGCGATGATGGGCGCTGAGGCCGTCCGCGAGCTGCTCGGCCAGATGAACCTGACCGAGCTGTCGGTCGAGCTGTTCGACGCACTGAAGAAGACCAACAGCAAGCAGAAGATCAAGGACCTGTCCGGGCGGCTGAAGCTGGTCGAGGCGATCCGCAAGAGCGGGAACGACCCGGCCTGGATGGTGCTGGAAGTGATTCCGGTCATCCCGCCGGATCTGCGCCCGCTGGTCCTGCTGGACAGCGGCAACTTCGCCACCAGCGACCTGAACGACCTGTACCGCCGGATCATCAACCGCAACAACCGGCTCAAGAAGCTGATCGACCTGAACGCGCCGGAGGTGATCATCCGCAACGAGAAGCGCATGCTCCAGCAGGCGGTGGATGCGCTCTTCGACAACAACCGCTGCCGCCGGCCGGTGCTGGGCAGCAGCAACCGTCCGCTCAAGAGCCTGACGGACATGATCAAGGGCAAGCAGGGCCGCTTCCGCGAGAACCTGCTGGGCAAGCGGGTGGACTACTCGGCCCGTTCGGTGGTCGTGGTCGGGCCGGAGTTGAAGCTGCACCAGTGCGGTCTGCCCAAGAAGATCGCGCTGGAGCTGTATCAGCCCTTCATCATCCGCAAGCTGCGCGAGCGCGGCCTGGCGGACACGATCAAGAGCGCCAAGAAGATGCTCGAGCGGCGCGAGCAGCCGATCTGGGACATCCTCGAAGAGGTGATCTACCGTCACCCGGTCCTGCTCAACCGCGCCCCCACGCTGCACCGCATGGGCATCCAGGCTTTCGAGCCGGTGCTGGTCGAGGGCAACGCCATCCGGATTCATCCGTTGGTCTGCAAGGGGTTCAATGCTGACTTCGACGGCGACCAGATGGCCGTGCATCTGCCGCTCTCGATCGAGGCGCAGGCCGAAGCGCACGTGCTGATGATGAGCACGCACAACATCTTCAGCCCGGCCAGCGGCGCGCCGAACACGCCCGCCACGCAGGACATCGTGCTCGGCATCTTCTACCTGACCTGCGCGCATGCGGGCGAGGTGGGGGAGCGTCCGCCGGGCCAGGAGCGCTGCTTCGCGGGTCCGCACGAGGCGATGCTCGCGCTGGAGATGGGGCAGATCGGCATCCACACGCCGATCCGTGTGCGCATCTCGCAAAGCGAGGTGATCAACGGCCAGAACGAGCCGCCGGTGCCGGCGCCCAAGAACGGTCTGCTGCTGACGACCGTCGGCCGCTGCATCTTCAACGACATCCTCGACAAGGGGATGCCGTTCTATAACTACCCGCTCAGCCAGAAGGGCTCGGCCCGGGTGATCGCCGACTGCCACGCGCGGCTCGGCCGCAAGGCGACCATCGACGTGCTCGACCGCATCAAGGAGTCGGGCTTCAAGCGCAGCACGCTGGCGGGGCTGTCGTTCTCGCTGGCGGACCTGCGCATTCCGGAGAACAAGACGAAGATCCTCGACGCGGCCCAGAAGCAGGTCGACAAGATCGAGCGCAACTTCTCCAACGGCCACATCACGCCGATGGAGCGGCACAACCAGCTCATCGACACGTGGGTGCACGCCCGCGAGCGGGTGACGGCCGAGATGATGACCGCCCTGAAGGACGATTGGCGGCGGCCGGACGGCTCGGAGGCCAAGGTGGGCGACAAGAGCGCCAAGCCCTACCTGAACCCGATCTACCTGATGACCGACTCGGGCGCCCGCGGCTCGGTCGACCAGATTCGCCAGCTCGCCGGCATGCGCGCCCTGATGGCCAAGCCCAGCGGCGAGATCATCGA
>CAZXUI010000113.1:0-7287 GCA_964643885.1 uncultured Planctomycetales bacterium
CTCCCCGAGTAGGACTCGAACCTACAACAACCCGGTTAACAGCCGGGTGCTCTACCATTGAGCTATCGGGGATTCGCTCGCCCGCCGCCGGCAGGGCCGCACATAGCGGGCCGAACCGGCAGGCCGGGCACCCACGCCGCCGGAAAACCGCCGGCGCAGCCGATTAAATTACTCCGATCGGCCGGTTCGTCAACTCGCCCCAGCCCGTTCCGCCGGAATTACGCCCTCGGCCGCCCCAACCGGCCTTTCTCGGGACCCGCGCCCCGGCCGCCGGTTGATCTCCGGCCGCAGTGCCGCCGCCGCCCGATCCAGCCTATCTCGGGACCAGCGCCGCGGCGAGCGAGCCCGCAGCGACCGTCCCACGCACCGCCCGGCCGACGAAACGCCTGGCCGACGCTCGCCCCCGGCCGGAGCCCACGATACAGGCCATCGCGGCCGCGGCCGATCGCCAGCTCGCGTAGCGACGGCCTGGCTTTCTCCTCAGACGACGATCTCCGCAAACGACGATCTCCGAGGTCGCCGTCTCCGCAGACGACGATCTCCACGGACGCCGTCTCCGCAGACGACGATCTCCGCGGCCCGCGCGGCGTCGCCTACTGGTTGACCATCGTGAAGCTCAGACCCTCCACGCGGCCGCCCTGACTGGCGATCCCCACGATCGTCCGCCCCGGCGGCACGAGGAAGAGCAGGCCCAGCACCGAATCGTCTGCGGTCAGCTCCTCTCCGCGGATATCCTGAAAGTCCAGCATGCTGCGGAACGCCGGGTCCTCCGCGTCGCCGGTAAAGAACAGCTCGATGTACTGCCGCTCCCCGCGCCGCACCACCGCGAAGTACCCGTCCAGCATGTGCTCGTCGCCCAAGCTGTCGATCGCGCGATACTGGTTCACGTTCCGCGAGACATAGTTGAATACCTGGCCGACCAGCGTCAGCGCCTCCTTCGGCCGGTAGCGGATCTGGCACAGCCGCCAGCCGGCCGGCAGCACGAAATCCTCCACCAGCGGCTCCTGCCGCGACGGGTCCGGCTCGAACCGCGACACGTCGCCGGACAGCCGGCCGGACTTGAACTTCCCATCCGCCAGCTCGACGCTCGAGACGCGCCGCAGGCTCTCCAGCGTCATCTTCAGCGGCAGGGCCGTCGTATCGCCGCTGGGCTGCACGATGGTATTCACGAAGTTCAGCGCACCGGACGAGCGCCCCTGTCTCGGGGCCGCCGCGGCCGTCTCGGCCGCCGGACCGCTCAGCGCGGCCAGCGTCGACGGGTCCTCCAGCGGCGCCATCGCCAGCGACGCCCGCGCATGCCGCCGGTACTCCACGAAGCGCGGCTCGAATTCCTCCGGCACCTCGAAGTACGCATCGATCGTCGCGTCCCCCTGTTCGATCGCGAAGTTGTTGTCCAGGTCGACGGCGCGGCCGCGCCCGGGAATCCGCGGGTCCGCGTTCACCAGAATCCGCGGCAGATAGTGCCCCGGATCGCCGCCCTCATCGCCGACGACGCGCAGCATCGACGGCCGGAACAGATGAACCGCCCGGTTGCGCGAGCGATCCGCCGCGGCCTGCTTGAGCGTCATGCGCACGCCGATCAGCTTCATGCCCGGCGCCGGCTTGTAGGGATCATCGGTGCCGAAGCCGGGATTCGGATTGTCCTTGGTCGGCACATCTTTGCGATAGCGGGCCGAAACCGTTCCCTCGGGCTCCCACCAGGATTCGACGGATAGTCCACTCTTGACCCCGTCGCCCTTGCTGTCGCGGTAGGGGGCGGGCGTCGATTCCCACTGCACGGTGTTTCCCGTGTAGAAGACCCAGTCCGCGAAATTCGGATAGACGCTCGCAAACGTCGTCTGCCCGCGCAGCGCCCCGCCGCTGAGCATCTGGAACAGCCCGATCGTGAACTCGTCCGGCATCAGCCAGACGCTGCGGCGGTCGAATCGCGCCAGCCCCGGCCGGTCCGGGTCGCTTTCGTCCGAACGCTCGTAACGCGAGAATCCCAGCGCGCGTCCGCCCAGCGGCAGCATCAGCACCGAGATCACGAGCATGCCGACGCACATCTGCGCGTTGAGAAACCCGCACACGATGGCCCCGCCGGTGTCCAGCGCCTGCGGCAGGTGCACATTGCCGCGGATGAGATTGTCCGCCGCAGCCCGCAGCAGCGCCAGCGAGACCACGAACAGCAGCAGCAGCGTGCACGGCCCCGTGTAGGCCGGGTGAAGCCCGAACTGCTTCGTGATCCACAGCGAGACCGGCTCGAAAAAGCCGAACGCCACACTGACCGAGACGATCGTGCACCCCAGGTTCAGCAGGCCGCTGAACAGCCCGAAGATCGAGTGCATGAACGTGATGGCCAGGATCAGCGCGATCGCGACGATGTTCAGTGCCATAGCCTCACCTCGTGCTCTGGGCCGTCGGGCTGCCGCCGGCCGCGGGCTTGGCCGGCGCCGCTCCCGCCGCGCCGACCGGCTTGGCCGGCGCCTTGCCGCCGCCCGGCCCCGGCGCGGCCGAGCGCGTCACGCGGACGACTTCCTCGATGCTCGTGATCCCGTCGAAAACCTTCTGAAGCGCCTGCTGCTGCAAGCCGGCGCCGCCCTGCTTGACGCAGTAGGCCTGAATGTCGCTGATCGAGCCGCCGCCGGCGATCACCTTCGCCAGCCCCTCGTCGACCACCACCGTGTGAAACACGCCCGTCCGCCCGACGTAGCCCGAGCCCTGGCACGCCTGGCAGAGAATCGGGTTGCCGTGCTTGTCATACTGCGGCTCCGGCGGGCGATAGAGCACCTTGTCCGCCGGCAGATTGAGCTTGCGAAGCTGCGCCGCCTCCGGCTTGTACGGCGTCTTGCAGGCCACGCACAGCTTCCGCACCAGCCGCTGATGCGTCACCATCTTCAGGCTCGCAGCGACCTTGGCCGCATCGTCCGCCAGCGCCAGCCAGCGCCGGAACGCGTCCCATACGTCCGCCGCCGGAATGCCCACGTAGACGCGCTGCTTGTGATTGGCCGCCTGGACCGCCACCGCCGCGGCCGCCTTGTCGCGAATCTCCGGCAGCACGATCACGTCCGGGTCCGAGCGCACGAGCCGCTGCAGGTCCTCGGTGAAGCTCTTCTGGCCGGCCGGATCGTGCACGCGATGCGTGATATTCTCGATCTCCAGCTCCCGGTTGTATTCCATCGTCTGGATGTTCTGAAGAAACGCGTCGTGGCTCCGGGCGAATGAATACAGCGTCGTCGTCAGGCCGTGCCCCGGCGGCGCCGAGACGACCATCATCCCGCGATCGGAACTCATGAACGCCCGCACCTGCTCGAGCTGCTTGTCGGTGAAGCCGATGCCGTCGACCTTCAGGTTCTTCTCGCTGCCGATCACGCGGATCTGAAGCCGCTCGCCCGCCGTCGACCCGCTGGTGTGAATCACCAGGTCGAACTTGTGATCGCCCACTTGCGCCCCAAGCTTGCCCGACTGCGGCTTGCGCCGCTCCTCGACGCTGAGCCCCGCCAGCCGCTTGAGGTACATCAGGATGCTGTCCCCCTCCGGCCGCGGAACCGGCTCGCGCTCCGCCGCGATCCCGTCGATCAGGTAGCTGATCTTGGACGCCTGCCCCGCCGGAACCACGTCCACCACGCTCGCCCGCCGCCAGAGCACGTCGAACAGCAGCTCCTGCGTCAGCCGGAACTGCTCGCGCTCGACCTCCTCCTCCGGCACGGCGACGCGCTTGCGGTCCGCCGCGACCAGCCGGACCCGCTCGCGCACGTCCTTCTTGTCCTGCTTCTTCTTGCCGCTGAATCCCTCTGTGATGAGCCGCTTGATGTGCGCGGGTGTGCAGACCTTCGAGTCTTCGTCGACCAGCCCGTTGCGGTGCGTTACGTAGATCGCCGACAGCGCGATCTGGATCACGGCGAACGCCCCCAGCCCCGCCCAGAACACCGGCAGCAGGAACAGACACAGCAGCGCGACGATGCCGCAGCCGATCGTGACGAGATTCCAGATATCCCGGTACGTGTTGACCGCCACCGCGTCCTTGTCCACCCACTGCGCGAACAGCGCCCAGACCGCCACGAGCAACGCGACGCAGACGAGCTTGAAGGGGTGGACGTAGATGGTCGTTTCGGGAAGCTGCGCGAGTATCGCTTCCATATGGACTCCTGTCCTCGTCCGACCGCTCGGACGCGGGGCCGGCCGGGCCGGCGCTGCCTAGCTGAGAATCGACGCCGAAGACGAACGGATGCCCTTGAGCGCCATCTTCAGCTCGTCGGGGTTCGGCGCCGCCTCATATGCGGTCTCGTGGTCGATATAGCCGCTGTCCACGAGCTGCCGCAGATGCTCCGTGAAATCGATCATCCCGTCCGCGTAGTTGGCCCGGATGACGTTGATGATCTCGTTGTCGCGCTCCTCGCGGATCAGCTTGCGGATCGAGCCGTTCGTGATCATCACCTCGATCGTCGGCACGATCGGCGTCGAAGGATGCACGCTGCGGATCAGCTTCTGGCAGATCACGCTCTTGAGATTGAACTCCAGCGCCTGCCGCATCGCCCGCCGCTCATGCGACGGGAACAGATCCAGAATACGCGAAATCGTCTGCGCTGCACTGCTGGCGTGAATCGTGCCGAAGACCAGGTGGCCCGTCTCGGCCGCGTGCACCGCCGCCGCGAACGTCTCCAGGTCGCGCATCTCGCCGACCAGCACGATGTCCGGGTCCTCACGCATCAGGTACTTGAGCGCGTCGTGGAAGTTCGGAACGTCGATCCCCACCTCGCGCTGGTTGATGCGGGCCTTCTTGTCGGTGAACAGATACTCGATCGGGTCCTCGATCGTGACGATGTGCACCGCCTCGCGCTCGTTGATGTAATCCAGCATCGCCGCGATCGTCGTGCTCTTGCCCGAGCCCGTCACACCCGCCAGCAGCACCACCCCCTCGCGGAATTCGCAGACCTTCGACAGCGATTCCGGCAGATAGAGCTGGTCGAACCGCTTGATCTCCCGCGTCACGCGCCGCGCCGCCAGACTCAGCTTGCCGCGCTGCATGAAAGCGTTCACTCGAAAACGGTCCGCATCGCCCGGCGGCCCGACGTCATACGCGAAGTCGATCGCCCCCTTCTCCTCGAACAGCTTCGTCTGCTTCTCGTTCAGCACCTCCAGCACGCCGTTGAGAATCTGCTCGTGCGTCAGCGCACCGCCCGTCAGCGGCCGGATCGCACCCTTGCTCCGTCCGCCCGACATGCCCTTCACACGAACCGCCGGCGGACAGTCAGCCTTCAAGTGAAGGTCCGATACCTTCATCTTGATGACCGCCTTGAAATACCTGTTCAGAAACGGCTCTTTGGGCTGCGAGGGCTCGATCGGCGCCTCGACCGCGACTGCATCTGCCATGCGTTCCCGTCCCTTGCTTGCGGTGTACTCACGCTCAACCGTCGTGACCCGGCCGCCGCCGTGCGGAAACGACAACTGAGCTCTCGCCACGCCCCCCGCCACCCACGCGGCCGGCCCGCCGCTCCGCGGCGCCCAGACCCGCCAGTTTACCACCCCCGTCTGCGCCTAGCTACCGGATTCTTCAGGAGATAGCCCACCGTGGCAACCCGCCGCCACGCCGCCGCCACCGCACCCCGCTACCAGACCGCCACCTGCTTCCGTACAATGTCCGCCCCGCGCCCGCCGCGGCGCGGCCGGCGCGCATCGCCGCCCCCGGCGGCCAGGAGGCCCGACGAATGCCCGTACCCGCAGACCGCAAGTACGCCCAGACCCACGAGTGGTTCCAGCCCAGCGGCAAGACCGTCACCATCGGCATTACCAAGTTCGCCGCCGACGAGCTGACCGACATCACCTACGTCGAGCTCCCCGCCGTCGGAAAACGCATCGAGGCCGGGACGGCCTTCGGCCAGATCGAATCCGTCAAGGCCAGCAGCGACCTGTATTCCGCCATCTCGGGCGTCGTCGCCGAGGTCAATCAGCGCCTCGCCGGCGAGCCCGAGCTCGTCAACAGCAACCCCTTTGACGACGGCTGGATGATCCGCCTGGAGTGCGACGACCCCTCCCCGCTCGATAAGCTCATGGACGCCGCGGCCTACGAGAAGATGATCGCCGGCTGAGACACCCCGAACGCCCGGCAGCCGAGCCTCCGCCGCCCGACGGGGCCGCCGCCGCGCGGCCCCACGCCGGAGCGACCGCCGCGCCGCGGACCGCCCTCCCTACCGCCGGACAGGACCACCTTCTACAATCCGCAATACGCAGGGGAAGTAAGCAACCACGGCGTCACGAAACCAGACAGGAGCTGCCGCCCGCTATGGCCGTCGACCGCGAAACGCGCGAAACACTCTACCAGACCGACCCCTTCCACCGCCGCCATATCGGCCCCTCCGAGCAGGACGTGCAGCAGATGCTCGCACTGCTCCAGCTCGACTCGCTCGACGCCCTGATCGACGAGACCATTCCGCCGGCCATTCGCCTCAAGCGCGCACTCGATCTTCCCCCCGCCCGCAGCGAGCACGAAGCGCTGCGCGACCTCGCCAGGCTGGCCGAGCGCAACCAGGTCTTCCGCTCCCTGATCGGCACGGGCTACTACGACTGCGTCGTCCCGGCCGTGATCCTCCGCAACATCCTCGAAAACCCCGGCTGGTACACGCAGTACACGCCCTACCAGGCCGAGATCGCCCAGGGCCGCCTCGAAGCCCTGCTCAATTTCCAGACGATGGTCGCCGACCTGACCGGCCTGCCCATCGCCAACGCTTCCCTGCTCGACGAGGCCACCGCCGCCGCCGAAGCGATCTCTCTCTGCCGTGCCGCCACGCGCGACGCCGCCGAACGCGACGGCTTCTTCATCGCCGCCGACTGCCACCCGCAGACGATCGCCGTCGTCCGGACGCGGGCCGCCCGGCTCGGCATCCGCATCATCGTCGGCCCGCCCGCCGACGCCGACTTCGAGCGGCAGCGGCTCTTCGGAATCCTGCTCCAGTATCCCGCGACCGACGGCCGCATCGCCAACTACGGCGGGCTGATCAACCGTGCCCATGCGGCCGACGCCAAGGTCGTCGTCGCAACGGACCTGCTGGCCCTGACGCTGTTGCAGCCGCCGGGTGAGTTCGGCGCCGATGTCGCCGTCGGCTCGTCGCAGCGCTTCGGCGTGCCGCTCGGCTGGGGCGGTCCGCACGCCGCCTTCATCGCCGTCCGCGACGAACTCAAGCGCCTCATCCCCGGCCGGCTCGTCGGCGTCTCGCAGGATGCCCACGGCAACATCGCCTATCGCCTGGCCATCCAGACCCGCGAGCAGCACATCCGCCGCGAGAAGGCCACCAGCAACATCTGCACCGC
>CAZXUI010000114.1:0-7094 GCA_964643885.1 uncultured Planctomycetales bacterium
GTCACGCAGCAGTTCAACACGACGCACTCGATGGGCCGGCTGACGCTGAACATCCTGCTGAGCTTCGCCCAGTTCGAGCGCGAGATCATCAGCGAACGCACGCGCGACAAGATCGCCGCCGCCCGGCGCAGGGGCAAGTGGTCCGGCGGGCCGCCGGTGCTCGGGTACGACATCCTGCGCGAACCGGGCGGGTCGCGGCTGGTCGTCAACCCGGACGAGGCCGAGCGCGTCCGCTACATCTTCGAGCTCTACCTGAAATGCAACTCGGTGACGGCGACGATCCGCAGGCTGGACGAGCTCGGCTGGGTTAACAAGACCTGGACGACGAAGAAGGGCCGACAGCGCGGCGGCAAGCCGTTCGACAAGTCGACGCTGTTCTACCTGCTGACGAACGTCGCCTACCTCGGGAAGGTCCGTTACCGCGACGAGGTCTACGAGGGCGAGCACGACGCGATCGTCGACGAGGACGTGTTCCGCCGCGTGCAGGCCGTGCTACGCCGCAACCGCGACAGCGGCGGCAAGTACGTCCGCAACAAGTACGGCGCGCTGCTGAAGGGGCTGGTGCGCTGCACGTCCTGCGGCTGCGCGATGAGCCACCACTTCGCCACGAACGGCAACAAACGCTACCGCTACTACGTCTGCGTGAACGCCCAGAAGCGCGGCTGGAACAATTGCCCCGGCCCATCGCTTCCGGCGGCCGAGCTGGAGCAGTTCGTCGTTGACCAGATTCGGGCGCTCGGGCAGGACGGCCAGGTCATCACCGACTCGATCCGCAAGGCTAAGGAACACCTCCAACACGACCTCGCGGACCTGCGGGCTCAGCGCGAGGCGATCGCAGAGCGCGTGCGGCGTCTGACGGAACAGATACGGCGCCTCGCGGCCGCGGGCGGCAGAAACGACGAAACGGCCGACCGGCTGGCCGAAATGCACGACCGACTGCGCGACGCGGAGCGGCACGCCACGCAGCTCGACGACCGGATCGCGCGGGCCGAGCAGCGGCTGATTGACGAGGACGAGCTCGTGGGCGCGATCGAGGCGTTCGACCCCGTGTGGGACGCGCTCAGCCCGCGCGAACGGGAGCGAATCGTGCAGTTGCTCGTCAAGCAGGTCGCGTACGACGCCGCACAGGAGACCATCTCGGTGACGTTCAACCCGACGGGGATCAGGGAGCTGTCGGTCGACGAGGAGGACGCCGCGTGCACGATGGCGACGTGACCGTTACCCACAAGATTCACTTCTCGCTGCGGAACAAGGGCCGCCGCGAAATCCGTCCCGGCCCGCAGCCCGTGCCAGACGACGTGCCGACCGGTCGGGTGCCCCGCGTGGCGCGGCTGATGGCGCTGGCGATCCGCTTCGACGGGCTGATCCGGTCGGGCTCTATCACCGACCAAGCCGACCTGGCCCGTCTCGGCCACGTCTCGCGCGCCCGGGTGACGCAGATCATGAACCTGCGGCACCTCGCGCCGGACATCCAGGAGCAAGTCCTTTTCCTGCCACGGGTTACGGCAGGCCATGACCCTATAACCGAGCGACAACTGCGGGCCGTCGCCCGACTGCCGGGTTGGCGGGAGCAGCGGCGGCTGTGGCGGAAGCTCCGCGGCCCGACGGAGTAGCAGGCTCCGCCGGGTTTTCGCTTGACATCTCTGATACCGAACACTAGCCTAACATTGATCGGTCGAGGGCTTTGACCGATGCCAGCCAGGAACGGCCGGCGGCAGGCCAAGGAATTGCCACCCAAGGATGGGGGCCGCCGGCGCCTGTAGCGCATCCCGCGTGCCCGGCGCTCGCCGGGTATCCGGGCATGTACCGGCGAAAATGCGCACATCTCAGTTCACGTCACGGGCGAAGCAACGACGCGCCGCTCCTGAGCGGCGGCGTTTCGGCGAAGCTGCGCGCCCCGGGAGCGTCGCGCAGGGCCCCGACCCTCGCCGCTGGGCGCGCCAACCTGCCCAGGTTTGCCTCGCGATCGCCGGTCCCATGCCCCATGATCTGCCCGAGATTCGCGCCGCGCGACGTCGGCACGCCAGCGATTGCCGCCGCTGGAACGTGCGGCCGAAGTGCGAGCACGCGTTGGAAGCGTGAGGGTTGGACAGGGAGAACCGGAGGATTGAAGCATGAACCCAAGCGCAGCAGCACAAACCACCTGGCACGATCCCGGAGGTGTGCGACTGGTACCAGCCGATGCTGAGACGGCAGCACGCGACGCCAGTGCCCTCACAGACGACGTGCTGCTTCAAATCTGCCGCATGCCGGCGGATGACCCGCAGGTCACGCCGGAGTGGCTGTCCAGGGTGCGGTTGGCCACGCGCCTTCTGGGCGACCGGTGCCTGTGCCCGCCTGAGCGCGTGGAAGCTGCGATGACGCTGCTGGCGTCGGCGCTGGGAAAACTCGAGCAGTTCAACCCCACGCATCTGCCGTTCGGCTACGGCGGCCAGGAAGTCCGGTCGCGCGGCTGGATGGAGCGCAGGGCGCTCGAGCGCGCCGGGAAACAAATCGTCGGCCTGATGTGGCGGAACACCGCCGCTGAGGCGGTTGCCGTCGTGGTGGAGCGCGCGGTGTCCGAAGGCATCCGGCTCGGGTTCTTGGAGCAGCGACAGTACGACGCCTGGCGGCCCGGAATGCGCAGCGGTTCGGGCTGGCGTTGGGCGGTCACGGCCACGCCGTACGGCGTCGCTCGGGCGGCCTTGCTTGCGAATGACACGAACGGCCGAGACTCGGCCGCGCGTGAGCTCCACGATGAGGCAACAGAGGGAGCCGAAGAGCATCCGAAAGCGATGCCCGATTCGGCGAATGCCGCTGACGGACTGGAAGTCGCGCCGGGCCCGACGAGCGACCGCGAGGATTTCGAGAAGAAGCAGTACCGAAAGCGCCTGTTGGAACTCCGCCATGCTCGCGGGCTTTCGACCGTGGACCGCGCAAGTCAGGCAGGCCTGAGCGTGCAGGGAATCGCCGCGCGGCTGGCGGACGAGTTGGATGCCTGGGTCGAGGCGATCAGCAACTCCGAAGCGGACCGTCACCCGTCGGGCGGATACTGGACCGCTCTGGGCGACGACATGCGCGACATGCTGGGCCCCGCTGAGTTGGCGACAGGCGTATTCGAGGACGACTGGACGCCATTGCTCACCCAACTGCGGATGAGCGGCCTGAGTGAGCTCGCCGAGACGCTCGACGGACTGGCCGAAGCGGCCATCCCGCAGGCGCAAGAGCTGGCGCGCGACATGGACGCCGTGGCCTACCTGCGGAGTGGGGGCCCGCGCGACGCGTTCTACGAGCTCTACGCGAAGGATGATCTCGCCACACACGAAGGCTGTGCATGGCAGGGACGACAGGACGTCGCCCGCAGCGTCATGAGAATCGTGGGCGCGCTCCGAACGCTCGCCAAAGCCGACGGCGGCAGCCCGATCACAACGGCGTCGATGCCGGCCCGAAGCCCGCGGCCGCAACCGCGGCGCGGCACACGGACAGCCAACATCGAGAAGCTGGAGAAGGAGCTGGAGAAGCACCTGCTCGCTGCGCGGGATCACGCCCATTCCCTTCGCGATCGCGGACGAGAGCCCGCCCTCCTGCCCCGGCCCAACCAGAAGGAGCTCGCCCGGCGCACGGGTCTGAGCAAGACCGACGTGTCGCGCTGCATCAACGACAAGCGCGCCACGGTCCTGAAGATCCTGTGGGAGACCGCGGACTCGCTCGAAGCCGTCATGACGTACAAGCGGCGGCGCTGAGCTGGCAAGCGCATTCGGCCCGCGTCCGGCAAGGGCGGATCGATCGAACAGCCATCTCGCTGCTCGCGCGACGACACGGTGCCCAGGTCACGACCTTCATTCGTCCACTCCCCGCGTTGCGCACGTTGATCAGCATCTCGATCGCCTCCTCATCGGTGACGTCCCGACCCAGATAGCGCGACCACGGGGCGATTACTTGAGGCGCGGACGAGAGCGGAGCCGCCGCTCAGACAGGCGCGATTGCAGTTGCAGTAAACCGCTGCAACTGCAATCGCGTTTTTTCTGCGCGCAAGTCGCGCTGCTTCAGCCGCTTTGCAGCGCCTGCACAGATTCTCACTCAGCCATCTGCAACCCCGCCGGAGGGCGGCGCGGCCCGCCGTGGGCCGCGGGTTTTCCGCTCACACCGGAGGTTGCACATGGCTACTCAGCCCAACCGCTCGAACGACACGCTGATCGACGACTATGCGCTGGCGCGGATCGACTACCGCGTCGGCCGCCTGGTGGAGGCCTTCCACCTCAACGAGGACGAGGCCGATGATCTGCGCCAGGACATGGTCGTCGAGCTGCTGAAGGCGGCGACGCGGCACGACCCCGACCGCTCGCAGCGCAACACGTTCATCAACCGCACGCTCGACCGCTACTACCTGCACGTCGCCCGGGCGCTGGCCAATCGCCAGAAGCACGAGTCGATGCACCCGATGTCGATCTCGGCGATGCCCAACTTCAGCCCGACGGTCAACGACCCGCGTCAGGGCGAGCGCTCCGAGCAGGAGTGCGTGGATTTGGCCATCGACCTGGCTGAGGTGGTTTCCAAGCTCCCGCCGGAGCTCCAGCGCATCTGCGAGGCGCTGCGTGTCTACAAGCCCAGCGAGGTCGCGCGGCAGCTCGGCGTGCACCGCAGCACGATCTACCGGGCTATCGACGAGATCCGAAAGCACTTTGTCGCCGCCGGCCTGGAACCCGGGGAGTGAATCCGTGCGACAAATTCCGCGCTCACGCAGATGTAGAGGGGCGAACGGAGACGCACCCCACTGGAGAACGCATGGACGGGCAGCGCGACAGCGACCTGCGATTTCTCATCCGTGAGCCGGCAGACGTCTATCACGCCAAGGCGAAGGACTTTCTGTCGGCCCACGCGCTGAACGAGTTTCGGCGCTGTCCGTTGCTTTACCGCAAGAAGGAACTGGGCCTGGTGCCCGAGCGCGATACCGCCGCGTACCTGATCGGCAGCGCGGCGCACACGCTGATTCTGGAAGGGCGCGAGCGCTACCAACGCGAGTTCGCCGTCGGCGGACCGATCAACCCGAAGACGGGTCAGCCCTTCGGCTCGCAGACAAAGGCCTTCGCCGAGTGGGCCGCGCAGCAGAGCAAGCCGGTGCTCAGCGACGCACAGGCGGCACTGGTCGAGCAAGTCGCGGCCGCAGTTCGCGGGCACGTCTTTGCCCGCGAACTGCTGGCCGAAGGGGTCGCCGAGGGCGTCGTGCGCTGCGAGTACGCCGGGCACCGCTGCTAGGCGCGCATCGACTGGATCAACCCGATCGCGGACCGCGGCATCGTCGACCTGAAGACCGCCGACGAACTCGACTCGTTCGAAATGGCAATGCGCGCGTTCGGCTACCTGCACCAGGTCGCGTTCTATCGCGCCCTAGTCGCAAAGACGTCGGGCCACGTCCTGCCCGTCCACATTGTCGCGGTCGAGAAACGCGAGCCGTTCCGTTGCGGCGTCTGGCAGGTCGCGCCGCAGATCTTGGATCACGCCCAGCACGAGAACGAGGAGGCGATGACCGACCTTCGACGCTGTCGCGAGACGGGCGCGTGGTTCACGCGATTCGAGTCGCTGCGACTGGTCGAACGACTGTGAACCTGGACTCGGGGCCGGGCGGCACGACTGTCCCGGCCACGGAGGGCTCGGCGGGACGCGGTTCGGCTCCGAGTTCGGGCGCACGAAAACGCACATGAAGGAGAATCCATGAAACTGCTCGAGCAAATCCAACACGGAAAGACCGCCGCGCCGCGGCGCACGCTGATGTACGGCGTGCATGGCGTCGGCAAAAGCACGTTCGGCTCGTGGCCGAGCGGCCCGTTTTTGTGCAGACCGAGGACGGCCTCGGCAACATCGAGTGCGAGCGCTTCCCCGTCGCCGGCAAGTACGCCGACGTGATCGCCGCGCTCGGCGAGCTCTACACCGAGCCGCACGAGTACCGCACCGTCGTCGTCGACTCGCTCGACTGGCTCGAACGGCTGATCTGGGCCGACGTCTGCGAGAAGCGCGGGGTCGAGAGCATCGAGGACATTGGGTACGGCAAAGGCTACGTCTTCGCGCTCACGAACTGGCGGGAGGTGCTCCAGGGCCTCGATGCGCTGCGCAACGAGCGCGGCATGCACGTCATCCTGATCGCCCACGCCCAGATCGAGCGCTTCGCCAACCCCGAGACCGACACGTACGACCGCTACAGCCCGCGGCTCCAGAAGCTGGCCTCCGCGCTCGTCCAGGAGTGGTGCGACGAGGTCCTGTTCGCCACGTACCGCATCCACACGAAGACCACCAACGAAGGCTTCGACCGCAAGCGCGTGCAGGGCATCGGCACGGGCGAGCGCATCATCCGTACGACCGAGCGCCCGGCCCATGTCGCCAAGAACCGCCTGAGTCTGCCGGACGAGTTTCCCCTGGACTATCGACTCTATGCCGCATTCGCGCGCGGCGAGAACCCCTTGGCCACGACCGAGACACCCACTGAACAAGGAGAATGACGTGCCCACGCTGAACGGATTCAACGCCAACGAGGTCGATCCCAACTTCGCATTCGAGGCCATCCCGGCCGGCAAGTACATGGCCATCATCACCGAGAGCGAGGAGAAGCCCACCAAGTCGGGCGGCGGTCAATACCTCCAGTTCACGTTCCAGATCATCGAGGGCGAGTACAAGGGCCGCCTCATCTGGTCGCGGCTCAATCTCGACAATCCGAACGCGACGACGGTGAAGATCGCCCGTGCGGAGCTGTCGGCCATCTGCCGCGCGGTCGGCGTGCCGGCGCCCAAGGACAGCGTCGAGCTGCACAACATCCCGCTCGTCATCACGGTCGGCCAGAAGAAGCGCTCCGACACCAGAGAGATGGGCAACGTCATCAAGGGCTACGCCAAGAAGGACGCGGCCGCGGCGCGGGCGCCAGCGGTCGCCGGGAACCACGGCACGCCGCCGTGGAAGCGCTGAGACACTTCGTCGGTCGGCTCGGCACGTCTGGTCGGGCAGCGTGATGGGGCACGGAAACATGGATGATTCGCGAGGTCACGGATGACCACCATCACGCTGCCCTGGCCGCCGAGCGTCAACCACTACTGGCGCACGTGGCGTGGCCGGATGCTGATCAGTCG
>CAZXUI010000115.1:0-6825 GCA_964643885.1 uncultured Planctomycetales bacterium
CGTACCAGCCGGGCACGTTGAAGCGCATCTGCGTCCAGGCGAAGACCCACGGGATGGCGCGGAGATTGTCGAAGTCGACCTCGCCGCGGGTGCGGGCGACGGGGCGCGAGGCGATCGGAAGCGCGCTGATGTGGGCGATGGGCGAGACCTGCGTGTACCAGCTCCAGAAGTCCGGGTCGTCGATCAATTCGCGATAGGCTTCCATCGAGCGGCGGGCGAGCTGCTGCATGAGCTTCGCTTCGGCGGGCGTGAGCGGCTCCGCCGCTTCGGAGGCGTCGGCCTGGGCCAGGATCATGGCGCTGGTGATCTGCTCGAGATGGCGGTGGGCGATATCCGGCAGGGCATAGCGGAAGGAGATGACTTCGCCCTGTTCGGTCATGCGGATGCGGCCGCTGCGGCTGTCGGGGGGCGTGGCGAGGATGGCGCGGTTGGATCGGCCTCCGCCGCGGCCGACGGTCCCTCCGCGGCCGTGAAAGAAGCGGAAGGAGACGCCCCTGGCGCGGCAGACCTGCGCGAGCCGCGACTGGGCGGTGTGCAGGAGCCAGCCGGAAGTGAGGTAGCCGCCGTCCTTGTTGCTGTCGGAATAGCCGAGCATCACTTCCTGGAATCGGCCGCGGGCGTCGACATGGGCGCGATAGGGCGGGCAATCGAGCATTGCCCCCAGCAGGTCCGGGGCTCGGTCCAGGTCGTCGATGGTCTCGAAGAGGGGGACGATGTCGAGCTCGCTGCATCCGGCCACGCGCATGAGCCACTGGACCTCGAGCACGTCGCTGACGGCGTGGGCCATGCTGATGATGTAGCTGCCGATGGCGTCGGGGTCGCGGCGGCGGGCCGCGGCGACGATCTCGAGGACCTCGAGCAGGTCTCGCGCGGCGGGCGAGAGCTGAGCGGCCGGGGGGCGGCGCGTTTTCCGCTTCAGGGCGCTGGCCAGCACGTCGACCTTCTGCGGCTCGGGCAGGGCGGCGTAGTCGCCGCAGGTCCCGGCGGCCGCGAGCAGCTCGCTGACGACCTGTTCATGCACGGCGCTGTGCTGGCGGATGTCGAGCGCCGCGAGATGGAAGCCGAAGACGCGGACTTTCAGCAGCAGCTCGGCCAGGCCGCTGGATTCGACGATCTCGGGCATTTTCAGCCTGCGGAGGCTCTCGGCCAGGAGCTCCAGATCGGCGGCGAAGGCGGCGGCGTCGTAGTCCCCGTCCCGCTCTGCGGCCGCGGCGAGGCGGCTGCGCATGTGAATCAGCTTGAGGCGGAACGGCTCATGACGCAGGCGGGCCATGGTCTGCTCCGGAACGAGGTCCGCGAGCTGCTCGGGCTGGACGCTGGCGGTCAGCTCGGGCGGGACGGGAAGCCGGCGGGTGGAGATGCTCAGCAGGCGGGTCAGCTCCTCGAGCTTTTCCTGGTAGAGCTGGAGCGCGGCCTGGCGGTGCAGGTGGAGGCTCTCGCGGGTCACATCGGGCGTGACGCGCGGGTTTCCGTCGCGGTCGCCGCCGATCCAGGTGCGATAGCGGAGCAGCGCGGCGGGCGGCGTGCGTGTGTCGTAGTACTGGGCGAGGGCGTCTGACACGTCGCGAACGATGCGCGGCACGGCCTCCCAGATGGACGTGGTCAGGAAGTAGAGCGAGCCTTCGATCTCTTCCAGGACGCTGAGGCGCTCGATGCGGACTTCGTCGGTGGCGTAGAGCAGGAGGACGAACTCGTGAATGGACTGCTCGATGCGGCGGCGGGCGGCCGCGTCGTCGGCCAGCTCATTGAGGGCGATGAGGTGCTCGGTGATGGCGCGCTGCTTGAGTAACAGCGTGCGGCGGCGGGATTCGGTCGGGTGCGCGGTGAGCGTGGGCTGGATGTCGAGCCGGTCGAGGATGGATCGGACGGCCTGGAGCGGCAGGCCGCGGGCCTTTAGCTGTGCGACGGCCTGCGCAATCGATTCGCGGCGGGGCGAGAAGGGGGTGGCCTGCTGCTGGCGGCGGCGATTGATGCGGACGATGGCCACCTTCTCGGCCTGGTTTCGCAGGTGGAAGCGGAGCGTGAGCGACTTGATCAGCTCGCGGATCTCGTCGAGCGAGAGGGCGGCGATGCGGCGGCGGGCGGCCTCGAAGCCGTGCGGCTCGCTCTCGCGGCAGAGGCGCAGGATCTCTTCGCATAGGCGCGTGTGGCCGGGCGGGCCGAGGCGCTCGAGCACGTCGGCCTGCATGGCGGTCAACAGCGCAGTATCTCTCTCGAGTTCGCTGGTCATGGCCCTGATGTAAGAAGGGTAGCTCTCGCGTGCGGGGATGTCATGGGGGCGGGCGCCGAGTCCGCAGGCTCGACGCAGCCGCGCGTGACGTGCAGGACCGGGTTCGAGCGCGGTTGGTCATAGCTCCCGCACCATGGGGAGCGCGGGCGTCGCCCGCAATCAGAGCCCCGTGCGCCAAGCACGGGGTCCATTGGTCGCCGAGGGACCCGCCGCTTGGCGCGGGCAGTTCTGATGCGCGGCGCGCCGCTTGGCGCGGCGGATTCTGATTCGCCGGCTGTACAGGGCGCGACTACCGCCCGCGTCAGGTGTAGCTGTGCAGTCCGAAGACGAAGAAATTCACGAAGCACCAGTTGAAAACCATCATCAGGCAGCCGCCCAGGCTGAGCCACGCGGTCCACAAGGCCCGGTCCTTCGTGACGAAGCGAACGTGAATGAGGATGACGTAGATGATCCACGTGTTGAGAGCGAAGACCTCCTTGGGGTCCCAGCCCCACGGGCGGCCCCAGGAGTAGTCGGCCCAGACCGCCCCCAACACGATGCCGACGAAGAGCAGCACGAACACCAGATGCAGGATGATCACGTGGCACGTGTCGAATTGCTCCAGCCAGGTGGGCAGCGGGGCGCCGTCACATTCGCTGCCGGGAGCCGGGGACGCGGGCGATGCAGATGTGAAACCGCGCGAACCCGGACCGGCCGCGACCGACTGCGGCGATGAGCCCGCAGCCGCGCCGGCCGGCGCGAGGGTCGCTTCCGGGCTGCTGCGGATCACGGCTCGGCCGACGCGTGTGAGCAGCGTCCAGACCAGGCCGCCCGCGGCCATGATGATCGCCATGGCAGACACAAACGCGAACGGCGTCAGAGCGATCAGGGCGGCGCAGAAGGCCAGCACGCCGATGGACCAGCGGGCGCTGCCGCGCAGCCGGCCGGGAAACAACTGCATCAGCGGCAATGAGACGAAGGCGACGGTGGCCAGCAGACTGAAGGCGGGCAGGATGTCCGGCAGCGGCGGACGCGAGCCGTCGACCGCCGGCGGCGTGTCGTAGATCCAAAGCCCGGTCGCGATCCACGTGCTCAGGCCGCCGGCCGCGACGAGCAGACCGGCCGTCGTGGACTGCCGTGGGGCGCGGACCAGGTAGTAGCCGAAGAGGTAGGCCGCGGCGATGACGGCGGCCAGAGCGATCAGCGCATAGGAAAGGATGATCAGGACCGTGTGAATGCGGAGCATGACGTCGTCGAGAATCCCCATCAGCGTCGTCAACGTGCCGCCGCCGGGGATGACGTGCGCGGCCAGCACGAGCGCGAGAAAACCCGTGACGTTGGCGGCCAGCAGGAAGATGCGTCGGCGGAAAGTCAGCTCCAGCAGCAGGGCGACGACGTTGCCGGCCCAGGCCGAGGCGACGACCGCCTCGAACATGTTCGCCACCGGAATGCGACCGAGGATCGACCACCGCAGGACCAGGCCACAGGCGTGCACGGCCAGCGCGAGCAACGTGACAATCAAGGCCGTAACCAGCGCCAGGCGCCAGTTCGTGACCAGGGCCCAGATGCTCAGGAGCGCGGCGACGGCGTACAGCGCGTATCCCCAGGTGAACTTGCCGAAGGCGTAGTAGCGGGCCTCTGCCGAAAGCTGCGTGCGGCCGGGGTACAGGCCGAGCGGCGCGAGTTGCGGCAGCGTGTCGGCGAGCGCGTCGAGTGCCGATTGCGCGGCGGCCGCGTCCCCGGCGAGCCAGGCCCGCTTCAGACGGGCCCAGGGGACGAGGACGGCCAGCGCCTGGTCGGAAGTGATGCTTCTCAGCGGCGGGCCGACGGCCTCGCGCGAGAGCCCGGCCGAGGCGAGCAGCTCGTCCGGCAGGCTGGCGCGCAGGTCATGGGGCGTGTGCCAGGGGTGTGCCATGTCGCCGGCCGGATCGGGGACGATCGTCAGGCCGCGTTCGAGCTCGAAGGCGACGAACTGCGCGGCGCGAACGCGATTGACGGCGGGCTGCATGCGGACCTGTGTTTCCAGCTCGGCGAGGCGCTGCTGCACGCGTGTGTCGGCCAGTTCGCGCGGCGTCATCCGGCCGGTGGAGAGGATGCGCGCGCGAGCGGCGTCAGACAGGTCGGCGCCCAGGTGCGCCCGCAGGCCGCGGTCGCCGATGTAGACGATCGGTGTGTCGGCGTGGAGGTCGCGGCGCAGGAGCCACTCGAAGAGCGACGCGGCCGGCGAAAGGCCGGGCAGGCTCTCGCGGCCGGTGAGGCGTGCCAGCGTCTCCCGCGCGAAGGATTCGAGCGACTTGTAGCGGCCTGCGTCCTGAACGGCGATCAGTCGGGCCTGCGACCAGTCGATCTGCCGGTCGAGTGCGGCGGCGTGCGCGAGCGCGGCGGGTGGGCCGACTTCAGCGGCCGCAGCGACTTCGGTGGCCGCGGCGCAGGTGAAACAGAGCAGCCCGGCGGCGAGCCGCCGGGCGAGCGCGTGCGCACGGTCGCCGGTCCTGCGTGGCGTTCGAGCGTCTCGGGTTGGAGCGGGCCGGTTCATGTTGACGTCTCGCCCGGCGGGCGCGTGGCGTTAGCGATGCGGCTGCGTCGGCGGGGCGGCACGCGTCGCGGGTCCGCCGGTACGCTGTTCGAGCCACTCGCCGGAGGCGTGGCAGTCGCGGCAGAGCAGCAGCGGCCCGCCGGAGTGGCACTGATCGCAGCGGAGCTGATCGTGGCCGACGAGCATCATCGAGTGGACGAACGTGCCCGGAGCGACGGCGGTCGGGTGCCCTTCGACGGGCTGGAGCACCTCGTGGCAGACGGTGCAGTCGTTGGAGATCACTTTGCCGTCCGCGGCGACGTGCTTGCCGTCGTGGCAGCGGAAGCAGCCGGCGGATTCAAGGTGACCGACGTTTTCCAGGTAGACCTGCCAATCCACCCTCATCTCGGGGAAGAAGTTCTGGCGATAGGCCTCGATCACGCCGTTGACGGAGGTCTCGATCCAGTCGCGGCGTGACTGCCAGAGGTCGGGATACTGCTCACGATAGAAGCGCGTCAGGCGCTCGCGGATGGCGTCGACCGCGCTCTGCCGGTCTGGGTACTTGACCGTCAGCGCGGCGACCGCCTCGCGCTTGATGAAGGGCAGCTCGGGGGCGATGCGGCCGACTTCGAGGAACAAATCGACGGCCTTCTGGGGGGAACGGAAGTGATGCGCGCCGCGGTTGTGGCAATCCATGCAGTCGACGACGCGGTGGTGGCCGGGGGGCGGCGGGGCGTCGTGCGGCTGGCCGTCGGAGCGGTAGACGCGCACCTCGCCGCTGGTCGTGGTGAAGCGGACCCAGGGAATGTTCTGGAGGTGCTCGTCGCTGGCGACGAACTCGATCTTGCCGCTGGTGAGCATGTGCATGTGGATGCCCTCGAGGCGGCCGATGGATTCATCCGCCCCACC
The DNA here is from genome assembly GCA_964643885.1 of uncultured Planctomycetales bacterium. Lineage (GTDB taxonomy): Bacteria > Planctomycetota > Phycisphaerae > UBA1845 > Fen-1342 > CAADGL01. Next base: position 5,634 of record CAZXUI010000115.1, read on the forward strand.
GACGTGCAGCAGCATCTTGACCACGCGGCGGGTGTTCTCCTCATCCGGTGAATAGTGGATGTACTCGCGGTATTGCGAGCCGAAGAACTTGGTGGGCCAGTGGCAGCGCTCGCAGGTCTCGCGAGCCGGGCGCAGCTCGGTGATCGCCGGCGGGATGGGGCGCGAGAAGGTATCGAACCAGACGGCGAAGACCTGGCGGACGCCGGAAATCTTCGACTTGACGAACCAGTCGGCGCCTTCGCCGATGTGGCACTCGGCGCAGGTCACGCGGGCGTGGGGCGAGGTTGCGTGGGCCGTGGCCTGCGGCTCCATGACGCTGTGGCAGGCCCGCCCGCAGAACTCCGTAGACTCGGTGTAGTGATAGCCCTCGTAGCCGCTGATCGCCAACAGCGGGAAAACGACGAAGAAGCTGATGAACACGAACGCCACCGCGCGGCGGCGGGTGCCCTTGTCGTTCAGGTCGAGCTCGGGCAGGCGCAGCGTGCTGAGGCGGCCGGAGCGGCGAAGCGAGCGGTATTTGAGCAGCAGGCCCAGCGGCGTGATCGCCAGTCCGGCGACGAAGACGCCGGGCAGAATCATGAAGCCGAGGATGTCGAGATAGGGGTTCGAGTCGTGCACCAGCAGCTTGAAGATCAGGAAGGTGACGACCATCGCCGCGCCGAGGATTACGAGCGACAGCCCGATCAGGCTGATCGGGTGGCCCCACAGGCTGACGGCGGGCTGGCTGCCGGGCTGGCCGCCAGCGGGCTCTCCGGCGGCGAGATCGGCCATCACGCAGCTCCTGTGGGCGGGTTGTGCGGCCGGCCCGGACCGGCGACACGCGAAGCTTGGATCGAGCGAGACAGGCCGGGCGGCGCGACAGGTATCACGCAATTCCTCGAAGCGAATCCAGTCAGCGCATTGTGGATTGCGCGAAATGGCGTGTCAATCTGGAGCCGTGCGGTACGGATTGCTTCTGCTCCCGCCGCGAAGGACACACGGGCCGCGGAGCTACGCCTTGGACCGGGAGACCGTCGTCAGGCCGTCGCCGGCACAGCGCCCGGCACGCGTTCTCTACGGCGGTCCGGGTGGAAGAGGCTGAACGCGGAGGGGACGAGCACGAGCGTAATGAGTGTGGAGAAGGCCAGCCCGCCAACCACCGCCCGGGCCAGCGGTGACTGGGCGTCGGCGCCTTCGCCGATGCCCAGCGCCA
>CAZXUI010000116.1:0-6794 GCA_964643885.1 uncultured Planctomycetales bacterium
GAGTGTGGCGCCGCGTCAGAACCCCCTGCGCCAAGCAGGGGGTCGATCCATCGCCGGCAGACCCGTCGCTTGGCGCGACGGGTTCTGAGTGGCCCGCCGCTCGGCGCGACGGGTTCTGAGCGTGGATGCCGCTGCTCTGCGAGCAGTGCGCGCCGGCCACGCACTCCCCCGGCAGCGCGGGCGTCTCGCCCGCCACGAGCGCTCACGCTACCGAACCCGCAGCACGAACGGCATGAAGCAACCCACGTGCTCCCGGTCCAGAATCATCGCGTTGCGCAGCCCTTCAGCCAGCGCCTCGAGCTGCTCCGGCGCCAGACTCTTCAGATACGGCGCCACCGCCGCCATCAGCGGATGCACCCGCCCCAATTCGCCGGCCGCCGCGCCGCGCAGCACGCCGAACGACGCCCCGCCCGCCGACGCCTTCCGCGGCGCCAGCTCATACTCGTCCTCCGTCGGCTGGCCCATCAGCTCCGCCAGAATCTCGCCGAAATCCTTCGGCTTGGGCAGCACGTACACCTCGTACTCGCTCAGCCCGGCCTTCTCGGCCGCCAGCGCCAGGGCATCATGCAGCCCGCCGATCCGGTCCACGAGGCCGCGCTCCAGCGCCTGCTGGCCCGTGTAGACGCGCCCGCCCGCAAGCTGCTCCAGCTCGCCCTTGATCCGCTCGCCGCGCGAGCTCTTCACACGCTCCTTGAACTGTGCGTAGATCGAGTTCATCCAGTTCTGCACCCACCCGCGCTCCTCCGGCGTCCAGGGCCGGTTGAAGCTGAACAGCCCCGCGTGCCGGCCGCGGTTGAATTCCGTGGTCGTGATCCCGATCTTGTCCTCCCACAGCTCGTTCCACACCAGCTTGCCGCCCACCACGCCGATCGAGCCCGTGATCGTCGTCGCCTCGGCGAAAATCTGGTCGCCCGGAATCGACACGTAATACCCGCCGCTGCCGGCCACGCCGCCCATGCTGACGATCAGCGGCTTGTCCTGCCCCAGCCGCGTCGCCGCCTTCCACATGATGTCGCTCGCCAGCGCCGATCCGCCCGGCGAATCCACCCGCAGAACCACGGCCTTGATCGCGTCATCCCGGTGCGCCTTCTCGATCGCCGCACGAATCGTCGTGCTGCCCGCCGACGTGCTGCCGCTCATGAAATCCGCTGCGCTCTTGCCCGTCGTGATGCCGCCCTCGACATAGATCAGCGCGATGCCCGGCTTGGCAGCCGCCGTCGTCGTCTCCATCAGCTTGTTGAACATGTCGAAGATCGCGAACGGATTGCTCATGTCCAGCTCGAGCTTCTTCTTCGAGCCGTAGTCCTTCACGACCTCCACGTCCGAGCCGAACTCCTTGTGCAGCAGCCGCCGGTACTCGCCGAACGACCCCGCCGCGTCGATCAGCTTCCGCTCCAGCGCCGGACCCGAGTCCAGCGGCGCGTTGTCGATCGCCGCCCGCGCATCCTCGACGCTCAGCTTCCGCCCCGTCGCGATCAGCTCCACCCAGCGCTCATACAGTCCGTCCAGCAGCCAGTTCACCTGATCGGCCGACTCCTTGCTCGGCTCGGTCCGCGTGAACGGCTCCCGCGCGCTCTTGTACGCCCCGCACGCCAGCATGTCCGCTTCCACCCCGATCTTGTCGAACATGCCCTTGAAGAACGACAACTGCGCATTCAGACCCGTGATCATCAGCGTGCCGTTCTCGGCCAGCGTGATGTGGTCCGTCGCCGCAGCCAGCGCATACGACGCGTTCCCCGCCGCGTCCATGTACGTGTAGATCTTCTTGCCCGACCCGCGGAAACGCTCGAAGGCCCGCGACAGCTCCTCGACCTGCGCCAGGTTCATCATCGGCGTCTCGAGAATCAGCGCGATCCCCGCCACGTCCTTGTCCTTCGCCGCCGCATCCACCGTCTTGACCAGCGAATAAAGCGACGCCGGCGGCTCCGCCCCGAACAGAATCGCCAGCTCCGCATCCGGCAGCGGCGCCTCCACGATCGGCCCGTCCAGCACGATCCGGACCAGCTTCCTGGCCGCCTGCGCCGTCTGCGCACCCGCCACGAACGCAATCAGCCCAACCACCATCCAGCGAATCGACATCCCTGCTGCCGTTCTCATGCGCGAAGACTCCTCTGTGACAAGCTCGAGCGACGCACGCCCGATGGACAGACTCCACGACCGTCCGAACATCCGGGCGCACACCTGTGATTCAGCCTAACCCACGCCGGCCGGGCCGCATATTATAGACCCCGACCTCCTTTGGAACCGGCCACCCCGCCGGCCGCTCAGCCATGCGCCACCCCAAACCCCCGCGTCTCACCGAGCCTCCCCCCTCACTCCCTTGGTCCCTTGGTCCCTCGGTCCCTTGCCCCCAATCCCCATCCGAATTCCCCCGAAACCTGCTACTATTGAACGCAGCCGCTGCACCCGAACCGCGGCCGATCGGCTCCAAGTCCGCGTGACCAGAAACCGGCCGCCGGAGACACTGAGAATGGGGCCCAGCCAAGCGCCCCGCAGACACCGTGCGAGTCGCGCTTCACAGGTCGGAGAAGGCAACATGCACTCTTTTCGCCCCGTCCTGCTCATCACCGCCACGCTGCTGGCGCTCGCCCAGCCCGCCGCCGCCACCTGGTCGATCGTCATCGTCGACCGCGACACCGGAGAAGTCGCCATCGGCTCGGCCACCTGCCTGCTCAACTTCGACCTGGAGCGCTTCCTGCCCGTCGTCCGGCCGGAGAAAGGCGCCGCCGCGGCCCAGTCCTACGTCGATTTCTCCGCCCAGAACCGCATCCGCCTCTGGAACGGCATCGGCGCCGGCACACACCCCGACGACATCCTCGCCGAACTCGAAGCCAACGACTCCGAGCACCAGACCCGACAGTACGGCATCGTCGACACCCGCGGCCGCGCCGCCACCTTCAGCGGCACGCAGAACGGCGCCTACGCCAACGGCCTGACCGGCCAGGTCGGCTCGCTCGTCTATGCCATCCAGGGAAACGTCATCACCGGCCAGCCCGTGCTCGACATGGCCGAGCTGGCCATCCTCAACACCCCCGGCGGCATCCCCGAGAAGCTCATGGCCGCCATGGAGGCCGCCCGCGCCATGGGCGGGGACGGCCGCTGCTCCTGCCGCACCGGCCCGCCCGATAGCTGCGGCTCCCCGCCGCCGGACTTCATCAAGTCCGCCCACATCGGCTTCATGATCGTCACGCGCCGCGGCGACTTCGAGGGCGGCTGCGGCAACCCCGGCGGCTGCGCGGCCGGCACCTACTACATGGACTTCAACATTCTCGCCAACTCGACCAGCCAGCCCGACCCCGTCATCCAGCTCCGCGAGCAGTTCGACCAGTGGCGGCTCGAGCTCATCGGCGTGCCCGACGCGATCGAGTCCGATCTGACCGTCGATCCCCCCGTCGTCCTCAACGACGGCCAGCGCACCGCCACCGTCCGCATCCAGCTCCGCGACTGGCAGGGCGCCGAGACCGACGCCGCACTCACCGTCTACGCCTACCACAATGTTCCGGGAAGTGCGGGCTCTTCGCAGATCGCGCCGGCCGTCCACCTGGGCAACGGTCTGTGGGAGATCCAGCTCACGCCGACCGCGGTGACCGGCCTGGACCGCCTCGCAGTCGCGCTTTCCACGCCAAGCGGCGCAATCTTCCTGATGCCCGACGCGCGGCTCTACATCCAGGACGCCCGCGGCGACCTGAACGAGGACGGCGTCGTCAACACCGCGGATCTCGAAGTACTCATGAACAACTACGGCGCCCCCGGCGGCGACGTCGACGGCGACGGCGACACCGACTTCGCCGACGTGGTCCTGCTGCTCAGCTTCCTGATCCCCGGCCTGTAGGCAGTCCTGATCCCCGGCGGGTGGCATGCCGTCGCCGCAGGTGTGCGCCTGAGGCTCGTCGCGCGGGTGCCCGCTCCGAACGTGAGGGAGGTACGGCGAAGATCCTCTTTGCCGCCACTACGCGCCCCCCGCCTCCGCCCGCCCGACGCGATAGTCCAGATAATGCCCCAGCGACCGAATCGCCTGGTCGCACGTGCGGAACACCGGAACCCCCGCCGACCTCACCGCCAGCGCCAGCGCGTCATACGCCGGCCCGCAATCCACCACGAACACCACCGGCTTGCGATGCGCCTGCACCAGCCGCGGCAGCCGCTCCGGCAGCGCCCCGCCCGCCGCCATCTCCTCTCCCGTCGTCTTCAGCGCCGGCGTCAGCGGCACCACCGACACCACCAGCGCATCCACCTCGTCGCAATCCAGCAACACCCGCGCACACGATTCGTACGCGCGCTCGCGCGCCATCGGCGTCAGGTCCAGCGGATTGCGCGCATTGACCAGCCGATCCAGCCCCTCGGCCGACAGAATCTCACGCAACTGCTCCCGCGTCGACTCCGCCAGGCTCGCCATCTGCACCTGGTAACGAGGCCCGCGCACCGTGTCCGCCATCCCCACCGTCTCATACCCCGCGTTGCTCATCGCCCCGATCCGCCGCCCACGCACCGGCAGCCGATGAAACGCGCTCGCCAGCTCCACGATCTGCTCGAACTCCTTGAACGTGTCGACCACCAGCGCGCCCGCCTCCGCCGCGGCCGCCTGGCAAACCTCGTAATCCCCCGCGATCGCCGCCGTATGACCCGCCGCCGCCGAACGCCCCGCCTGCGTCCGCCCCGCCTTGTAAAGAATCACCAGCTTCCCCGCCCGCGTCGCATCCGCCACCGCATGCAGAAACGCCGCCCCGTCCAGCGCGTTGAACCCCTCCGCATAGACCCCGATCACGTCGATATCCTCGCGCCGCCCCAGCACACGCACGAAGTCCGACAACGTCAGGTCCGCCTGGTTACCCACCGAGATCGCCAGCGCCGGCCGCAACACCTCCAGGTTGCTCAACCGCGTGATGATGAACGCCCCGCTCTGCGACAGCAGCGCCACCCGTGCCGTCGGCAGCACGCCCGACCCCCGCGGCGCCGCCAGCTTGTGCTTCGGAATGAAGAAGGTGTCGTACCGCCCCGGCTCCGAACGTACGCCCAGGCAATTCGGTCCCAGAAACACCGGCCCGCCGCCCGGCCGCGCCCGCGCCGCAGAGATCGCATCCGCCACCGCTCGCCGCAGATCCTCCGTCCCCTCCGTCTCGCCCGCACCGCCCGGAATCAGAATCGCAGACGCGACCTTCCCGCTCTCGGCCGCCTCCCGAATCAACGCCGGCACACCCGCCGCCTGCGCCGCTACCACCAGCAAATCCACCGGCTGCTCGAGCTGCGCCAGCCGCGGCACGCACCGCGCCCCGTCGATCGACTCGCTCCCCTCCTTGATCACGAACAGCCGCTCGCGCGGAAAGCCGCACTCGGCCACGTTGTTCAGCACGATCCGCCCCAGGTTCATCGAGCTGCCCGACACACCCAGCACCGCGATCGACTTCGGCTCAAGCAACTGCGTCACCCGCTCCAGCGGCCGCGGCGCGGCCGCCCGCGCCACGCTCCCGAACCGCCCGCGACCATCCAGCGGCACCAGCCGCTGCTCCGGGAACGGGGGACCGGTCTCTGACCGGTCTGGAAGACAGGTCTCCGACCTGTCGACCTGCCGCTGGTACGAGATTCCCTTCTCGCACCCTCCGCCTCGCTCCTCCCGAAACGCAAACGGATTCACCTCCAACTCCGCCAGCCACGGCCCCTCGCCGCCGTCGGCCGCACAGAACCGCCGCGCCAGCGACAGGAACGCGGCAAAGCACCGCCGCAATTCCTCGTCAGAGACGATCCGCGTATGCCCCCGCGCCCGCCCCGACAACACGTCGTACGCCGCCGTCCGCCGAAACAGCTCCAGAAACTCGTCGGCCGTCACCTCAGTCGCCACCGCCTTGGCCGCCGACAGCCCCGGCCGCATCGCGCCCGCCAGGTACTCGGTATCCACGCCGCCCAGCCCGGCCGCGATCACCGGCCCGAACTCGCGCGTCGCCCGCACACCGACGAACAGCTCCCGCCCGAACCCCGGCGGCGCCCCCTCCACGAACTCGACCAGCAACACCCCCTCCACCCGCGCCGTCCGCTCATGCGCCGCAACCATCTCCGCCGCGGCCGCCCGCACCGCCGCCGCCTCGCGCGGCACGACCTGCACCGCCCGCGCCTCGGTCTTGTGAATCACGTCCGGCGAGACGAGCTTCAGCACCACCCGTCGACCCGGCAGCGACGCCACGACCTCGTCCGACGGCACCTGCCCGCACGGCAGAAACACATGCCGCGGTGGACGGATCGCCCCGACCGCCTCGACGATCGCATACACCTCGTGCTCGAACAGCCGCGTCCGCCCCTGCCGCGCAATCGCCCGCAGCCGCTCCGCCACCGCCTCCAACCCGGCTGCCGCCCCGGCGTCCAACTCGGCCGACGCCGTCACCTCCAGCCCGGCCGGCCCCCCAGTCTCCTTCACGGCCTGCTCTCTCGCACGGAATCCAGCCCCCGCCGCTTTCTCCGGCCCGACCCGCGCGTTCGCGCCCGACGCTGACTTGCTCTGCCTGACCCGCGTGGACACGAACGACCTCCCGCCGCCCCGACCGCCGCGTAAGAACCCACACAGTTTGCTGGCAACCCCCGTTCCACAGCGGGCAAATCCCCCAATGAAGCGTGCTCCGCCGACGGCCGCGTGGCATGGGCAAGCGCAGCTTGCCCGTGCGTTTTCCGCTTCAGGAATGGGGGACCGGTCTCTGACCGGTCTGATTGGGGGACCGGTCTCTGACCGGTCTGATTGGGGGACCGGTCTCCAACCGGTCTGACTGGGGGACCGGTCTCTGACCGGTCTGATTGGGGGACCGGTCTCT
>CAZXUI010000117.1:0-6437 GCA_964643885.1 uncultured Planctomycetales bacterium
ACGTCCGCAACGAGCTGCGAGGGCGCGGTCGCGACCGATTCCACCGTCATGCCGCCCGCTTCGATCTTCGACAGGTCCAGGATGTCGTTGATGATCGAGAGCAGCAGCTCGCCGTTGCGGCGGACGGTTTCGATGTACTCGAGCTGCTGGGGCGACGCCGCGCCGGCGCCCAGGTCGGCCGCGAGCAGGTCCGTGAATCCGAGGATGGCCGTCATCGGCGTGCGGATCTCGTGGCTCATGTTGGCCAGGAACTCGCTCTTGCTCCGGCTGGCGGCCTCGGCGACGCAGCGGGCCGTCTCCAGCTCGGCCGAATGGGCGGTAAGCTGCGCGGCCTGGTCGGCCAGCTTACCGTTCGCTTGGGCCAGTGCGATCGTGCGTTGTTCGAGCTCGCGGGCCAGGCGCCAGTTGGCGGTATCGTCGCGGGCGACCTTGATGAACCCCTTACAGCCCTGCTGGTCGTCGCGGACGCAGGTGAGCGTACCCGTGATGTGGATGCGGGCGCCGTCCTTTCGGACCCGCCAGCCGGAGCAGTCGACGCGTCCGCTCTCCAAAGCGCGGCACAGCAGCGCTTCCGGTTCGCCGCTCGCGCGTGCCTCGGACGGGAAAAAGTCGCGGTAGTGCCGGCCGAGCATCTCGGCCGCAGTGTATCCTTTGAGGCGCTCCGCGCCGGCATTCCACGACGTGACCAGCCCGCCGGCGTCCAGCGTGACCATGGCGTAGTCGGTGGCGCCCTCGACGAGCATCTGGTTGAGCGCGAGCTGCCTGTGAAGCTGGTTCGTGCGACGGCTGAGTTCGAGCTGGGCCGCGACGAACGCTCCGAGCACGCGCAACGTCTCGACCTGATCCTCGGTGACGCCGCGCGGGCTCGTGTCGGCCACGCAAAGCATGCCCAGCGGCAGCCCGCAGGCCGTCTTCAGCGGAACGCCCGCGTAGAAGCGAATCCCAGGATCGTGACTGACCAGCGGACTGTCTGCGAAGCGCGGATCGGCCGCCGCGTCTTTCACGATCATCGGCTCGTCCTGAAGGATGCCGTGCGCACAGAGGGCGATGTCGCGCGGCGTCTGGCGGCAGTCGACGCCGTACGCGCCCGCGAACCACTGCCGGTCCTCGTCGACAAGGCTGACGATCGCCATCGGCGCTTCCAGCAGCCCCGCGGCGAGGCGGACGAGCCCCTCGTAGGTCGGATTCGGTGCCGTGTCGAGCACGCCTGTCTCACGCAGCGCGGCCAGCCGCTCCGACTCACGAGGATGAACGGCTGCTTGCATGGGAGGCTCCCGTACCCCTCCGCCGCGACGCCGCCCGGTGTCAGGGGCACCGACCCGCGCGCATCGCGGCTGACCAGGGGAAGTGTGCGATACCCGCGGCCTTCGGTCCAAGCGGGGGCACCGCCCGCCGTCGCGGCGCGGGCCCGGCCGCCCGGCCGGTGCCGGCCCTCAACTCACGTCCAGAAAAACGCCGCCCCGGGACGAACCAATTGGGGCGGTCCGCATCCCGCGGCCGGCCCCGGCGTCTGCAATGCCGGCACGGGAGGGTAACATCTCTCTACTGGAAGCGGACCGGAACGATCCGGTTCGCGGCCGGCGCGGGGCGGCGCGCATTTCGCCCGCGCGGCGCGGCCGGCGGCGGACCGTATCTGCATCAGCAGATTCCGCGCGGCGCGGCTCCGCAGCGGGGGCGAATTGCGAGGACATGATGTCGCGAGCAGGGATTGTGTGTGTTGCGTCCGTCGCGTGCGTGCTGGCAGGCGGGTGCGGTCTGTTGCACGAGCTGTTTCCGAGCGAACCGCTGCCCGAGCAGATTGCGCTCGTGACGGTCGCGGAGGGGTTCACGTCGCCGCTGGCGCTGGTCTTTCCGCCCGACGGATCGGGTCGAATGTTCGTCGTCGACCAGATCGGCGTCGTGCACGTGATCGATTCGGCCGGGCAGGTGCTCGAAACTCCGTTCCTGGACCTGCGCTCGCGGATGGTCGAGATCGGGATCGACTTTGGCGGCGGACTGGTCTTCGACGAGCGCGGGCTGCTGGGGCTGGCGTTTCATCCGCAGTATGCGGCCAACGGGCGGCTTTTCGTCGTCTACAACGCGCCGCCGGGCGACGATCTGCCGGATAGCTTCGACTCGGAATCGCGGCTGGCGGAGTTCCGCGTGCGCGCCGACGATGCGAATCAGGCCGACGCCGACAGCGAGCGCATTCTGCTGCGGATCGGCAAGCCGCAATTTAACCACAACGGCGGGCAGATCGAATTCGGCCCGGACGGGCTCCTGTACTGGAGCGTCGGCGACGGCGGAGCGGCCAACGACGTCGGCGACGGGCACACGCCGGGCGTCGGAAACGCCCAGGATCTGAGCGTGCTGCTGGGCAAGATCCTTCGACTCGACGTGGATGGCGGCGAGCCCTATGCGATTCCGCCGGACAACCCCTTCGTCGGCGACGCCGTCGCGCGGCCGGAGATCTACGCCTACGGCCTGCGCAACCCCTGGCGATTCTCGTTCGATACGCACCGTGGCCGGACGCGGCTGTTTGTCGCCGACGTGGGACAGAATCTCTTCGAAGAGATCAACCTCGTGCAGCGCGGCGGGAACTATGGCTGGAACATCCGCGAGGCGGCTCACTGCTTCGACCCGAACAATGCGGACTCTCCGCCCGCGACGTGTCCGCAGACCGGGGCACGCGGCGAGCCCCTGATCGACCCGATCATCGAATATCCCCAGACCGCCGACGACGGGACACCGGTCGGCATCGCGGTCATCGGCGGGTACGTCTATCGCGGCGAGGCGCTCCCGGGGCTGAGCGGCGCGTACGTCTTCGGAGACTGGAGCACGAGCTTCGCCGCCGCTGACGGAACGATTTTCGTTGCGACCGAGTCCGCGGGCGCCTGGACGCGCAGTGAGCTCACCATCGCCGGCCGGCCGGATGGGCGGCTCGGTCGCTTCGTGCTCGGGTTCGGCCGCGACACCGAGGGCGAGCTGTACGTGCTGACGACGGAGAACGTCGGGCCGTTCGGGGCGACGGGACGGGTCGAGCGGATCGTGCCGGTCGAACCATGAAGCGCCACGGCGCGGCCGGCGGGCGCGAGGTATGATTCTGCCCGGCGGGCGCGGTGCCGGTGCCCAAGGGAAGGCAAGACGGGCTGAACTGGAGACTTGCGATGCTCGCGAAGGGTTCGATAATCGTGCGCGGCCTAGTCGCGGCCGGGATCGCCGCGGGGATGGCGTTCGGGCTGGGCGGCTGTCCGGCGCAGGAGGTGCCCGAGCCGAATGAGCCGAGCGACGAGACGGTCTCGTTCTCGCAGCAGATTCAGCCGATCTTCACCGCCCACTGCGTCGATTGCCATCGCGACGGCGGGCTCGGCGCGGCCAGCGGAATCGCGATGCGCCTGACGACCGGCGCGGCCTATGACAGCCTCGTGGGCCGGCCCAGCTCGCAGAACCCGTCGCTCACCCTGGTCGCTGCGGGCGACGCAGACGGGAGTCTGCTCTGGCTGAAGGTCAGCTCGAGCTCGCCGCCGGTCGGCAGCCGCATGCCGCTGCTGGGCGGCGCCTTGTCGTCGACGCAACTGGGGCTGATCCGCGACTGGATCAACCAGGGCGCACTGAACAACTGAGGCGCGCCTCAGCGAGCGGCGGCCAGCCGTGCGCCCGCCTACCCGCCGCAGCCGTTGCCGAACGCGGCCAGCAACAGCGTCAGGTCCTGAAAGTCCGTATCACCGTCGCCGTCGAGGTAGAAGCCCCACCAGCACAGCTTCGTCCAGGAAGCGCGCGCCGTGACGTCGTCGACGGCGCGGTAGAGCAAGCCGTCTGAAGCCGCGCCGCCGACGGGCGTCGGCCAGCGGCAGGCGCGGTCGAGAGAGCCGAGAGAGTAGTTGCCGAACAGGCTCGTGCATGGCGACGGCGGCCAAGGGTCGCGGGCGGGACAGGTGAGCTCGAGCAAGGCCTCGGCATATTCCCCGCAGTTTTCCGCAATGCTACAAAAGCCGACACGGACTGTCCACAAATCGTAAGGCAGCGTATGACCGCGAGTTGCAGGCACAGTGTCCGGGGTCCCAAGATTTGTGTCCAATAAACTGAAAATTATCTCGACGGACCTTCCCGCCGAGTTATACTTCCCATGACATCTCGGCGGCACGTTCAGCCGCCCCTACGGGTCGTTCAGTGTGGATTGCTACAATTGGGACGCTGCGCACGGATGCACGTCGCAGCCAGTGGGGACATGCCATGACAACGCGGTCGGGACGGACTCGGATCGTCGGAACGTCTGCGCTCGTCGGTGTTTGCATCGCCATCGTGCTGATTGGGTCGCCGCGGCCCGCGTCGGCCCAGGGCGCCGTCCGCAGTTGGGAGGCCGCGATCCGGGTCTCGCCCTTCTCCTCGTATAACCTCTTGAAAAAGAATCTGCTTACGGAGATTCCGCTCGTCGCGTTCGATCCCGTCGGCCCGCCGGTCGCGATCACCCTCTACCACAACAGCCTGAGCGCCTCGCTCCAGGAATCCGGCGCCGCCGACATGGGCTTCTCGCTGGGCAACGGCTGGAGCATGAGCTACAGCGGCCGGGTCGTCCCGGGCACGAACCGCGGGGTCGCGATGGCCGCCCGTGGCCGCTGGCTGGTCGACGGCGAGGGCGAGCCGTATAATTACCAGCGGCTGGCCGCCTGGGAGTTCGCCTATGAGGACCCCCGGGCCCGCTACATGGCCCGCGAGCTGGACGCCGGCACGCTCGTGCCGTCCGGGCCGGCCGCGTGGACCGATTACCTCGGCACGTCGCCGTGGGGCGACTTCGACCTGACCTACAGCGGGAGCACGCCCGTGGTCAGCGAGCAGATGCGATACCTCGGCACCGCCGCCCAGCAGGACGTCTCCGGCGGCGATACGCGCCACTACCACGGCGACCTGATCGGCTCGACCATGCTGCTGACCGACGAGGCGGGCGGGACGAACTTCTCCCCGGCCAGCTTCGCCTACACCGCCTTCGGCGAGCCCGTCACGCCCGACGGCTCGGGCGGCTGGCGCGTCGGCCAGCCGGTCAGCGGCGCCCCGCGCTACGCCTACGCCGGCCAGTGGGGCTACGAGACCTGGCACGACCCGTCCGGGCCGATGTTCCTGGCCGGCGCGAACCCGAACCTCGCCCCGATCCGCCTCTCGCACGTCGGCGCGCGCTGGTACGACGCGGCCATCGGGCGGTTTGTACAGCGGGATCCGATCGGGTTACTGGGGGGGCTCAATACTTACGCGTATTGCTATAACTCCCCACTCTACCTCGTTGATCCTTCGGGCCGATTCATCATATCAACCATCGTTGGCGGAATCGTCGGTGGGGTTGTCGGTGGGATCTGTGGCGGTTGGGAGGGTGGTGCCGCTGGCGCGATTGGCGGCGCGGTCGGGGGCGCCGTCACCGGCGCAATGACGGGGGCAGGGATCTCACCGCCCATCGCTGGTGCCGTCGGCGGTGCAGTCGGCGGCGCCGTTAGCGGGGGGCTGGGCGGTTATGCCGGCGGCCATGGCCCTGGTGGAATTGGAGCGCACGCCGGTGTCGGAGCAGGAATCGGGGCACTCGGCGGCTGGTTTGGCGGATTCTGTGTTGTCAAGCTACCGCCTGTCGCTGACGACGTCACCGCGGAAATCATTCAAGGGGGTTACGGCGGCGTTTTTCCGGGTGGTGCTGGCGCCCTTGGCGGAGGTCTGATCGATCTTGGCGCGGGGCTCGGGAGAACGCCCCGCAGGCAAGTCGTTGACTTTTGACTGAAGGAATCCACAGTATGGAGTCCCACGAATTCCGGGTGTACGCGATGATCCCGGGCATCGGATTCGTCGGTTTGCTATTCTCGGCATATGTTACTGCGTTCTCCGTGGGACTCACGGATATCATTCTGTTCACAAAGGTGCATTCGTTTCGAGAGGCGTTTCCGACGTCACTTCCCTTTGTGGGTCTGATGTTTGTGGGGGGTATGTTTTTGTGCGCGCAGTTGCTGGTGCGTGTGGTGCTCAGTCCATCAAGCATCAGTTACATAGGCGTGTTTAGACGCAAGACGATTCCCTGGGCTGACGTCGCATCCGTCGAATTCCTGCCACACTTCGGCCATATAACTATACGCTCGGCAAGCACCGTTATCGTAATCGACTGGCGTTTTGTCAGACGAGCATTGCTGGTGGAGCAGATTCGGGGCTTTTGTGCGCACCGCCAAAGCCGGATCGAACCCAGGCAGCGAGCATCGACGTAGCCGTAATACTACGGTCGCGGTACACTTGCTACCGAAATCGTAGCCGGTTGCTTGGGCGGGCGGCGCGAACGCGCCTTACTTGGCCTCGCGCGTAGCAGTGTGATCCGCGCCGCGAAGCTGAGATCGCGCCAGGCCCAGCCCAGGCTGGTCGACGGCGAGGGCGAGCCGTATATTACGGGGAGCGTGGTTGTTTTGACACATGACGGCTACGCGGCGGCGTAGCGG
>CAZXUI010000118.1:0-6419 GCA_964643885.1 uncultured Planctomycetales bacterium
GCGCCATCGGCTCGACCGGCGGCCACGAGCGGACCGCCGCTTCGAGCACGACGGCGCCGGGCTCCTCGTGCGGACGGAGCACGAGATGCGTGTCCGTCGCGCGGCTCTGGCTGCCGGCGCCAGCGCCGACGTCGGTTACCGCCTTCGCGGACTGACTGCCCTTCGTGGCGTGGTGGATCAGCACGAATGAGCAACCCAGCCGATCGGCCAGCGCATCGACGTGGTTATAGATGTTCGCCATCGTGCCGTTGTCGTTCTCGTCCATGTCGCGCGGCATGAAGCGGTAGAACGCGTCGAGCACGACCAGCGCGTAGCGCCCGGGCTCGATCGACTCGAAGTACTGCCGCATCGAGAAGATGTCGCGCAGTTGGCCGCGCAGGCTCTGCACGCTGACCGTCTCGGCGATCTCATTCATGCCTATCCGCAGGCACTCGGCGACCTGCGGGATGCGGTGCGCCAGCGTCTCGGCGTGCAGCTCGTTGTCGATGATGAGCACGTCGCCGGCGACCGTATCAAACGTATCGAGCCACTTGCGACCCGTGGCGACCGCCATTGCCAGCGCGAGGACGAGCCACGACTTGCCCGTCTTGCTCGGGGCGATCACGTTCATCGTCTCGCCACGGCGCAGAAGCCCCTGGATCACCGGCGGGCGCAGCGTCCGATGCGCAGCCATCAGCTCGCGTACGCTGAGCGGCGTGGGTTGGGCGGGTGGGCCACGGTCCTGCGCCCAGTGGTTCTCGACGACGGCGACCGAAACGGCGTCGGGTTCGTAGCGCGCGATGCTCGCCGCGGTGCGCTCGACCTCGCGCAGCGGCAACGGCGGCGCACAGCGGTCGGCGTTGACCTGTTGGAGGGCGGCGAAGATCTCGGCCTGCGACATGCCGACGCGGCGCATCGCGCTGCCTAGACGCGCGAGCGCCTCGTTGCGCTGGCCCTCGGGAATCGCGTTCGCCGGCGTGCCGTTGCCAGGTGCGCCGTTCGACGACGCCAACACGTCGAGCATCTCGATCAACCACGTTGGCGGCTCGGGCAATCGCTGCGGCGGGACGCTCAGCTCGCGCTCGTCCTGCCAGGAGTAGGGCTTTCCATCGACTACGGACGGGGCCACGAGCACGTAGCCGCCGTTGGCGCGCGTATCGACGTGCGGGGCGATGCGACTCGCGGAATTCCGCCAGTCGCGTCCCTCGGGCTGCCGGAAGAAGTAGTGCCGTCCGCCACGCGGCGTGAGCGACAGCGGGGCGACGTCGAGTTCGACCAGCTTCGCAGCCTCGTCCGTGAGCCAGGCGTTGCCCTCGCCGTCGATGTCGATCACGACTAGACGGTCGGTGCGGATCGCGATGTTCGCGTCGAGATGCTGCGTCCACCACGCCGCGATCTGCTCGGCATCGGTGGTCGCTTCGAGCAGGCCATGCTCGGTGAGCGGTGCCTTGCGTCCAGCCGCGCATGGGAACACCGGGTAGCCGAGCTCGGCGTACCACAGCGCCGCGTGCAACATTGTGTCGCCAGCGCGCGTCATGTGGGCGGCCCCCCGTTGACGATCAGCACCTCGGCCGTCGCGCCGTTGCGCTGATTGCGGCTCGTCTGCGACAGCCATGTCCAGCGGGGCGACGGGTAAAGGTCGCGGATCAGCGGATGATCCCCGTAGCGCACGACCACGCGCGTCCGTGTGAACCTGGCCAGCGCCTCGGCGAGCCGCACCTGCTGCTCTCGCGTGAAGGGGTGGCGATAGCCGTCGCCGACATCGGGCCAAGGCGCGTCGACGTACAACCCGTGCCCGTCGGCATCGCGCACCTTGTTGATGAAGTCGAAGGCATCGATGCAGGTGAACGACCAAGTGCGCAGCGCGTTATGCCAATCGCGCAGCGACCGAATCGCACTGCGAAAGCGCACGGCCGAGTCGCCGCCGCTCGATGTCCAGCGCAACGAGAGCGTCTGATTGAACTCGCCACGCTTGCCGGCGTGCCCGCCCCGGCCCATCCAGCACGCGGCGTAGTAGTCGGCCGCCCAGGCGACGTCCGGCGTGTCAGAGACGCGACCGTGCTCCTCCCGTTCATGGCATCGCCGCTGGGCCTCCGCCAGTTCGTCGGGGTGGAAGAGCACACTGTCGAGGCGACGTACGAGCTGTTCGACCAGGCCGTCGTCTCGCACCACGCGCGCCAAGTTGATCACGTGCCGATGCAGATCATTGGCGACGCCGGCGGTGGTCAGGATTTGCGGCAACTGCGGGCATCCACCGGCGAACGGCACACCGCACCAGCGCAGCCGGCCCAGCGCCCTGCCGACGCTCTCCGCCAGCATGCGGTTGCCGCCGAACCACTGTGCCAGGGCGTTGATTCGCATCAGAACGGCACCTCGTCGCTCTCGGAGCCAGCGTACTCCGGCAAGCAATCTTCGGACTCCAGCCGGGGCGGCTTCTCGCCGAGGCGATAGCCGACGATCCGGTCGTACCTGTCGCCCGGCTTGTGCATCACGGTGATCGCAAGCGTCGGTGCGAGGGCGCCCATGTCGGCCAGCTCGACGGCCTGCTCGATCGTCTCCGGCACAGGCTCCTGGCTGCGCTGCCTCCACCACGCCACAGCCTTCTGCCGCGCGTAGCCGTCGTGCTCGAAGCACACCCACTCGGAGACGTAGTGGTTGAAGCCGATGCGGTAATCGACGCGCATGGTGCGCGGCGCGTCCGGCGGCGCGTCGCGCTTCACGTGGATGGCGTAGAACGTCTCTTCGACTTTGTACTCCGTCCGCGAGGCCTGGTCGGAAAGGATGCCCTCGCTGCTGGCGGTGCCGTCATGCGTGCGTCGCTCCGGCGGCGGGAAGACGTGACCGCACGCGGGGCACTGGGCGTAGCCGGCCGCGATGATCTCATGGCACTGCGGACATTCCTTCGCCGGCGCTAGCCCGGCCCCGTCCGAACTGACGCCGTCGACGCGGAGCTGATCCACCGGTCCGTGGCGCAGCACATTGCCGCCGAAGTCGAGCACGAGGCAGTCGGCTTTGCCCGGGTGCAGCCGGAAGCCGCGACCGACCATCTGGTAGTAGAGGCCCGGCGACAGCGTCGGGCGCACCAGCGCGACGCAGTCGATGTTCGGCGCGTCGAACCCCGTCGTCAGTACGTTGACGTTGCAGAGGTACTTCAGCTCGCCGGCGCGGAAGCGGCGCAGCACCTCGTCGCGCTGGAACGGCAGCGTCTCGCCGCAGACGAAGCCGCATTCGACTTTGTGCCGCTCGCCGAGGACGCGACAGATGTGCTCACCGTGCCGCACGCCGGACGCGAAGATGAGTACGCTTCTGCGTTCCTGCGTGTGCTCGACGATCTCACGGCAGGCCGAGAGGACCAGGTTCTCAGCATCCATCAGGTGCTCGACCTCGCCGGCGACGTACTCGCCGCCGCGGACGTGGAGCTGGTCGGTGTCGGGCTTCACGGAGCCGGCCTTGGTGCGCAGCGGGCATAGGTAGCCCTGGACGATCAGCTCGCGCACGCCGACTTCGAAGCAAACCGCGTTGAGGATGTTCTCCGGCGCACAGATCGTGCCGGACTTCATGCGGAACGGCGTGGCGGTCAGGCCGATGACGCGCACCAGCGGATTGATCCGCGTCATGTCCGCCAGGAACGTGCGGTACATGCCTTCGCCGTCGGGCGGAATGAGGTGCGCCTCGTCGACGATCACGAGATCGACGGCGCCGACGTCCTCAGCCTTCTCGTACACGCTTTGAATGCCAGCGATGGTGATGGCATAGCCCAGGTCGCGGCGCTTCAAGCCGGCCGAGTAGATGCCGACTGGCAGGTCCGGCGCGACGAGGTGCAGCTTCTCGGCCGCCTGCTCGAGGAGTTCCTTCACGTGCGCGAGGATCAGCACGCGCCCACTCCAGCGCTGCACCGCGTCGCGGCAGATCGTCGCCATCACCGGCGTCTTGCCGCCGGCGGTGGGAATGACGACGCACGGGTTGTCGTCGCGCGCACGCAAAAACTCGTAAACGGCGTCGACGGCTTCTCGTTGGTATGCTCGCAGAATCACGAGGCACACTTCCAAATCTTGCCCGTGTGAATGTTGGAGACTGTCGATTGCGTCACGCCGAAACGCCTGGCGATCTCGCGTTGTCCGATGCCCTCGTCGAGCCGGGCGCGAATCAGCTGCACGCGCTGCTCACTCAGCTTGGCGTTGCTGCTGTTCCGCACGTTGACCGCGGGACTGACCCACTGGCAGTTCTCGGGGGAGTAGGGACCGTCGTTGTCGATCCGATCGAGTTGAAGGCCGCGACGGTAACCGTAGTCGCACGCCCATCGATAGAAGGACCCGAACCCTGACAGCCATTCATCGCAAACCGTGATGCCACGGCCGCCGTATCTGGGGTAACTGCGGTGCCGTGAGTCGCAGCAGCGTCTCTTCATGCACCGATAGACTGACGATAGACCGTTTGTCGCCTGATATCGTCCGCGCTCGGAAGCGCGAGCAGCCCGGACAGCACATCGTTTACAGGTGTACCGTCGCCCGCCTCGCAGAGAGCGGTCGCGGTGATACTCGGTCATGGGAAGTGCGCGACGACACTTGTTGCATTCGCGCATCGCCAGCGCGGGCCCGGATTGCGGCAATGCAGCCATCACGCCGTGACCTCCGTGCCGTCCGGAAGGATGCAGCGGTCATCCATGATCGGGATCGTGTAGAGCGTGTCGCTCCGCCGGCCGAGGTAGCCGAGGATGAACGCGTTCACCCACTCGACCGGCCGCCCGGTGCCGTAAAGCGGAACGGGCTTGCACAGGCACCCCGCGCTGCGCGCCTGCACGATCTCCCCGGGCGACCAGATGTTCTGGATGATCGAGGCGTCCGCGCGGTGCGTGTGCCCGTGGATGACGCTCTTGCCCTGGCTGATCTGGAGGTGGTTCTTCGTCGCGTGCCGGGCGTAGGACCAGCCATGCACCGCGATGATGCGCGAGTTGATCGCGTAATGCGGATACCGGGCCGTAGCTGAGCCGTAAGGCACATAGGTGAACTTCGACCGATCCCGCGACAGTTGCAGACGCGGCGCGAGCATCGAGTATGCTCCGCGCCCCTCGGCCGTTGCCGCTGCCCAGCGGTCGAGCCGGTACTCGTGATTGCCTTCGATCATCACGAGTCGATCGCAGCAGTCCTGCAAGAAATCGAGCAGCACGTTCGCCATCTTGAGGTCGTCGCGATAGTTGGACTCGGGCACGCCGTACGTCGGTGGGTGGGTGGAGAACTGGCCGCAGTCGAGCAGGTCGCCCAGACAGACGATCAAATCCGGGCGCAGCCGTTCGGCGGCGCGACAGAAGACCCGCACCGCCTTCTCGTTCTGGTGCGGGATGTGCACGTCGCCGAAGGCCAGCATGGTTCTGCTGTGGCGTTTGGCCATCACTCCTCCTCCGCGACCATCGCCGCCGTGCGCGCATAGCCGGCGATATCGACCAGGTTGTCTCGCTTGTGATGATGGCTCTGGCGCGCCAACTTGATGGCGACCATGCACAGCGGGATGTCCATCGCGGTGACGCTCTCCCCTTCGCGCAGCTTGCGGGCGAGGATGCCGGTCCACATGTAGGCGGCGCGCCCGAAGTCATCGGCGGGAGCGCCATACTCGGCACGGCGTACCCCCTCGGTAATGCGCTTGGCTTCGTCGAGAATGGACTCGTCCGGCAGCGGCTCGACGACTCGCAGTCGATGCAACGCGACCGTCGCGACGGGCGCATTCTCCAGAGGTCGAAGCGTGGACGCGTCGATGATGGTGCAGCCGAGCTCACGGGCAACGAGGTACTCCAGCTTGGCGCCGCGCGAATCCTCCCAGCCGGGCAGCATCGCGATCGCTTCGCACTGAGCGAGCACCGCCAGGTCGAGGCGCAGGTACGCCTCGCGCGGCAAGTCTTTTCGCCCGCCGAAGTTCTCGGCCGGGTTGAAGACCCTCCATCCGGCGGCAGACAGTCGCTCGGCCGCCGCGTGGAACGCGGGGAAGTTGCAGTCCGGATAGCCGGACATCGGCCCCGCGATGTAGATGCGCTTCGGTTCGGCCTGTGCCATCGCTCGGGTCTCCGTCCTTCGCGCGGGATCAGTTCAGACTGGGGCGCTCGCTCGTGGGGAACGGCAGCGGCTTGCCGGCTCGTTCAGCGATGCGCACGATGACTTTCCCGCCGGCGACGACCTCGGCTTTCTCCAGCAGCAGCCACACGATCTGGCTGTCGTCCTGGAACGCGCCGCCGTGCTGGAGCGAGTCGCCAATCGCTTTGAACGTGTTGTCGACGTCACGTTTGCGCCGATCGGGCGGGTAGAGCTCGACGTGAACCGCCAGTGAGCCGTCCAACGGCGTGACGCCGGCGGCGCGGAGGATCGCGCCCACCTGCTCGCGATAGGCGCGACCCTGGCGACTGATCAGCATCCGGCCACGCCACGTGCGCCAGTAGTGGTTGACGCTCGGCG
>CAZXUI010000119.1:0-6194 GCA_964643885.1 uncultured Planctomycetales bacterium
CGATCTCGGCCCCGCTGGTGCCGATGTTGACGTTGGCGATGCCGCAGTCGCTGCCCGATGCCGCGAGGAATTCCTCCGCCTCGATCAGGTGGTGCGTGAAGATCGCCCCCGAAAGCCCCTGCGGCACGCCGTTGTGCAGCGCGATCGCCTCGCGCACCTCGCGCACCACCGTGTCGTGGTCCGCCGGCCGCTCGGAGCCGCCGTATTCGATCACGTAGAGGATCGGCGCGAAGGTCTCCTCCTGGACGATCCTGAATTCGTTGCGGGCCTCGGCGATGCACGGTCGCACATAGAGCCCGCCGGGGTAGTCCTTGCCACTGAGCGGCTCGCCGCCGCAGATGATCCGCCCGCCCTCCTGCTTGACGCGGCCGATGGCCGTCTGAAGGTCTTTGACGGCGTTGGCGTTGACCAGCGGGCCCATGAGCGTATCGGGCTTGCGCGGGTCGCCGATGCGGACGGTCTCATAGGCGGCGACCAGGCGGCGGACGAGCTCGTTTTTGATACTGCGGTGGACGATGATGCGGCGCGTGCTCGTGCAGCGCTGGCCGGCCGTGCCGACGGCGCCGAAGACGATCGCCCGCGTGGCCAGCTCCAGGTCCGCATAGGCCGTGACGATGATGGCGTTGTTGCCGCCGAGCTCGAGAATCGTGCGGCCGAGACGCTGGCCGACCACTTCCGCGACGCGATAGCCCATGCGGCAGCTTCCGGTCGCGGAAATCAGCGGCACGCGGCGGTCGGCCAGCAGGCGCTCGCCGACGTCCTGCACGGAGCCCTTGACGAGCGAAAAGATGGCCGGGTCGACGCCGTTGTCCCTGCAGACGCGCGCGGCGATCTTCGTGACGGCGATGGCGGTCAATGGCGTCTGGTGCGAGGGCTTCCAGACGCACGCGTCGCCGCAGACGGCCGCGAGGGCGGCGTTCCAGCTCCAGACGGCGACGGGGAAATTGAACGCGCTGATGATTCCGACGACGCCGAGCGGGTGCCACTGTTCGTACATGCGGTGGCGCGGCCGCTCGCTGTGCATGCTCAGGCCGTAGAGCTGGCGGCTCAGGCCGCAGGCGAAGTCGCAGATGTCGATCATTTCCTGCACTTCGCCCTCGCCCTCGGCGACGATCTTGCCCATTTCGAGGGTGACCAGGGCGCCGAGCGGCTTCTTCAGCTCGCGCAGGCGGTCGCCGAGCTGGCGGACGAGATCGCCGCGCTTGGGGGCGGGCACCTCGCGCCACTTGAGAAAGGCCGCGTGGGCGCGGTCGATGATGCGGTCGTACTCGGCCGCGGTGATCTGCCGGACGGAGGCGATGCGGCCGCCGTCGATCGGGGAATTGACCTCGAGGACTTCGCCCGAGCCGATCCAGTCGCCGTCGAAGCCGCCGGGGTTGGGGTTGCGGGTATCGATTCCGAGCGCGTTGAGAATCTCGCTCATCGGTTCACCTGTCGTGAGTGTCTTGCACGGCATCCGCGGGCCTGGCCGCGGAGATTTCGCGAACAGGCGCTAGTCTAGCGGGCGGCGGCAGCGGCGGCCACGAGCGGCCGCGCCGGCGGGAGGCGAGCCGGGCGGGACGATCGCAATCGGCGGGGCGCGACTTGGCGGCGGGTCGGCCGGTGGCGAGAATCCCCGCCATGTCCCTGCCGCACGGCGGGGCGCGAGGTGCGGTGCGGGTGAAAGAATCGAGAGCGAGCCCGGAATCGAACGCCGCAGCGCCGACGACGCCGGCGGAGCGGATCGACCTGATCGACGCACTGCGGGGGTTCGCCCTGTTCGGTGTGCTGCTGGCCAATATCCAGTTCCTGGGGAACTCGATCTTCACGATGCTCGGCGATGCGCGGCCGGCAGTCGGCACGGCGGATTACTGGGCCGCGCGGTCGCTGAGCTGGCTGGTTGAGGGGAAGTTCTACCTGCTGTTCTCGCTGCTGTTCGGGCTGGGGATGTGGTTGCAGGCGGAGCGGGCGGCGGCGCGCGGGGCGGACTTCGTGCGGCTTTATCGACGACGGCTGCTGGTGCTGATGGGGTTCGCGCTGGCGCACGGCCTGCTCATCTGGTACGGCGACATCCTGCTGACGTACGGCCTGCTCGGGTTCGTGCTGCTGCTGATGCGGGGCGCCAGTAACCGTGCGCTGCTCGTCGCAGCGAGCGTGCTGGTCGCCCTGCCGGCCGTACTGCTGGGTGGATGCCTGGGGCTCATCTCGCTGGCGACCGTGGAGCTGGAGTCAGCAGCGAATCAGCCCGAGCCCGCCGCGGCAACCGCGCCCGCCGAAGCGGCGAGCTCACGGCCAGCGGCTGAGACGATGCCGGACAAAGCCGAGCCGGACGTGGCCGGGGAAGAAGACGAGGACGACGTCGAAGACCCGGACGAGTTTTTCAGGCGGCTCGAGGCGGAAACGAGCGCGGCGTACCGCGGCGGCGAGCTCGGAGCGATCTTGCGGGCACGGCTGCGCGAGTGGTTCGTGGGCTGGGTTCTGCTGATCATCGGCGGGCCGCTCATTGCGGCGATGTTCTTCGTAGGTATCGTAGTCGGGCGGGCGCGGATACTGGCCGAGCCACAGCGCTGGCGCGGGCTGTTTCGGGGGCTGCTCTGGATCGCCTTGCCGCTGGGGCTGCTCGCGAATCTGGCCGCGACGCAGGTCCAGTACGCAGCCGCGGCGGAGGGTGATGCGGACTCGTCCGCTGCCGGGATCGCCTGGGCCGCCGCGACGGTCCTCTACTTCATCGGCGCACCGGCACAGGCATTCGGCTACGCGGCCGCGATCGTCGCGCTGTGGCACACGGCCGCGGGCGCGGCCCTGCTGCGGCCAGCGGCGGCGGTCGGCCGGATGGCCCTGAGCAACTACCTAGGCCAGTCGCTGATCTGCACGACGATCTTCTACGGCTATGGCGGCGGACTGTATGGACAGGTGGGCCCGGCGGCCGGCGTGGGGCTGGCCGCGGCGATCTTCGCCTTTCAACTGATCGTGAGCACGCTCTGGCTGCGGTTCTTCCGCTTCGGGCCGGCCGAGTGGCTGTGGCGCTCTCTCACCTACGGCAGAATGCAGCCGATGCGGGCGGCGGCTCGCGCGAGCGCGGCCGAATGATCGGCCCGACGGGCGGCGTGGGCGCGTCGCGGGCTAAGCCGGGCTGAGCGGCCGCGGGGAGGCTACACTCTTTCACGGTCTGCACAGCGGCGGAGAGGATGAATGGTCCACATTCCGATATTGCGACATGGCCGGCCCTACGAAAGCGTCGAGAAGGTGGTGTTGACGCACCATGCGACGGGCGAGCCGGTCGCGCAGGTGAGCCAGGCGAACAGCGGGCTGATCGCGCGCGACATTCGGAGGCTGCCGGCGAACGTGCTGGAGCGGTTCAGCTCGCGGGAGTTGATCGAGATGTGCCGGGCGGCCGGGCGGCATTTCATGGAGTCGCGGCTGCCGGTCGGCGAATCGCCGCAGAGCTTTGACGATTACGTGAAGAGTCTCTCGGCGACGACGGGCATGCCGGTGAGCTACTGCCGCAGCAACGCGGCGAAGATTCAGCGCGTTTTGGATGAGATGGAGTTGATCCTGGCCGGACTGACGCGCGGGCTGGAGCTGGAGATTCTCGACCGCGGCTGGGGGGTGGTCGACGGACGGACGCTGAGCTTCTTCCGCGAAGGGCGCGTGTTCGGGGCGGTGTTGCCGAGCAATTCGCCGGGCGTGCACTCGCTGTGGGTGCCGGCGATCGCGCTCAAGGCGCCGCTCGTGCTCAAGCCCGGGCGCGAGGAGCCCTGGACGCCGCTTCGCATCCTTGAGGCGTTCGCCGCGGCGGGCATTCCGCGTGAGGCGCTGAGCTTCTACCCGACCGATCACGCCGGCGCGGGCGAGCTGCTGCGGAACGTCGACCGGGCGATGCTCTTCGGCGACGAGAAGACGACGCGGCCGTGGGCCGATGATGCGCGGGTCGAGCTGCACGGCCCGGGATACAGCAAGGTGGTGCTCGGCGACGACGCGGCGGAGGATTGGGCGAATCACGTCGAGCTGATGGCCTCGTCGATCGCGGCGAACGGCGGGCGGTCTTGCATCAACGCGTCGGCCGTCTACACGCCGCGGCACGCGCGCGAGTTGGCACAGGCACTGGCCGAGAAGCTCGCGAAGATCGAGGCTCTGCCGGCGGATGATCCGCGGGCGGAGGTGGCCGCGTTCGCGAACCCGGCCGTAGCGGAGATGATCTCCGCGGTCATCGACGCCGGGCTGCGCGAGCCGGGCGCGGCGGACCTGTGCCAGGCGGTTCGCGGCACGCCGCGGCTGGTGAAGCGCGGCCGCGTGGCGTGGCTGCTGCCGGCGATCGTGCATTGCGAGTCGCGCGAGCATCCCTTGGCCAATCGCGAGTTCCTCTTCCCGTACGCGTCGGTGATCGAATGCCCGACGGCGGAGATTCCGCAGGCGATCGGGCGATCGCTGGTGGTCACAGCGATCACCAGGGACCGCGAGTTCGCCGCGCGGCTGATGGCCAGCGAGAACATCGACCGGCTGAACCTCGGACCGATTCCGACGTGGCGCTTGAGCTGGGACCAGCCGCACGAGGGAAACCTCTTCGAGCATCTGTATCGTCAGCGCGCGTTTCAGATCGAGGCACCGGAGCTCGTCGGAGCCGGCGCGTGACGGGGCCGGAGCGGACGGGAGACCACGCGATCGACTGGCCGGAGGCGCTGCTGCGGCACTCGCCGGTGCGGGTCGTGGCGGGCCCGGGCCGGCTCGATCAGCTCGGCCGGCTCGCGCGCGACGAAGGCGCGCGGCGCGTGCTGCTCGTGACCGATCCGGGGCTCGTCCGTGCCGGGCATGCGACACGGGCGACCGCGCTGCTGCGCGACGCGGGGCTCGTGGTCGAGTTGTTCGACGGGACGCGCGAGAACCCGACGACCGAGCACGTCGCGGCCGGGCTCGCGGTTGCGCGGGACTTCCGGCCGGACCTTCTCGTGGCCGTCGGCGGCGGCAGCGCGATGGACTGCTGCAAGGGGGTGAATCTGCTCTATTCGAATGGCGGGCAGATGGCGGATTATCGCGGAGACGCTCCGGCCGAGGTTCTCGCCAGGCGGCGGCCGTGCCGGCCGTCCATTCTCGTACCGACCACGGCCGGCACGGGCAGCGAGGCGCAGTCGTTTGCGCTGATCAGCGACGCGGCGACGAAGCAGAAGCTGGCGTGCGGCGACCGGCGCCCGCCGACGCATGGCGGTCTGCGGCCGCGGGTCGTGGTGCTGGACCCGGAATTGACGGCGACGGTGCCGCGTGACGTGGCGGCGGCGGCGGCGATCGACGCGGTCTCGCACGCGGTGGAGACGGCCGGCTGCCGCGTGCGCAATGAGCACTCGCGGGCGCTGTCGCGGGCGGCGTGGGAGCGGCTGTCGCGCAGTCTGGAGATTGTGCTGCGCGGCGAAGGCGGCGGGCAGCCGGCCGTGCAGCGGGCGCGGTTTGAGATGCTGCTCGGTGCGCACCTGGCAGGCTGCGCGATCGAGCAAGCGATGCTCGGAGCGGCCCACGCGTGCGCGAACCCGCTCACCGCCCGGTTCGGGATCACACACGGCGTTGCCGTGGGCGTGATGTTGCCTCACGTGGTCCGGTTCAATGCGCCGGGTTCGAGCGGCACGGCCGCTGTGTCACCCGCCGGTGACCATCCATACGCGGACCTGGAAGCGGACGCGGCGGTGCTCGCGGCGCGGATCGAGCAGATGCTGGAGACGGCCGGTCTGCCGCGACGGCTGCGAGAGCTGGCCGTGCCGCAGACGGAGCTGGCGGCGCTGGCCGGGTCGGCCGCGGCGCAATGGACGGCGGGTTTCAATCCGCGGCCGCTGTCGGCCGACGACGCGCTGGCCCTTTATGGCGCTGCGATGTGAAGCGGCGCGAGAACGTCCGCTGCGGCTCGCGATGGCCGATTTGCGCGGCCCCCGCGGGTCGAATGTGATAGACTAAGGGTCGATGTGTTCGGGTACCTTCGCTCCGATGCCGGCGGACGGGTGGAATGCAGCTTGAGGTTCTCAAAAAGGACGCCAAGACCGACCTGGGCAGCTACTTCGTAGCCAATTACCCGCCCTTTTCGGTCTGGAGCGCGGATCACCTGCCGGCGGTGAAGGCCAAGCTGGCGGAGCCGGCCCCGCCGGACGCGCCGCCGCTGGGGCTCTATCTGCACATCCCGTTCTGCCGCAAGCGCTGCAAGTTCTGCTATTTCCGCGTCTACACGGACCGCAACG
>CAZXUI010000120.1:0-6075 GCA_964643885.1 uncultured Planctomycetales bacterium
GATCACCGACGTGGACGCGGACGAGAACAAGGGCTTCGGCCGGCTCGACGACGGGTCGCTCGTCGTCGTGCTCGGTGCGGCGGACAAGCTCGGCCAGACCGTGACCGCGGATGTCACCGCTGTGGCGACTACGCGCGGGGGCCGCCTCATTACGGCCCGTGTGCCGGACGAAAACTGACATGCCCGCGCGCCTGACCGTCGCCATTCTGTTCGCCGGAGCGCTGCTGGGGTGTGCCGCGAGCACATCCCGGCAGCAGCTCGACCTCGGGCCAGCAGGCGCCGGGCTGATGCCGTCGGCGCCGCCGACGTCACAGCCGGCCGGAAACGCCGATGCGATCGACGTGCAGCAGCTCAGCGGCCAGATCGTCGCGGGCGTGAAGGCTGAGCTTTCCAGCCAAATCGAAGCGGCCGTCAGCACGACGCTGGCCGCGCATGTGCAGGCGACCGGCGTCGGGCGCGACGTGACCGGCTACCACAGCGAATTCGGCGTCGGCGCCACGCTGGTCGTGACGCTGACGCTGATCCTCGTCGTGGTCCTCAGTCACCGGCGCGAGGTGCTGCGTATCAACCGCAACGGAAAGCATGCGTCCTGAGCACGGAGGCTCATCATGGCGACCTACACGTTCACCAGCGGCAGCGTCCTTCAGAGCGGCGCCACGCAGGGGGCGCTGGCAGGCGAAGCAGTCAACGCCGGCGAGTTCGTCTACCTCGACCCGAGCGACGGCAAGGCCCGCAAGGCCGAGTGCGACGCGACGGTCGACAAGGCCAAGGTCGCGGGCATCGCGGTGAATTCGGCGGTCGCCGGCCAACCGCTCAGCTACGTCGCGAGCGGTGAGGTCACCGTCGACGCGACGGCGTTTGCGAGTACGGGTTTGCTGCTCGTGCTGTCGCCGACCGCCGGCAAATGCATGGACGTCGGCGACATCGTCGACACGCAATTCGTGACCGTCATCGGCTGGTCCACCGCGGCGAACAAACTCAAGATCGACCTGGCCCACAGCGGCATCCAGAGGGCGCTCAACCCGTGATCGACATGCGGATCAAGCACCTGTTCTTTGACCGCCAGACGGTCGTGCGCGCCGTCGACAAGGCGAAGCGTCAGGCGCTCTCGCGCGCCGGCGCCTTCATTCGCACGACGGCAAGGAGCAGCATCCGCAGCCGCAAGGACGCCGCGCCAGCGGGTCAGCCGCCGCATTCGCACACCGGGCTGCTCAAGCGTTTCATTTTCTTCGGCTACGACCCGAGCACCGAATCGGTCGTCGTCGGCCCGGCGAAGCTCAACCGCTCGACTGGCGCGCCGCACATCCTGGAATTCGGCGGCGGCGTTGTGGCGAAAAAGCCTCTGCTCGTGCCGGTCGGCAACACGGGACGCGACAGGAAGGGACGCTTTACGGCCCGGCGGCTCAAACGCATTCCCGCCGGCACGCGCCTGAAGTATGCGCCGCGTCCGTTCATGGGGCCGGCGCTGGAGAAGGAGCGCCCGAACCTCCCGAAGACCTGGGCCAACAGCGTGCGGGGAGGCTGACGCATGGCCGCCGCACAGGGCATCCGCGCAGGTCGGGCGTTCGTCGAACTAGGGGTCAGCGACAAGCTCACCGCCGGGCTGAAGAAGGCGCAGCGCCAGCTCCAGACGTTCAGCGCCGGCGTGCGCTCGATCGGCCAGAAGCTCGTCGCCGCCAGCGTCGCGGCCGCCACGCCGCTGGCGATCAGCGGCACGGTCTTCGCCGGCTTCGAGCAGCGCATGGCGCGCGTCCGCGCCCTCTCGGGCGCCACCGGAAAGGACTTCGAGCGCCTCTCGAACGAGGCCAAACGCCTCGGCGAGACCACGGTGTTCAGCGCCAGCCAGGCCGCCGACGCGATGTCGTTCTTTGCGCTGGCGGGCTTCGACGTCGATCAGATCCTCAAGGCCATCGGCCCCACGCTGAACCTCGCCGCCGCCGGGCAGCTCGAGATCGCCCAGGCCGCCGACATCGCCGCCAAGATCATGGCCGGGATGGGCATCGAAGCCGACAACCTCGGCAACGCGGTGGATGTGCTCACCAAGGCGATGACGACGGCCAACACCGACCTGAACCAGCTCGGCGACGCCATGAAGTTCGTCGGCCCGATCGCCAAGAGCGCCGGCGTTGCGTTCGAGGAGATCGTCGCGGCAATCCAGCTCCTCTCCAACGCGGGCATCCAGGGCGAGATGGCGGGTACGACGCTGCGTGGCGCGATCCTGGCGCTGACGAGTCCCAGCAAGGAGGCGGCCGACAAGCTGAAGGAGCTGGGCGTCAACGTGAACGACGCGCAGGGCAACGTGCGGCCGCTGGCCAACATCATCGACGACCTCAATCGCGCGCTGGAAGGCATGGGCACCGGCGAGCGTCTGGATGTTCTGGGCCGCCTGTTCCCGGCCCGTACGGCCGCCGGCGTCGCCGAGCTGCTGTCGCAGGGCGCGGACAAGCTGCGCGACTACACCGCTGCGCTGAAGGAATCCGGCGGCGTCGCCGCCCGCATTGCCGGGATACAGCTCAACACGCTGCAGGGCAACGTCGTCATCCTGAAGAGCGCGCTCGAAGGACTCGCGATCGCCGTGGGGGAGGCGCTGGTCGGGCCGCTGCGCATCGTCGCGCACGTCGCGGCGCAGGTGACCGGCCAGTTCGCCCAGTGGGTGCGCGAGAACAAGGCGACTGTCGCGATCATCGCCGCGTCGATCGTGGCGGTCGGGGCATTGGGCGCGACGCTGGTCGCGCTGGGCGTCGCGGGCCAGGCGGCGGCGTTCATGCTCGGCGGAGTCGGATCGATCCTCGCCGCCGTGAAGATCGCCTTCGCCGCCGCGACGGCCGCGATCGGCGCGATGCTCTCCCCCATCGGCCTGGTTGTGACCGCCGTCGCGGGCCTCGGCGTAGCGGCAGTCGTCTATTCCGGTGCGGCGGGCGACGCCCTCACATGGCTCGGTGAGCAGTTCGGCCGGCTGCGCGAGACAGTAAGTAAGGTACTAGGCGGCATCACCGACGCGCTCGCGGCCGGCGACATCGCCCTGGCGGCACAGATCCTCTGGCTGGCGCTGAAGTTAGCGTGGCAACAGGGCGTCGATGCGCTGAATCGGGCGTGGCTGGAAGCCAAGCGCTTCTTCATCGGAACGGCGCAGGCCATGTGGTTCGGCGCGCTGGCAGCCGCGCAGCAGGTCTTTCACGCCCTCGAAGTGGCCTGGATCGAGACGACTGCGTTCCTGTCCAAAACCTGGACCAATTTCACCAGCGACCTGCGCCAGGCGTGGGGCATCATCCAGAACTGGCTGACGAAACGCTGGCTCGACCTCATGAACCTCTTTGGCCAGCTCACCGACGAGCAGGCGAAGGCCGCCAAGCAGATGGCCGACCAGGATTTCGCCGAGGGCGCCGCCGAAATCGAGCGCCGCCGCACCGGCGCGCTGACCGAGCGCGAACAACGGCGGAAAAGCGAGCGCGAGCAGTCAGCAGCCGTGAACGAAGCCACGTTGGCCGAGATCGGCAGACAGTTCGAGGAAGCCCAGAAGGCGCTCGACGCCGACACCGACGCGAAGATCGCCGAGACCAAGCGCCAGCTCGCCGAAGCCCGCAAAGCGCTGGACGAAGCACTCGCGGAGGCGAAGCGCAAGCGCCAAGAGGCCGAGACCGAGAAAGCCCCGCCCGGCAAGCCCAAGCTACCCGGAGATTTGAAGGATCAACTGGAAGGCATCGCCGACGTGCTGGCCGGCAAGATCAGCGTCACCGGCACGTTCAACCCGGCCGCGCTGCTGGGCCTCGGCGGCGACGCCGAGGAGCGCACCGCGCGGAACACCGAGCAGATCGCCAAGCACACAAAACGCCTGGCCGACGCGGCGGTCACGGGCGGGCTGACGTTTGCGTGATGGACCGATAAACGGCAACGCCACGGAGGGCGTACACCTTGCCCGTCGAAGTCGCGGAGAAGTTCGACAGCCGGCTCGTTACCACGGGCACGAACCCGTCGGTCGAGCTGCGCTACACGATCCGCGGCACGGACGACGACGTCGAGGCGCGCAGCGCGCTCGTCGCCAATTCGCCGGCGCTGTACGACCCCTGGGGCGGCGGGCTGCTCTTCCTGCCGCGCGATACGGTCAGCGTGCAGCCGGTCGGCGAAATGCTGTGGGAAGGCATCGTCCGCTACGGCACGATTCCGGCGACCAGCGAAAGCGTCTTTTCCTTCGACACCGGCGGCGGCACGCAGCACATCACGCACAGCCGGCAGACCGTCGCGTCGTACGCGCCGCCCGGTGCCACCGCGCCCGACTTCAAAGGCGCCATCGGCGTCACGGCCGACAGCGTCGAAGGCGTGGACATCACCGTCCCGGTCTACCACTTCTCGGAGACGCATTACCTCGACAACACGCTCGTCACCGACCCGTACAAGGCGACGCTCTTCGCGCTCACCGGCCGCGTCAACAGCGGCGCATTCAAGGGCCTGGCCGCCGGCGAATGCCTGTTCCTCGGCGCGGCCGGCACCAAGCGCGGTCAGGGCGACTGGGAAATCACGTTCCGCTTCGCCGCCAGCCCCAACGTCACCGGCCTGTCGGTCGGCGACATCACCGGTATCGACAAGAAGGGTTGGGAGTACCTGTGGGTGCGATATGCCGACGCCGAGGACGCCGCGGCCAAGGCGCTCGTGAAGAAGCCGATCGCGGTGTACGTCGAGAAGGTCTACGAGGATGGCGACTTCAGCCTGCTGGGGATTTGAGCGATGGCCGGCCCGA
Organism: uncultured Planctomycetales bacterium; assembly: GCA_964643885.1. Classification (GTDB taxonomy): domain Bacteria; phylum Planctomycetota; class Phycisphaerae; order UBA1845; family Fen-1342; genus CAADGL01. The sequence continues at coordinate 4,736 of CAZXUI010000120.1, forward strand.
TGCAGAAGGTGAAGCGCGGCGATCCGCTCGTCATTCCGGCGGCGACCTTCAACACGTTCATCGACGCCGCCCGCGATTTCCAGGACCGCCAGCGCAGCGCGCGGCGCGACGCGGTGCGCGAGCAGCGCGATACAGGCATCGTGCTGGTCCGCAACGAGAGCGGCGAGGACCGCGATCGCTTCGATGTGCTCGGCATCGAAGGCCCGATCATCGAGCGCGTCGACAACGAGGACGAATTCAAGCAGCGCGTCGCGCTGCGCGGCGTCGTGCCGTCCAGCCCGCATCCCGGTAAGTTCGCGATCCTGCTCGAGCCCGCGAAGGACCAGGCCATCGTCCGCGCCTGTGTGGACGGCGTCTGCGTCGTCCGCGTGCGGATGGTCGACGAGGCGCACACCTCGGCCGACGTCGCGGTCGGCGTCGCATCGCGCCTGGAGAGCGGCGATTTAGGGACGTCGCGGCTGCTGTGGATCGAGCCGGTCAAGGACCGCCAGGACCCGGAGATCGCCTGGACCGTTTCTCGCATCGGCGGCGGAGGCGGCGGCAGCGTCACCGCCGCGTTTGCGATGATCACGTCGAAGACCGGCAGCTCGCCGCCGTTCCGCTACGCGGCCGCGCAGGCCACGATGGACGCCGACGGCGTCTGGACGCAGGTTGGCGGCGGCGCGGCCTACAACAACGTCTTCAACATCGAGGAGCAAGGCGCCGGCGGGCAGTGGGTCAACCCGCTGGTCGTGGGCGACGTCGTGCTGATATTTGCCGCGCCCGATCCGGGCATCGACGCGTTCGTCTGCACGCGGTCGCACTACCGGGGGACGTACTGATGGGCGCGTTCCTCGTGCGATTGATGGATCACGACAGCGGCGCGGAGCTTGGCCGCTTCGCCGCGCGGAACATCCTCGCGTACGAGGGCATCCAGTACGTCCTGCGCCAGATCTTCCCGCCGTACCAGGCGGCGATGTCGTTCCAGGTCGGCGTCTGCGGCGCGACCGTGGGCTACCCGAACAGCTCACCGAATCCGGCCGGCGGCGCATCGTTCGGCCCGAACCTGACGTTCGCGCAGTGCACCGACGCCAACGCGAACGAGGGTGGCTGCTACACCAGCCCGATGCGCACGTCGTTCGGCTATTCGCGCCAGGCCGCCGCGTTCACGGCCTCGCTGGAAGCCGATGGCGGCGCGCTCGTCTCCCCCGAAGTCACGTTCCCGAACAACCACGCGTGGAGCCCGCAGGCCGGCTCGGCCTGGGACTTCCCCTGGACGCCCGAGGAGATCGAGCAGCCGCCGCCAGAGTGGACGCCGAAGGAGTCGTGGGAGCCGGTGCTCGGCTACCCCTGGCAGCGGC
>CAZXUI010000121.1:0-5724 GCA_964643885.1 uncultured Planctomycetales bacterium
TCGTCGATCTCCATCCGCCCGGAGCCATCTGGTCGGAAGCCTTCGCGACGGATGGTGTGCTACAAGGGGGCAAGTCGTTTTTCCAGCTCAGAGCATTCATGCAATCCTCTGGCACGCCGCCCCGGACAGTTGGGTCGACATGAATCCGCCCGGCTCCACGTACTCGCGCATCCAGGGCATGGCCGGTGATGTCCAAGTCGGTCGGGGCCTGTTCGACGGCCTCAACCACGCCTGCCTCTGGAAGGGAACCCCCGAGAGCTTCGTCGACATGCACCCCTCGGTGGCCTACGACTCGGGCCTCAACGACACCACCGGCCGCTATCACGCCGGCTACATCACGCACGGCGGCCTGGGCCAGGCCGGCCTGTGGATCGGCGACGATCCGGAGAGCTTCATCGACCTGCACGCCATGCTCGGGCCGGACCGGTACTTCTCCGTCGCCTACGGCATCGCCGAGCACAACGGCAAGCCGCACGTCGTCGGCCGCGCCGGCCACGTCAACGGCATCAGCCGCGCCGTCGCCTGGATCGCCCGCATCCCCGAGACCGACCGCCCCCCGCGCCGCCCGCCGGCGATGATTCCCGGCCAGCAGCAAAAGCCGCAGTCGGCGAGCCCCTTAGTCCCCTAAGGGCCTTCGGCCGCAACCTAACACAAACCGTCCAACTTCTCCGCAAATCGCGAAGAAGTGCCGCTGTCGATTAATCCCTCAACAATCCGCCACCCCCGCACCTAGGGACGTCCCCCTAGAAAATCAAGCCCCGATAACCGCAATTCAGTGCGTCAGAATCATGCCCGCACTTGACCCCCTTGCCTTTGACCCCCTTCGCACCCCCTCTACGCCGACCGCCACCCGGCCCCCGTGCGCCCAATCGCCCAGCTCGCACACCCGAATCTCGCGAAGCGCCGAAACTCGCGCGCTCAGTTCTCCCTCTCCGCGCCGAGCCCCGCCTCGAGCACGTGCTTTTTTCCGGGCAAGCCACGACCGACGCGCGGAAAATCGCGGCCGCCCCCGCGACCCCGGTCGCCCGTCACATCTTGCCCTAAGCCCCGATCATCGCTATGCTTACGCGCCACACGCGGCCGGCGCGGGCGTGCCCGCCGCGGAGGGCGAATCTCCCGCGGAGACGACCAGGCTTGCCCCAGCTTCACGACGATCATTCCGCATCCGGCTGCGCTGCGGGCGGCGCGGCGACAACGCCGCTGCCCGACGGACGCGCCCCTGATCGCAGCGCCAAAGCGGCCGGCGTCGGCCTGCCCGTGCTGCCGAGCGCCCCCGCCCCGCGCCCGCCGCTGACCAACCCGCCGGTCGTCTCCTTCGTCTCGCTCGGCTGCGCCAAGAACCTGGTCGACTCCGAGATGATGCTCGGCCAGCTCGCCGAAAGCGGCGCGCTGATCAGCGGCGACGAGAGCGCCGCCGACACGATCGTGGTCAACACCTGCGGCTTCCTCGAAAGCTCGCGCACCGAGGCGCTGGAGATTCTGCGCGAGCTCGCCCAGCGCAAGCGCGGCGGCACGCTGCGGCGGATCGTCGTCGCCGGCTGCCTTGTGCAGCGCGACGGCGAGAAGATTCGCGAGTGGGTGCCCGAGGTCGACGCCCTCGTCGGCGTCAACAACCGCGACGACGTCGTGCGGGCCGTCTGGCGGATGGACCGCGACGCCGCCGTCGACCGCTACCTGGGCGACTATCACGCGGGCGTCGCGGCCGGCTGGCACGACCAGGGCCGCCTGCGCCTGACTCCGCCGCACTACGCCTACGTGCGCATCAGCGAAGGCTGCGACCAGAAGTGCACCTTCTGCACGATCCCCAGCATCCGCGGCCCCATGCACAGCAAGCCGCCCGGGCAGATCGTGGCCGAGTGCCGCGAGCTGATCGCCGACGGCGCGCAGGAGCTCGTGCTGATCGGCCAGGACACGACCAGCTACGGTCAGGACATCGGCTACGCGGCCGGGCTGGCGGGTCTGCTGCGCACGCTCGACGCCGAGTGCGACGGCGCCCGCTGGATCCGGCTGATGTACGTCTATCCCTCGGTGATGACCGACGAGATGATCGCGGCGATCGCCGAATGCGAGCGCGTCGTCAAGTACATCGACATCCCGCTGCAACACATCAACGACCGCGTGCTCAAGGCGATGCATCGCCGCGTGACGCGGCGCGAGACGGAGACGCTGCTGGAGAAGCTGCGGCGCGGCATCCCCGGCGTGACGATCCGCACGACCTTCATCGTCGGCTTCCCGGGCGAGACGGAGGCCGAGTTCGCCGAGCTGCTCGACTTCATCGCCCGGTCGCAGTTCGAAGCGGTCGGCGGCTTCCAGTATTCGCTCGAGCCCGAGACGCCGGCCGGGCGGATGAAGCAGCAGGTCGACGACGACGCCAAGGCGGAGCGCTACGAGCGGCTGATGCTGGCGCAGCAGGAAGTGGCGCTGGCGGCGGCGCGGCGGCGGATCGGGCAGCGGTTCGAGGTGCTGGTGGACGGAGAGGATGAGCGCGGCGTGCTGGCGCGGCATGCGGGCCAGGCGCCGGAAGTCGACGCGATCTGCATCCTGCCGGACGAGTCGATCGAGCCGGGCACATTCGTGCCGGTCCGCTGCGTCGACACGGATGATTACGACCTGGTCGTGCGGCGGCAGGCAGCGCGACGCAAAGAAGCTCGCTCCCGGCATTGAAATCCGCCAACACACCGCTCGCGGTCAAGAATCACTTCAGATCGGCGAGCTGCCTGACCCGCGGGTCCTGGTCGTCAATCCGCACGACCATCTGCCGGCCGGTGTCCTGACCGAAGCTGTCCATGGCCGCGATGAGCATGTGATTGACCAGCCAGCGCAGGTCGCTGCTGCTGCCGGGACTCTCCGCGTCGCACGACCAGACGACTCGCCCGGCCAGCGGCACTTCGCCGCCGTGCCCGGCCGGCTGCGAAGCGGCGGACTCGGCCTCGACCCCGCCCGAGCGCTGAAGCGTGAGCGAGAGACGCCGCGTGTAGACCGTGTAGGACTGCGTCTCGTAGCGCGTGTAGCCGGCGGTGTACGTGCGGACGAAGTAGCGCCGCCCACCGCGGCCGTAGTAATAGCGGTCGTAGGTGAAGCCCGGCTCGTGAACGGGAATCTCCCGCACCGCTGTGCGGCCCGCGTCGATGCCGACCTCGGCGGAGAGCAGGTAGTCGGACTCGTCCGGCGGGCGAACGTCGTAGCCTCGCTGCCGCAGGAGCGACTCGAGCTTCTCGGCCACTTCCGGAGCCAGCAGCGGACGGTCGGGCGGACCGGCCGCGACGACGCCCAGCGACGCCGCCCCGGGCTGCGGGAAAGCCTCGACCGCCGCGAGATAGCTCGTGAGGCGGACCTCGACCTGGCTGCATCCGGCCGCGGAAAGCAGCAGCGCGACCGGCGCGAGCCATCGCCCGGCGGCGATCTTGCGGGACGGACGCGCCCGGGCGCGATACATCATCACGGCTCCAGCGGAACGAGCATCCAGCAATCTGCGACCACGGCGCCGGAGCCTCGCAAGAGCAGCCGCGTCTCGCCGGCGCCGAGCTCGACCTCGCCCACGTCGAACAGGCCGTCCTCGCGGCGGCTGTATTCGACGGTGCCGATCGGCCGGCCATCGTCGTAGCTGACGACGAGCTTCTCGAAGGGGCGGCGCGGGTGGATGCGGATGCGAAGCTTGTAGCGGCCGGGCTGGTCCGTGCGGACGCGGGCCTGGATATCGGTGTCGGGTTTGAGGCTGACGGCGTATCCGCCGGAGAACTCGACGCCGCCGGCGTGGCGCTGGCGGACCAGGTTGCCCCAGCCGGCGCCGACGAGGTTGGCCTCGATCTCCACGCTGCCGGGGATGCGCAGGCCGAAGGGGGTGATGTATTCAGCGGTCAACCGCTCGAAGCCGCGGACGGGGGCGCCCGGCTGGCCGTACCAGTAGGCGACCGAGGCGTAGTCGACGTCTTCGCGGCGGTCGACCTGCCGGTTTTCGAGCGAGAATCGCAGCATCCGCTGGAAGTTGATGCAGTCGGCGACGTGCCAGCGGTAGGCGCTGCTTTTGCCGAAGGGGCCGGTAAGCGTGACGCCGTGCAGCGCGCGGCGGAAGAGGTGCAACGGCGCCGCGTCGCCGAAATAGCCGGCCGTGTCCGTACCCCACAGCGCCGGGAAGGCCGGATCGTCGACCCAGACCTTGTGATCGCCCTCGCCCCACCAATCGCTGCGCGGGCAGTCGACGCTGAGGACGGTGCCGACGTAGCGGCCGCGGCCGGCGGTTTCGAGCAGGGGATAGTCGCCGGTCTTGCACTCGCTCTCGCGGCGATAGCGGGCGTTGAAGCGGAGGCTCTCGGCGGGGGGCTCGGAGCGGTCGACCCGCATGTAGAGCATCAGGCCGAGCTTGGCGTCGGAGAGGTTCTCGATTTCGATCCGGAATCCATCGCGATAGGGCATGGGGAAGTAGCAGTACATGAACCAACCCTCGCTCTTGTCGGCGAAGGGCATGTCGGTCCACAGATTCGTGCCCATGGGAAAGCTGGCGTAGCGCTGGCGGTCGAAGCCCGCGCCGAAGAAGTCTGTCAGAGGAGCTTCGACGGCGGGGCTGGCGGAGCCGTCCCACCAGATGCGCAAAACGCACTGGTGCAGCACGTACGGGTCGCGCGGTTCGTTGCGGTCGGTCAGCGTGACGAACAGGGCCCGAATGGTGCCGGACTCGTCGAGCTTGTCCGTGAGCTTGCCGCCGGGCGGCAGCGGCGGAGCGGCCTGTTTGGCCAGGAGCATGGTCGGGCGGTTGCGCAGAAAGTCGCGGTCCGTAAAGCCTCCGCGAAACGCCCGCGCGACGGTTTCGCGCGCCTCGGCGGCCTGCTCACTGATCGTCGGCGAGAAAGTGTCGACCGCCGCGGAGGCCGGCAGCGCCGTGTAATCGATCTGATAGCGCCCCGCGAAATCGCGCGAGAGGATGCGGCACTGCCGGCCGTAGCCGATCGGGAAGCAGAGCACGTACCCGCCGCCGCCGGCCGTCTGATAGACGAAGGGCGCGTTGAACGGCTCGACACTGCCGTCGAAGAGGCGGGCGAACTCACCCTCGTAGACGGTGTTGTCGTCGAGCACGATGCGGAGCTGGCCGGCCGGCTGGTTCGTCCAGACGCGGTTGATCACGCCCGGGCCTTCCATCTCGGCCATGACGCCCCAGCCGTCCTCCTCGCGGATGAAGTGGCCGGCGTCCTGGTCGGCATCCGACGAGTGCCGGCCGCCATCGTCGGCGGTGCGCGAGGCGCGGTCGAAGCTGGAGAACAGTCCCGCGCGCTCCTGCGGATCGGGCGGGAGCGTCAGACGGTCGAGATCGATCATCCGGCGGAGCAGGTCGGCCTGCGTGAACGTCTCTGCGGCGGCGTGCAGCGCGAGAGTGAGCAGGGCGATCAGGGTCAGCGGGAGGCTGCGCATCGATCGGTCTCCAGGGGCCGCGTCGAATCGAGGAGTGCGAGAACCCACGCGTCTTACACGTTGAACTTGATCGTCATCACGTCTCCATCCTGGACGATATATCCCTTCGGCTCCTGGCGCACCTTGCCGGCCGCCTTGGCCTCGCGCATCGAGCCGGCCGCCCGCAGGTCTTCGTAGGCGACCGTCTCGGCGCGGATGAATCCGCGGGCCAGGTCGGAGTGGATCTTGCCCGCCGCCTCGACCGCGGTGGAGCCGGCCGGGACCGGCCAGGCGCGGACCTCCTCCTCGCCGGCCGTGAGGAAGGAGATCATCCCGAGCGCG
>CAZXUI010000122.1:0-5704 GCA_964643885.1 uncultured Planctomycetales bacterium
TCGTGCCGTTGTCGTTCTCGTCCATGTCGCGCGGCATGAAGCGGTAGAACGCGTCCAGCACGACTAGCGCGTAGCGCCCGGGTTCGATCGACTCGAAGTACTGCCGCATCGAGAAGATGTCGCGGAGCTGGCCGCGCAGGCTCTGCACGCTGATCGTCTCGGCGATCTCGTTCATGCCGATTCGCAGACATTCGGCGACCTGCGGGATGCGGTGCGCCAGCGTTTCGGCGTGCAGCTCGTTGTCGATGATCAGTACGTCACCGGCGACGGTGTCGAACGTATCGAGCCAGCGCCGGCCCGTGGCGACCGCCATCGCAAGCGCGAGCACGAGCCAGCTCTTGCCCGTCTTGCTCGGGGCGATCACGTTCATCGTCTCGCCGCGGCGCAACAGGCCTTGGATCACAGCCGGGCGCAGCGTCCGATGCCCGGCCAGCAGCTCGCGCACGCTCAGCGGCTTGGGTTGAGCGGTGGGACTACGATCCTGCGCCCAGTGGTTCTCGGCGACCGCGACCGAAACAGCGTCAGGCTCGTAGCGGGCGATGCTCGCCGCGGTGCGCTCGACCTCGCGCAGCGGCAAAGGCGGCGAGCACCGATCGGCGTTGACCTGTTGGAGGGCGGTGGAGATTTCGGCCTGCGACATGCCCACGCGCCGCATCGCGCCGCCCAGGCGCGCGAGAGTTTCGTTGCGCTGTCCCTCGGGGATCGCGTTCGCCGGCGTGCCGTCGCCAGGCACGACGTGTGATGTTGCCAGCGCGGCGAGCAGCTCGACCAGCCACCCCGGCGGCTCGGGCAATCGTTGCGGCGGGACGCTAAGCTCGCGCTCGTCCTGCCAGCAGTAGGGCTTACCTTCCGCGACCGACGGCGCCACGAGGACGTAGCCGCCGTTGGCCCGTGTATCGACGCGCTGGGCGAGCCGGCCGGCTGTGTTCCGCCACGTGCGCCCGTCGGGTTGGCGGAAGAAGCAGTGCCGCCCACCGCGGGGTGTGAGCGACAGCGGGGCGATGTAGAGCTCGGCCAGTTTATCGGGCTCGTCCGCGAGCCACGCGTTGCCGTCGCCGTCGATGTCGATCACGACGAGGCTGTCGGTGCGGATCGCGATGTTCGCGCCGGGGTGCTGCGTCCACCACGCCGTGATCTGATCGGCGTCCGTCGTCGCTTCGAGTAGCCCGTGCTCCGTGAGCGGCGCCTTGCGCCCAGGCGCGCACGGGAACACGGCGTAGCCGAGCTCGGCGTACCACAGCGCCGCGTGCAGCATGGGGTTGTCCGCGCGCGTCATGTGGGCGGCCCCCCGTTGATGATCAGCACTTCGGCGATGGCACCGTTGCGCTGATTCCGGCCGGTCTGTTTGAGCCAAGTCCAGCGCGGCGATGGGTACAGCTCGCGGATCAGCGGATGGTCGCCAAAGCGCACAACCACGCGCGTCCGCCTGAACCTGGCGAGCGCCTCGGCGAGTCGCGTCTGCTGCTTGTGCGTGAAGGCGTGGCGGTACGCATCGCCAGCATCAGGCCACGGCGCATCGACGTACAGACCGTGCCCCTCCGCATCGCGCACGTTTGCGAGGAACTCAAAGACATCGAGGCAGGTAAAGGACCAGTTGCGCAGCGCCCGGTGCCAGTCGCGCAGCGATTCGATCGCGCTGCGGAACCGGACGGCCGAGTCGCCGCCGCTCGACGTCCAGCGCAGGGAGAGGCTCTGGTCGAACTCGCCACGCTTTCCAGCTTCCCCACCCCGCCCCATCCAGCAGGCGGCGAAGTAGTCCGCCGCCCAGGCGACGTCCGGCGCGTCCCGAAGCGAACCGAGTTGCTCGCGATCGCAACATCGCCGCTGCGCGTCGGCCAACTCATCCGGGTGAAACAGCAGGGTTTCGAGGCGAAGCACGAGCTGCTCGATCAGCACGTCGTCCCGGACCACGCGCGCCAGGTTGATGACGTGCCGGTGCAGATCATTAGCGACCCCGGCGGCGGTGCAGATGTGCGGCAGCTCCGGGCAACCGCCCGCGAACGGCACGCCACACCAGCGCAGCCGGCCCAGCGCCCTGCCGACGCTCTGCGCGAGCATGCGATTGCCGCCGAACCACTGTGCCAGGGCGTTGATCCGCATCAGAACGGAACCTCGTTCTCGTCGATTGGGGGTACGTACTCTGGCAGGTGTTCCGACGACTCTGGACGCGCGGGCTTTTCACCCAGGCGGTACGCGACGATCCGGTCGTACTCGTCGCCCGGTTTGTGCATGACCGTGATGGCCCGCGTCGGCGCGAGCGCGCCCATGTCGGCCAGTTCCACCGCCTGCTCGATGTTGTCGGGGACCGGCTCGTTGCTGCGCTGCCTCCACCACGCCACGGCCTTCTGGTGCGCGTAGCCGTCGTGCTCAAAGCAGACCCACTCGGAGACATAGTGGTTGAAGCCGATGCGGTAATCGACGCGCATGGTGCGCGGCGCGTCCGGCGGCGCGTCGCGCTTCACGTGCACGGCGTAGAATGTCTCCTCGACTTCGTGCTCCGTCCGTGAAGCCTGGTCGGAGAGGATGCCCTCGCTGCTCGCCGTGCCGTCATGCGTGCGGCGCTCGGGCGGGGGGAAAGCGTGACCGCACGCGGGGCACTGAGCGTAGCCGGCGGCGATGATCTCGTGGCACTGCGGGCACTCCTTGGCAGGCGCAGGCCCGTTGCCGTTCGAGCCGACGCCGTCGACACGGAGCTGATCCACCGGCCCGTGCCGCAGGACGTTTCCGCCGAAATCGAGGACGAGGCAGTCGGTCTTACCGCCGTGCAGCCGGAAACCGCGACCGACCATCTGGTAATAGAGCCCAGGCGAGAGCGTGGGCCGGACCAGCGCGACGCAGTCGATGTTCGGCGCGTCGAAGCCGGTGGTCAGGATGTTGACGTTGCAGAGGTACTTCAGTTCACCGGCGCGGAAGCGCCGCAGCGTCTCGTCGCGCTCAAACGGAAGCGTTTCGCCGCAGACGAATCCGCACTCGAGCTTGTGCCGCGTGCGGAGCACGTCGGCGACGTGCTCGCCGTGCCGCACGCCGGAGGCGAAGATGGGCACGCTCCGGCGGTCCTGCGTGTGCTGCACGATCTCGCGGCAGGCGGACAGGACGAGGTTGTCCGTGTCCATCAACTCCTCGACCTCGCCGGCGACGTATTCGCCGCCGCGGACGTGGAGCTGGTCGTAGTCGGGCCGCTGCGAGCCGGCCTTGGTCCGTAGCGGACAGAGATAGCCCTGGACGATCAGCTCGCGCACGCCGATCTCGAAGCACACGGCGTTGAGGATGTTGTCCGGGGAGCAGATCGTGCCGGACTTCATCCGGAACGGCGTGGCGGTCAGGCCGACGACGCGCACCAGCGGGTTGATCTGCTTCATGTCCGCGAGGAACGTGCGGTACATGCCCTCGCCGTCGGGCGGAATGAGGTGCGCCTCGTCGACGATGATCAAATCGACGGCGCCGACGTCGGCGGCCCGCTCGTACACGCTCTGGATGCCGGCAATGGTGATTGCGTACCCGAGGTCGCGGCGCTTCAAGCCGGCCGAGTAGATGCCGACCGGCAGGTCGGGCGCGACGAGCTGCAGCTTCTCCGCCGCCTGTTCGAGCAACTCCTTCACGTGCGCGAGGATCAGTACGCGGCCTTTCCACGTCTGCACGGCATCGCGGCAGATGGTCGCCATCACCGGCGTCTTGCCGCCGGCGGTGGGGATAACGACGCACGGGTTGTCGTCGCGCGTACGCAGGAACGCGTACACGGCGTCGACTGCTTCGCGCTGGTAGTCCCGTAGAATCACTCAGTGACTCCAGCACGCCAATGCGTAGGCGTCCCAGTCAGGCTCATGCAGGTTCAGGATGCGGCTGGCGTGCGTAGCCACCGCCAGCCGTGCCGCTGGTGGCTCACAAATCTCGCAATACGTCCCGATCCGGTTCAGGATGCGAAAGTCGGTCACCCGCATCGGCGTGCGGCATCTGGGGCAGAAGTCGCGGTAGAAGCGGCTGCCGGGCACCCTAGCGCCGCGTCGCGTGCCATCAGGCGCTACGGGGCCATTGCGGTCTGGCTTCGGCGTTCTCCCCTTCATGCCGCGACCTCCGTGCCGTCGGGCAGGATGCAGCGGTCGTCCATGATCGGGATGGTGTAGAGCGTGTCGCTTCGGCGGCCGAGGTAACCGAGGATGAACGCGTTCACCCATTCCACGGGACGCCCCGTGCCGTAAAGTGGAACGGGCTTGCACAGGCACCCCGCGCTGCGGGCCTGCACGATTTCGCCCGGCGACCATATGTTCTGGATGATCGAAGCGTCGGCGCGGTGCGTGTGGCCGTGGATGATGCTGCGCCCCTGGCTGATCTGGAGGTGCTGCTTGGTCGCGTTGCGCGCGTACGACCAGCCGTGCACGGCGATGATGCGGCGGTTGATGGCGTAGTGCGGGTACGTGCCGCCGACCGATCCATACGGGACGTATGTGCATGCCGCGCGGCCCTTGGTCAGTTGCACGCGCGGCGCGAGCATCGAGTACGCCCCGCGCCCCTCGGCCGTGGCCGCGGCCCAGCGGTCGAGCCGGTACTCGTGGTTCCCCTCGACGATGACAAGCCGACCGCAGACCTTCTGGAGCCGATCGAGTAGCGCGTTGGCGACGCGCAGGTCATCGACGTAGTCGGTCTCCTTCATGCCGTATGTCGGCGGGTGCACCGAGAACTGCCCGCAATCGAGCAGGTCGCCCAGGCAGATGATCAGGTCCGGATGCAAGCGCTCGGCCGCGCGGCAGAAGACCCGCACCGCCTTCTCGTTCTGGTGTGGGATGTGCACGTCGCCGAAAGCGAGCATCGTTCGGCTGTGGCGCTTCGCCATCACTCTTCCCCCGCGACCATCGCCGCCGTCCGCGCGTAGCCGGCGATGTCAACCAGGTTGTCGCGCTTGTGGTGATGGCTCTGACGGGCGAGCTTGATGGCGACCATGCACAGCGGGATGTCCATCGCGCTGATGGCCTGCCCTTCGCGCAGCTTGCGGGCCAGGATGCCGGTCCACATGTACGCCGCGCGCCCGAAGTCGTCGGCGGGCGCACCGTACTCGGCGCGCCGCACTCCCTCGGTGATGCGCTTGGCTTCGTCGAGAATGGACTCGTCGGGCGGCGGCTCTACCACTCGCAGTCGATGCAACGCGACGGTCGCTGTCGGGGCGCTTTCCAGCGGGCGCAACGTGACAGCGTCGATGACGGAGCAACCGAGCTCGGTTGCGACGAAGTACTCCAGCTTGGCGCCGCGCGAATCCTCCCAGCCGGGCAGCATCGCGATCGCGTCGCACTGCGCGAGCATCGCCAGGTCGAGTCGCAGGTACGCCTCGCGCGGCAGGTCCTTGCGCCCGCCGAAGTTCTCGGCCGGGTTGAAGACCCTCCATCCGGCGGCAGACAGGCGCTCGGCCGCCGCGTGGAACGCGGGGAAGTTGCAGTCCGGATAGCCGGACATCGGCCCCGCGATGTAGATGCGCTTCGGTTCGGCCTGTGCCATCGCTCGGGTCTCCGTCCTTCGCGCGGGATCAGTTCAGACTGGGGCGCTCGCTCGTGGGGAACGGCAGCGGCTTGCCGGCTCGTTCAGCGATGCGCACGATGACTTTCCCGCCGGCGACGACCTCGGCTTTCTCCAGCAGCAGCCACACGATCTGGCTGTCGTCCTGGAACGCGCCGCCGTGCTGGAGCGAATCGCCGATCGCCTTGAACGTGTTGTCGAC
>CAZXUI010000123.1:0-5413 GCA_964643885.1 uncultured Planctomycetales bacterium
TCACGCCATCGCTCTCATCCGTGAGGGGAAAGAAGCCCAAGGAAGGGGCCTGGGGGAACCTGCGGAGCTGGTTCCCCCAGATTCAACCCACGAATTCTGCGGAAGAGCCTTTTTTCGGTACCGCGAAGATTCCTGGGGTCGCCTTTGACTGCGCGCCCCGGAAGAGGGCTTGACGAATTGCGGATAACGAATGGCGAATAGCGAGGCACGCCCGTGGCCGCGAGGTCTTGCTACCCGACGAGCACTGGGACAGCTAGCGACACCGCACGCGCACCTTGAACACTCCCGGCCGGGAAGCCGGCGGAATCACATCTCCCTCCAGCACGCGCTCCCCCAGCGTGATCTCCACCGCCTTGCCGATCTCGAGCGAAGCGTCACGCTCGATGCGAATCTCGAACAGGCTGCCGCGGTACGGCCGCGTGATCGTCGCGCCCGCCCACTCCGGGGGCAGACACGGCGCGATCCGCAGCCCCTCCCACGTCGGTTGCACGCCCAGCACCCACTGCGTCACCACGCGATGCAGCCACGCGGCCGAGCCGGTGTACCACGTCCAGCCCGCCCGGCCGTGATAGGGCGAGTCCGGCCCGTCCACGTTGCCCGGCAGGACATAGGGCTCGGCCCAGTAGCGTTCCGGGTCCTTGAGCGCCGGGTTGATCGCCCGCAGCAGCCGCCCGACCAGCTCGCTGTCGCGCATCTTGCAGGCCGCAGCGATCGCCCACGTGGCCGCATGCGTGTAGACGCCGCCGTTTTCGCGCAGCCCCGGGGCGTAGCGCGTGATGTAGCCGATCTCGCGGATCGGCCGGTCGAAGGCCGGCGCCAGCAGCAGCGCCCCCGCCTCGCTGACGAGCTGCTCGCGCACGCTCGCCAGGCACTGCGCGGCCCGGTCCGGCGGCGCGACGTCATTGAGAATCGCCCAGGTCTGTGCATTGAGAAAGATGCGGCCGACGCGGTTCTCGCGGCTGCCGAGCTTGCGGCCGTCGTCGAGCGTGGCCCGGATGTACCAGTGTCCGTCCCAGCCGTGGCGGTTGATCGCCTCGATCAGCCGTGTGCGCCGCTGCGAGAAATCGGCCGCGACGGCCCGCGCCTCGGCCGGAATCGGCGCCGCGGCATCGCCGCCGGTCTGCGCGGCGACGATCTTCGGCCAGATCACGTCCGCGCGGGCGGCGATCTGGCTCCACACGTCGAGCAGGCCGACCAGGAACTCCGCCAGCCAAAAGGACTCGCCCTTCTCCTCGCGGCCGACCGCGCTGAGGCCGTCGTTCCAGTCGCCGGCGCCGATGAGCGGAATCCCGCGCGGGCTCGTACGCGAAAAGGAGCGCTGAAACGCCCGCCAGACGTGCTCACAGAGCGTGGCCGGCCGCTCGTCATCCACGAAGGGCGCCCGCTCCAGCAGTATCCCCAGATCGCCCGTCTCCAGGATGTAGCTGCCGGTCACGTACGCGAGCCAGAGCAGGTCATCCGTCATCCGCGTGCGCAGGCCGGTCTCGGTCAGCGGATGCCACCAGTGATACACCGACCCGTCGGCGAATTGATGGGCCGCGTGCAGCAGAATCTGCTCGCGGCAGCGGACCGGCTCGCTCGTCAGCCAGAGCTGCGAGTCCTGAAGCTGATCGCGGAAGCCGAACGCCCCGCTCTGCTGGTAGTACCCCACCCGGCCCCACAGCCGCGCGCTGATCGCCTGGTAACGGACCCAATCGTTGACGATGCAGTCGAGCGTGGGCTCCGGAGTGGAAATGCGGCACGCCGCCAGCCGCTCGTGCCAACCCGACTTGACGCGCTCCAGCGCCGCCTCGATGGCCGCTGCGTGGGCCGTCCCGTCGCCGCCGTCGAGCGCGTGCTCGAGCAGCGCCTCGGCCGACGGCCGGTCGTCGCCGGCCGCCAGGACGAACCCGAGCGTGTGCTCCTGCCCCGGCCGCAGATCGATCGCGCTGCGCAGGGCCGCGATCGGGTCATGATGCCGCCCAAAGCAGGGCTTCCACAGGTCCTCGGCCAGCGACTGCGGCGCGGCGTAATCGCCATAGCGCCCCAGGAACGCCGCCTTGTCGCCTTGCGCCGCCAGCACCGGCTCGCAGCAGGCGAAAACACTCACATACGGAAAGTCGTGGTTCCAGTGGCCCCAGCGGTCGCTCTGCACCGCCTCCCACATGTCGCTGCGGGCGAAGATCGCTCCGCGGGCCGCATCGAACTCCGTCTCGACGAAGAGCTTCTGAAACTCGCGCCGCGGCGAGGGCGCCACGCCGCAGCACCACTCGATCAGCGCCGTCAGCTCGATCCGCCGCTCGCGCTTCGACACATTCCGCACGCGCACGCGCCAATGCTCGATCGGCCGCTGCGCATCGGCGAAGAGCGTCCACTCCGTTTCGATCTCGTCCACGGTGGCCAGGAACGTCGTGTAGCCGAGCCCGTGACGAGCCTCGAATGCGTCATACGCCGGCCAGGTCGGGGCCGGCGCGGCCGACCAGAGCCGGCCGGACTCTGCGTCGCGCACGTAGAGAAACCGGCCGGAGGCGTCGCGGGCCAGGTCCTGCTCCCAGCGCGTAATCGCGGCGAGCTGCGAGTTGCCGCGCCAGGTGAAGCCGCTTCCGGTCTGGCTGACGACCAGGCCGAAGCCCGGGTTGGAGATCACGTTGACCCACGGCCGTGGTGTGCGCGGGTTGTGGATGACGTACTCGCGCCCGTCGGGGGAGAATCGACCGTAGGCGGTGGCCGCGGTTGAATCGGTTCTGGAGAGCTCGTTCTGGGGCTTGGCGGCGGTGGGGCGGGTCATAGGCACTTCCTGCTGCCCAGGCCGGCCGTCCTGCGCCGCCTGAAAGCGCTTTCAGTATACCGCTTTCCGCCCGGTCTCACAATTCCGAAATCGCCATCGGCCGCGGGAAAACGGCCCCCACCGGCTTATTTCGAGCGGGCGGACCCCAATCTCAGCCGCTCGACCGCCCGCCGCGAGTTCGGGTGCCTCATGAAGAGCTTCCAGATCAGCCCCGTGCGGGCGTTCTCGATGGCCAGCAGCATCGGTCCCTGGTCGATCCCGACGTAGTCGTCGTGGGCGTAGTTCTGGTCGAGGTTGAACGAGTCGACGAAGCCGTAGCCGCCTTCGCTCGGGTCGCGCCAGACCAGCGGCTTGCCGTCCGCTCCCTTGAGCGCCCGCATCGCCCGCAGCGCCGCGAGGCTCTCGGCCGGCGTGAACATGATGGCGGAGCCGGCCGCGTAGGGTGCGACCGTCCCTTCGAAGAGCTGCTCTTCGTCGCGCAGATTCGGGCGTATTTCGGGCACGATGTAGCCGTCGCGCGAGGCACAGGCACTGAGCCCCCAGATGTCGCCCGAGAGCGTCTTGTAGCGCTCGCCCAGCTCGCGGCAGCGCTGCCGGTGCGACAGCACGGCTCGGCGCGAGTTCTCCCACCAGTCCACGCGCGGCCCGCTTGCGCCGAAACGCGACGGATCGTCCGTGCCGAGTGCGGCGTAGTCGATCCAGCAGTGGCTGAAGAAGTACGTGAACAGCGTCCCCGGCCAGGAGACTACGAAACCCGGGAGATCAGCGTGCGATTTGACCGTCCGCTGAAGCTTGTAATACAGCGCCGGGTCCACTGCGTGCTCGCTGCGGGGCGAGCCGACGGCCAGGAAGTAGATCAGCCGCTCTTCGTCGCTGGCCGTCCACCAGTGCCACTTCAGGAACTCGCCCGGACCGTCCATTTGCTCGACGTCGGCCGCGCGCCAGCCCATGCTGATGAAGCCGTTGTCCTTCTCGACTGCGTACCAGCGCCAGTTCGCCTCCTCCAGCATCTGGTCGACGTACTCGGAGACCTGGCCGCCGAAATACTCCGCCGCGACCACCGCGCCCGCCAGCAGCAGGGCGGTGTCGACCGTGCTGGCGACGGTCTCGTAGCCGTGATGCGATGGGCCGGCCGTATTCAGATCCGGGAAGTGCAGATAGACGCCCTCGCGGCGGTTGTCGCGCCGGGTCAGCAGGGAGCGCAGCACGACCTCCGCCCGCTCGCGGGCCTTCTCGCGCGTCACCCAGCCGCGCTGCACGCCGATCGGCAGCGAAGAGAGCTGAAACCCGACCGCCGCGATGCTCGCGACCGGGCCCTTCATCCGGTCCTTCGCCAGGCAGGCCGGGTCGCCGACTTCCCTCCAGAAATACAGGAAGCAGGCGTGCTGAATCTCCTCCAGCAGCTTCTCGTCGGCCGGGCTGAAACTGAACTGTCCGGGCCTGGCGACGTCCGGCGGGGGAGCGATAACCTGCGACTGGCCAAGGGCGGCCGGTGGTGCGAGAAATGCCGCTGCCAAAACGACTTGACGCCACATGAGAGGTTTGATAACCTGGAATGAAAGCGCTGTCAATGAACTTCCTCGCGGCAGACCCCAGGTGCCATGGCCGCTTCGATTGAAGACGTCGCGCGGCTCGCCCAAGTATCCATCTCGACTGTCTCCCGAGTCATCAACCGGCGCGATCTGGTCAGCGAGAAGACCCGCGTCCGCGTCGAGCAGGCCATTCGCACGCTCGGCTATCGGCCGAATCCGTTCGCCCGCGGGCTGATGCTGCGCCGCAGCGAGCTGATCGCGCTCGTGCTGCCCGATCTGCACGGCGAGTTCTACTCCGAGATCATCCGCGGCGCCAGCGAGAAGGCCCGCGAGCTGGATTACGGGCTGGTCGTCTCGTCCGTGCGCGACGGCGACGACAGCCATTCGCTGCTGGCGGCGCTTCAGCAGCGCTCCTTCTGCGACGGCGTGGCGGTGATGGTCTCCGAGGTGACCGACCGGCTCCAGGAGACGCTGAGCCGCTTTGCCCTGCCCTTCGTCGTCATCGACGAGGATATCGACACCGTTCCGCACGACAGCGTGGTGATCAATCAGCGGCACGGCGCGCTGCTGCTCGTGCAGCACCTGCTGGACAACTGCGGCGCCCGGCGGATCATCTTCGTCGGCGGACCCGAGACGAACATGGATACGCGGGCGCGGCTCGAGACGACGCGGCAAGTCGCGGCCCGCCGCGGCGTGACCATCCGCGACGGTGACATCTACTTCCTCGACTATCAGTTCGACACCGCCCATATCCTGGCCACCCGCTGTGCGCACGAGTGGGCCGGCGCGGGCAACTGCGTCTTCGCTGCGAACGATGAGATGGCGGCCGGGATTCTCACCGCGGCCGGTGCGGCCGGGCTGAAGGTGCCCGGCGATCTGGCCGTCGTGGGGTTCGACGATACGCGCATCGCCCGCATGACCCGTCCGACGATCACGACCGCGCGCGTGCCGAAGGCCCAGATGGGTGCGACGGCCGTCGAGCTGCTCTGTCTGCGGCTGGCCGACGCACAGCGGCCGTCGACGCGCATTTCGCTCCAGCCCGAGCTGGTGGTGCGCGAGTCGTGCGGGGCGCTGCTCCGCAGCGCCGGCACGGCCGCGCGCGCCTGATCACGCG
>CAZXUI010000124.1:0-5409 GCA_964643885.1 uncultured Planctomycetales bacterium
GCCGGTGGCGAAGTTCTCGTCGACGACCGCATTGATGAGGTCGCTGCGATATTCCGCGCCCAGCGAGACCTGGACCGGCGTTTGCGCCGCCGGCGAGGTGATGCCGATGTCGCCGCCGATGGTCGCGACCACGTTCTGCATGATCGACTCGCCGCGTTGCAGCAGCGGAATCTGCAGATAGTTCAACGCCGCCTGGGTGACGCCGTTGGGATCGAATATGTTGTAGGGCACGCAGTTCGGATCGACGCCGGTGATGACCGAACGGCAGGCGAAGTTCGCCGGATCGCCCGAGTTATCGTCGGCGTTGCCGATGATGCCGTCATCGCCCGGATCGACCACGTCCATCGCGCGCGTGAGGCGGCTGACGGAGAAGTCGTTCAGGTACGACCGCGCCAGGTTGACGCGATAATACTGACCGAACACGTCATAGTGCCAGTTGTCGCCCAGCGCGCCGCGGAAGCCGGCTACGAAGCGATAGGCTTCGTAGTTCAGGTCGTCCTGACGGCCGCCGCCTTCGACGTTACGACGTCCGATGTAGAGCGTCGCGGTGCACTGCATGCCAGGCACGCCGGGATCGGAGTCGACGCACGGCGAGATAGCGTCTGTATTAATGATATCGTCCGCCGCTTCGTTGGCAGGCGTATTCGGGTCGTTGCCGAAGACGCCGTCCGGGCCCGGATCGTTGAGGCCGCCAGGCGCACCATCCTCGCCGAGATCAGGCACGACTACACCACCAATAATCGTGTAGCCCGCCGTGCCGTCGCCGCAGATCAAGTTGCGCTGGTCTGGGGTCAGGAGCGGGTTGTCGCACTGGATTGTGCCAGTCGAGAAGAAGTTCCCTGACGGCGCGATCTGCGCGACTGAGCGATAGTCGCTGAACATGAACGAGGCATAGGCCTCGACCCGCGGATTGATTTCGTACCGCGCAAACGCGCCGCCGGTCCAGCGTTCATCCGGACGCTGATAATAGTTCAGCGGGCCGAAATTGTACTGGTGCAGGTTCGAGTTGAAGTTGATGAACTCGCCGGTGCCGACATCGAGCGTGGCGTTGAAGCTCGGCGCCGTCACCGCCGCTGCGTTCACCGGGTCCGGCGCGCCGAAGACGAGCGGTGTGATGTTGGCGCCGAAGTCTGTGAACGTGCCCGGATAGGCGGTGCCCGAACCGCCGCAGGTCCAGTGCTGGCCGCTGAACGAATACGGACGCGCCGCGGCGCTGCTGTTGCCCAGCGCGCACGCCGAGTAATCGTAATCGCGCTCGAGCACCGCGTCGTTGTTGCGATAGCCGAGATAGGCCGTGACGTTGCCGCGGCCGTCGCCCGTGGACGAACCGAAGATGAAGGTGATTTCTTTGCCGTAGCCGAGCACGACATCATCCGGCGGCAGCGCGAACTGCGAGGGGTTCGACGCAGCGCGGAAGGCGATTTCGTCGCGGATGTAGCCGTCGTCGGAATCGTTGTTGTGCTGGTAGAAGCCGTACTGCGCATCGACGCGGAAGCCTTCGAAATCGTCGCGCATGATGAAGTTCACGACGCCGGCGATGGCGTCAGACCCGTACACGGCCGAGGCGCCGCCCGTCAGCACTTCCACGCGCTCGACCAGAGCGCCGGGAATTTGGTTCAAGTCGGACGGGACCGAGTTCGGCGAGCCGTAGCCCATGCGGCGGCCGTCGATCAGCACGAGGGTGCGGGCCGCGCCGAGACCGCGCAGGTTGACCTGCGCCGTACCGGTTGCGCCGTTGGCGACCGTCGAGTTCTGCGCCGCGAAGACCTGCGGCAGCTGGTTGGTCATGTCCTCGATGCGGGTCACGCCCTGGGTGGTGATGTCTTCCGACGTCACCTGCGTAACCGGGCTGGTGGTGACCAGGTTGGGCTGCGGGATCCGCGAGCCCGTGACGACGATCGCTTCGTCGTCTTGCGCGTGCGCGGGCGTGCCGGTCAAAGCCGCCGCCGCCGCCGCCGCCACAACAGAAACACCGGAAAGCAACGACTTACGTGTTCCGTTTCCGTTGGTGTGCTTTTTGGAACTCATCTAAGAACCCCCGTTTGGATTTCTCTGCCATCGCGCGAGCGCGAACTTAACTTCCCCCACAGGCGAGTGCTTGCGCTCCGCCCGCACGCGCAAAGAGGGAGCTGACGCCCCAAGTCCGAGCCCCCGCCCACCGACGGCCGGACCGATTCCCTGCGCTACTCGGCGCCACGTTAACGACAGATTTTAGCCCGTCAAACGCAGAACGCCGCTCAATTGGCACATTCCGCCCTAACTGGTGCACATTTGTCGCGTCTGCGACGAACGAACACGATTAGCCGCTCTTGGCGCGGGACGGCCCCGGCAAGTAAAGCGAAAACAAGCGGAAACTGGCCGCCGGCCAGGATTGAGGAGCCCCCCGATGCGGATGTTTTGGATCGCTGCGGCAGCCCTGGCCGGGATCGTTTCGGGGGCGCATGCGCAAACTCCTACCCCCACGCCCCAGGCCCTGACCGACGTCTATGCCTGCGCCCAGATCGAGGACGACGCCGCGCGGCTGACTTGTTACGACGGCGCGGTCGGGCGCCTGCGCCAGGCCGAGAGCCAGGGCGAGGTGGTGGCGGTGGACCGCGCCCAGGCCGAGGAGCTCGAACGCGACTCGTTCGGTTTCCACCTGCCTTCGCTGTCGCGCATGTTGCCGAGTCTGGGCGGCGATGACGCGCCAATCGACAGTATCGAGGCGACCGTCGCCAACGTCCGGCGCAACCCTTTGGGCTATCACACCTTCCAGCTCGAGAACGGCCAGGTCTGGGAGCAGGTCGAGCCCCAGAACGCGCGCAACGTGCGCATCGGCGACACCGTCAGCATCGAACGCGCCGCCTTCGGCAGCTATCGCCTCATCTCCTCCCGGGGCGGCGCCGGCCACCGCGTGCGCCGGCAGAACTAAGCGGGACGGGGGTGGCGGACGAGGGACGAGGAACGGACTAGGGACGAGGGACGAGGGACGAGGGACGAGGGGTTAGGGTCGCTCGCGGAGGCGGGTATGCAGGCGGTTCAGCATGCGCGAGATCTCGTCGGCATATGCGAGCAGCGGTCTAGTCGCGGCGGGCGGCAATAGCTTGGCTCGCTCCGCAAGCAAGAACAGAGTTTCGAGTTCGGCGGTTGAGGCTCGGGCCATGTTCACGAAATGGGCGTAGTCCTTCCGTGTTGCTCGCGTATGGCCCTCTGCGATGTTCGCAGGAACGGAAATTGCCGCTCGGATCATCTGCGCAGTAAGCCGGAATTCCTCTTGCTTAGGCATCTGCTTGGCCGCCTCGTACACTGCCTGCGCAAGGTCCATGCTCTTGGCCCAGACATCGAGCTGCTTGTAGTCGGCTAACGACATGATCGCCCCTCGTCCCTAGTCCGTCCCTCGTCCCTCGTCCCTAGTCCCTCGTCCTAGCACAAACAAAAAGCGCCGGTCCTTTCGGACCGGCGCTCGTTGAGTTCTGATCTGACTGTTACCAGCCGACCGCCACGTTGAAGAACAGGCGGCGACCGATGAGGTCGTAGCCGTTCAGCGCCGCGGTGCCGCGCCGGAACTGGCCGGCCGATTGGCCGGGCGGACGTTCGTCGAACACGTTCATCATGCCGAGCACGATGGAAATGTCGGCGCCATTCTCGTTCTCGAACCGCTTCCGGACCGACAGGTCGTGATAGACGATCGGATCGACGCTTTGTTCGAAGCGCACGTCTTGGCCGTACACCGACGAGAAGAACACGTCGCCGCCGAATTGCTCGTCGTCGCTGCCTTCGCCGATATAATTGATCGCCCAGTTGGCCGTCCAATCCTGCCAGTCGTAGCGGACCGAGCCGCGCGCCACGATTTCCGGGCCGCGGAAAGTCTGCGTGGTGCCCAGATAGTCGTTGACGATGCCGCCGAGGAAGATCTGCGTCACGTCTTCCAGCATGAAGGTGGCTTCGCCGGCCAGGGTGAGTTCGCCAGGGCCGAGGTCGCGCTCATAGCGGAGCGTGACGTCGATGCCGCGGTTACCCTGTGAGGCCACGTTCACGTAATTGTTGTTGACGGTCAGGATCGCGTTGGCCATGGCGCCCCCAGCGTCAGGTCCGGGCGTCAGGCCGCCGTCGCCGCTGCGGTTGAACAGCGTGCAGAACGGATCGGTGTTGCCGAACGCCGGTCCGTTGGCCGACTGATAGCATGCGGCAACGATGTTGGCCGCGCCGAAGCGGGTGATTTCGTCGTTGACGACAATGTCGAAATAATCGACCGCCAGCGACAGGCCTTCCAGCCCCCACCCGCTCGGCGTCCAGATCACGCCGATCGTCGACGCTTCCGACTCTTCCGCTTCCAGCAGACCCGCGCCGCCGCCGGAGAAGACGGTGGCGCTGGAAGTGCCGGCCGCGGTGTAGCCCATCGGCACGTTGGCCGCGGCGCAGTTCGATTGGATGCGCGGATTGGTGTCCGTCTCCCAGGTCGTGCACGGATCGACGGAGGTCTGTGGCGTGAAGCTGGTCTGGCCGGCCAAAAAGAGTTCGTACAGCGCCGGGGCGCGGAACGAGGTGCCTTGCGATGCCCGGATGCGGAAATCCGGGAACACGCGCCAGTTCAGGCCGACCTTGTAAGTATCGCCGGTGCCGTAGCTCTCATAATCGACGTAGCGGCCGCTGAGCGAGAGATCCAAGTTCTGGAAGAAGGGACGGTCGGCAAGCAGCGGAACGTTCACTTCGGCGAACACTTCCTGCACGCTGTCTTCGCCCGCGGTGCGGCCGGCCGAGGTCGAGCCCCAGAGGTTGAAATTGGCCTCGTTGAAGCCGGGCGTGTCGTCCAGTTCTTCTTCGCGATAGCTCGCGCCGATGGCGGCTTCGACCGAACCTGCCGGCAGTTGGAACACCGGGCCGGTGAACGACGCTTCCACCATACGATGATCGTAGGTCGTGTGACCGTATTCATGGTCGAAGAGGAATGCGCGCTCGTTGGCGTTGAAGTCGCCGTTCAGAATGCGCGCGCTGGTCCACGGGATCGGGGCGGCCAGATTGCTGCAATTGCCGCCAGAAATCGTGATCTGCGCTTGATCGCATCCGGCCAAAGAGCCCGGCGAGTTGTTGAGGAACAAGGAGGGGCCCACTTGCGCCAAACCGGTCGTTGCAACGACGCGATCGTTGTAGATGATGTCGGTGCCGTAATCGGCGTCATTATGCGACACTTGCGCATAGATATCCCACGCCCAGCCCGTGTCGCCAATGTCGCCGCGCAAGCCGAGCACCGCCCGCGTGTAGTTGACCTCCTGATCGCGGTCGGAGCTCAGCGGAATAATCGGCAAATAGGTGCTGCCGATAATTTGGCCCGGAAGCGTATTGGACGCGGTGGCAGTGTACACAGTCGGGAAGAATTGGCGCGCGCCGTACTGCACGGACTCGCGGCGGTTGAACATGAACTCGCCGTAG
>CAZXUI010000125.1:0-4753 GCA_964643885.1 uncultured Planctomycetales bacterium
AGTCGATTCTCGACGCCTACCCGCGGGCACGCATAGTCGGCTTGACCGCGACGCCCTTCCGCCTCGACGGCCACGGCCTGGGCGACCTGTTCGGCGAGCTCGTCGTCGCGGCGTACCCGCACGAGCTCTGCGAAAACGGCGTGCTGCACCGACCGAAGGTCTGGGCCTCGAAGTCGCCCGACCTGCGCGGCGTGAAGGTGATCGCCGGCGATTATCAGCTGGGGGTGCTGGCCCAACGCACAAACACGGCCGAACTCAATGCCGACATCGTCGCGACCTGGCTGAAGCGGGCTGCCGGCAGGCGCACGGTCGCGTTCGCCGTAGACGTCGCGCACTCGAAGGCCATCAGCGAGGCCTTCCGCCATGCTGGCGTTCCGGCCGAGCACGTCGACGGCTCTACGCCGCGCGACGAGCGCGACGCGATCCTGGCGCGCCTCGCATCCGGTGAGACGCTGATCGTCAGCAACTGCCTGGTGCTGACCGAGGGCTGGGATCTGCCCGCGCTGGAGTGCGCGATCATCGCCCGCCCGACCGCGTCGCTGAACCTGCACCTCCAGACGATCGGCCGAGTGATGCGCGCCGCCGACGGCAAGGACGGCGCCATCGTTCTCGACCACGCCGGCAACCACCACGTCCACGGCCTGGTGACGCGCCGGCTCAACTACTCGCTCAACGGCGAAAAGGTCGGTCACAGCGAACCGCTGGGCCTGCGGCGCTGCCAGGAGTGCGGGCTACTCTTCGAGCTCCACGAGCCGGCCTGCCCGGAGTGCGGGTGGGCGCCCGCGCCCGAGGAACGGCGCCGCGATCGGCCCGATGTACATGGCGCCGGCGAGCTGGCCGAGTTCGACGATTCCAGCTTCGAGTACCGCCAGCAGATCTGGAACCTGATCGAGGCCGAACGCGAAGCGATGGGATACCGCGAGGGGTGGAGCTTCTTCCGCTTCAAGGAGCGCTTCGGCGAGCCGCCGGTCGTGGCGGAGATCGACGGCGTGGTCGAGTTGATCGACCCCGCCCGTGCGACGCTGGACCAGAAGCGCGCCGTCTACCAGCGGCTGCTGTCGGTGGCGCGGGAGCGCGGCTTCGCGGACGGCTGGGCCGCGCATCGCTACCGCGAGACCTTCGGCTGCTGGCCGCGGGGGTTCGTGTCAGAGGTACGTGGCATGGCGATGCGTGAGCGCTTCCTCGCACGGCAGGAGGTGTCTCGCTGACCGAGAAGCAGATCCAGAACGCGATCCTGCGCGAGTTCGGCACGCGGCGCGATATGCGTCTGTGGCGAGCCAACGTGGGCGTTGCGCACATCGGAGGCCCGCGTAGCGCCGGCGGCCGCGTCGTGCGCTTCGGCCTGCCCGGCCAGGCGGACCTGACTGGCATCCTGCCTTGTGGCGTGCGCCTGGAGATCGAGGTCAAGCGGCCGGGATGTCCCCAGACGTGCGAGCAACGGGCCTTTCAGAGGATGATCGAGCACTTCGGCGGCGTGTACGTGCTCGCGCGGTCGGTCGAGGACGTCCGGCAGGCAATCGGGAGGCACCTGACGTGAGCGCGCACCCGGACGAGCGACGCGAGCAGGCGCTGGCGCTTCGCCAGGAGGGCCGGAGCATCCGGCAGATCGCGCGGCTGCTCGCCCTGCCTCGCAGCACCGTCCACGACTGGCTGGTCGCCGCCAAGGGTACAGCGGCCACAACCGAGGCGGCGCCGGACAGTGTTCCGGACACCCCAGGAATCGTGCCGGACACCGTGCCGGACACCGTTCCGGATGCGCCGGACACCGTTCCGGACACCGTTTCGGACGCGCCGGACGGTCCACCGGACGCGCGGGACGCTGCGCCAAACCCAGGTCGGGGTATGGGCCCGACACGGGTGTCCGACCCTCGCACCGCCGACGCGGTGGGCAACGTACTGGCCCGGCTCCGGGGCGTTCGGCGCTGCGGAAACGGCTACGAGGCCCGCTGCCCCGCCCACGACGACCGCCACGCCAGTCTCAGCGTGGCGCGCGGCGAAGACGGCCGGGTGCTGTTGCACTGCCACGCCGGCTGCGCGCCCGTGGCCGTGTGCCAGGCGCTGGGCCTGCGCCTGGGCGACCTGTTCCCGCCCAGCAACAACGGCGATGGGCACGCGCGCATCGAGGCCACGTACGACTACCGCGACGCCACCGGCGAGCTGCTCTTCCAGGTGGTGCGCTACGAGGGCAAGACGTTCAAGCAGCGCCGTCCGGACGGCAACGGCGGCTGGTCGTGGAAGCTCGGCCGCACGCCGCGCGTGCTGTACCGGCTGCCGGAGCTCCTCGCGGCCGGCCCCGACGAGTGGGTGTTCGTCGCCGAAGGCGAAAAGGACGTGGACCGGCTGGCGTCGGTTGGCCTGATCGCGACATGCAACCCGGGCGGCGCGAAGAAGTGGAGCAAGCTGTCCGACGACTCGGCGCTCCACGGCCGCCGCGTCGTGATCCTCGCCGACAAGGACGCCGCCGGGCGCGAGCACGCTTCTGACGTGGCCATGCGGCTACAGAACCGCGCGGCCGAGATTCGCGTGCTCGAGCTGCCCGGTCCCGGCAAGGACACCAGCGACTGGTTTGACGCCGGCGGGACGGTCCATGAACTGATCGGGCTTGTCGAAGCGGCGCGCGATGCGCCGCCACCAGCCGCCCCTGGCGGTCGGACGGCCGGCGGCTCGGCGCGCCCGAACATCCTCATCGACACCGAGGAGCACCGCGTCGTCCGCGAGACGATCGCGGCGCTAACCGCCGACGCGGACCTGTACCAGCGCGGCGGCATCCTGGTGCGCGTGATCCGCGACCGCCAGCCGAGCGACGGAATCCTTCGCTGCGACGGCTCCGCCACGATCCAGGCGATGCCGGCGGCGAACTTGCGCGAGCGCATGACGCGCGTCGCCACGTTCACCAAGCTCAATCGCAACGGGGAAGAGGTCGCGGCGCACCCCGCGCCCTGGCTGGTCAGCGCCGTCGAGGCCCGCGCCGAGTGGGACGGCATCCGTCACCTCATGGGCATCTCCGACACGCCAATCCTGCGGGCCGACGGCTCGATCTGGCAGTCGCCGGGTTACGACGAAAGCACGGGCGTCCTGTTCGAGCCGGCGGCAGGCGCTTCTTTCCCGCCGATCCACCCTGAGATCAACATCGACGACGCCGACGCGGCGCTGACGACGCTGCTGGAGGTCGTCTGCGATTTCCCGTTCGAGTCCGAAGAGCACAAGGCCGCCTGGCTGGCGGCGTTGCTCACGCCGCTGGCGCGGTTCGCCTTCGCCGGCCCGTCGCCGCTGTTCCTGATCGACGCCAACGTGCGGGGCGCCGGCAAGGGCCTGCTCGCACAAACGATCGGCCGCGTCGTGCTCGGCCGCGAGATGCCGGTCAGCAGCTACGCGCACGACAGCGAGGAGATGCGCAAGAAGATCACCGCTATCGCCATCGCCGGCGATCGGATGATCCTCTTCGACAACCTCGAAGGGCGCTTCGGCAACGACGCGCTCGACCGGGCGCTGACCAGCACGCGCTGGAAGGACCGCATCCTCGGCAAGAGCGAGGAGGTCGAGTTGCCGCTGATCCCGGCCTGGTACGCGACCGGCAACAACGTCCAGGTCGCGGCGGACACGCTGCGCCGGATCATCCACGTCCGCCTGGACGTGCTCGACGAGCATCCCGAGGATCGGTCGGGGTTCAAGCACGACAACCTTCTCGCTTGGATCGAGCGGAATCGCGGGCGGCTGCTGTCGTCTGCGCTGACGATCCTCTCGGCCTACCTGCTCAGCGGGCGGCCCGCACGCGACCTCAAACCGTTCGGCAGCTTCGAGGGCTGGTCGAGCGTTGTGCGCGAGGCGGTCGTCTGGATCGGCCTGCCCGATCCCTGCCTGACACGCACACGGCTCGCCGAATCCGCGGACACGAGCGGCGACGCCCTCGGGCAGCTGATCGCGGCGTGGGAGCGCTACGATGCCGTTGGCGACGGGCTCGTGCTCTGCGATGTACTGAACCGTCTCTACCCGCCCCAGCGGGAGCTTGGGCCCCACGACGAAGCGAGCGTGGCCTTGCGGGCGGCCCTGGAGAACGCCGTCGGCTGCCCGCCGGGCCGCGCGCCTACGCCACGCCAGATCGGCAACAAGCTGAGGCACTTCCGCAGGCGCGTCGTCGAGGGAAAGTATTTCGACACGAGCCCCGCCGACTACAGCCGCCACGGCGCTGTCTGGAAGCTCTACGGCATCGACCGGCCGTCGCTGTTCGATGGTTTGCGAGTCTGCGAGTCTGAATCGGGGTCAGCCACATGAAACGCACGCTGCGAGTCTGCGAGTCTAGCGAGTCTTTTTCCGCCCCTTCGCGCGCGAGTTTCAAGGGTGATGAAAGAAAATCATTCTATAAGGGGGCCGAAACAGACTCGCTAGAGTCGCAGACTCGCAAACCCCCGCCGACCCCGCCGGCGGCCGGCCAACCCGTCGTCGTGGCTTGGTACCGCGGCGATGCGGATCACCTGCCCCGGCCGGTACGAGAGCTCGCAGGCCCGCGCGACGGCTGGACGCCCGCGGCCTGGCGCGAGCGGCTGCTCCAGCTCGCCGAGCGCTGCGAACAGACGAACGCCGCGCGCGCCGCCGAACTGCGACGGGCCGCGGCGCTGATGACCCGCGATACGGAGACGGATGCTGAGGTATGACAACATATGCGATCATGGTTCCTTCCGGGCCATGGTCCGAGAAAACGCCCGCGGGAACAGCCGCGCGGATAGAGAGACTTTCTTTCACGTGGCCGAATTTC
>CAZXUI010000126.1:0-4585 GCA_964643885.1 uncultured Planctomycetales bacterium
TCGCCGCTCTCGCACTGCCCGACGCGCATCGTGCGGAGCTTGTGGGCCAGGCCGATCGCCTTCGCCCAG
Source organism: uncultured Planctomycetales bacterium (assembly GCA_964643885.1). Classification (GTDB taxonomy): domain Bacteria; phylum Planctomycetota; class Phycisphaerae; order UBA1845; family Fen-1342; genus CAADGL01. Next base: position 70 of record CAZXUI010000126.1, read on the forward strand.
CGCGCGAACTCCTTCTCGACGACACGGTTCGCTTCAGGATCGTCGGTGAGCATCTGGAGCCGCGGGCCCATGCCGACGATGTAGTTCGCCAGCGTCGCGACGATGCCCCGCGCGTAGCTGTTGTTGGCGACCTCGTAGCGCGCCCGACTGCGCAGGATGCGGCGCACATCGACGTTGGCCGCGGCGTTGGCCGAGAGATGATCAGCGTTTGCCCAGTGTCGGCGGTTCTCGTGCGAGGTCTGCGCGGCGTCGTACTTCCCGCGCACGACGGCGAAGCGCGGCCGGAGCACGCGCGTGCCGCCATCACGACGGGAACCGTCGCCGGCGGCGTTCCGCGATCCGAGCTGTCGCAACCACTTCAGCACGTCACACCGCTCCGGGGGGGACCACCTTGGTCATCTTCACGCCGAGGCCCTTCTTCGCAGCTTCTTTCGACGCCAGGTACCGGTCGGCCTCGATCTGGTCCTTGAGGTCGTGCTGCTCGACGCTGCCGGCGTCGCCCTGCGCCCGCTTCGGGCCCTGGGCGTTCTCCTTGATCGCGTCCTGGACCGTCTCAGCCACGACCGATCTCCACGCGCCTTCGCGGCCGCCTTCGCCAATGGGTCAGCCACGCCGGCGTCACACTTGCGGGAGCGGGATTCGAACCCGCGGCTCCGGCGAATGAGGCCGGCATGTTTGCCGGAGCGCCTCCCGCCGACCGGCCGGGCGTTCCTGGAGGCGACGCCAAAAGAAAACGCCGCGCGGGGGTACGGCCCCGTACGGCCTGTTTGCTCGCATGAGAGCCGGCGGGGATCAGCGGCCGACCGCTCGCCTCCGGGAAGTCCCGGCTTGGTTGTCTATCCGTTACTTACGTCGGTGCGCGGTGCGATGCAACCCGGCAGAGGCGCCTCGACCGAGATTGTTCCACATATGGAACGTACCGCCAGAGCGGGGCCCAACCGGGCCGGGATGGTGCGTCAGGGTTGCCCGCTCGCCGAGCGGCGTCGATAATCTCGCTCAACGGCGTTCCCGGCCGCGGCGCGAACTCGTTAACAAGCGGTCAAGAACTCCGCTCAGGACGGCACTAATCATGGCCAACTTGAACGTTTTCATCGATGGCACGTGGCTCTTCTATCAGTGCGGCGGCGGACAGTGCTTGCCCAACGCGACAGCATCTCCGAACTCGAGGTTTCGCCTTGACTTCACGAAGTTGAACGACGCGCTCCTCGCGCACGTGCGCGGCGCCGGCGGCCAGGTAGATGGGGTCAACGAGCTTTACGTGGCGACTTCGATTTTCTCGCTTCCCGACGACTTTGATGATTGGCCGAACCAGTACGATGACGTGACCCCCGATCATATTGACCGCACCAGGCGCGGTGTTCACGCGCGCGAGGAGTTCGTATCGTGGGCGACTGAAGCTGGTTACCGTACCGACGCCGTGTTTCGACCGCCGATACGGAACTATATAATCCGGCGCTTGAGTGAGTCTCGCTACCAGGAAAAGCAAGTGGACACAGCGGTAGTGGCTCTCCTAGTTCGCGCCGCCATCGTGAGGGAGGGAGACTTCCACGTGCTCATCACCGGTGACTCAGATACTCTTCCTGCGCTCCGTGTTGCGTATCCTCAGTATACTGAAAATGTGCTTGTCGCGACGACACACCCTGATGAACTGAGGGCAGCTCATCGGCAGACAGCGTTTTCCCTAGTCGATTTCGATTTCCGCATTCCGCCGTTCTACCTGCAGGACAACGCTCATCTGATCATCCAGGGTGACCACGTTTACAGGTGCGGGGAATGCGGAAAGGTATTCGCGCTTAGCAACCCGCTCCCTCGTGCTGCGCGGCCATATTGCCCAGCACACCGCCAAGCTCGGGCCAGAAGGTGATCTTTGACGAAGCTCCGGCAATGGTCGTGGCGGGCCGCATCGATTGGCAGCGGTGATACACCTAGAACACGACTTGCTCGTAGGTGATGACGCGTCGGCCGCAATGGCGGCACTCGCGGCTGCGAACAATCTTGCCGCCGGGCGCCCGGCGGGTGTACACGACACGGAAGTGCTCGCAGCCGCACTTCGGGCAAACCAGGCCCCGCTGTTCTTCCGACTTCTCCGCGCGCTTCGGCGTTGACAACGGCGCCTTCATCGCCGCGCCCCCTGAAGCGCGGAGAGGCGGACGCACGGTAGCACGACGGGCTTCGACTCGGTACCAAAGAGCGTGGCGCCCTGCATCGACGCCGCCACGGCGCAACCGACCAGGCAGTCGAGCCAGTGGTTGTCCAGGCCGTCGACGCGCAACTTCCACTCGTCCACCGTCCGGCCGCGGCCTTCGGTCTTCACGCGGTACTCGCTCGTGAGATGCTCGGCGAGCAGCCGGTGCTTGTCGGCGGCGCGGCCGAAGAGCGACAGGCAGCCCGGATCGCCCATCGGCACCGCCAGGCGGGCGTGGATGAAGCTCTTCCAGTAGTTCGTATCGAAAAGCGCGTGCCGCACCGCCCGCCGGCTGCTGAGCAGCGGGATGCGCCAGTTCAGCCCCACGCGGTCGCCGCGCTTGCGCTTGTAGTCGGCGAACGGGATTGAGGACGCGCCGACGTAGCGCCCGTGCGCCGGCATGACGACGCCGGCGTGCTTACTCTGCCGGCAGAACTGATAGACGACGTCGCTCGACTGGCCCCAGTTCGCATCGATCAGGCAGCGGTCGATGCGCACCATCGCACCGTCGTCGCGGCGCCACTCGCGACCCAACGTCGCATCCGTCAGCCGCTCCAGCCCGGCGTAGATCGCCCCCTCGAGCCCCGCCCGCGGCGAAGCGTCAGCGAGCGTGCGGCGGATGTCGCGCAGCGTGAAATACGCTGCCTTTTGGTCCGGCTCGGTGCCGTAGTCGAGCACGAACCCCGTGAAGTCGTCTTCCCACGCCGCCACGAGCCAGAAGAGCGCTTTGCCCTGCACGTCGATGAACATCGTCAGGTGCGTCGCGCCGATCGGCACGTCGCCGCGGCGCAGGCCGTTGACCTTCGCCGCAATCTGGTCGGCGGTGAGCAGCTCATCGTCGGCGTGCTCCTCGGGCAGCGGCTCGTTCTGATACTCGGCCCAGAACGCCACATCACCCCGATCGAGCCGCAGGTTCATCGCGTGCTGCACGGCGGACAGCTCGTCGGGATGGTGGCGCTGCGGCCACGCGATCACGGCACCCTCGTCCATCGCGGCGCGGTTGGCGCGATAGAACTCCGTCGCCTCCACGATTCCGCGGTCGGCCCGCATCCCCTCGCGCCACAGCTCGGCGTAGCGCGCCCACAGCGCCTCGCTGGCCGGGAACGAGTAGACCATCTTCGTCCGCTCGCCCTGCCACTGCGGGTGTTTCTCTCGGTCGAGGATGCGGTCGGCCAGGTCGTCCGGCCGAACGACGGTCAGCGCCATCAGCCCCGCGATCTTCCGGCCCGGACCGGCCAGACCGAGAATCGCGCCGGCGAGGATGCGTTCGCGCGCAGCGCATTGTGAGGGCGAGCGGGCGGACTCGTCCGTCTGCGGGTCGTCGATCAGCACCAGCGACGGCCGCACGCTGGTTCCGTCCACGCGCTTGTGCTTCATGCCGCGAATCCGGCCCGTGATGCCCGCCACACAGATGATCGCGCCGGATGCGCGAGAACCTGGGATCGTCGGCAGCACGATCTCTTTGGCCGTCCAGCCGATGTGCGTCTGCCGGCCCTGGTAGAGCTGGCCAGCCGCCCGCTGGTGGATGCCCTCCAGCGCGCGGATCGGGAAACAGATCTCGGGGAAGTCGTCGTGCAGCAGGTCGTTGGCCTCGAGCTCGACCTTGATGCTGTCGAGCATGTTCTCGGCGTGGTCCTCGTCGCTGCCGATCAGCGCGACGAACTCGCGGTGCCCGTAGACGAGCGCCCACGCGCAGGCGGTTTCGCACAGCGACGTCTTCCCGCTGCCGCGCGGCATGGCCATTGCGAACAGCCCGCCCTCCAGGACGGCCTGCTCGATCTTGGTGATCACCTTCAGGTGGTCCGGCGACCACGGCAGGTGGAACGTCTGCGGGAAGTACTGCTCGCAGAAGAACCGGAAGTCGCGCTCGGCTTTCTCTTTCCGATCCGCATTCGCGACGCCTGGCAGCTCGCCGATGTCGCGGCCGGCGAGCGACAGCTCGCGGACGCGCTGCGCGGCGCGCTCCTTGTGAGCCTCGTAACCGGTCAATCCCTCCGGCTCGGGCCGCGGCCGATGGCGCTCCAGCACCAGCCACGCGACGTAGCGCAGCAGATCGACCGTACGGCCGTCGCCGATCCGCAGCCCGGCCCGCGCGCGATGCCGGTACAGCGTCCGTTCGCTGGCCACTTCGCCGAGCGGGGTCGAGTTGAGCAGCTGGACGAGCTGTGTCGGCTTCAGTTTGCGCGGGTCAATCGGCACCGCTCGCCGCCTCCTTCACCAGCCATGCCGCGTACAGCACCAGGTTGAGCGTGCCGTCCGCGTTCGTCAGCGCGCCCGCCGCCACGTCGGCCTCGAGCATCTCGACCGAGATGCGCTGCCCGCCCGCGCCCG
>CAZXUI010000127.1:0-4480 GCA_964643885.1 uncultured Planctomycetales bacterium
TTGAGGGATTAAGGGGGTCGCCGACTGCGGCCGGGTGGCATGGGCAAGCGCAGCTTGCCCGTGAACGCACTGCTCCCGGCGCGGGAGACCGGTCATCGCTGCTCCGAGAATGAGGGACCGGTCTCTGACCGGTCACGAGCTGGCCGCGGCGCGGCCAAGGGGGCTGGCCACAGGTGAAGCGAGTCCGCCGCCAGGCGGACGAGCGTAACCCGTGGGTCACGTCGCTCCCCCCTTTCGTATCTTTGGGGGCCTGCGTCGCGGATCACAGCACAAAAGGGACAATCCCACGCCGCGCGGGTCTCCGAGATGGCGATCGTCCCGATCATGCGGTCCTGATCATGCGGCCCGGATGCGCGCGAGCGTTTTCAACGGTCCGCTAGGGAATCAAGGGGCTGGCGGTGGTGGGTTTGGTCTGCTGGCCGGGGGTTGCGGTCGGCGGGCGGCGCGGGGGGCGGTCGGTGTCGGGGATGCGGCCGATCCAGAGCGTGGCGCGTTCGCGCTGGCCGGCGCGGGCGGAGGAACCGGCCACGTAGAGCTTGCCCTCGTGCTCGGAGATGCCGTAGGCGGCGGAGGCGTAGTAGTCGAGGCCGAGCAGGTGGTGGAGATTGACGAAGTCGTCGGGATCGCCGCTCAGCCAGACGGTGGCTTCGGCCCAGCCGGTGTACTCAACGTATCCGGCGTGGTAGCGGCCGGTCGTGTCGTAAAGGCGCGAGGTTGAGCCGGGCGGATCGTCGGTCGGGTGCATGTCCTGGTAGCTTTCGGGCGTACCGTGCCAGAGGCAGGCGCGAGTCTGCGTGAAGAACAGCCCCCAGCCGACCTGGACGCCGTCGGCCATCCCTCGGATGCGTGACTCGCGCGAGCCGAGCGGGTTCATGTCGACCCAGCTTTCGGCGGTGCCGTGCCAGAGGACGGCGTGAATCTCGGCCGTGCCGGGAAGGCGGTACGCCCGGCCACCTTGAAGCACGCCGTCTGTTGCGAGGGCTTCGGACCACTGTGCACCGGACGGGTGAAGGTCGACGAACGAAATGGGGGTCCCATGCCAGAGGGCAGCATGCTGTGGATCTGATGGAGGGACGACCATGCCGAATTGTTGGCCGCTGCATACCCCGTGAGCGGTCCCACCCGAACGGTAGGGCGCCCCCGGGAAGAGGTCGATGAAGCTGTCCGCCGTTCCAGTCCAGAGCGGCGTGTAGGAGCTAACGGGCGAGCCCCCGGAGCAAAACCCGACCTGTTGATGCCCGTCCGTGCCGTACACGACACCGTAGTAGAGTCCGCCCGGGAGGAGGTCAGTGAGCGTGCCGCTATCGGCATCCCGGAGGGCGGGGTATGTAGTGCTGGGTGTGTAAAGGATGCTGCCGACGATCTTCGCTTGGCCCACGTCAAAGGCCTCAGAGGCGAGGGCTCCGTCGGGATGAAGCTGGATGACCCTCCAGTCCCCGGCGATCGCCGAATCAGCCCGCGGGATGAGTGCGGTCAGCAGAAGAGCGTAAGGACGCATGAGAAATCTCAGCAATGGACGTTCGCTGCATTACAGCGGGAGTACCGCGGAATGAACGAAGTAATGGCTCCCGAGGTACCCCACGGGTCCGCCTGAGTGCGGCATCTGTAGCAGCTTCGCGACGGGGGTGGACCGGCCGAATAAGCGGCGTGATAGGTGCCTCGACAATGACAATCGAAGCCTGGTCTGCGCAGGTATTGCTTGCCCATATTCGTGCGAGTCTGGCTCGACGCATTCGTGTCGTCTGAATTGCGGCAGTCTGCGCCCTGCGCCAAGACGCGCGACGCGTGCGCGAGAATCCGCAGACGTGGCGCGCACCGTGAGTCGGGACGACCGGGAGTCGAAGTCCAGGCGTCGGGCCACAGGGAGCGAGAGTCCCCGAGGACGAGCAGCTCGCCCGCGGGACCGGTTTCATTTCGCAGAAGGAGCACGCGATGAGGACATTCTGGGCGTGTGTGGCGGTCGGCGCCGCACTGGCTGCGAGCGCAGCAGCTCAGCAGAAGGTCATCGTGTCGCCGGCGGTTCAGGTCAACGATGACGGCACACGATGGTTCGAGGCAACGATCGCTGCATCGCTGGTCGATCCGAACGAGGTGGTGGTCGCCGCACTGGAGGGTCCGCGTGTTCCGCGGGCGCTTCGTGACCAAGGTGTACCTGGACTTTCTCAAGCGGCGGGTGCGGCAGGCGCCGCGCAAGGTGTTCGTGATCGCCGACGGGCATCCCGTGCACAAAGCCGCAGCGGTGAAGCGCTGGCTGGAAGCCAGCAGCGACCGCATTCGCCACTTCCTGCTGCCGGCCTACAGCCCGGAGTTGAACCCCGACGAGTATCTGAACCGGGATGTCAAGAGCAACGCCGTCGGGCGGCGCCGCGCCGACAACGCCCGCGAACTCGTCGCGAACGTTCGCGGGTACCTGCGCGATACGCAACGAAGCGCGGCTATCATGCAACGCTATTTCCAAGCCGAAACCATCCGTTATGCCGCACGATGAAAGCAAACGAATGTCAACTGTTTACTGCCCGGAGTAATATCACCGTCCTGAAGGACGTGTTCACCGATCGAAAGATGCCCGGGTACGGAAGGCTACTTTCGGCATCGGTGGCCGGTGACTTACCGTATCGCTGGCCGGCGAGTTGCGGCATCGCTGGCCGGCGGCGTCCGGCATCGGTAGACTGCGGCCGCCACCAGACCGAGCGATTCGCGCCCGCCGCAGCGCCCGGGCCGGGCCGGCGGCGGATGTCAGGTTGAGTATGCTGCTGACGCTTTCGACAACACGGGCACCGGCCACCGACCTCGGCTGGCTGCTACACAAGCACCCGGCCCGCGTGCAGACGTTCGAGCTGGCATTCGGCCGGGCGCACGTCTTCTATCCCGAGGCGGCCGAGGGGCGCTGCACCGCGGCACTGCTGCTCGACGTCGATCCGGTCGGGCTGGTGCGGCGTCGCGGCGGGCCGGCCGGCGGGGGCTTCTCGCTGAATCAGTACGTAAACGACCGGCCCTACGTCGCCAGCAGCTTGATGAGCGTGGCGATCGCGCAGGTGTTCGGCACGGCCCTGGGCGGGCGGTGTAATGACCGGCCGGAGCTCGTGGATGAGGCGCTGCCGCTCGAGGCGCGCATCGCGATGCTGCCGTGCCGCGGCGGCGAGGACTTCCTGCGCCGGCTGTTCGAGCCGCTGGGGTACGAGGTGGCCGCCGAGCGCCACGCGCTCGACGCGAAGTTCGCGAACTGGGGCGACAGCCGCTATTTCACCGTGGCGCTGCGCGGCCGCGTGCGGCTCTGCGATCTGCTGACGCACCTGTACGTGCTGATCCCCGTGCTGGACGACGACAAGCACTACTGGGTGGGCGACGACGAAGTGGAGAAGCTGCTGCGCCGTGGCGAGGGCTGGCTCGCGGGGCATCCCGAGCGCGAAACGATCACGCGCCGATACCTCAAGCATCAACGGAGCCTGGCGCGCGAGGCCCTGGCCCGGCTGGCCGAGGAAGACCACCCGGACCCTGATGCGGAGCACGCGCAGCGCGAGCTGGAGGAAGAGGCGCTTGAGGCGCAGGTGGCGATGGAGACTCGCGGAGCCGCGCCGGGCGTGGCAGGCGTGTACGAAATGATGCCGATCGACGCCGCGGCCGCGTTCGCCTGCGCCGCAGCGGCGGCCGCGGAGTCTGGCGCCGCGCAGCAGGAGGAATCCTCAGAGTCGGACGGGTTCGCCGAACGCGGGCCGACGCTCAATACGCAGCGGCTGGCCACGGTTCTGGCGGTGCTGCGCGGCTGCGAAGCGAAGGCGGTCGTCGACGTGGGCTGCGGCGAGGGCAAGCTCCTGCGCCTGCTTCTGGCCGACAAGCGCTTCGAGCGGATCGTCGGCATGGATGTTTCGCTGCGCTCGCTCAGGATCGCCGCGGAGCGCCTGCGGCTGGAGCGGCTGCCGCCCCTGGTGCGCGGGCGGATCGCGCTGCTGCACGGCTCGCTGATGTACCGCGACGCGCGGCTGCGGATCGACGCGGCGACGCCGTTCGACGCCGCAGCCTGCGTGGAAGTGATCGAGCACCTGGACCCGCCGCGGCTGGCGGCGTTCGAGCGGGTGCTGTTCGAGTTCGCCCGGCCGCGGACGGTGATCATCACGACGCCGAACCGCGAGTACAACGTGAAGTGGGAGAAGCTGCCGGCGGGGCAGTTCCGCCATCGCGACCACCGCTTCGAGTGGACCCGGGCGGAGTTTGCGGCCTGGGCGGCCGGCGTGGCCGAGCGCTTCGGTTACAGCGTGCGGTTTCTGCCGATCGGGCCGGAGGATGCGGCCGTGGGCGCGCCGACGCAGATGGGCGTTTTCGACATCGTGGCGAATGGCCCGGAGTGAATGTTAAACTGGCATCCAGGGGTACGGAATGAGAATGTCGGTGTGGCGTGAATCCCGCGCGGACCCTTACGCAGAGAGAGGAGGCTATCTCAAAACCGGGACACTTGTTGAGTGCGTACAATGTTGCATGTTGA
>CAZXUI010000128.1:0-4260 GCA_964643885.1 uncultured Planctomycetales bacterium
TTGGGGGACCGGTCTCCTGAACATTGGGGGACCGGTCTCCTCAACTTTGGGGGACCGGTCTCTGACCGGTCACCGGGCGACAGGTCTCCGACCTGTCGCGCTCTTGCCCGTCAGGGCTAACGACCGTAGCCGGTGGCTTGAAGCCACCGGAAAGGTCGTCCTCGTACATCGTCCGTGGGGCCCTCACTTCGGATCACAGCATGAGAGGGCCAAGATCCGCACCACATTCTCATCCGAGATGGCGACCACCCCGTTCGTGTGGTCCTGGTGCGAGATTCCCATCTCGCCCCCGACGGCCGCGTGCCATGGGCAAGCGCAGCTTGCCCGTGCACGCAGCTCGCCCCTGCGCGCAGTTGAGACGCTCTCACCGCGGCCGAGATTCGTCCTGGACTCGGGAATCGTCCCCCACCACCGCAAGCACGCCCGCCGCCCCTACGCCGCCCCCGCAGGCGCCTCCGGCTCCACCACCGCGCCCACCCCGACGCCCGGCCGCCGAGCCCCCCACGCGCTCGCCTCGCCATACCCCCGCGGCGGCCGCCGCAACACCGCCCGATACACGTGCTGATAGCCCATCCGCACCCAGCACGACGGACCGAACCGCCCGCTGAACAGCCGCGCCCCGCGCAGCGCCGTCATGAAACCCGCCGGCGAGTCCTCGAAGTGCGGCAGCATCTGGTACGCCGGCGCCAGCCGCCCGCGCAAATGCGAATCTGACCCCACATACGGCACGATCCCGCGCCGCCGCGCAAACCGCGCCGTCCACGCATCCTCCCACGGCAGCGGATTCTGCGAATTGACCACCTCGATCGCATCCAGCTCGTGCGCGATCCGATGCGTCGCCCGCCGCAGACTGTGGCTGCAAAGCAGCGTGAAAGGATGCGGCGCCAGCACCAGCCCGCCTTGCCTCCGTATCCGCCGGATCGTCTCCTCCGGCGAAAGCCCGGGCGGAATCCGCTCCCGCAGATACAGCCCGATCAGGTGCCCCTCCGTCGTCGAGACCTCCTCGCCCACGATCACGCGCACATCGCGCGCCAATCGATGCGCCTCCAGCGCCCCGTCGATCTCGTCATGATCCGTGATCGCAATACAGCCGATCCCTTCGCGCCGAGCCGCCCGCAGCAGCTCCCGCGGAGAAAGGTTCGAATCCGGTGAATAGTGGGTGTGAACGTGGATGACGGTCTTCAATTTTGGCATCGCCGTATCATATCGCCCATTCGCGGCCGTTTCCTGACCGCGGCGCCTTTCTTCGAGCCGCCGCATTCCTCGCCTCGACATCCTTAGAGACTTCCGCCCCGCCCGCGCCCCCGCCGCACGCATTATTGCGCCCCGCGCGATCCCGCCCGCGCCCGCGCCGTGCTTCACCGTCTGATAAACCCCGACGCCGCCACCCCGCATCGCCGCGTTCACACCTTCCCCGCCGACGGGCAATCCGCCGCCAGACGGCAGGCCCCGCATTTCGGCGACCGCGCCGTGCACACCCGCCGCCCGTGCTCGATCAAAGCATGCGATAAATACGTCCACGACTCACGCGGAAAAAGCTCCATCAGGTCCTGCTCGATCTTCACCGCGTCCTTGTCGTTCTTCCCCCGCGTCAGCAGCCGAAGCCGCAGCGCCAGCCGCCCCACGTGCGTGTCGACCACCACCCCCTCGTTCTTGCCATACCACGTGCCCAGCACGCAGTTCGCCGTCTTCCGCGCCACACCCGGCAGCGACAGCAGCGCCTCCATCGTCTCCGGAATCGCCCCGCCGTGCTCCGCCATGACGCGCTGCGCCATCCCGATCAGGTTCTTCGCCTTGTTGCGGAAGAACCCCGTCGAGCGAATCACCGCCTCCAACTCCGCCGGATCCGCGCCGGCCAGCGCGGCCGCATCCGGATAAAGCCGGAACAGGCCCGGCGTCACCTGGTTGACGCGCTCGTCCGTGCACTGCGCCGACAGGATCGTCGCCACCAGCAGCTCATACGCACTGCGATGATGCAGGGCACAGTCCGCCTGTGGATAGAGCGCCCGCAGGCCCGCCAAGATACGCAGCGCCCGCTCGCGCCGCGCCTGCCCGTTCTCGCGCGAGCGCTTCGCTCTCGGCCGCGGCGGCGGCTTGCGCCGCACGGCCGCGCCCGCCCGCTGCTTGCTCTCCCCCCGGGCCGACCGCCCCGAGCCCGCGCGCCCGCCGGCCCCCGCGCTCCCGTCGCCTGCCGCTTTCCGATCGCCTCGCGCCATACGCGCCGATTCTTACCAGATTCCCGGCACCAGGCGATAGCGCACCCGCGCCGCGTACTCGCGATAGCCCGCCAGGTTCTCCATCAGGTACGCATCTTCGATCACCGCCCGCCGCAGCATCAGCACCACCATCGGCGCCACCGCCGCCAGCGACCACCACGACCCCAGCGCCATGCTCGCCGCCGGCGACCCCACCAGCACGCCGACATACCCCGGGTGCCGCACCCACGCATACGGCCCGGCCGTCACCACGTGATGCCCGCGCTCCGACTGGACCCGCACCACCGGCGAGAAGAACCGGTTCACCACCATCGCCCAGATCGCCAGCCACGTCCCGCCCGTCATGAGCACCACGCCCACCACCTGGAGCCACACGGGCATCGCCGCAGACCAGCCGAACCGCCCCACGTCCAGCCCCGCGACGATGAGCTGCACGAACACGAACGGCCCCGCCGCGAAACGCAGATTGCGGTCGACGCCGCCCGGCGCCGGCCGCATCCGCTCGCGCATCAGCTCCGGGTCGATCCGCGGGCAACCCGCCATGACGGTCGCCAGCATGACGCCCAGGTAGACCCAGAAGAACGGAAGGTCGATCCGACCGGCCGACGCGAACAGCACGCCGCCGAAGATCACCAGGAAGACGACAGGAGCCGCCAGCTTCCGCATCACGCGAGCAGCCTACCGCAAACCGCCCGGGTGGTGGCATGCTCTCGCCGGGTGCCACTGCTCTTGAGCAGTGGACCTGACTGCTGCGGGTGGCATGCTCTCGCCACAGGCGTGAGCATGCTGCTCGCCCGCGTGCTGAGTGCCACTGCTCTTCGTTCCGCTGCCATGGGCAAGCGCAGCTTGCCCGTGCTCACCGACTCCCATCCGTGAATCGCCCCCCGCAGCCTCTACCCCCCGTGCTCGAACCACCTCCGCCGAAGCGGCAGCATCGCCCGCCCCAGCCCCATCGCCGCCAGGCTCTTGATCACCGTCCCCGGCACGAACGGCCACAGCCCCATCGCCAGCACCGCCGCCGGCCCCGCGCCCGTCCACACCGCCAGCCACGCCAGCCCGCTGGCGAAGATCACCGCGTGCCCGGCCAGCACCGCCGCTGCCAGCCGCAGCCACGTCTCCCACGCCCGCCGCCGGCCCAGCCCGCTCCGCGGCCGCTCCGGGCGGATCAGCCCGATCACCGGCTGAGCCAGCACGAAGCCCAGCAGGTATCCGCCCGTCGCGGACAGCACCGTCGCCAGGCCCCAGCCGCTGGTCAGGGCGAACATGTGGTAGCCCGTCATGCCCAGCAGCAGGTAGAACCCCATGCTCAGCGTGCCCAGCCGCGGGCCGAGCACGACCCCCGCCAGCACCACCGTCAGCGTCTGGGCCGTGACCGGCACCGGCGTGCCCGGCAGGAAGAACTTGACCTGCGCCGCCAGGCCGGTGGCCAGGGCGAAGCCCACCACGCCGATCGCCGCGGCCAGAAGCCGGCGGTGTGCCTCGGCGGCGAAGCGGCTCTCGTCGACGGCCGTGCGGCTCGCCTCGGCGGCGTGGCCGCCGCGGCCGGCGGCTGCGATTTTTTGATGTGCGGTTTCCTGGATCATGGCGGAAAATGATAAATGCGGGGTGGTGGTCTGACAACGCGGCGCGCGTCGAGTGCGGGGCCGGCGGTGCGGATCGCGCCGCGACCGCGCGGTCGCAGCGAGCGAGCGCGGCGCTGGTGCGTGGGGAGGGGGGTCAAAGGTAGGGGGGTCAAAGGTAGGGGGGTCAAAGGTAGGGGGGTCAAGCGCGGGCATGATTCTGACCCACTGGATTGTGGTTGTGGGACCTTGACGAACCCGGAAGCTCGGGGGTCAGATCGGGCGTGACCGCCGCGGCCAGCGGCTGCGATTTCTTGATCTGCGGTTTCGTGCGTCATGGCGGGGGATGATGAATCCCGCCCGGGACGCTGACAACGCGGACCCTGAGAGCGCGGTGGGGCAGGCCTCCGTGTGACCTGCGACCCAGATATTGATCCAGTCTCAATGAGAGTCTCTACTGCCTGCCCGGCAGGCGAGGAGGCTGC
>CAZXUI010000129.1:0-4119 GCA_964643885.1 uncultured Planctomycetales bacterium
ACTTGTTTCGCTGAATGGCCAGCGCCTCATCCAGCGCCGCTCGCGCCTCCGCCGCGCGGCCCTGGTCCATGTACACGCGGCCGAGTTCGTAAAGGGCATAGGCCGACCAGGGATGATCCGGCCCGAGCCGGAGGCGATAGACGGTCAACACACGTTGAAGCGTTTGCTCTGCCTGATCGAAGTCGCCGCGCAGACGCGCAATGACGCCGAGGAAACGGCGGGAAGCGTTGGCCGCGACCCCCTCGCCCGCGTCGGGTTGCAGCGACCACAACCGCGCCGCGTCGGTCAGCAGCGGCTCGGCCTCGTCGATCCGCCCCAACTGCACCAGCCGCCGACCCAGATTGTGATACAGCAGCGTGGGGTCGTTCAGCGCCTCTGCGACCCGCAGCCCTTGGCGTAGGGTCTCGATACCTTCGTCGAATCGCCCGACCTCGACAAGCGCGCCGCCGAGTTCGCCGTATGCGTCGGCCATGGGGAAGGTCTGCCCGAGCCCAGCCTCCTCCCGTCGCGCGATCGCGGTCCGTAGCGGCGCCTCGGCTTCTTTCAGCCGGCCAACGGTCCAGTCCAGTTCGCCGACGCTGTTGAGGGCGAGCAGAATGAGCGCATCGTGCGCGCCCAGCGCATGCTCCGCGGCCAGCACCGCGTCGAACTCGGCTCGCGCACTGTCGTAGTCCGCCCGCTCCAGATAGATGCGCCCAAGTTCGTGATGCACCGAGGCCGCCACGCGAGGTTCACCGGCGAGAGTCTCGTCGACAATCTCTGCCGTGAAGTCGATCAGGTCCGAGATAGCCACCGCACCTTTGTTGCGATGCGGATGTGTCGCGTCGATGATACGCTTCACGAATGAGCTGACCACATCCGCCCGCCGCCCTGCGTCGTCGGCCCGCTGCGCCGCGTCATAGGCACGGGTCCACCCGATGGTCGTACCAATCCCCCCCCCGAGCAGCGCCAGGGCCAGCACCGCCGCACCCGCGACGCGAAGTCGGTTGCGGCGCACGAACTTCGTGGTGCGGTACCACCAGGAGTCCGGCCGGGCCAGGATCGGCAGGCCGTCGAGGTAGAGCCGGATGTCTTCCGCCAGCCGCTCCGCGGATGCGTAGCGCCGCTCCGGCGACTTCTGCATCGCCGTCAGGACGATCGTGTCGACGTCTCCCGCCAGCTTGCGCTGCAGCCGCTGCCGCGTGGTGCGGCGCAGCTCCGCCGTCGCAGCCGGCTCGCGCACCGCCGTCTCGCTGGGCCGGCTCGGCTCGGTCTCGCACACCAGCTCGCGCACGCGCTGACTCGTCCCGCCGGAAAGGTCGTACGGCGCGCGGCCGCAGAGCAGTTCGTACAAGATGACGCCCAGCGCGTAGACGTCGCTGGACGTCGTGACCGGCTCGCCGAGAACCTGCTCGGGGCTGGCATAGCGCGGCGTCAGGAAGCGCAGTGCAGTAACCGTCACCGTCATGGACGCGTCCGCGGTGTCGTCCAGCAGCTTCGAGATGCCGAAGTCCAGCAGTTTGGGTTCGCCGATGCCGTCGCTGCCCGTCGAGCCCGCGCCGCTTCCGGCTGCCCGTTCCGCACGGCTGCCCGCACGAGGCGACTCCGCCGGCCCCCCCGCAAGAGGCGCATCTGCGTCACCGGCGCCCGTGGTCACCAGGATGTTCACGGGCTTGAGGTCTCGGTGGACGATCAGATTTCGGTGGGCGTGCTGCACGGCCGCGCAGACCTTCAGGTACAGCGACAGCCGCTCGTCGATGGTCAGCCGCCGCTCGTCGCAGTAGCGCGTGATCGGCGTGCCGTCGACGTATTCCATCACGAAGTACGGGCTGCCGTCGCCGGTCGCGCCGCCGTCGAGCAGGCGGGCGATGTTGGGGTGCTGCAAGCGGGCCAGCGTCTGCCGCTCGCGCAGAAACCGGTGCAGCACCTCGCGCGAACCCATACCCGGCCGGATCAGTTTGATGGCAACCTGCTGATCGAACTCCGCGTCCGCCCGCACGGCGCGATAGACGGACCCCATGCCGCCCGAGGCGATCAGCTCGACCAATTCGTACGCGCCCACGCGCTGGCCGATCATGCGCTGATCGGGATCATCGGCCAGAAACCGGAAAGCGGCATTCGTCAGCGGCGGATGCAGAAAGCCGTCGCTGCCTGCTTCGGCTTCCAGCATGGCGCAAACTTCGGCCACCAGGTCGGCATCGTCGCCGCAGCACGTCCGCACGAAGGCCTCGCGTTCGTCGGGCTGGCACTCCAGCGCCGACTCGAACACCTCACGCACGCGCTGCCACCGCGGATCGCTCAATCGGTGGGTTCTCCGCCGGTCGGTTCCGCGCCCAGTCGGCGCTTCAGCCACGCCCGGCCGGCGCGCCAGTCGCGCGCCACCGTCGCCCGCGACAGGCCCAGCGCCTGCGCCGTGTCATGCTCGGTCAGCCCGCCGAAGAAGCGCAGCTCCACGACGCGGAAGATGCGCCCGTCCATCTGTTCCAGTTCATGCAGCGCCTCATCGAGCATCAGCAGGTCGATGGCGTTGTCCTCGTAGAGGGCCACGACGTCGTCGAGCGGTACGCGATACCCGCCCGCGTCCCGCTTCCGCGCCGAGCGGGCGCGGGCGTGGTCCACCAGCACGGATCGCATGGCGTGAGACGCCAGCAACACCAGCCTCGCGCCCGTCAGCCCGGCCGGCTCGGTGCTGTGGATGACCCGCAGGAACGCCTCGTGGACAAGCGCGGTGGGTTGAAGCGTATGCCCCGGCTTCTGCTGGCCGAAGAACTGCCGCGCCTGCGCCCGCATGTGCTCGTAGACGCCGCGCATCAGGTCGTCCGACACGCCGGACGACGGGCCTGCGGCCGCGTGATGCGGCTGCGGCGGATCGGGACGGCGGTTCTGCGCAGACGCCGGCGGATCGGGACGGCGGTTCTGCGCAGACGCCGGCGGATCGGGACGGCGGTTCTGCGCAGACGCCTCCGGCGGCCTGGATGTCGGCTCGCGTTCCATGGCTGATCGTAGGCTCGGCGACAGGCCGCCGCAGGCGGCGGCGACGCTTTACGACCAGCGAGGCTCACCGCCCACGCGACGAGTGTACCCTCGGCCACGCCGGCGGGCATGTCGATTGCGGGGCCGGGTTTGTAACCGGCCCTGGTCGCCTCCGTCCGGTAACAGCCGCGCGCCTGCGGCGTGGCATCGGGTGGCACGGTCTCGTCTTCGAGGCCGTGGTCCGACGCGGCGGCGGGGTGCCACCGTCTCGTCTTCGAGGCCGTGGCCCCGAGCGTCAAGCCGCCGCGGATGCGTGACACGATCGACGAGGAGGTAGAACGTCCGGCGGCGCACGTGGCACGGGCATCCTGCCCGTGATGACCCCTTGTACGGATTCGCCCACGGCCTGGAAGTCGAAGATCCGCCCGTGGCGGGGCCGAGCCACGAGAGCCGCGGGTCCGCCCGCTGCGGCACGCGCCCAGCCCCCGCCGACCCGGCCGCCCGCCGCGCACCGCGTTATGGGACGCTACGATACACACCCGCGACGACCCTCGTCTTTACCCATACCGGGGAAGCACCGCGACACCCGCCGCGGCGCCGTCCCCATCGGAAAGATAACTACGCGCCGCCGGCGACGTGGCCGGGCCGGAGGGACCGGGCACACTCTCCGAGCCCGGTTTTTTTCCGCCGGCGGGGGGCGGCCCGGTATGATACCGGACAGGTGTCGATCGTCGCGGGATCGGGTGTGCAGCGACAAAGGAGCCTTCGTATGAAACGGACACGTATGACGTTCGTCGTCCCGCTGTTGACGCTCGTCGTATCAGTGCTGACTTGCTTCGCAGGTGTTACGGCCGCGGCCCAGCTTCGCATCGAGGCTGCGCCTTCTGCGGGGGGGGCAAGCGCCGGCGGCGCCGTCGATTGCCGTGCGATCCTGCGGCTCGACAGCGGTCGGGAGTTCGACGTGACGCTGGCGGCGAAATGGTCCGTCGAACCCGCGGATGCCGCATGGATCGACGCGACCGGGCGCCTGACGCCGTCCGCGGGCGCAGCAGGCTCACTTCGCGTCGACGCGGTCCTCGCCTTTGACGCAGACGTTCACGCGGCCTCGCGACTCGTCGAGCTCTCAGGCCACGCGCTTGCGTCGGCGTCGCACGGCGGCCGCCCCGC
>CAZXUI010000130.1:0-3937 GCA_964643885.1 uncultured Planctomycetales bacterium
ACGCTGGTCGCGCCGCTGCCGCGGGATGAATCCGGGGCGGTCTGCTGTCCGCAATGCGGCCAGCAGGTCCGCAACGTCGCGGCGTGCGAACAGTTCATCGAAGACCTGCCGCCCATCCGCCCGCACGTGACGCACCTGACCACCTACACGGCCGACTGCCCGTGCTGCGGGCCGGTGCGCAGCACGCACCCCGTGCAGGTCAGTCCGGCCAGCGGTGCGGCCGGCACGCACCTGGGGGCGCGAGCCCTGACCCTGGCGGCCTCTCTCAACAAACAGAGCGGCCTGACGATGCGAACGGTGTGCCGCGTGCTATACAAGCTGGTCGGGCTGAAGATCTCTCCCGGCGGGCTCTCGCAAGCGCTCGATCGCGTGGCCGACAAGACGGAGGTGTTGCTGGCGGCGCTGCAGGCGAGCTTGCGGGCCGCACCGGCGGTGCACGCCGATGAGACCGGTTGGTGGGTCGGCGGAAAGCAGCACTGGCTGTGGGTCTTTACTTCGCCGATGGCCCGCGGTGTCCCGCCCACGACCGTGTACCGCATCGCGGCCGGCCGCGGCCGCGACGTGGTGCTCGATTCGCTCGGTTCGGACTATCCGGGCGTGCTGGTCAGCGACTGTCTGGCCAGCTACGAGAAGCTGCCCTACCGGATGCACAAGTGCTATGCCCATCATCTCAAGGCGATCGCCGACGCCCGGGGTCGGGCGCCGCCGGAGGCGCGGGCGGAGTTCGACGCGCTGAGCACGCTGCTGAAGGGAGCGATGCTGCTCCAATCGATGCGTGGCGAGATGGCCGCAGTCGAATACGCGGCCCGCTGCGCGGCGCTGGAGCGCCGCGCCGACGAGGTGCTGGCCTCGTCCACCGGCTCGACGGCCAAGGTGATCGAGCGGCTGCGCAAGCGACGCCGGCACCTGCTGACGTTCCTCTACCACCCCGAGGTGGAGGCGACCAACAACCGGGCCGAGCGAGCCCTGCGGCCGGCCGTCATCGCCCGCAAGCTCTCCTGCGGCAACAAGACGCCGCGCGGCGTGCGGACCTGGGAAATCCTCGCCAGCCTGGCCGCCACCTGCGAACAGCGGCTCGAGAGCTTCGTCGACCTCGTCGCCCCACGCCTGCGCCTCGACCCAAGCCCCGTGGGACGCTAAACACGTACCCTCGACCGATCTACACGTTAGGTTAGTGTTTGGTATCGCGGCTGTCAAGCGGATTTCGGTGGCGACGCACGTTCCAGCAGCTCCCGCCACATCCGCCGCTGCTTGCGCCAGTCGGGCGTTGCGGCGATCGGACGGAGATGCAGCTCGCGGATCGGGTCGCGGCCGGATTCGACCGGCGGCAGGAACAGGACGGCCTCCTGGATGTCGGGCGCCAGGTTGCGCAGGTTCATGATCTGCGTCATGCGGGCGCGGGTGACGTGTCCCAGACGGGCGAGATCGGCGTAGTCGCGGACCTCGCCCGATTCGATCAGGCGCTGGAATCGAAGCGCGAGAGCCATCAAGCGGGCGATACGCGGTACGCGGCCGAAGAGGGGCGGCGGTGGGGCGGGCGGCATCTCGCCGCGACGCAGTTCTTTTCGCCCGCGGCGCGCCCGCCCGAAGTGGACCGTGGCTCGCGTCTTGATGCGTCCGTCGTGTCCCTCGGCCGCTATCGCGCTCACGCCGCGTCCTCCGTCTCGCCCTGCGCCAACGCCTTGATCCCCGTTGGCCGGAAAGTGACCGCCACGGTGCCGGTCTTGCCGTCGTAGTCGACGTGTTCGACCAGCAGTTGCACGACCCGCGCCTGCTCACGCGGCGTCAGCGACTCCCACACCGGGTCGAATAGCGACAGCGCCTGCACGACCTCCCGCTCGTCCACGAGGTCGCGGCTCAGCGCGAGATGCCGCTCGCGCACTTCGGTCAGGCGTGTTTCCAGCCGGCGTAGCTCGTCACGCTGCCGGGCGACGTCCGCCCCGTTAGAACCAGGCGCCGCCGCGAGGTGCTGCTTCAACGCCTTGCCGTGCCGGGCGATGTCACGCTCCAGCGTGCCTCGCTCGCGTTCGAGGTCCGCGATCGCTTTCTGACTCTGCGCCCGCACCTGGCGGATCGTGTCGGCCAGCACACCCGGGTCGCGGCCGACGCTGCGAATCTGGTCCACGACGAACCGCTCGAGTTCGCCAGCCGGCACCGACTTCGAAGGGCACGCGTACCAGCCGCGCTTCATCGCCTTCGTGCAAACGTAGTAACGGTAGCGCTTCGGCCCTTTCGACGAGGTAGAGTGGACCATCGCGCAATCGCACGGCACACAGCGGAGCAGTCCCTTCAGCAGCGCGCCGTACTTGTTCTTCACCACCCCGCCGCCGGTGCGGCCGTTGCGGGCAAGCAGCCCCCGCACCCGCTGCCAGATCGCCTCGTCGACGATCGCGTCATGCTCGCCGTCGTACAGGTCCGCGCGGTGCCGGACCTTGCCCAGGTACGCCGGGTTCGTCAGCAGCCGGAAGAGTGTGACCTTGTCGAACGGCCGGCCGCCGACGGTGGTGCCGGTGCGCCGCGTTGTCCACTGCTTCGTCCGCCAGGCGCGGCGGTCGAGCTCCTGGAGCACCGGCGCGATCCGCTGGTGTTCCAGGTACAGCTCGAAGATCGCCCGTACGCGGGCGGCTTCGTCGTCGTTGACGACCAGCTTCCCGCCGCCCGGCGTGACGATCAGGTCGTAGCCCAACAGCGGCTTTCCGCCCATCCACTTCCCGCGGCGTCGCGCGGCCGCGATCTTGTCGCGCGTTCGCTCGCCGATGATCTCGCGCTCGAACTGGGCGAACGAGAGCAGGATGTTCAGCGTCAGCCGGCCCATCGAGTTGGTCGTGTTGAAGTGCTGCGTGACCGAGACGAACGAGACGCCGCGCTGGTCGAACCGCTCCATGATCTTGGCGAAGTCCAGGATCGAGCGGCTGAGGCGGTCGACCTTGTACACGACCACGCAGTCGATCTTGCCCGCACCGATGTCGGCCAGCAGCCGCTGAAGGGCCGGGCGCTCCATGTTGCCGCCGGTGAACCCGCCGTCGTCGTACTGGTCCGGCAGGCACACCCAGCCCTCGCCGGCCTGGCTGGCGATGTACTTCTCGGCGCTGTCGCGCTGTGCGTCGAGCGAGTTGAAGTCCTGCTGAAGCCCCTCTTCGGTGCTCTTGCGCGTGTAGATCGCGCAGCGGATCTGCCTCGGCTGCGGTTCCGGCTCGCGGCGCTTCCTACGCATTTGCTTTCTCCCGCCGTCGCCTCGGCTTGGCGACGGTCCTGGCCCGCCCGGTCGGCGCCTCGCCGTTACCGGCGGCTTGGCCGTTCTTCCGCTCAGCGCCGTTCGCGGCCGTCTCGGTTCTCGGCTTGGCGATCTGGAAGAAGAGCAGCCCGTTCCAGTGCGAGCCGGTGATGAGTTTCGCGATCGCGCTCAGCGAGCGAAAGACCTGGCCGTCGTACTCGAACCCGTCGTCGCGGACGACGACGTGGTACGCCTGGCCGCGATAGACGCGCGTCAGGACCGTCCCGGGCGGCGGGACGCGCTCATCGGCGAGTGAGGGCGCGGGCTTGGCGCGCTCCGCGCCGTTCCCGGCCGCCCGGCCGGCCGCGCCGTTGCCGTCGAGTCCGGCCTGGGGGGCACGCGGCGCCGTGGTCCGCAGGTCGGCGTCGCGGGCGAGGAACTCGGCCCGTTGGCGGGCGCGCTCCGACAGGTCGCCCTCGGCCAAGGCCTGAACCCGCCACGCGATCCGCTTGAACAGCCAGTCCTTGTTTCCCGCTCGCGTCGGCTCGCCGAAGACTGCCTCGTACTTCTCGCGCAGCGCGCGGACGGTCATCTGCTTCAGGTCCGCGAGCTCTTTCCCGACGTTGAGCGTCATGCGTTCTCTCCGTAACCCTCGCTCTCGCAAGGCGTTAACCACGCTGGCCATCAGGGCTACTTCGGCGGGAAAGCTCAAGGCGAGTTTCG
>CAZXUI010000131.1:0-3752 GCA_964643885.1 uncultured Planctomycetales bacterium
ACGTTGATGATGTCGCCGGGGCCGAGCTTGTAGTCCTGGTAGTCGAAGCCGGGGATCTTCTTGGGATCGCTCGCGCGGGTGGCGGTCTGGCCGCCGGCCTTGCCGCTGCGGAAGCGCGACTCCTTGGCCTGGTGCTGTTCGATGATCAGCTCGGCGGTGATGGGCTTGAGCTTGACGTTGGCCGGGACGGTGTCGGTGCCCTCGGTGACCGGCAGCGGCACGCTGGATTCTTCGCGCATGAGGCTGCCGCTGGTGCCGGGGATGAGGGAGCAGCCGCCGATGGCCGCGGCGGCGAAGGCGATCACGGCAGTGCGGACGAGACCGCCGCTGCGGGTGGCGTCCGCACGGGTGGCGGGGCCGGCCGCGCGGGCGTCAAGGCCGCTGGCGTCGGTGGCGCGCACAGCGCCGTTGGATGCGCCGCAGTGGGCGATCCGGTCGGTGGTGAAGCGACTCATCGAAAACCCCGTTCGAGTTTTGCGGCTTGCCCCGCGCGCGCCTCGGCGGCGGCGTCGCGACATGCCGGCATGTTTGCTTGCACGATATGCGTTTCGAGTGCCTTGCCGATGATGCCCGGATCGAGGCGTGGAGCCGGTTCCAGGGGGGTCATCGCAGGCAACTCGGCGCCGTGGTTTACAGCAAAAAACGCGCCAGCAAATAATGCATTGCACCAAACCAGTGTCGAGTCAGTGCGTTACGGAGAGGTTAAAGCCCCCGCGCCGCGCCGCTCCGATCTGCTGTCCGAGCAAAGTGTAAAGATTCCCGACACCTTGTGGACCATGCCACGCGCAGCCCCTGAGGAACTATTCCTCATTGCTGCATTGCAACACCCAAGTTGGGCGAATTGTAGGGGATTACGCCAGCATGCGCAAAACCGCCCCGCCCGGATCGCGTCTCCCGCCGCCCGGATCGCGTCTCCCGCCGCCCGATCGCGACTTGCGTCGCTCCTACAACGCTTCCCGAAGCGCCCCGATTTCCCGTAGGAGCGACGCAAGTCGCGATTGCAGCCTTCCCGCCCCGACCACGCCCCTCGCCACCGCACCGCCCGATCGCGACTTGCGTCGCTCCTACACCCCCTCCCGAAGCGCGCCGGTTTTCGTGGGAGCGACGCAAGTCGCGATTGCAGCTTTCCCGCCCCGACCACGCCCACCACCACCGCACCGCCCGATCGCGACTTGCGTCGCTCCTACAACACCTCCCGAGGCGCGCCGGTTTTCGTGGGAGCGACGCAAGTCGCGATTGCAGCTTTCCCGCCCCGACCACGCCCATCGCCACCGCACCGCCTGATCGCGACTTGCGTCGCTCCTACGAAAACCATGCCAACGCCCGTGGTCCGATGTCGTTCAGTGCCGGCGGCGGCGATCTTCGGCCGTGGCCCGGTGCGGTTCGGCGCTGGCGGGGCCGATAGGCGGCCTTGGCGGAAAAATTGGCTGAAGCTTGATCCTGGTCAACCTTTGTCCATATTCACGCTGCGTTTGCGCAACAAGCACCTAGATTGGAAGCGAACAGTTCGTGAAATAAGTCACGGTTTTCCGACTCTACCGAGAAGAGACCGCGACATTGGAAGGAGACCATCATGTGTACATTCGACGCCCCGATCGCCCGTTGCGAAGCCATGAATCAAATGGTGTTGCTGGACGAAACCCGTAGGGAATGCGCTTTTGAACACGGCTGCCCGCCCGGTCAGAAATGCCCGTTGAACGGCTGCTTCGCTCGCCAGAGCGGCCTCTACGACGCCCACCCGGAAATCGGCGCGCACGGCCAGCCGCGCGTTGCCCACCACGCACACTAGGGCCCGGCCCGGCATCCGCGCTCCCCGCCGCAAGGAGGGGGAGCGCTTTGCCGCTTCCCGTTTTCCCCGCTTCACCACTGCCCCGCTTCACCGCTTCTCCCGCTTCACCGCTTCTCCCGCTTCACCGCTTCTCCCGCTTCTCCGCTTCTCCGCTTCTCCCGCTTCTCCGCTTCTCCCGCTTCTCCGCTTCTCCCGCTTCTTCACCCCCTCCCCGCTCCCCCTCCCTCCGTTTTGCGGAACCCCGCCCGCAAGCCGACGGTCAGTCTCCGGACAGAAACACGCAAGGCGTGCCCGATCGGCGCGCTGGCTTCGTTTGGGAGACTTCATCTTGACCAGCACCTGCCGGGGTAGGACGTGCTTGCCAGCATCGGCCTGATCGCCTTCGCGATGCTGGCCGCGGTGCCGCTGGTCGGCCGCCTCGGCGAGCGCGCGGGCTGGGTGCTCGCGCTGGCGCCGCTGGCGGCCTTTGTCCACTTTCTCGCCCACATGCCGACCGTCGCCGGTGGCGGGGTCGTCACGTCCAGCCTGGCGTGGGTGCCGGCGCTCGGGGTGGAGCTCGCCTTCCGGCTCGACGGGCTGTCGCTGCTGTTCGCGCTGCTGATCACCGGCATCGGCACGCTGATCGTGCTCTACGCCGGCGCCTATCTCTCCGACCACCACCACCTCGGCCGCTTCCACGCCTACCTGCTCGGCTTCATGGCGGCGATGCTCGGGCTGGTGCTGGCGGACGACCTGATCGCGATGTTCGTGTTCTGGGAGCTGACCAGCGTCTGCTCCTTCCTGCTCATCGCCTTCCAGCACGACAAGGCGGAGTCGCGCCGCGCGGCGCTGCAGGCGCTGCTGATCACCGGTGGCGGCGGGCTGGCGCTGCTCGCGGGGCTGATCCTGCTCGGCAGCGTGGGCGGGAGCTGGCAGTTCTCCGGGCTGTCGGGCGAGGCGATCGCCGAGCACGCGCTCTACCCCGCGATCCTCGCGCTGGTGCTGATCGGCGCCTTCACCAAGTCGGCGCAGCTGCCCTTCCACCTCTGGCTGCCCAACGCGATGGCGGCGCCCACGCCGGTGTCGGCCTACCTGCACTCGGCGACGATGGTGAAGGCCGGGGTGTATCTGCTCGCGCGCCTCAACCCGGCGCTCGGCGGCTCGACGAGCTGGGGGACGATCCTGATCACCGTGGGCGCCGCCACCGCGCTGGTCGGCGCGGTGCTGGCGATCCGCCAGACCGACCTCAAGCGCGTGCTGGCCTACACCACGGTGACCGTGCTCGGCCAGCTCGTCATGCTGCTCGGCACCAACACCCACTACGGCCTGCAGGCCTTCGCCATCTACCTGGTGGCGCACGCGTTCTACAAGGCGGCGCTGTTCATGGCGGTGGGCGCCATCGACCACGCCACCGGCACGCGCCAGATCGCGCTGCTCGGCGGGCTGATCCGCCACATGCCGCTGACCGGCTTCGCGGTGGCGCTGGCGGCCTTCTCCAATGCCGGGCTGCCGCCCTTCTTCGGCTTCATCGCCAAGGAGTTCAAGTACGCCGGGCTGATCGAGCTCGGCGTGGCGGGCTGGGTCACCACCGCGGTGATGATCCTCACCAACGCGCTGCTGCTGACCGCCGCCGGCCTCGTCTTCGTGCGCGCCTTCCTCGGCCGCGAGGGGCGCTACCCGCACGCGCCGCACGAGGTCGGCGTGCCGATGTGGATCGGGCCGATGCTGCTGGCGATCGGCGGCTTCGTGTTCGGCGCCTTCAACAACCTCGCCGAGGTGTGGCTGATCGACGCCGCGGTGCAGGCGGTGTCGCGCGCCACGGTGCCGGTGAACCTGTATCTGTGGGGCGGCGTCACCCCGGCCCTGCTCGCCAGCCTGCTCACCGTGGCGCTGGGGGTGTTCTTCTACCTGCAGCGCACCCGCCTGCGCCGCCGGCTGTCGCTGTGGCGGGTGCTGTGGCGGGTGAGCGGCGACCGCATCTGGG
>CAZXUI010000132.1:0-3739 GCA_964643885.1 uncultured Planctomycetales bacterium
GCCCGGCTGGACTCATGTGGCTGTACGCACGGGGCGTACGAAGCGACGCGAAGGAAAACGCGATGAGGGCGAACGCGACCAACACGAAGGACTGGGAGAAGACGATGACCTGGAACGCCCACCGCCGGGCGGCCCTCAAGAAGGCCGCGTGCCTGAGCGGCTACCTCACGCAGGCCGGCGGAGCCGAGCAGGTCCACCAGGGCCACATCACCGCCGGCCAGCTTCACGCAATGGAGCAGGCCAGCGGGCTGCTCGAGCGGGCGATGGTGCTCCTGGGCTGCACCACCGCCCTGGACGAGATCGAGGACGACCTGGCCAGCACGCTGGCGTGGATCGAGGAGCACGCGTAGCGACCCGAACGCGAGCGCCCCGCGGGGCGCCAGCGCCCGGGCCGCGATGGGGCGGCCGGAACGAGGAGCACGAGCATGACGAGCACGACCAGCAGATTCGACGGAGCCGTTCACGACGAGGCGAATGTCGACATCGGCAGCAACCGCCAAGACGAGCGCGTGGTCCGGCTGGACCTGACGTACACGCGCGGCACCGCGCCGAGCAGCACGACGATGATCCTCACGCTCGACGCGGCCATCGCACTGCGCAACCAGCTCGACGGCCTGTTCGACGCTGCGGGCGTCGACGACAGCGGCGGGCTGGTCGACGAGGACGACGCCTGTCCGCGCTGCGGCGAGCGCGACCAGGACAGCCTGGTCTGGCAGGACGACGCGACGATCCACTGCACCAACTGCGGCACGCGCTACGACCCCGACGCACGGCAGGACGCCGCTCCCAACGAATCGCAGTAGCGCCGCCGAAACCCGCTGCGCCGGGTCGCCCGGGCGCGTGAGACCCGGGCCTGACGAGGCAACGCGAAGGAGACCTGCATGAAGAAGAACGACGTCGAGACTGGCGCGACGTATGTCGCCAAAGTGTCTGGCAAGCTGGCCCGCGTGCGCATCGAGCGCGAGAGCCCGTACGGCGGCTGGGACGCGACGAACGTCGATTCCGGCCGGCGCGTGCGGATCAAGAGCGCGCAGCGCCTGCGGCGCGCGGTGAGCGACGCGAAGCGCGCCGAGGCGATCGCGGCCGCCGACCAGGAAAACGCCCGGCTGCGCGACCAGCGCGAGCGGTTGCCCGACGGCATGACCGCCAGCGAGCGCGCGATGGCGCAGAGCGCCGCGATCGACGAACGTCTCGCGGCCGCACCGCCAAGCATCGTGTCGTATGAAGTGCGACGGGCGCGCGCCGAGGCGGCTCAACCTGATGTGGGTACGACGCCGCTGGAGGACCTGCCCGACGGTGAGGCCTGCGACGCCGCCTACGACCCCGATGTGTGCGCGACGGTCGGTTGCGACCGGCCGGCGGCGCTGACGTACCTGGGCCGACCCCGGTGCCAGGAGTGTTACGAAGACGATGTCGCCGATGGCGACGAGATCACGGAAAGCCCTTACCACGAGGAGATCGACATGGCAACGACGAAGAAGACCAGCAAGAAGAGCGCGACCAAGACCACGAAGGCCCCGAACGCCAGGCAGCCCAAGGCCGCGAAGCCGAAGGCCGCCAAGCCCGCCGGCGACGCGAAGCCGAAGCGCGTCAGCGCCCTGGACGCGGCGGCCGAGGTCCTGCGCAAGGCCGGCAAGCCGATGCGCAGCCAGGAGATGATCACGGCGATGGCCGAACAGGGCCTGTGGACCAGCCCCGCGGGCAAGACGCCGCACGCCACGCTCTACGCGGCGATCCTGCGCGAGATCGGCGACAAGGGCGGCGAGGCCCGCTTCCGCAAGGTGGACCGCGGGCAGTTCGAGTACGCCGGCTGAAGCGCCGCACATCACGCACCCTCCCCTGAAGCCTCGGAAGCAACCGGGGCTTCCTCTTCGGCCTGAGCGTTTCGCGATTCGCCGGCGACGCGCTCCGCCTTCCGGCCGGTGAACTTCTCCCAGCGCTGCACGATGACGTCGCAGTACAGCGCGTCGAGCTCCATGAGGAAAGCCCGGCGCCCGGTCTGCTCGGCCGCGATCAGCGTCGAGCCGCTGCCGCCGAAGAGGTCCATGACGTTCTCGCCCGCGCGCGATGAGTACTGGATCGCGCGTACGGCGAGTTCGACCGGCTTTTCGGTGAGGTGGATCATGGATTGCGGGTTGACCTTCTTGACGCTCCAGACGTCCGGCACATTGTTCGGACCGAGGAACACGTGCGCGGCACCTTCGCGCCAGCCATAGAAGCACCACTCGTGGTTGCCCATGAAGTCCTTGCGCGTCAGGACCGGATGCTCCTTGACCCAGATGATCGCCTGCGAGAAGTAGAGGCCACATGCTTTCAGAACAGGCGGGTAGTTGCCGCAGTTCGCGTAGCCGCCCCATAGATAGAACCCGCGACCCGCGAGCAGCACGCGCGCGATCTGGCCGAACCACGCGTGCAGCAGCTTGTCGAACGCCTCGTCGCTGACGAAGTCGTTCGCGAGCGGGCGGTCCTTTGGGCGCAATTTCTTGTGCGTGGGCTGCGCCACGCTCGGCCGGCGGTGCAGGTCAAACCCCTGGTGGTGCGTCATCCCCGGTTCGCCGAAGGACGACAGCCCGGCCGCGATGGCGTTGTTGCTGCGCGGTTCAACGCGGACATTGTAGGGAGGATCACAATTGCAGAGGTGAACCGGCTGGCCGTCGAGCAATCGATCGACGTCCGCTGCCGAGCCGCTGTCGCCGCACAGGAGCCGATGGTCGCCGAGAATCCACAGGTCGCCCGGCTGCGTGATCGCTTCGTCCGGCGGCGCGGGCACGTCGTCGGGATCGGTGAGTCCCTGCTTCACGCCCGGGTCGAGCAGCTTCGCCAGCTCGTCCTGGTCGAACCCGAGCAGCGACCAGTCGATGCCCGCGCCCTGAAGCTCTGCCATCTCGAGCGGGAGCAGCTCGAGGTTCCACTCAGCCAGCTCGGCGGTCTTGTTGTCCGCGATCCGGTACGCGCGAATCTGCTCGGGCGTCAGGTCGCGCGCCACATGCACGGGCACTTGCGCAAGCCCGAGCTTCTGCGCCGCCTTCCAGCGCGTATGCCCGCAGACGATGACGCCGTGCTCGTCGACGACGATCGGCTGACGGAACCCGAACCGCCGGATCGACTCGGCGACGGCGTCCACGGCCGCGTCGTTGTCGCGGGGGTTCTTCTCGTACGGCTTGATCTCAGCCAGCGGCCGGTACTCAACGTTCAGCTTGTCCATCGCTCAGACCTCCTTGTCTCGCGAACCCAGGGCGGACCTCCGCCGCCCCGATGGCCACGTCGCCGCCACGGGTACGCCGTGTCGCAACGGGCGCGGCCGGGTGGTAGCCACGTACCAACCCGCGGCCCCGCGTCGCCAACGGCGGCCCCCAACGCGCCCCGCGGCCGCCGGCGCGGCGTGATCAGCCCGCCTTCCGACGAGCCGTGACCTTCTCGACCTTGTTCAGGACCGATTCGAGTTCGGCGATCCGCCGCTCCTGCCGCGCCGCGATGCGACGCAGCTCCGCCGCCTGCTTGCGTGAAGCCGCAAGCTGCTGCCGGAGCATCTGATTCTGCTCTTCCAGGAGCACGACGCGCTTTTCGGGCGGCAGCGACGCGTCGGGCACGTCCGGCACGGGCGCGTCGGCCCGCTCACGGACCAGGCTGGCGACCCGCTGGCGTCGCAGGAAGCTGCCCGCGGTCGAGGTCATGTACTCGCGTTCGGTCACGCCCTCGGCCACGTCGCGCAGCAGGTCGCGCCAGTCCTCGCCGAAGA
>CAZXUI010000133.1:0-3548 GCA_964643885.1 uncultured Planctomycetales bacterium
CGCGCAGCAACAACGCCATCGCCGCGGGCGTCACGTCCTTCTCGCGGCGCGAGGATTTACAGTGCGAGCGGTCGACGACCGAACGGGGACAGAAAGACCGTGAGCGGCTGGCGCGGCGCGGCGGGACGCTGAAGCATCACCAGGGGTTCGACCTCGCGCGCCGCCCCGGCGTGGCCAAGGCGACGCACCGGAAGATGCGCGCCAAGGACCGGCCGCTGGAGAACGACTTCGTGACCGACGAGGCGTTCGCCGAGTTGCTGATGGCCTGGTTCGGGCACATGGCCCGCGTGCTGGAGCCCGGCCGCGGCTTCTACATCTGGGGCGGCTACGCGAACGTGGCGAACTACCCGCCGGCGCTGAAGGCCAACGGGCTCTACTTCAGCCAGGCGATCATCTGGCACAAGCTGCACCCGGTCCTGACGCGCAAGGACTTCATGGGGGACCACGAATGGTGCCAGCCGGCGGAGACGACGGTCGAGACGCCGCACGGCCCGGTGCCGATCAGCAGCCTCCGGGCAGGAGACCGCGTCATGGGCTACAGCCGCAACCACCATGCGATGGTGGGCCTGCGCGAGGGGTTGAGCGTGCGGCCGACGTCGCGGCCCTACCGCGGTACCCTGCACGGCGTCCGCGCCGGCAGCAGGGTGACGTGGTGCACCCCGAGCCATCTGTGGAGCACGAAGTTGGCGCCGCAAGCCGCGAGGTCCTGGTGCGTGTACCTGATGCAGCGCGGCGACTGGTGGCGCGTCGGGAAATCGAAGCTGCTGTCCACGTGGGGATTCGGCGTCAAGCACCGACTCAAGACCGAAAGCGGTGAGGCGGCATGGATTCTCTCGGTTCATCCATCCAACCTGGAGGCGACGGTGACCGAGCAGCTGATACTGGCCAACTACGGTATTCCGACGACGACCTGGTCGGAATCCGCCTCGTCGCGGCGCACACTGGCCGACGTCGAACGCCTGTACGAGCGGCTCGACCTGGCGGCACTGCGCGAGAACGCGGTGCGTCTGCTGGCCGATCACGGCAGGTCGATCGACCACCCGTTCCTGCGGCGGGCGCGGACGCGGCCCAAGGTCGGCCGGCGGACGCGGGTGCTGATGCGGGCGTGCAACCTGCTGCCGGACGTCATGATGATCCCGGTTCCGCAGCGCGGTCAGGCCGTGCAATGGGCGCCGATCGATGCGGTGCAGCGCTGCGCATTCGACGGCCCGGTCTATTCGATGGATGTGGAGCGTTACGGCCACTATGTGGCCGACGGCCTGGTCACGCACAACTGCTTCTACGGCTGGCGGGAAGGCGCTGCCCACGTGTTCCTCGGGCCGAACAACGTGCCGGACGTCTGGAGCGTCAAGAAGGTCAACCCGCAATCCATGATCCACCTGACCGAAAAACCCGTCGAGCTCGCCGTACGGGCGATGCAGTACTCATCGCGGCCGGGCGAGAACGTGCTCGACTTGTTCGGCGGGTCGGGGTCCACGCTGATCGCGGCGGAGCAGACCGGGCGACGCGCGTTCCTGATGGAGCTCGACCCGCTCTACTCAGATGTCATCGTGCAGCGGTGGGAGAAGTTCGCAGGTCGGAAGGCGGAGCGGCAGTCGCTCGAAGCGATGGTGTCCACGTGATCAGCCTTCGTCGCCAGTGAGAATTCGGAGGTACTCGTGGTAAGCGTAAACACGATCACGCTGTTTTCCCGTCGTCTCGCGCAGCACGCGGAGACTCCCGAGCAGTTCGATCGCCTTGCGGGCCGGCGGGGCCGTCAGTTTGAGAACTTCGGCGGCGCGTGGCACGGTCACCAGCGGATGCGTCGGAAGCCGGTCGAGCAGTTGAACGGCCGCGATCGTCGCGCGATCGTGACGGACCAGTCGCTCGCGGTCGCGGCCAAGCAGCGCGTGCAGCGCCTGCGCGACGCGCACGCCGTCGTCGGCGGCCTCGTGCACGGATTCCAAAAAGAACTTCGTCCAGCCCTCCCAATCGCCATCGGTGCGGACGGCGGCGAGGCGGGCGTAGTACTCCTGCTGGCGCCGCCGCAGCGCGACGCTCAGATACAACAGCGGCTGCTCCAGCAGCCCCCAGTGCTCGACCAGCAGCGCGATCAGCAGACGCCCGATGCGTCCGTTGCCGTCCAGGAACGGGTGGATCGTCTCGAACTGCACGTGCGCCAGCCCGGCCTTCACCAACGGCGGCAGCGGATCGTCGCTGTGCAGCCAGCGTTCCAGGGCGGCCAGGGCGCCGGACACCTCTTCCGGCGGCGGCGGCACGAAGCGCGCGTTGCCGGGCCGCGTGCCGCCGATCCAGTTCTGCGAACGGCGAATCTCTCCTGGCTGCTTGTCGGACCCGCGCGTGCCGCGCATCAGGATGCGATGCGCGCTGCACAGCAGGCGCGTGCTGAGTGGCAGGCCCTTCTGATCGGCGAGCTGCTTGCGCGCGTACGTCAGTGCCTCGACGTAGTTGCAGACTTCCTCCACGTCGTCAGGCCGGTCCGACTGCTGCGTCGCCTCGAAGGTCAGCACGTCCCGCAGCGTCGCCTGCGTGCCCTCGATCTGCGAGGTGAGCACGGCTTCTTTCCGGACGAAGCCATACAGGAACCAGTCCGTGCTCGGGACCATCGCGGCGGCCACGCCGAGGCGAGCGAGCGCGGTCTGCGCCGCGGCATGCAGCGCGGCGATCTGGCCTTCCACCTTCAGCGGCGGCCTGGCCGGCGGGAGCGGGTGCGGGATGAACGCGCGGATCTGCTCGCCGTGGACGCTGGTCACTCGGTATTGGCCGGTTTGACGCGGCATGGCTGGAAATCGGTCCTTTCCTTGGATCGCCCGCTACGAAGCGAGCGTTTCGCAGAGAGTCTCGCTAAGAAACGACCGTTTGTCAACGGTGGATTGGTCCGGGCCAACTTTCCGAAGACACACCCCGGCGTCTCCGGCCGAGGTGTGCGAGGTGGGATCGTGATGTGCGGCGTTTCAGCCGGCGTACGCGAACTGCCCGCGCTCGACCTTGCGGAAGCGGGCCTCGCCGCCCTTCGCGCCGATTTCGCGGAGGATCGCGGCGTACAGCGTCGCGTGCGGCGTCTTGCCGGCCGGACTCTCCCACAGGCCCTGCTCGGCCATCGCCACGATCATCTCCTGCGACCGCATCGGCTTGCCGGCCTTCTTCAGAACCTCGGCCGCCGCGTCCAGGGCGCTGACGCGCTTCGGTTTCGCCTCGCCGGCGGGCTTGGCCGCATTCGGCTTCGTGGCCTTGAGCTGCTTGGCGGCCTTCGGGGCCTTCGTGGTCTTGGTCGCGCTCTTCTTCGTCGTCTTCTTCGCCTTTGCCATGTCGATCTCCTCGTGGTTGGGGGTTTCACTCGTCTCCTCGCCGTCGGCGACTTCATCCTCGTAGCATTCCTGGCACCGCGGTCGGCCCGGGTACGTCGGCGCGGCCGGGCGGTCACAACCGACCGTCGCGCACACGTCAGGGTCGTAGGCGGCGTCGCAGGCCTCGCCGTTCGGCAGGTCCTCCAGCGGCGTGGTGCCGCCCGCGTCGACGGTGCCCGCCGCGGCGCTCTGCGCCATCGC
>CAZXUI010000134.1:0-3321 GCA_964643885.1 uncultured Planctomycetales bacterium
GGTTCTTCGCTCGAACCCCCGATTCGATTCACGGTTTTCCCTGCCGGGCCCGCTCCCGCCCGCGCCGACTCAAAACTCTGAACGCGGCCTCACAAGTCCTGTATCCCGCTGCGAGGCAAGCATTTGCGCGCCGACGAGCCCGCGTGACAGGCCGCCCGGCCGGCTATTGCTCCAGAACCAGCCTATTGCGCCAGCACCAGCAGCGTCTGCCCGGGCTCAAGCCGACGATCCGGGTCCGGCGGACACTGGAGCACCCCATCCGCCCCCTGGATCGCCAGAACCTGCGCGTGATACGTGCGGCGGAAGTCCACGTCGCGCAGCGTCCGCCCCACCGCTTCGGCCGGGACGCTGATGCGCTGAATCGTATCCGTGTTGGGCGCGGCCATGCCCACCATGAGTTGATGCAGCGACTCGTCCTGCTCGATCACCGACAGGCCCGCGTGCTCGCGCTGAACGGCCGCCCGCCGCGACTCAAGCCGGTCGCGGACCAGCTCGTGCACCGTGCGGCGCGAGAGCATTCCCAGGAAGCGCATGCTGCGGCGCGAGGCGACCACCGGCAGAACGTCGCCGGCCACCTGCCCGAACCGCGGCAGGCAATCATAGAGATTCTCACCCGCCAGCAGCACCGGCACGCGCTGCGTCAGCATGTCGCGGGCCGTGACGATGTGTGCCAGGGCCGGGTCGGCCACGGCCCGGCCGATCTCTCCGAGCGAGACCGTGCCGATCAGCCGCCCCTCTTCGACGACGGCGAAGACCGGGTGCGTCCCGCTCGGCGCCGGCGCGAGCAGATCGCCCAGGCCGGCCGCCGGCGAGGCGACGTAGCGCCACGAGCCATCCATCACGTCGCCGACGTTGACGCCCTCGAGCATGTGCACGAGCGCGTCGGCCGCGTGGGCCGGCGACTGCGACGCGGAGCGAATCTGGGCGACATTCAGCCCCCAGCGGCGGCAGACGACGTAACTCGTCACGCAGACGAGCATGAGCGGAACGATCAGACCGTAGCCGCCGGTCATCTCGGTGACGATCACCATCGCCGCCAGCGGCGTGCGCATCGCGGCGGAGAGAACGCCGGCCATGCCGACCGCGATCAGGCTGCGGCTGAGCGCGGGGTCGAACACGCCCGGCAGCGCCGCTTGAAGCAGCGCGGCGACGAACGCGCCGACGCAGCCGCCGATGAAGACGGATGGGCCGAGCATGCCGCCGGCCGCCCCGGAACCGACCGTCAGCGCCGTCGCCAGGCATTTGGCGACCGTGACCAGTCCGAACAGGACGGCCCAGTGCCAGGCGTCGACACCGGCCGTGTCGGCCGCGAGCAGCCGGCCGTCGAGGGCGTTCTGAATGAAGTCGTAGCGGCCGCCGAGAACCTGCGGCAGCCCGCAGCCGATCAGCCCGACGAGCAGGCCGCCGACGGCCGGCCAGATCCAGACGGGGACGCGCAGTCGGCGCGGGACGGCCCGCTCCACGCCGACGACGCAGAGGCGGTAGAAGATTCCGACCACTCCGCAGAGCAGGCCGAGCACTGCATAGGGCAGCAGCTCGATCGGAGCGGCGAACTGAAGCAGCTCCGCGCCGTGAATCATGCGGTGCTGGGCGAAGAGCGCGGCGAAGGTCGAATAGCTGATCACCGACGAGACGAAGGCCGGCACGATGCTCTCAGCCTCGAACTCCGGTTCCCAATAAAGCACGCTCGTGGCGAAAAGGGCGCCGCCGAGCGGACACTGAAACACGGCGCCAACGCCGCCGGCGCAGCCCGCGACCAGCAGCTTTCGCCGCATGGAGGGCGAGAGCTTCAGGCCGCGAGCCACCGATGAACCGATCGCGGCGCCCAGGGCCGCGATCGGACCTTCGGGACCGGCAGACCCGCCGCAGGAGATCACGCCCACGGCCGAGGCGGCCTTCACGGCCGGGCCGCGGAGCTCGAGCTGGCCGCCGTGCTGGTGGAAGGCGAGGATGTACTGATTCGTGCCGTGCTCGCGCTCGTCGCGGCACAGCCAGTAGATGACCAGCCCGCTCAGCAGGCCGCCGACGGCGGGAAGGATCAGCACGGCCGGGCGGAAAACGAGCACGGTGCCGCCCGCCGTGCTGACGAAGCGTTCGATGATCAGATCGGGGCCGACGCGCAGGCCGAGCTCGATCAGGCCGGCCGCCAGTCCGGAAAGCACGCCGACCGCGGCGCCGAGGGTGAAGATGCGGACCCAGTGTCCGGTCGGTCCGCGGAGCCAATCCTGGATGACGGGAGCGAGGTTCATCGTTTCGATGTTCGGACCGCGTCGCGAATCTGGCCGGCGTGACGGTGCGGCCGCGTCCGAAGGGGTTTATAGCCTGAGAGGCGATGTGGGGAAAGCGCGCCGGATGGGACGGGTGGGCGCGCTGTCCGCGCATAAAGGAGGCCCGCCGCAGCGTGGTTAGCTGCGACGGGCCCTAAAAGCCGGCAATCACCTACTCTCGCCCGATCAGGACTACCATCGGCCGTGCGGGCTTAACTACTGAGTTCGGAATGGGATCAGGTGTTTCCCCGCACGTATGGTCACCGGCAAACCTGGATCGACAGGCGGCCCGGCTCCGGGTTGCGGGCAGGGCGGAGCCTGTCGTAGAAGACTGTGCAGGTGGAACGCGGGCAGAGCTGTCGCTCCGCACCGGGAGATCGGTGAGGCAAAGCAGCGAGTGTAAGTGCCACAGCGAATCATAAATGTGGCCAAGCCTTCGACCGTTAGTACCGGTAAGCTGAGGGCCTCTCAGCCCTTACACATCCGGCCTATCAACCTGGTAGTCTACCAGGGGTCTTCAGCTCACCCGAAGGGAGCACCGAGTCCTCATCTCAGGGACGGCTTCACGCTTAGATGCATTCAGCGTTTATCCAATCCATGCTTAGCTACCCTGCCGTGCCGCTAGCGCGACAACAGGTACACCAGAGGCATGTACCACTCAATCCTCTCGTACTAGAGTGATGGCCCTTCAAGACTCGTACGCCCACAGCAGATAGGGACCGACCTGGCTCGCGCCGGTCTGAACCCAGCTCGCGTACCGCTTTAATCGGCGAACAGCCGAACCCTTGGGACCGCCTACAGCCCCAGGATGCGATGGGCCGACATCGAGGTGCCAAACGACCACGCCGCTATGGACGCTCGGTGGTCATCAGCCTGTTATCCCCGGAGTACCTTTTATCAGTTGAGCGATGACCCTTCCACACGGGATCACCGGGTCACTAGGGCCCACTTTCGTGTCTGCTTGACCTTTTTGTCTCACAGTTAAGCCGGCTTGTGCCCTTGCACTCGACGCACGATTGCCAACCGTGCTGAGCCGACCTTTGCACTCCTCCGT
>CAZXUI010000135.1:0-3214 GCA_964643885.1 uncultured Planctomycetales bacterium
CCCCACCCATAAGCGGGCGGGCCACCCGCGCCAGCTAAGTCTGACACAGCCGCCCACCGCTGTACACAGCCGGGGGCGGCTCAATTGTGTCCGGCAATTCACGAGCGGCCGGGTCGCTCTTCTGATCGGCCGGAGGGTCTGGATGCGTCGCCGGGGAAGCGGCGGGTGGCATGGGCAAGCGCGGCTTGCCCGAGCGCACAGGGGTCCCTGAGCGGCCGGCTGGTGCGAGAATCTTCTCTCGCGCCAGGGCCACACGAACGGGGTGGTCGTCATCTTGGATGAGTCTGCGGTGCGCGTTGGGCCCTTTTGTGCTGTGATCCGAGACGGGGACCCCACGAGATACGACGGGTGAGAGGCCGGTCCCTCAGTCTCAGAGCGGCGGCAGAGAGGATCTTTGCCGTACCTCGACATCGCGGCAGCGGAACAGTGCACCGGCTATTAGCCGGTGCCACACTTCCCAAGGGACCGGGCACTCTCTGAGGAGCGCGGCACGGTGCGATTGCCCATGCCACCCGGCCGGTCCCCCATCCTCGTACAGTGGAGCACGCACGGGCAAGCTGCGCTTGCCCATGCCACCCGGCCGGTCCCCCAGGCTTGGGGCTGTGGGGTTTCGTGCGGCCTGATAACAAATCCCGCAGCACAACCACGCATCACTTCCGCCAGCCGCTTTCCTGCAATCCCTGCGCGTTTGGCAAGCTTGGGGACAAGGGAGCACGGCATCGGCCGGCCGCGGCCGCGCGGATCGACAAGGGCCAACCGAGGCCGCGCGCAGGGGAGGACGACGCCGAGGGTCAGGGGAAACGGGCATGTCGTCGCAACGGTTTCGAGCAGGTGGTGTGTGGGTCGGGCTGGCCGCGTTCGTCAGGCGGGCCGGTTTCGCCCGCTGGGCCGGGATCGTCGGGTTTGCCCGGTTGGCCGGGTTCGTCGTGTTTGCCGGGTCGGCCGGGGCTGCGTTTGCGCAGATGGCCGACGGTCCGGTCGTGAACGAGTCGGCCAAGCTCGGCCGCAGCGACGCCCGCTCCAGCGAGCAGCTCGGCAGCGCCGTGGCGGTGCACGATGACGATGCGCTGATCGGTGCGCCGACGGGCGGCTTCGGCGTCGGCTCGGCTCATCTCTTTGAGCGCGTCGATTCCGCCTGGACCCGCACCGCGCGGCTCGATCCGGCCGACGGCGCCAGCGGCAGCCGTTTCGGCGCGAGCGTCGCGCTGGGCAAGTACGTGGCCGTCGTCGGCGCGCCGCGCGACGACGAGGCCGCGGCGGACGCCGGCGCGGTGTACATCTATCGCCGCGAGCCGGACGGATGGGTGCAGGAGGCGAAGCTGCTGGCCGGCGACGCGCATGCCGGGCAGGAATTCGGCTCACAGGTGGCGACCAACGGCCAGATGGTGCTTGTCTCGGCCCCGTTCGATGCCGCGGGCGGCACGGACGCGGGCGCCGTGTACGTGTTCGAGTTCGACGGGGCGGCCTGGGTGCAGCGGCAGAAGTTCAGCGGCTCGGGCGTGGGGGCCAACGGGCACTTCGGCCGCAGCCTGTCGCTGGACGGCGGCCGGCTGGCGGTCGGTTCGCTGGCGGGCGGGGGCCGGGCGTATCTGTTCGAGTATGACGGCGCGGCCTGGGTCGAGCAGTGGGTGTTTCCGCGGCCGGGCTCGTCGACGGAGGTGTTCGCGGCGGCGGTGGCGCTGAGCGGTGAGCGGCTGCTGGTGGCGGCGCCGCAGGAGAGCAGCGTCGAGTTCTATGCGGGGGCGGTGTACGCGTACGAGTTCGACGGTGTTGCGTGGGGATTCTCGCAGAAGGTGACGGCGTTCGACGGGGCGCGGCTGGATCGGTTCGGCTGGGCGCTGGCGGTTCGCGGCGGTGTGCTTGTCGTGGGTGCGCCGTATCACGCGTCGGCCGGCGCGAACGCGGGCGCGGCCTACCTGTATCAACACGACGGTGCGGGCTGGGCCTTCGCGGCCAAGCTCAGCTCGAGCGACGTGGTTGCGGGCGACTCGTTCGGCGCGGCGGTGGCGGTGGGGCAGACGGAGGCGCTGGTCGGCGCGCCGGGCGATGACGACGGCGGGTCTGCATCGGGATCGGCGTATGCATTCCACGGGCTGCGCGACTGCGACGAAAACGGTCTGCTGGACCTGCTCGAGGGCGATCATGGGGCCGGGCCGTGCGGATCCGGCGGGGCGGCCGATGCGGATGGCGACGGCGTGGCGGACGAGGTGGACAACTGCCCGGATGTGGCGAACGCCGACCAGCTCGATGCGGACGGCGACGGAGCGGGTGACGCGTGTGATGCGTGTCCCGGCGATGCGCTTAACGACGCGGACGGCGACGGTGTGTGCGGCGACGTGGATAACTGTCCGGACGCGGCCAACGCGGACCAGCTCGACAGCGATGCGGATGGCGTCGGCGATGCGTGCGACCCGGACGACGACAACGACGGATTGAGCGACGACGAGGAGCTGGCGCTGGGCACGGATCCGCTCGATCCCGACACGGACGGCGACGCGGTGGGCGACGCGGAGGATCCATTGCCGACGACGCCGGGTGTGACGGCCGAGTATCTCAGCCAGGCGTGCAAGGAGCTGGCGAAGGCGATCCTGAGCACGGAGCTGGGGCAATTCAGCGGGCCGAACGCGAAGGCGAACCGGGCCCTGCGGCGGGCGTTGGCGCAGCGAGCGGCCGCGGCCGGGCGGGCGCTGGCGGGCGGCAAGCTCAAGCCGGCGGAGGCGCTGCTGCGGAGTCTGCTTCAGAAGATCGACGGCCGCCGGCCGCCGCCGGATTGGATGCGGGACGGGCCGGCCAGGTCGGCTCTGGCGGATCAGGTGGAGTTCGTGCTGCTGCTGAGCGAGGTGAGCCTCGAGCCCGCGGCGGAGCGGCGGCGGAGCGACCGGTCCGAGTGCGACCGCGAGGGCGGCCGCGAGAAGCGGGGCGGCCGTCCGGCGGGGCGCTGAGCCGGGCGATCGGCGGCGACGCGTGCGAACGGGTGCTGCGAGGCGCGCCGCGCGCCGGCTGCGCCGCGCAGCATTTGCCGCGTTGACACCGGTAGGAAAGATTCACACGTTGCACGTGATGTTCACGCGTCACGAATCCTCGATTTCTGCCCGGGGCGAAGCGCCCGCCGATAATCGGCCTGCGCTGGACGAGTTCTGGCGGCCGGGCGATGCGGATGTGCGGCCGGCCAGCGACCCGTCGGGGCCGGCGGCCGGTTTCGCGGGCCGGCGGC
>CAZXUI010000136.1:0-1729 GCA_964643885.1 uncultured Planctomycetales bacterium
ACGTGGGGAGGTGCTCGAACCAGTCGGCCACGACCACGTACCGCAGCGCGGCGCCGATCAGCTCGGCTTCCAGCAGCGCATCGCTCGACGGCTCGGGCGCTGCGCTTGCCGCGTGCACACCCCGGTCCTCGGCGTGGTCATCGCGCCGGTAGTCCCCCTGACCGAGCGAGGCGACCGGGTGGGCTCGGTCTGTGCGGGCTGGTCGGATCATGCCGCCTGGTCCTCCGCCTCGGCCGGCGGTTGCGGCTGGGCTGCCCGGACGAAGACCGCCTCCTCGCCGAACTCGCGCAGCAGCAGGGCCGTGAAGATGCGGGCCACGATCGAACCGACCCGGTTCGTCGCGTCGACCACGATCGCACGGCCGGGCCCCTCGACCTGGTAGCCGAACTCGAGCCGCACGCGGGCCGCCCCCAGCAACCCCTCGCTGGCGTACAGCGCCAGGTGCAGCGTCGCCTCGGCCTCGGCGAGGTCGACGGACTGTTCGAACGTGAAGCGATAGACCGTTCCGATCATCCACAGCACCTCCGGGCAGCGCATGTGCCTACTGGTTACTTACGCGCCGCGGCCGCGGAGCTGCGCGGAGATCCGCTACAACCCAGTCCGCATTGTTCGAGCTGCGTGCGGATCTGGCCCACGCAGCGCCGCATCCGGTCTCGACTGAGGTAGTAGCGGCGGGCAACCGCCGCCGCGGACTCCTCGCGCAGGCCGGCGGCGATCGCGCGCAGATCGTCCGATAGAACGCCGAGCGCGTCGGTGAGGTCGATCGCCAGGTCGCGCTGGGCCGTCACGTCCACGGCCGGTTCGGCCGGTTCGCCGGTATCACGGCCGTCGCGCAGGTCTTCGAGCGAGTGGCGCGCCCGGCGGTAGTCGCGCGCCCGCGAGGTCCGCTCGCGGATCAGCGTGGCCACTCGCCGATCGACGACCATCCGGATGTAGGTCGCGGGCCGGCCCTTGCGGGGGTCGAAGTCGCGGATGCGGGTCAGCAGGTCGAGCGTCAGCTCCTGCTGGATGTCCTCCCGATCGGAGACGCTGAATCCGTAGCGGCCGATGAGCTGGCGAGCCTTGATGCGGATCAATGTCGTCGCGTATTCGTCGAGCGTGATTTCAAGGTCGGTACCCATCTGAGTCTCCTCGCGGCCGAGGAGGTCTGGCGGGTGTCGGCGAAGCCTGCGGCCGTGTCTGGTCCATGCAGAAGGCGTTGCGAGTCCGCGGTGCTCCGCGACACCCGCAACGCCTCCGCCTGGCGGCCGGCTGCTTGCGCTGTGTGCTGGTTGGTCCTGCTGCTAAATCCCAGGGTGGTTCTGTTCGATCTCGACCAGCAGCGGCACGCCGTGCCGGACTTCGACCGTGACGCGCACGCCGTCCTGGATGCGGCCGAGCGTCTCCAGCAGCGCCACCTGCTGCCGGCACAGCTCGAAATCCACCAGGCCGGTCTCGGGGCGAGTCTCGCTCAATCCGGCCGGCAGCTTGAGCGTCTGCCGCGTCCGGCAGGTCCGGTCGAGGTCCGCCTCACCGTCCCGGAGGCGGAACGAGACCCGGCCGAAGTTGATCACCTGCATCATCCGGATCAGGCGCTGGCGGGGTTTGGGAAGCTCCCGGAACCAGACGCCCCGAGCGGTGACTGCCGTCATGTTGAAAACCCTCCTTGCTCGGCACCGCCCCATTGCGATGCCGGAGGGGATTGTGCGGCGCGGGCTGGTGTACGTTCGTGGTCAGAGGTGGGCGCCGC
>CAZXUI010000136.1:1829-3140 GCA_964643885.1 uncultured Planctomycetales bacterium
GGTGGGCGCGGCGGGCGGTCACAGGTGGGCGCAGGTGGACCTACGTGCGGATGCGGTAGCGGCCGTTGGTCTGGCCGGGCAGCAGGATCACTCTCGCCCAATCGGGATCGCCGCACAGCCGTTTCAGAATCCGCCGCGCGCTGGCGCGGACCGCTTCCATCGCATCCTTGTTGAGCCCCTCCTCACCGGCGGCGATCAGGGCGGCGAGGATCGCGTATTCGGCATCCGTGGGCGGTTTCTTGGGCTGGCCGAGCACAAAGCACGGCTCGCCCCGTCGTCCCAGCTGCACGATCGGGCGGTCGACGGTGCCGGCGGCCGCGGGCTCCTGGTCCTGCTCCGGGCTCGGTTCGACGATCCGCTCCGCCGCTGCGATTCCTCGCGGCGAATCCGCGCTTATCGGTCCGGCGTCTGAGTCGTGACCCGCGGACCCGACGTCTTCGGCCAGACAAGCCCGGCTCGCGCCGTACGGTGTGGTTGCGACGGCGCTTCGCCAGCCGGAGCCGCTGCGCATGCCGGGGCGCCACGCGTCGTACTGCTGCTCCTCCATGAACCCGAGCCGAATGCTCGCGGAGACCGCGTCCTGCACGGCCGTCGCGACCTTCTCAGCGGGCATCTGAGGCCGCATGAGGCCGACGATCTGCTTGCCGACACGCTCCAGCGCGTCGCGGTCCACCCAGCCCCGCGACTGAACCCGCGGACCCGTGTACCCGAACGGCAGGTGCGTGGGATTGAACTGGCTCAACAAACCGAGCACGGAAGCGAGCCAGGTCATGGCCGGTTCGAGGTGTGCGTTCTGCGGCGACCCGACCAGCAGCGGAACGATCCGCAACTGGATCAGCCACTCGCGCGTCAGCTGTGGGTCGTCGTCCGCAACCCGGCAGATCTGCAGCAGCACGCTGTCGGACAGCGTTCGTTGGAAGGGCGCTGAGCCGGGGCCGTCGACCGCGGCGACAATCGTGGAGTTCAGGTCTCTGGCGTCGAGTGGGATTGGCGAGCGCTCGCTGCTCGATGTCGCCGCCCTCATGGCGCAGCCCTCCGCTTCGCGGCGACGAGTCATGAGATGCGCAGCGGCGTTGCGGCAGGCCGCCGACCGGCGCGGGCGATGCGGCTGAGCACAGCGCGGCCGCTGGTGCGCCGCTCCGGTCCGTACCGACGAGCGTGCTGCGTGACCCATGTCGCCGAAGCATGCCCGTCACCCCGAGCGAGAGAGACGGGATGCGAATAACAGGCGCCGGCGGCTCCCATCCTTGGGAGGCGATTCCGTGGCCTACCGCCGGCCAGCCAGGGCTGGCATCGGTCGAGCCTCGACCG
>CAZXUI010000137.1:0-3065 GCA_964643885.1 uncultured Planctomycetales bacterium
GGGACCGGTCTCTGACCGGTCTGATTGGGGGACCGGTCTCTGACCGGTCTGATTGCGGGACCGGTCTCTGACTGGTCTGATTGGGGGACCGGTCTCTGACCGGTCACCATCTGGTCCGCCGGTGTGAGATTCCCATCTCGCACCACGGCCCACCACCTCACGCCAGATCGAATAACAGCACGTCCGCACTCTCCGCGACACTCAGCGTCACGCCCGGCTCGTCCCTGATCGCCGCCCCATCACCCGCCGCCAGCGCCTCACCGTTCACCGTCACCTCGCCGCGAAGCACCTGCACCCACGCGCCCCGCCCCGCACGCAGCGCATGCTCGATCCGGCTGCCGGCCGCCAGCGCCGCCGCATACACATCCGCATCCTGGTTGATCGCGATCGACCCGTCGCGCCCGTCACCCGACGCCAGCAGCGTCAGCCGCCCCCGCTGCCCCACACCGGGAAAATCGCGCTGCTCATAGCGCGGCTCCGCCCCGCGCCGCGCCGGCCGGATCCAGATCTGCATCAGGTGCACCGGCTCGCTGCCCGACGGATTCACCTCGCTGTGCACAATGCCCGTGCCCGCCGCCATGTACTGAACCTGTCCCGGCCGGATCACACCGCGGTTGCCCAGGCTGTCCTCGTGCTCGATCGCCCCGGAAAGCACGTACGTGAGAATCTCCATGTCACGGTGCGGATGCCGCCCGAATCCCTGCCCCGGCGCCACACGGTCCTCGTTGATCACCCGCAGCGACCGGAACCCCATGTAGCGCGGATCGTGATAGTCCGCGAACGAGAACGTGTGATACGTATCCAGCCAGCCGTGGTCGAAATGCCCGCGCGCCTCGCTCCGCCGCACGTCGATCATGCCCGTCGCTTCCGCGCCGGCGGGGCGATGAGCCACGGCCGCACCCGCGCCGATCGGCCCGAATCCCTCACACCGGCCTGTGATTGTTTCCAGTACGATACAATCGTCAAGAACGGACAACCCGGCTACCAGGTGACATCAGAGATACCAGATGAGCGCGAAACGCCAATCCGTCAAACAGGTGAGCTGCCCGGTCGAGACCACCCTCGCGGTCATCGCCGGCCGCTGGAAAGTCATCATCCTGCACTTCCTCCTGCCCGGCCCGAAACGCTTCAACGAGCTGCACCGCCTCCTCCACAACATCTCGCACCGAACGCTCGCCCGGCAGCTCCGCGAGCTCGAGGCGGACGGCGTCATCCGCCGCAAGGTCTTCGCGCAGGTGCCCCCGCGCGTCGAGTACTCGCTCACCCCCCTCGGCCGCACGCTCGAGCCGGTCCTCGCGGCAATGCACGATTGGGGCCTGGCCTACGCCACCCGGCTGCCGCCGAAAGTCAAGGCCCGATAACGCAGCGAAGGGGGTCAGAATCATGCCCGGCCTTGACCCCCTTCGCCCACCCCGCCCCGCCCGCACTAGGATTCCTTGACCGCCCGCCCATCCGCCAGCCCCCCGCGTCCCACCATTGCCGAACACGCCCCCGCGCGGCACAATGCCCCGATTCGGTGGCCCGGCCGCTGCGCCCGCCACGAACTCACACTCCCGTCGCTCTGAGAGGACGCCACGATATGAACGGCAAGAGAACCACCCGCCGCGTGTTCATCAAAACCGCCGTCTCGACCGGCCTGGGCGTCGCGGCCGCGCCGCACCTGGCCTGCTCCAGCCAGGACCGCACCGAGCCGGAGCCCCGACCGGCCGCCGCCCCCGCCCAGGAAACGCAGCCGCAGGAGTCGCCCGAGCCGCCCGCCCAGCAGTTCCCCGACCTGCGGATCGCGTACATCGGCGCCGGCGGCATCGGCGGTTATCACCTGGAGTACACCGTCAAGCACGGCGTCCAGTGCCCCTGCTACTGCGATATCGACCGCAACCGCACGGAGAAGGCCGCCCAGGCCTTTCCGCGGGCCAAGGTCTACAGCGACTACCGCGAGATGTTCGACAAGGAGCACAAGAACTTCGACGCGGTCATGATCGGCACGCCGGATCATCACCACTACCCGGCCACGATCATCGCCATGCAGCTCGGCAAGCACGTCTACACGCAAAAGCCGCTCACGCACACGCCCTGGGAAGCGCGCCAGCTCATGCTCGCCGCGCAGCGCTACAAGGTCGCCACGCAGATGGGCAACCAGGGCCACGCGCTCGAGGGCTGGCGGCTGGTCTACGAGTGGATTCACGCCGGCGACCTCGGCGAAGTCCGCGAGGTGCACACCTGGACCGACCGCCCCATCTGGCCGCAGGGCGTCAACCGCCCCGAAGAGAGCGACCCGG
This sequence comes from uncultured Planctomycetales bacterium, assembly GCA_964643885.1. Classification (GTDB taxonomy): domain Bacteria; phylum Planctomycetota; class Phycisphaerae; order UBA1845; family Fen-1342; genus CAADGL01. The sequence goes on from CAZXUI010000137.1 coordinate 2,280, forward strand.
TTCCGTCGAACGTGAACTGGGACGCCTGGCTCGGCCCCGCCCCGGAGCGCCCGTACAAGGGCGGCGCCTATCACCCCTTCAACTGGCGCGGCTGGTGGGATTTCGGCGCCGGCGCCCTGGGCGACATGGCCTGCCACACCATGGACGGGGTCTTCTGGGCGCTCGACCCCGGCCATCCGACCTCGATCGAGCCCGTCGCGTCGACCGCTGTCAACGGAGAGACCTTCCCCAAGGCCGCGATCGTCAAGTGGGAGTTCGCTGCGCGTGCCGGCCGGGCCCCGTTCTCGGCCTACTGGTATGACGGCGGGCTCATGCCGACGATCCCGCCCGAGCTCGAGCTCGGCCGCCGTCTGCCGCAGACCGGCAACCTCTTCATCGGCTCGAAGGCGTCGCTGCTGGTCGGCGGCGATTACGGCGAGAGCCCGCGCATCATTCCCGAGACGAAGATGCGGGAGATCGGCAAGCCCAGGCAGATGCTGGAGCGCTCGCCGGGGCACGTGCTGGAGTGGCTGCTGGCGTGCGTGGGGGAGAAGCCGCTCGACTATCCCGGCTCGAATTTCGCCTACGCCGGCCCGATGACGGAGACGATCCTGCTGGGCAACGTCGCTCTGCGGATGGGCCGCCGGCTCGAGTGGGACGGCACGCGGATGGAATTCACGAATGTGCCCGAGGCGAACCAGTACGTCACCAAGGAATACCGCGACGGGTGGAAGTACTGATCCCGGCCGCAATCAGAACCCCGTGCGCCAAGCACGGGGTCAATCGATCGCCAGCGGACCCGCCGCT
>CAZXUI010000138.1:0-2827 GCA_964643885.1 uncultured Planctomycetales bacterium
AATAAAATCTGACTTGAGTCGATCGGTCGAGGTTTGCGCAGGACCGATGCCCTATCCCGGCTCACCGGAAGTTCGCCGTATAGAATTCCTCCGATCGGGGGGCCGCCATGAATGCCTGATCCGTGTGAGGTTGGTCGTACGAGGTCCCCTCGTTTCATTGCACTCTCGATGGCAGCATCGCGGGGTACAGAAGAATGAGAATCTCGACTCGTATCGTCGCACTCTACCTTGTGCTCGCCACCATCTGGATCATCGTTACGGATACGCTGCTTTTCGGCTTCAGCCTCGACCAGCCGCGCTTCGAGTGGCTTACCGTCGGCAAGGGCCTGCTTTTCGTTGGCGTCACCGCCGCGCTGCTGTATCTGCTGATCTCCCGCTCCGTCCGTCGTCTCGAGCAGGCCGAGCGGCAGAGCCGAATGCACGCCGGCCGCCAGGCGGCCCTGGCCGAGCTCGGCCGCAAGGCCCTCACCGGTATCGATCCCGTCGCCCTCTGCCAGGAAGCATGCCGCTGCGTATCCGCCGCGCTCGAGCTTCCGACCGTCTGCGTCGCCACGCTCGAGGAGGTGCGCGACAGTGCGCTGCTCGTCCGGGCCACCTCCGACCCGGCCGACTGCCCCGTCGGGCTGCGCTGCGAGGCGACCGATTCCGAATCCCTCGCCCACGCCGTCATGCACGGCTCCGATGCGATCGTCGTCCCCGGGCCCACCGGCCACCGCCTCCCCGATCCGGCCGCCGGCGCCGGCTTTCGCGGCGGCCTGTTCGCCCCGATCCGCAGCACCGAGTTCATCTACGGCATGCTCGCCGTGCTGACGCGCGAGCCGCGCGCCTTCACGCCAGACGAAATCGCCTTCGTCGACTCCGTCGCCGCGATCCTCGGCATGACCGTTTCGCAGCGCGAATACAAGGCCTCGCTGCTGCGCAAATCGGACGAGCTCGAACGCATCGTCGACGAGATCCCCCTCATGGTCGCCCACGTCCAGGCCGACGGCCGCCTGCTCCGCGTCAACCGCGAATGGCAGCGCGTTTTCCGCTGCGGCCCCGGCGACGAAAAAGGGGGCGCCCAGGTCGCGGATTTTCTGAACCAGCGCCAGGACGCAGGCCGGCTTTCCCTGGCCCTCACCGCCGCAGGCGGCAACCTGGAACGCTTCGTCTTCCGCAGCGGCAGCGGCGAGCCCGTCGAGACCAGCCTCACCGTCCTGCCGCTCTCTGGTTCGCAGCGGTTGCTGATCGGCCAGAACCTCACCCGCTTGCACGAACTGGAGGCTCAACTGCTCCAGGCGCAGAAAATGGAGGCCGTCGGGCAGCTCGCCGGCGGCGTCGCGCACGACTTCAACAACATCCTGACCACCATCCTCGGCCACGTGGAGCTCACCCTCGCCCGCCTCGGCGGCGACCACCCGGAGTCGCAACGCGTCGTCTCCTCCCTCGAGCAGATCAACCGCGCCGGCCAGCGGGCCGCCAATCTCACGCGGCAACTGCTGACCTTCAGCCGGCGCCAGGTGACCCGTCCCGAAGTGGTCGACCTCAACGCCCTGCTCAGAGACATGGAGAAGATGCTTCGCCGCCTGCTCACCGAGAATGTCGAGCTGTCGCTCGAGCTCGCCCCGGACGCCGGTTGCGTCCACATCGACCCCGGGCAGTTCGAGCAGGTCATCATGAATCTCGTCGTCAACGCCCGCGACGCACTGTCCGACGGCGGCCAGATCCGCATCAGCACCGCCTCCGTCGGCACGGAGAGCAGCCGCCAGACGCAGGTGCGCGTCGAAGACTCCGGCAGCGGCATCCCGCCCGAGATGCTTCACCGCATCTTCGACCCCTTCTTCACCACCAAGCCCACCGGCAAGGGCACCGGCCTGGGGCTGGCGGTCAGCCGCAGCATCGTCGAGCAGTCCGGCGGGCGAATCGACGTGCACACGACCGTCGGTGTCGGCACGCGCTTCGAGATCACGTTCCCGAGCATACAGGACCGTCCGGCCGCGACGGCCCCCGCCGAGTCGAAGGAGCTCTCCGGGCCGCGCGGCACGGAGACGATCCTCCTGTGCGAGGATGACGAAAGCGTCCGCCGCCTGACGCGCACGCTGCTGATCAACCACGGCTACCGCGTCTTCGCCGCCCGCGACGCCGAGGATGCGCTCGAGCTCCTGGAATCCCAGGGCCAGCCGCCCGACCTGCTGCTGACCGACATCATCATGCCGGGCATGAACGGTCGAGCACTGGCGGACGAGATCACGCGCCGGTATCCGTCCGTCGCCGTCCTCTTCATGTCCGGTTACGCAGAGGAGGTCATCGCCCGCCACGGTGTGCTCGAGCCCGGCGTCAACCTGCTGGCCAAGCCCTTCGAATCGATCGAATTGCTCAAGTGCGTGCGGCGGGTGATCGATGCGCGCAGGTCCGACGTGCCACAGTCGTCTTCGATCTGACCGCCGCGCCGCGCAATCACCTCGCCCCAGTGCCGCGCGGTCGCTATGACCCCGCCGCCCTCCGCAGCATCTCCGCCTTGTCGGTCCGCTCCCAGGTGAAGTTCGCCAGCTCACGCCCGAAATGACCGTGCCGGGCCGTTTCGCGATAGATCGGCCGCCGCAGGTTCAGGTGCTCGATGATCGCCTTGGGCGTCAGCGGGAAGTACTCGCGCACCAGCATCGACAGCTTGCTCTCGTCGATCCGCCCCGTCCCCTCCGTGCTGACCAGCACGCTGGTCGGCTCCGCCACGCCGATCGCATATGAGATCTGCACCTCGCAGATGTCCGCCAGCTCCGCCGCGACGATGTTCTTGGCGATGTAGCGGGCCATGTACGCCGCCGAGCGGTCGACCTTGGTCGGGTCCTTG
>CAZXUI010000139.1:0-2788 GCA_964643885.1 uncultured Planctomycetales bacterium
CTTGTCCTCCACCACCAGCGCCGCCGTCTCCTTCACCTCCTGGCTGCGCCAGTGCTCGATCAGCTCCTGCCGGTCCATTCCCCATCCTCCCCACCAGATACAGCCGCGCACGCGCCTCGCCCAGCCGCTGCACCGCCTTGCCCCGCAACCGCAAGTGCGACACCTGCAGCCGCAGGATCGGCGTCCGCACCCGCGGCCCCCGCGACAAGCCCTCCGCAAGGCCGGCCACATACCACCCCCACCACAAGGCCGGCCACCACCACCGCTCGAACGCCCAACGCATTGCGCCCTCCCTCACACCAGGCCTGCGTGCACCTTCCCGTTCGCGATCGTCAGCACCTGCCGCCGCGGCACCTCGCCGATGCGCGCCATCCCCAGATGCACCCACTCCCGGCGCCCGAAGCGCTCCAGAATCAACTGGTCGAACACCACGAAGCCCATGCCCGCCACCCGCGCAGCCACCTCCGCCGGCGGCCCGAACAACGGCACCACCAGATCCACCGCGCGCCCATCCAGGTGCGCGCTCGTCCGGCTCCCCCCCACCGCGCGGTTCAGCACCGGGCTGCGGTAGCCGCTCGTCACCACCACCGGCCGCCCGCCCAACTCCGCGCGGATCATCTCCAGCACCATCGCCAGCCGCGCCAGGTAGATCACCGCCTGCTCGTCCGGCCGGTTCTCGATCCCGCTCGACCGCGCCGTATCGCTCGCCACCAGCTCGCGCAGCGTGAAATTTTCCGAAAGCCGCGTCATTGCCCACGCCCCCCACGCCGGAACACCGCCGGCAGCCGCTCGCCGCCCCAGCGCCGATCCACGCACACCCCCACCGCCACCGCAGCCAACACCAGCGCCGTGCGCCAGTCCGCCACCAACGACCCCTCAAGCGCCGCCGCGATCGTCGTCGCCGCCGCCCCGCCCAGCGCCGCCCACGCCGCCGCATAAGGCCACCGCGTGCACCGGCTCATCCGGGTGAACGCCTCCACCGCCTTCCACACCAGCAACAGCGCCGCCAGCACCTCGACCAGGATCACCGCATGCATCATCGCGCGCCCCTCCCCACCCGCTTCTCCAGCATCGGCAAGCCCAGCCGCAGCCCGCCCCATCCGATCGCCCACGCCAGCGGATAGCGCAGCGCCTCCATCCCGGCCAACGCCGCCGGCAACATCCCCGTCACCGCCTGCGCCGCCACCGGCGTCGCCCACGCCCCGATCAGCGTCCCCACCACCACCTGCACCACCCGCCACACCACCCCGCCGCCCGGCTCCAGCGCCTTCAGGCTCCAGATCGCCCCCACGAAGGCCGGAAACACCAGGTCCGCCTGCAACCCCGTCGCCACCCCCGCGAGCATGATCCCCCCGGCCACCCCGGCCGCGGTCGTACTCGGCTCGCTCATCACCCACCCCGCATCCACGCCTCGCGGCCCACCCCCACCGCACGCCGTCACCATCCCCCTATGCCGGGCGCAAAAAAAGGGAGCGCCGCAGCACTCCCCTCGACCACCGCCCGCCCGCTACACGCTCAACCCGCCGCGGCCCACGCCGCAGCCCACGCGGCCAGCACATCAAAGCCCGGCAGGTCCTCGTCCGCCACCAGCCCAATCTGCTCCCACACCACCCGCTCCACGGCAAACGTCTTGCGCACATGCGCAGCCACAGCCCCGGCCACCACCGCGATATCAGCCGCCTCCACCGTCATCCACCCCAGCTTCAGCTTCCACTCCACGTCCGGGATCAACCCCGACGTGATCGACACGAACGCCCCGGTCAGCAGCGCCTGGCTCTCGCGGTCGGTCAACACCTCCTCCGCGCCCAGCGTCACACCGCCGGTCTCCACGACGTACCGGTGCGCCGCCAGCGCCGCCCGCTTGCTCGAACGCAACACCGCCGCCGCCGACACATCCACCACCGCCGCATCGGCCGCCGCCCACGCATCCAGCGCCGGCTGGTACGCCTCCAGGCTCGCGATGTACTCCACCTGCCCGTTCGCCAGCTCCACCGCCCCCGCGCCGTTCTCCCACTGCACCGCGCGCAGCGTCGCAGGCATGAACGCCAGATTCAGCCCCCCGTGACCCTTCCCATCCACCGCCACGAACCCGTCTTTCCGCACGATCGTCACCTGCATGTCACCCTCCCTTACGCCGTCCGCTTCCAGAAATACACCGCGAGGTAAGGCATGCGGTTCTCGTGCGCGCCCCCCCCGCCTTGACTGCTGATCGAGTGGGTGTGGTTTGCGCTCATGCCGCCGGTCGTGAACGAGTGCGCGTGATCTCCCGCCCATCCCGAGTTGTCGTCATCGTTGTATCGAGTCGGCCCGTTCCCGTCGATCGGCGAAGTCCCTTGCGCTCCAGAGGTATTCCCCGTGAATCGATAGTACGTGTGCTGATGGTTTCCAGAACCCGAGGTCGTGCCCGAGTGCGAGTGGTCCGCGCTCGGCAACCCGCTTACCCCGCCGTGGTTGTGACTCGGCATCTCGCTGGTGGTCAGCGTCACCCGCGCCGCCCCGCCTTCGTCGCCTGCCGTGTAGGTGTCGGTCCCGAGCGTGCCCACACCGATCAGGGTTCGCCCATGCCCGATCTGCGCCCACGTCCCGCCCAGAAAGGTCCCCGGGTTCGTGTTCGTCGCCGTGATGTACACCGCCCCCACCGGAAACGCCGCCGCAATCGCCGCCGCCGCCGCGCTCGCGCTGTTGCTCGCGTTCGTCGCGCTCGTCGCCGCACTGCTCGCGCTCGTCGCCGCGCTGCTCGCGCTCGTCGCCGCGTTGCTCGCGCTCGTCGCAGCCGCGCTCGCGCTCG
>CAZXUI010000140.1:0-2683 GCA_964643885.1 uncultured Planctomycetales bacterium
CTGGCGGCGGATCGGCGCCCGGGTGAGTGGAGGGCGGCGTGATCGACGAGCGGATCTATCTGATAGAGGCCGTGGCCGCGGTGGATGCGGCCGGGACGTTGGCGACGCAGCGGTGGACCACGGCGAGCATGGGTTATGCGACGGGGCCGGCGGATAGCCCGGCGAATGTGGTGTACGACCCGTGCGTGAAGCAGGTGGGGTACATCGAGCGTGCGGTGTCGGTGGGGGCGAGCCGGACCGGGTATGGCGAGCTGACGCTGGCGACGGATGGGCACCTCGACGGGTTGCTGGAGTATGGCTTCGACGGGCAGGCGGTGACGATCCGGAGCGGGCCGCCGATGGGGGCGTATCCGGCGGCGTACGCGGTGAAGCTGCGGGCGATGGCGGAGCAGCCGGAGTTTGCGGGGATGACGCTGCGGCTGCGGCTGCGGGATCGGCTGGCGGAGTTGGAGCGGCCGTTGCAAACGGCGCGTTATGGCGGCACGAACGCGCTTCCGGCGGGCACGGACGGGACGGCAGACGACATCAAGGGGCAGCCGAAGCCGCGGGTGTACGGGGCGGTGAAGAACGTCGCGCCGGTGCTGGTGAATACGGCTCGGCTGATCTACCAGGTGAGCGACGGGGCGCTGGCTGCGGTGGATGCAGTGTATGACCGGGGCGCGGCGCTGACGGCGGGGGCGGCGTACAGCAGCGAGAGCGACCTGCAGAGCAATGCGCCGGCCGCGGGGCAGTACCGGGTGTGGTTGGCGGGGGGGCTGGTGCGCCTGGGGAGCTTGCCGAGCGGGCAGGTGACGGTGGACGCGAGCGAGGGGGCGAGCTCGGCGGCGCGGCGCGCGGGGGCGCTGCTGAGCCGCATCGCGCAGCAGATGGGGCTGACGGCGGGCGAGGTGAGCGCGGCCGATGTGGCGGCGCTGGATGCGGCGGCGGCGTACGAGCTGGGGGCGGTGGTGCAGGGCGACGAGACGGCGCTGGCGGTGATGGATCGGGTGGCGTTGTCGGTGGGGGCGTGGTACGGATTCGACCGGCTTGGGGTGTTGCGGTTGGGGCGGCTGGTGGCGCCGAGCGGCACGCCTGCGACCGATCTGACGGAGATTTCGATCACGGGGCTGGAGCGGATCGCGCAGGATGCGCTGCCTGCGTGGCGCGTGGTGCTGGGCTGGGGGCGCAACGAGACGGTGCAGACCGATGATGTTGCGGGGAGCGTGACGGCGGCGCGGCGGGCGTGGCTGGCGGAGTCCGCGCGCACGGCGACGGCCGAGGATGCGACGGTGAAGAACCGCTACAAGCTGGCCGGCGAGCTGCGCCGCGAGACGCTGCTGACGACGCAGGCAAACGCGGAGGCGGAGGCTGCGCGGCTTCTTGCGCTGTACAAGGTGCGGCGGGATACCTTCAAGGTGCGCGCGCGCTTGTCGGCGGAGGAGGTGGAGGAGATCGACCTGGGGCAGGTGGTGCGGCTGACGTGGGGGCGATATGGGCTGAGCGCCGGGCGGCTGTTCGTGGTGACGGGGCTGCGGCAGGACTTCGAGCGCGATGCGGTGGAGATGACGCTGTGGGGTTGATGAGGATGGAGGCGCTGACATGGCGAACCTGCTGATCGGGTGGCCGAACCGGATCGACGAGGCGACGGTGGCGGGCGGGAGCTGGCAGGCGGCGATGCCGCTGGCGAACGTGAAGAACCGGGTGCTGGGGATTCGGGCGCGGAGCACGGACGATGCGACCTCGAGCACGAAGTTCACGATCAACCTGGGGCGGCTGCGGCCGATCCGTGGGCTTGCGCTGGCGAATCACACGCTGAGCTCGCCGGCGAAGGTGCGGGTGGTGGCGACAGCGGGGGATCCGGCGGGATCGCCGGGGGCGACGCTGTACGACTCGGGTTGGCTGCCGGCGTGGGACTACGGCCTGGGCGCGTGGAACGTGGCGAACTTCGAGTGGGCGGACGAGCGGTTCTGGGCGGGGGGGTTCTTGCCGGAGGAGATCGAGGGCTATCGGGCGACCTGGGTGCATGCGCTGCAGAACGCGGTGATGGCGCAGTGGTGGCAGGTGCAGATGGACGATACGGCGAACGCGGCAGGGTATGTGGAGGTGGGCCGCGTGTTCATCGGGGAGTGCTGGGAGCCGGAGCACAACGCGAGCTATGGCGCGGCGGTGGGCTACGAGAGCCGCACCGAGGTGGAGGAGGCGCGCAGCGGGGCGGAGTATTTCGATCGGCGGTCGGCGTTTCGGGTGTGGCGGGGGTCGCTGGACTGGTTGAGCGCTGACGAGGCGATGGCGCGGGCGATGGAACTGGATCGGCGGATGGATGTGAGCGGGGAGGTGCTGTTCGTGCTGGATCGAGATGATCGGCGGAACATGCTGCGAACGAGTTTTCTGGGGCGGCTGCGGCGCTTGAGCGCGATCGAGCATCCGTATCTGGACACGCACCGCAAGGCGGTGGAGATCAAGGAGCTCTTGTAATGGCATCGGTGACGTTTTCGGCTTCGGTGGGTGGCGACGGCAGCACGGTGACGGATGACGGCAGCCCGTCGACCGGTTTGGACGCGGGGGGGCATCGCACGCGGTTCGTGCCGTGCCTGGCGCAGACGGTGGCGGTGGCGGCCTACACGGTAGGACGCGCGACTGCGGCGGCCTCGAGCGCGAGCGCGGCTGCGACGAGCGCGAGCAACGCGGCGACGAGCGCGAGCAG
>CAZXUI010000141.1:0-2679 GCA_964643885.1 uncultured Planctomycetales bacterium
TCGACGCCAGCGAAGTGCTCGACACGCTGGTGATCAAGAAGGTGCAGCGCCGCACCAGCGCCGGCGGCGCTTGGGTGGTCGGAACGATCGGCGGGCACCGCTTCGACGCGCTGGTCTTCCCCGAGCCGGCGACCAACCGCGAATGGGAAGTCGGCGGCGACAGCCGCATCTCGAAGCTCTGGGTGCAGCGGATCAGCGACAAGGCCACGGTCTACAACTGGGATCGCGGCGCGGACATCGAACCGACCACCGAGTTGGCCGGCGTGATCGTCGGCCTGCTCGCCGCCGGGCTCGCGGACCACATCTGGAACGCCTAACCGGGAGAGACGGCCATGAAGAAGGCCAGCGACAAGAAGCGCGACACCGTCATCGCCGCGATCGCCCGCGAGACGCTGTTCATCGAAACGCTGGAGACGCGCAACTACGACCGGCATGACTTCCACGAGGTGGCGGTCTGGTCGGTCCGCGAAGCGCTGGAGAAGGCCTACGCCGCCGGCCACGACGCGGCCATGAAGCGCACGGCGCGCAGCGCCAAGTGAGCGACCAACATGACGATTGAATTCACCGCCATCGAGTTCGACAACGCCGACGAGGCCATCCAGCACACCTACGCCGATCCGCGCGACGGCGTAGCCGTGCTTCTGGGCGGTAAGCACTACGTGATGCAGAAAACCGAAGCGGAACGGCTCGCCGCCGCGGGCGTCGAGTTCGCATACCTGCACGATTACGACCTTCCGGACGGTCGCAACATCATCATGACCGTCCCGGTCAACTGAGAAGGAGCAGCCATCATGACCGGCCACGACATTCAAACGATCCTCGAGAACCTCTTCGACGAACTGAGCAACCGCCCCGCGCCCGACGATGAGCACGACGACGCCGAAGCCTGGAACGATGACCTCGACGGCGACGGCGCGCTCGCGGAATGCGCTGTGACGAGCTTCGCTGAAGGCGGCTACCTGACGCGCGACGCGGGCCTGGTCGTTCGACTCGCGGACGGCAGCGAATTCCAGATCACGATCGTCCAGAGCCGCTACGCCGCCGCCGAACACGAATAGCGCCGAAACGCAGCATCGCGCTGCGTCGCCCGGGCGCTGGAGACCCGGGCCTGACGAGGCAACCAGGAGAACCGCATGAAGAAGAACGACGTCGAGACTGGCGCGACGTATGTCGCCAAGGTGAGCGGCAAGCTGGCCCGCGTGCGTATCGAGCGCGAGAGCCCGTACGGCGGCTGGGAGGCGACGAACGTCGATACCGGCCGCAGCGTGCGGATCAAGAGCGCGCAGCGCCTGCGGCGCGCGGCGAGCGACGCGAAGCGCGCCAAGGCCATCGCGGCGGCCGACCAGGAGAACGCCCGGCTGCGCGACGAGCGCGAGCAGTCGCCGGACGGCATGACCGCCAGCGAACGCGCGATGGCGAACAGCGCCGTCGAGAACCCCGATGTGTGCGCGACGGCCGGCTGTGGACGGCCGGCAGCGCTGACGTACCTGGGCCGCCCGCGGTGCCAGGCGTGTTACGAGGACGAAGTCGCCGATGGCGATGAGATCACTGAAACCCCCAACGACGAGGAGACAACGATGGCAACGACGAAGAAGAGCAAGAAGAGCGCGACCAAGACCACCAAGGCCCCGAAGACCGCCAAGCAGCCCAAGTCCGCGAAGCCGAAGGCGGTCAAGCCGGCCGGCGACGCCAAGCCGAAGCGCGTCAGCGCCCTGGACGCGGCGGCCGAGGTCCTCCGGAAGGCCGGCAAGCCGATGCGCAGCCAGGAGATGATCTCCGCGATGGCGGAGCAGGGACTGTGGTCGAGCCCGAACGGCAAGACGCCGCACGCCACGCTCTACGCCGCGATCCTGCGCGAGATCAATGACAAGGGCGGCGAAGCCCGCTTTCGGAAGGCCGATCGCGGGCTGTTCGAGTACGCGGGGAACGGCCGATGAGCGCGCCGGCTCCAGACGCGGTCGAACGGCTGATCGATGCGGCAGCCGCGTTGCTCGAGGCTCGGGCCAACCAGATGGTGACCGCCCTCGAGTGGCAGCGGCTCCGCGAGGCGCTCGCCGCCTGCGGGCGGACGATTCCAACGGAGGATTCGGACGCGCCAGACTGACCGCGACGCACATCACGATCCCACCTCCGACACCTCGGCCAACGACGCCGGGGTGTTGCTTCGGCCTGAGAGCCGCTCCGCCTTCCGTCCCGTGAACTTTTCCCAGCGCTGCACGATGACGTCCGCGTAGAGCGGGTCGAGCTCCATGAGGAACGCGCGCCGCCCAGTTTGTTCCGCCGCGATCAGCGTCGAACCGCTGCCGCCGAAGAGGTCGAGCACGTTTTCGCCTGGCCGCGACGAGTACTGCATGGCGCGCACCGCGAGTTCCACGGGCTTCTCCGTAAGGTGGATCATCGATTGCGGGTTGACCTTCTTGATGGACCAGACGTCGACCGCGTTGTTCGGGCCGAGGAAAAGATGCGCTGCACCTTCGCGCCAACCGTAGAAGCACCATTCATGGTTGCCCATGAAGTCCTTGCGCGTGAGGACCGGATGTTCCTTCACCCAGATGACGGCCTGCGAGAAATAGAGCCCGCACGCCTTTAGCACGGGCGGGTAGTTGCCGCAGTTGGCGTAGCCACCCCAGATGTAGAACCCGCGCCCGGGCAGCAGGACGCGCGCGATGTTTCCGAACC
>CAZXUI010000142.1:0-2503 GCA_964643885.1 uncultured Planctomycetales bacterium
GGTCTTTGACTGGGGGACCGGTCTCTGACCGGTCTTTGACTGGGGGACCGGTCTCTGACCGGTCTTCCCGTTAAGTGGCATGCCCTCGCCGCAGGCGTGGGCATGCTGCAACACGCCCGCATGAGCCGGGGGAGAACCGAGCCGCGACCGTCACAGGCTGTCGAAGAAGTCGCGCCGGCGTTTTTCGACAGCCCATCGATCGCCTGACGTCGCGTCTCACCCCCAGGGTCCGATGGGTAAACTCGCTGTTCGAGCAGCGCGCGATCGAGTATTTCGACAGCCTGTGACGGTCGCAGCTCGTCCCTGACGGTCGCGGCTCGGAGCAGACACACACGCGGCTCGAAGCGGACAATCGGTTGCGGCGCGGCGTCAGAACCCCCTGCGCCAAGCAGGGGGTCTGCTGCTAAACAAAAGTCCTGCCGCCCGGCGCGGCGGGTTCCGATGGCCGGGCCGGACACCCGCGCTTCCCGTGGGACGCGTGTCCGGAATCGCACTGCTCGCAGAGCGGTGGCACCTACGAGTGCCCTGACGAACGGCGGGACACCGCGCTCCGACCGCACGACATCCCCCCGCCAGGCGGGTAAGATCGCCCATTCGGTAACCCACACGCGCTCGGCAACCCAGACGCGGCCGGAATGACAGACGACGAAGGCACCCGCATGACGCAGACCGTACGCACCCGTTTCGCCCCCTCCCCCACCGGCTACCTGCACGTCGGCGGCGCCCGAACCGCCCTCTTCAACTACCTGCTGGCCCGCAGGCTCGGCGGCAAATTCGCCCTGCGGATCGAGGACACCGATCAGCAGCGAAACGTCAGCGGCGCGGCCGACAAGCTGCTCGACGACCTGCGCTGGCTCGGCCTGCACTGGGACGAAGGGCCGCAGGCCGGCGGCGAGCTCGGCCCCTACTACCAAAGCCAGCGCCTGGAGATCTACCAGCAGCACGCCCGCCGCCTGCTCGAACAGGGCGACGCCTACTACGCCTTCGACACCCGCGACGAGCTCGACGCCATGCGGGCCGAGGCCCAGAAGCGAAAGCAGAATTTCCGCTACCCCCGCCCCGCGAGCTTCCCCTCGGAGGCCCAGGCCCGCCAGGCCCACGACGCCAGCCGGCCGGTCGTCATCCGCTTCAAGATGCCCGAGCAGGATTTCGTCGTGCCGGACCAGATTCTCGGCGAAGTCCGCATCAAGGCCGGCGAGGTCGACGATTTCGTCATCCAGAAAGCCGACGGCTGGCCGACCTATCACTTCGCCGTCGTGGTCGACGACGAGCTGATGGGCGTCACGCACGTGCTCCGCGGCCAGGAGCACCTGATGAACACGCCCAACCACATGGGCCTTCAGCAGGCCTTCGGCTTTCGCACGCCCGTCTACGCTCACCTGCCGATCATCCTCAACATGGACGGCAGCAAGATGAGCAAGCGCGAGAAGAACGTGGCCGTGCGGCAGGCCGTCAAGGCCGAGCTCGATGCGGGCGGGCGCGATGCGGCGCAGCTCGCCGCGCTCGCCGGCGTGCCGGCGGACATCCTGGAAACGTGGCTCGGCGGCGATGCGACGCTCGAGAGCGAGCCTCTTTCGCGCCTGGCCGCAGCGCTGCGGCTGACGCTGCCGGAGATCGAGATTCACGACTTCCGCGTCAGCGGCTACCTGCCCGAAGTGCTGGTAAACTTCATCGCCCTGCTCGGCTGGTCGCCCGGCGGCGACCGCGAGAAAATGTCGCTCGACGAAATGTGCCAGACCTTCTCGCTCGACCGCATCGGCCGCACCAACGCCCGCTTCGACCGGGCCAAGCTTCTGAACTTCAACACCACCGCGCTGGCCGCGGCTGGCCTGCCGCGCAAGCGGGCCGCGCTCAAGGACTACCTGGCCGTCAACCCCGCCAGCCCGCTGGCCGGACAGGACGACGCGACGCTGGAGCGCGTGCTGGAGTTGTGCGAGGGCATGCGCGTCCTGCGCGACGTGGAGACGAAGACCGGCCCGCTCTTCATGCCCGACGACGCCTACGCGTACGACGCCGACGTGGTGCAGAAGGTGCTGCTCAAGAGCGGCGGGGCGGGGCGGCAGATCGTCGCGGAGCTGCGCGAGCTGCTGGCCGCGGTGGCCGACTGGTCGCCGGCCGGGCTAGAGGCGGCCGTGAAGAGCTACGCCGAGCCGCGCGGCCTGGGGCTGGGGAAGGTGGCCCAGCCGCTGCGCGTGGCCGTGACGGGGACGAATGTGAGTCCGGCGATCTTCGATACGCTGGCGCTGCTGGGGCGCGAGCGCACGCTGGCCCGGATCGACCGCACGCTCGGGGCGTATCCACGGGGTTGAGCGCCGAGCGGCCCTCGCCGGCAGGGTGGCATGCTCTCGCCGCAGGCGTGAGCGCGGAGCCGACCAACCTGCTTTCTCAGCCTGGGGGACCGGCCTCTGGCCGGTCTGATCGGGGGACCGGTCTCCGTCCGGTCTGATTTGGGGGACCGGTCTCTGACCGGTCTGATTTGGGGGACCGGTCTCTGACCGGTCTG
>CAZXUI010000143.1:0-2499 GCA_964643885.1 uncultured Planctomycetales bacterium
AATGCCAGCTTCCCAAGCTGGACGTCGTGGGTTCGAATCCCATCGCCCGCTATAGTGGTAAACAACGCCGCCCCCGAGACTTCGGGCGACCTGCCGACGGTCGGCAGCGCGGCCTAAGACGCGAAAACGCGCGGTCACTGACCGCGCTCCGCGTTGAAGGAGCCGCGCAATGCCGAAGACTCCCGCCTATCGAACCCGCCCAGGCCGCAACCAGGCACTCGTCACGCTGACGGACGCTGCGACCAAGCGCCGCAGGGACATCTGGCTGGGCCCGCATGGGTCGGCCGCCAGCCGCGAGATGTACCACCGCGTGATCGCCGCGTGGGAAGCCAACGGCCGACGCTGGCCGCGGCTTGAGACGGACCAGGTCGCCGGGCCGGCGCGTGGCACGCAGATCAAGGAGATCGTGGGCGAGTACTGGCGCTGGGCGAAGGGCTACTACCGCGAGAAACACGTGCACGCGCTGCGCGGTGCGATTCGTTTGATCCGCAAGTACTACGGCGAGACGCCGGTGACCGACTTCGGCCCGAACAAGCTGCGCCTGTTGCGCGAGGCGATGATCCGCGGCGACGCGAACGACGACCCGCCACGAAAGCCCTGGTGCCGCAAGTACGTGAACGCCCAGATCGGTCGTATCCGGCACATGTTCAAATGGGCGGCCGCGCGGGAGTTTCTGCCCGCGTCGGTTCATCAGTCGCTGTGTACGCTCGAGCCGTTGAAGCGAGGCCGCGCGGCCGTGCGGGAGAGCAGGAGGGTCGAGCCGGTCCCACAGGAGCTGCTTGACGCGGCGCTGCCCCACATGACGCGTCCGGTACGCGCCGTCGTGGAGCTACAGCTCCTGACGGGCGCACGACCGGGCGAGCTGCTGGCGTTGCGGCCGATCGACATCGAGATGGACGAACGGACGGACATCTGGACGTACAGACCGGAGATTCACAAGAACGCCTACCGCGAGAAGGAGCGCGTGATCTACTTCGGACCGCGCGCCCAGAAACTCCTCCGGCCGTTCCTGACCGGCCGGCCGACCAACGCGTGTCTGTTCAGCCCGGCGGAGGCGGACGCAGAGCGCAGGGCGGCTCTCCACGAGAAGCGCTGCACGCCGCTGTCGTGCGGGAACCGTCCGGGCACGAACCGCAAGGCGGCGCCGCGCCGGCAGCCCGGCCAGCGGTACACGACGCCCGCGTATCACCGAGCCGTCGAGTACGCCTGCGATGCCGCGTTCCCGCCGCCGGGCCATCTCAGCCGCTGCGAGGGCGAAACGAAGGCCGTGTGGCTTCAGCGGCTGAAGGAGCACGAGTTGCTCGACGAGCTGTACGCCTGGCGACGCGCGCATCGCTGGCATCCGAACCGCCTGCGCCACAACGCCGCCACGTTGCTGCGCCGTGAGTTTGGCTTGGAGGCTGCTCAGCTCGCGCTTGGCCACGCCAGCGCTCAGATCACGGATGCCGTATACGCCGAGCGGGACCGGGCAAAGGTGATCGAGATCATGCGAAAGCTGGGGTAGGGCTCGCGGGCGTCACCCGTGTGGTCGCAGACGGCGCCGAGTTACCGAAACGGGACTCGGCGTTTTTCTTTGAAGTTTTTTGCTTCGTTCGCAAGTGCCGTAGCAGGCTGGAACTTCGCGTCGCACGCTGCCGGCCGCTGTCGCGGTAACTGGAGTTACCGAGTTACCGCGCGAGAACACGCCTTAGAACCCCATGCATCGGACGCAAGGCACGCACGCCTGAGGAGGTTCCGATGCACGAGCAAGCAACCGTAAGCGACGAATACATCACGCTAACCGAGGCGGCCAAGATCGCCCCGGGCCGGCCGTCCACCAACTGCATCTGGCGCTGGTGCCGGCGCGGCGTGAAGGCTCGCGGCGGCGAGCGCGTGCGGCTCCAGCACGTCCGCATCGGCGGGATGATTTACACGTCGGCCCACTGGTTGGGGGCATTCGGCCGCGCGCTGGCCGATGCCGACGCGAAGTACTTCGACCTGTGCGAGGCGGCGGTCGAAGCCGCCCGCGCCACAGAGCATGCCGCGCCACGCCGCCGGCGCCCCACTCCCGCGATCGACGAGCGACGGCAGCACGAACTCGAGCAGATCGACCGCGAGCTTGACGCGGAGGGCCTCTGATGAACCGGCCCTTGCCGCGCTCGCACGCCTCGGAACCACCGCTCGTCTCTCTCGGCCAGGGCGATTTCCGACGCGACTACTACGCCGAGGAGCTGGGCGTGGACCCCGCGAATGACAAGCCCGTGCAGTTGAAGCCGGACATCAAGCTGCTTGAGGCGGAAGCCCTCGGCGCCGCGCTGCGGTACGTCGCCGTCGCAGATTGGTTCGAGCAACTGCCCTTCTCGCACCACGACCCGGACCGCGAGCGGCGCGCGATGGACACGTTCAACCGCGTCGAGGCCGAGCTTCGCCAGGCCGGCGGGCACCTGCTGCGCCGGCTGGGGCACCGGGAACTCGTGCTCAAGCGCGCGCTGGAGGAGGTCGCCGAATCATGACGCCCAC
>CAZXUI010000144.1:0-2070 GCA_964643885.1 uncultured Planctomycetales bacterium
CTCCGACCGGTCGCGGGAGTGTCGCGCCGACGGCTCTTCGCGTCGGCAGGGCGTCAACGCATCATGCTCTTGCGCCGGTCCTGCCGCACGCTTTCAGCGTGCAACGAGTTGCGGCGGGCGAGACCCCGGGCGACGCTCGCTGCGCTCGCTTGCCCTGGGCTATCCTGCCGAGCGCCTTCGGTGCGGCCGGTGCGGGGTGGGATCGGCCCTCGGGCGCCGCGATCGGAGACGAAGGCCGCACGGACGACCTAAGCGGCGGGCTGGTGCGTCGAGGGAACTACCGCATGAGCTACGCGCGAGTCCGGACGATCATGAACAGCCGCAGCGCGAGCAGGATCCACCCCTTGATCTGGCGGCGGCCACCGCAACGCCCGCGCCCGCCAGCACCAGCCACCGAGCGACTCGTCCGATCTCGTCTGCCGCCATAAAACCGCCTCGAGCTTGCTGCTCGGATGATCGCGGAGCAAGCTCCGGCCGATCTTCCGTCGGCCCGTAAGGGCCCACAGTCTTAGCCGGCGGCTTCAGCCGCCGGGGAGCCAGAACCATCACGTCGGCTGTGGGACGCCCGATTCGGTTCACAGCGCAAGAGGGCGAACTCCGCGGAGGTCCATCGACGACCGTACTCGCCCCCCCCCCCGGCGGTATGCTCTCCTTCCGAAGGAGCCCGCGAATGCCCCGACCATCGCCCATTCTAGCCGCCTGCATCGACGAGTTCCGCAAGACGAAGCTCACCGCCGAGCGCTGCTTCGCCCAGCTCGCCGACGAAGAGCTGCACGTGCGCATCAATCCCCATCAGAACAGCATCGCCGTCATCATCCAGCACATGGCCGGCAACATGCTCTCCCGCTGGACCGACTTCCTCACCAGCGACGGCGAAAAGCCCGGCCGCGACCGCGAGAGCGAGTTTGTCGAGGGCCGCCTGCCGCGGGTCGAGCTGATGCAGCGCTGGGAGCGCGGTTGGGCCGCCCTGTTCGCCGCGCTGGAGCCCCTCGCCGATGCCGACCTGGCCCGCATCGTCCACATCCGCAACGAGCCGCACACGGTCTTCCAGGCGATCAACCGCCAGACCGCCCACTACAACCTGCACCTCGGGCAGATCCAACTCATCGCCAAGCACCTGCGCGGCGAGGCGTGGCAGTATCTCTCGATCCCGCCGGGGGGCTCGAAGGAGTACAATGCGCGGATGGGAGTGCGCTAGGTTGACGCGATCAAACGGCGCTGCGGCCGGCGATGAATCGGCGGGTGCCGTTGCCGACATCCGCGCGTGGCGGGCGGGTCATACTCGAAGGGCAGCCGCCGGGTGCCACCGCTCTTGAGCGGTGCGAGCCGGGCGCCGCATCGCATTCGATTACTCATCGTCCTCCCGCCCCTCGCGGCAGTCGTCCCGCTCGCGCTTATACTCCGCCGCCTTCCGCTCCAGCCGCTGGTTCTCGCGCTCCAGCCAGCGGATGTTCTCGTACGCCCGGGCCAGCTCCTGCCGCGCGTGCTCATGCGACGACGTCGGCGGCACACGGCTCGAATCCACCCGCTCCGGCCGCGAGCTGTTGCCGATCTCGATCCGCTCCGGCGCCTTGACGCTCACGCAGCCCGCCGCCGGCAGCGCCAGCGCCGCGGCCCCGATCCACACGGCCGCCCGCAATCTGCTCACCATCGCACACGCTCCCTGATCTTCCCCGGCCGGCTGCCCGCGTCCGCACGCGCATCATAGCCCCGGCCCGACCGATCAGCCCGCGTCCACCGCATTCTCCCGCCTGAAGATCGCCCGCGTATAGAGCAGCTCGAACCCGCGCCGCTGCGCGTTCTGCTGCGACTTCGACCCCGGCAGAACCGTCACCACCGCCAGGTCGCAGCCCCACTCCGCCGCCTCGCGCAGCCGCGCCGCCAGCAGGGCCGATTGCACGCCCCGGCGGCGGTGCGCCGGCCGCGTGGCCGCTCCGGTCAGTTGCGCCAGCCCGTCGGCCACGCGCATGCTCGCCCCGCCGGCGGCTGCGCCGTTGCGGCGGGCAAGATATGAAGCTATCTCAAAACCGCTGAAAGCAACAGGAGCGTGCACGACAGATGCAGGAATCC
>CAZXUI010000145.1:0-2024 GCA_964643885.1 uncultured Planctomycetales bacterium
CGCTGGTGTGAGCAGCACGGCACGAAACCCATCCTCGACCAGGTGCGGCGAGGGGCCCTTGATGCCTGACGGATCGGCCGCGGAGTTGATCGACCTGCTCGACCGCTTCAGCGGGCGGCGGGTGCTGCTTGTCGGCGATTTTCTGCTGGATCGATATGTGTTCGGCGACGCCGAGCGGATCAGCCCCGAGGCGCCGGTGCCGGTGCTGCGGGTGGTCGAGCGGCAGGACCGCGTCGGCGGGGCGGGCTCGGTCGCGCTGAATGTGCTCGCCCTCGGCGGCCGCGTGAGCTGCTGCGGCCTGGTCGGACAGGATGCCTTCGGCGAGCGCGTCGAGATGCTGCTGCGCGACGCGGGGGCGGATACGAGCGGGCTGCGGCGGGCGATTGACCGGCCGACGATCACGAAGACGCGGCTGGTCGGCTTGGCCGAGCATCAGCATCGCCAGCAGATTCTCCGCGTCGACGACGAGGTGGTGCGGCCGCCGCAGGAGGCGGACGTGGCGGCGCTGCGCGATGCGGCGCTGGCGGCCGTCGAGGCGTGCGATGTCGTGTGCCTGGAGGATTATGGGAAGGGCGTGCTGACCGGCGAGCTATGTGCGGCCGTGATCGAGGCGGCGCGGCGGTGCGGCCGGCCGGTGCTGGTGGACCCGGCCCGCGGCGGCGGGTGGGGGCGCTACAAGGGGGCGACGCTGCTGACGCCCAACCGGGCGGAGTTCGAGGCGGGAGCGGGGCGGGCGCTGGCGGTGGAGGAATATGATGCGGCCGCGCGGGCGCTGATCGAGTCGCTCGAGCTGGAGGCGCTGGTGATCACGCTGGGCCGCGACGGGGCGCGGCTCGTGCTTCGCAGCGGGGCGGCGCCGCGGCATTTTCCGACGCGGCCGCGGGCGGTTTATGACAACACGGGCGCGGGCGATGCGGTTCTGGCGATGATGGCGATGGCGGTGGCGGCGGGTGCGACGCTGGAGCAGGCGGTTCCGCTGGCGAACATCGCCGGGGGGATCGAGGTGAGCAAGTTCGGCTGCGTGCCGGTGGCGCGGCAGGAGGTGCTGGACGAGCTGGA
The DNA here is from genome assembly GCA_964643885.1 of uncultured Planctomycetales bacterium. Classification (GTDB taxonomy): domain Bacteria; phylum Planctomycetota; class Phycisphaerae; order UBA1845; family Fen-1342; genus CAADGL01. The sequence goes on from CAZXUI010000145.1 coordinate 1,060, forward strand.
GCGGCAGCGTGCGGCGGGGCAGGGAAAGGTGCGGTCGCTGCCGAGCCTGCTGGCGGAGCTTGCGGCGCGGCGGGCGCGGGGCGAGACGGTGGTCTTTACGAACGGCTGCTTCGATCTGCTTCATCCGGGGCACGTGGCGCTGCTGGAGTTCGCCAAGAGTCTCGGGTCGATGCTCGTGGTGGGGCTGAACAGCGACGTGTCGATGCGGGCGCAGGGCAAGGGCGACGATCGGCCGATCCGCGGCGAGCGGGCGCGGGCGCGGATGCTGACGGCGCTGGAGGCGGTGGATTACGTGGTGCTTTTCGACGAGCCGAGCGTGCTGTCGCTGGTCAAGAAGATACAGCCGGACGTTCTGGTGAAGGGTGGGGACTATCGGCCGGATCAGGTTGTGGGGCGCGAGGTGGTGGAGGCCCGCGGCGGGCGGGTCGAGGTGTTCAAGGTGGTCGAGGGGTACGGTACGTCGGTTGAGCTGGAGCGGATTCGATCGGTGGTGCGTTAGCGGGTTGAGGTTGCAGGGTGGCGCGGACGTGGCAGGAGATTCTGCGGGAGCATCAGTCGGTCGCTGAGCAGATGGGCTCGGCGGCGGCGGTGCTGGACGCGATGGCCGAGGCGCTGGCCGGCTCGCTGCGCGGCGGGGGGCATGTGCTGGTGCTTGGGAACGGGGGCAGTGCGGCCGATGCGCAGCATATCGCGGGCGAGCTGGTGGGGCGGTTCAAGCGGGAGCGGCGGGCTCTGGCGGCGATCGCGCTGTCGGCGGATTCGTCGGTGGTGACGGCGGTCGCGAATGACCTGGGGTTCGAGCGGGTGTATGCGCGGCAGGTGGAGGCGCTGGCCCGGCCGGGCGACGTGGTGTGGATTCTGAGCACGAGCGGCCGCTCGGCGAACGTGCTGGCGGCGGCGCGGGCGGCACGGGAGATCGGGGCGGTGGTGATCGGTTTCACGGGGGCGCGGGGCGAGGAGCTGGC
>CAZXUI010000146.1:0-1904 GCA_964643885.1 uncultured Planctomycetales bacterium
GTCCCCCAATGTCGAGGAGACCGGTCCCCCAATGTCGAGGAGACCGGTCCCCCAAATCTTGAGGAGACCGGTCCCCCAATGTCGAGGAGACCGGTCCCCCAAAGTTCGAGGAGACCGCTACCCCAATTGCTCAGCGGCGGCGAATGGGCGCCTCGCCGTCGCACCCCCTGCCCGGTATGATGCTGCACCGGCCGGGCGCGTGGACCCCGGCCGCGATTGGGCATGCACGCGTAACTCTCCAGCACAGACGGACCCCCGATGACGACCGCGCCGCCTTCGCACGAGCCCCGAACGATCACCCTCATCCCCGGCGACGGCGTCGGACCCGAGTGCGTCGCGGCCGTGCAGCGCATCTTCGCGGCGGCCGGGGCGCCGATTCATTGGGAGGTCTGCCAGGCCGGCGCGGAGGTCTTCAGAAAGGGCCTGGCGTCCGGTGTGCCGGACGAAACGATCGAGTCCATTTCGCGGACGAAGGTCGCTCTCAAAGGCCCGCTTGAAACGCCCGTGGGGTACGGTGAGAAAAGCGCCAACGTGACGCTGCGAAAGCTGTTCGAGCTGTACGGCAACGTCCGCCCGACGCGCGAGCTGCCCGGCGTGCCGGCCGTCTTCGCCGGGCGATCGATCGACCTGGTCGTCGTGCGCGAAAACGTCGAGGACCTGTACGCCGGCATCGAGCACATGCAGACGCCCGGCGTCGCCCAGTGCCTCAAGCTGATCAGCCGCAAGGGCTGCGAGAAGATCGTCCGCCTGGCCTTCGAGCTGGCCCGGGCCGAGAGCCGCACGAAGGTGCACTGTGCGACCAAGTCCAACATCATGAAGCTCACCGAGGGCTACCTGAAGCGGACGTTCGAACAGATCGCGGCCGAGTATCCGGAAATTCGCGCCGAGCACATCATCATCGACAACTGCGCTCATCAGCTCGTGCGCTGGCCGGAGCAATTCGAGATCATCGTCACCACCAACATGAACGGCGACATCATCAGCGACCTGACCAGCGGCCTGACCGGCGGGCTGGGGCTGGCGCCTTCGGCCAACATCGGCAACGAAGCGGCCATGTTCGAGGCCGTGCACGGCTCCGCGCCGAACATCGCGGGAAAGAACGTCGCCAACCCGACCGCGCTGCTTCAGGCGGCGGTGATGATGCTGCGCCACGTCGGGCTGTTCGAGCTGGCCGACAGGATCGAGCAGGCCATTATCGTCACGCTCGAAGAGGGCACCGCCCTGACGCTCGACATGACGCTGCACGAGCACGCGGCCACGACCACCGAGTACACCGACGCGATCATCGCCAACCTCGGCCGCCGCTCGGCCACGTGGCGCGGCCGCGAGTACCGCCCGATCCGCCTGCCGCAGGTCTCGACGCGTCCGGACCTGGTTCAGGTCGGCTCGCGCCGCACGGTCGGCGCGGATGTCTTCGTGGAGACGGGCCAACCGCCCGAGCCGCTCGGCCGGGCGCTTCAGCAGCTCGCCGAAGGCACGGCGCTGAAGCTCAAGATGATCTCCAACCGCGGGGTGCAGGTTTTTCCGCACCGCGGCAGCCTGCCCGACTGCGTCGATCACTACCGCTGCCGCTTCATCCTGCGCGACGAGGCGGCCGACCTGGGCGATGCCGAGCTGCTGGCGCTGCTCGGGCGGATCGGTTCGCAATTCCGCTGGATGCACGTCGAGAAGCTCCAGTGCTTCGACGGCAAGGAAGTGTTCAGCAAGGCCCAGGGCGAGGATTGACGCCGGCAGGTGGGGCCGGCATCCTGCCGGGCACCCTCGCGAAGCACGCAGCCGACAGGCGCTGCGCAGGTCGGACAGTGCGCGTTCGGGGCTCGGATGCAGTGGCGCTGCGCGAGTGTCTCGAATGCGGGGGATGGGGACCCCGTGCTTGGCGCACGGGGTTCTGATGCGGGGGATGG
>CAZXUI010000147.1:0-1880 GCA_964643885.1 uncultured Planctomycetales bacterium
CCGTCCCGGCCTGATCGACCCCGCGCTGTTGCGACCCGGCCGCTTCGACGACCTCGTGTACGTCCCGGTCCCGGACCGGGAGGGTCGCCGGCGCATCCTCGGGATCCACACGAAGAAGATGCCTCTGGGCGACGACGTGGACCTCGACGTGCTCGCGGACCGCACGTCCGGCTACACCGGCGCCGATCTCGAGGACCTCGTCCGGCGTGCGGGCCTTTCGGCGTTGCGCGAGAACATGGGCGCCGAAACGGTACCCATGCGTTTCTTCGAGGAAGCGTTGAAGGAAACGCGGGCGTCGGTCACCGAGGAGATGGAGAAGGAGTACCAGGAGCTGGCGCGGACGCTGAAGTCGGAATCGCCGCGCGGGAAGCGGATCGGCTTCGCGGTCTGATCACGAAAACCGCGCGAAACCGGATCGGATGCAGTAGTTTCGATCCGGGCAGGACGTTGCGCGGCGCCGGGTCGCCCCGGGCCGGACGTTTCTGCACGTGGGGCTTCTGGCTTCCTCGAAAGTATTTCGGCGATGACGCTCCGGACGCGGATCGTGCTGCTGTTCACGGGCCTGGCCGCGGCTCCGCTCGTTCTCACGGCTGCGTACCAGTTCCGGGCGTACGACCAGCAGTGGCAGCAGCTGGTGTCCAGCCATCTGGCGCAGGTGCATCACTCGGTTTCGCGCGATCTGACGGCGCAGTACCTGTCGCTGGCGCGCGAGCTGGAGTCGACCGCGGCCGTTCTGCTTGCCGAAGAATCCAACCGCCCGTCGGGGGCCGGGCGCCGGCTGGTCAACGGGATCTACGACGCCATCGAGCTGCGCCGGCCGGACGGCCAGGTGCGGCGGTGGGAAGGCCCCGTCTCGTTGCCGTTGCCGGACAGCATCGGCTGCGGCGTCGAACCGCGCGGGCAGGTCCGCATCCACGCATGGTCGGGTCAGGACGCGCTGGGCGGGTCGCTGACCGGGTGGGTGTCCGCATCCCGGATCATTCGCGGGCTGAACTCGTCCGCGGTGGGGCAGAACGGCCGGATCATCGTCGCGGATCGGCAGACCGGCCGCATCCTCTTCGTCGGCTGCGGCCGCGCCGCGGACGGGCTCGGCCTGCCCGACACACTTCCCGATGCCGACCTCGCGACGGGGCAGGACGGCCCGACCGGGCAATTCCGCTTCCGCGAGGGTGACGTCGCGCGCACCGCGATCTTCACGAAGCTGACGCAGCCGCCATGGCTCGTCGTCAGCTCGCTGAGCCACGCCGACTTCCCGCGTCCCGCGGGTTATGGGCGGCTCGGTCCGCTGCTGCTGACGCTCGTCATCGCCGTGATCGTCACGCTGCTGTTCAGCCTGATCGTGCGCGAGTTCACGCGCCGGCTCGAGGAGCTCACGGCGGCGGCGGAGCGCATCGGCGAGGGCGACCTGATTCCGTGGCTGCCGCTGCCGCGCTCCGATGAAGTCGGCCGTCTGTCAGCCGCGATCGGCAACATGATCAACCGCATCCACGACGCGATGCAGCAGCTCGAGCGCAGCCGCCAGCTCGCGTTCGTGGGTGAGATGACGGGACGGCTCGCGCACGAGATCCGGAACCCGCTGAGCTCGATCCAGCTCAATCTCCAGATCCTCGAGCGTGCCGCGAAGCGCGGCCAAACGCCGCCCGACCTTGTGGAGACGCTGGATCTCTGTCTGCGCGAGATCACGCGCCTGGACAATGCGGTGAACGGCGTCCTGCGCATGGGTAAGCCGCAGCAGCCGCACATGGCGCCGTGCGACGTGCACGCGCTGATCACCGATATCGCGACGTTGATGCGGCCGCGGCTCGAGCAACGCGGCATTGCGGTCGTGCTGGAGCTGGATGCCGCCGATGCGATCGTAGTCGGCGACGACGAACAGCTGC
>CAZXUI010000148.1:0-1875 GCA_964643885.1 uncultured Planctomycetales bacterium
AGCGCCTGCGCCAGGCCCTGCAGCTGGCTGCGGTGGCCGGGCTTGTTGTCGGTGACGAGCCAGAGGATGGTCATGTCGGAGCAGATGCCGGTGATCGGTTTCAGGCTTTGACCGCAGTCCATTGTGGGAAGCGGATGTGATCGGCCATTGCGTTCACGTGTAGCCCAAGCGGCTTGCAGATCCAAAGTCGAACTGCAGATTTGTACGCCTCGGGTGCGGCCTCAGCGATTGAACCACCTCAGCACCGTTCCCCAGTCTTCCACGTCGATCCGCGTCACCTGCCCGCAGCCGAAGTCCAACCCGATCCAGCGTTCGGGCGGCATGCCCAGCAAGTGCCCGGCAATCGCCCGCAGCGGCCCGCCGTGGGCCACGACGACCAGCGCGTCTGGCAATGGGGGGCTGGCCCTGAGTCCCGCCGCATCGGGCGTTCGAGGGGTGAGCCCATGTTCCGCCAGCCACTGCAGCACGCGCGTCGCCATCTCGCGCGGGGACTCTCCGCCCGGCGGCCGAAAACCCAGCGGGTCGGCCGCCCAATCGTCGATGGCGCTGCCGATGTCGGTGAAGCTGCGCCCCTCCCAGTCGCCGAAGTGGATCTCCTTGAGCCTTTCGTCGAGGCGCGGCCTACCCAGCGCCTCGGCAAGCAGGCGCGCGCGCGCGAGCGGGCTGGCATGCAGTGCGAAGGATTCGGGCAGCAGCGGGCGCAGGCGCTCGGCCACCGCGGCGGGCGATTCGGCCAGGCCGAGGTCGGTCTGGCCGTAGCAGATTCCCGGCTCGACGGCCGGGCGGGGGTGGCGGATCAGGTGAAGTTGCATCGGGTGCGGGGTGGATGAGGTCTGACCCCCCGATCATGCCACGCCCTACCCGATGGTTTTCGTAGGAGCGACGCAAGTCGCGACGCGGCCCCGATGGTTTTTGTGGGAGCGACGCAAGTCGCGATGCGGCGCATGAGACATGGGCCGACCTGTCCGCACGCCGCGATCGCGACTTGCGGCGCTCCCATCGGAGTCTCGGGAGGCGTGGCGGGGCCTTGCAGGAGCGACGGAAGGCACGGATGCGGGTGGACTACATGAACTCCGCCACCAGCATGAAATGCACCTCGTAGCGCCGGTCCTCGTCGGGCAGGCGGTTGAAGGCGCGGGCGAAGGTGAGGCGGGCGTCCACGCGCTCGCCGATCGCGGCGCGCACGCCCCAGCCCGCGCTGCCGAGCTGGCGGTGGTTCGGTTCGAGCGAGTTGGGTGCGCGGTCGGGGGTGACGCGGCCGTGGTCGGCGAAGAAGAAGCCGGTGGCGCGTGCGCCGGGGCGGCCCGTGGCGGCTGCGAGTTCGCCGAGCGGGTGATGCAGCTCGAGGCTGGCGATGAAGCCGCGGTCGCCCGACCATACGCCCACCGGGTAGCCGCGCACGCTGTACTCGCCGCCGATCTGCAGCTGCTCGCCGCTCGGCAGCGGGCTGTGGCCGCTGTGCTGGTAGTTGAGGCCGGCCTGCGCCGACCAGCCCGGGGCCAGGGCGTGGACGCGGCGCACGAAGGCGCGCCCGAGCGTGTAGTTGCTGCGCTCGAAGCCCTTGGCGCGACCGCCGGTGAGGGTGTAGGTGGCGAGCCAGTAGCCGTGGTCGTCGGCCGCCTGGTGCTCCACGCCGAGGTGGCCGTCCACCGTCTGCGTCTCCTGCAGCGGTACGCTGCTGATCCAGTTGCGCGTCTCGCGCCGTTTGCTGCCCAGCACCAGGTCGGTGCGCGAGCGTTCGCCCAGATGCACCGGTTGGCGCAGCGCGACGATGGTGCCGGTGGAGCGGCCGCTGATGTCGAGGTCGCGCAGCGGGCCCTCGACGATCTCGACGTGGTCCTTGTACGCCGCCAGGCTCAGGCGGCCGCCGCTGCG
>CAZXUI010000149.1:0-1794 GCA_964643885.1 uncultured Planctomycetales bacterium
GTAGGCACAAAGCCACGTAGGAGTGAATCGCAATGGCACAGGCAACATTCGTGCATGAAGGCGCGTCGATCGACTACACGCCCGGCGCGGCGGTCGCCGCGGGTGACGTGATCGTGCAGGGCGAACTGGTCGGCGTCGCGAAGACGCCCATCGCGGCCAACGCGCTGGGCTCGCTGGCCGTATCCGGCGTGTTCGACTTCGCCAAGGAGGCCGGCGGCGGCGTGACGTTCGCGGTCGGCGCCCTGGCGTACTGGGACGACGCGAACGACGTCGCGGTGACCACCGATGGCGGCGGCGCCAACAAGCTGATCGGCAAGTGCGTGAAAGCCGCGGCCGACGCGGATGCGTTGGTCCGCGTGCGGATGGATCAGTAGCAGGAGCGACGCGCGATGCCCGACGTGCTCGAAAAGGGACTGAGCTGGCTCGACGACCAGCGTCACACGCACATGACGCGCACGGTCGTCTACCAGCGCGGCGCCGACGCGGCGGAGATCGCCGCGACGATCGGCCGCACCGAGTTCGAGCAGGTCGACGAGCACGGGGTCGTGCAGCGCCTCCAATCGCGGGACTTCCTGGTGCGGGCGGCCGACCTCGTGCTGGCCGGCGCTCCGGCGCTGCCGAAGGCGGGCGACCGCATACGCGAAACGGTGGGCGCGCAGACGTTCGTGTACGAGGTCATGGCCCCGGGCAGCGAGCCGCCGTGGCGCTACAGCGATCCCTATCGCAAGGCGCTGCGGATTCACACGAAGCACGTGGCGACGGAGTGATGGCGTGAAAGTCGATGCACCGCCGATCAACGGAAACGCCCGCCAGAAGCTGGCCTGGCTCGCCGGCGTCGTGCTGACGCTGCTGACGATCCTGATGCTGGCCGGCGGCGCGCGGCTGCTGCATCACGACTCGCAGATCGCGGTGCACGACGCGCGGATCGAGACCGTCGAGAAGTCGCTGGGGCGCATCGAGGCGAAGTTGGACCGGCTGCTGGAGCGGCACCCGTGAGCGTGATTCTTGAGATCGCTGACGCCGTCGTCGCCAGCCTGAACGCGGGCTCGTTCGCGCTGGAGTTCGAGGCCGAGCGGAAATACCAGCCGGTCTTCGAGCTCCAGGACATGCAGACGCTGCACGTGTCGGTCGTGCCGAAGTCACTGGCGATCACGACGGCGGCCCGCGACAGCGGGTTCTTCGACGTCGCGATCGACGTCGGCGTGCAGAAGAAGGTGAACGCCGACGAATCGGCCGAGCTCGATGCGCTGATGAACCTGGTCGAGCAGATCGCCGACCACCTGCGGATGAAGCGGCTCGACGACGCGCCGAACGCGGCGTGGCTCGGCGTCGCCAATGAGCCGGTGTTCGCGCCCGAGCACCTGGAGCAGTGGCGGCAGTTCACGAGCGTGCTGACGGTGACGTACCGGGTGCGGAGATGAGCGATGCCCGCAAACGCAGTCGTGAAGTCGATCACCCTCGGGACGCCGCTGTGGACCAAGTTGGCGAACGCCTCAACGGTCGTCCAGGCCACGGTGATCGCCGACCCGAAGAACAGCGGCAACATCGACGTGCGGTTCCGCGGTGGGCCGCTGTCGCGCTGGCCGCCTGGCGCTGCGGTCTCGTTCGGGTCGGTGAACCTGTCGGAGATCGAGGTCCGCGGCGCACCGAACTACAAGGTGCTCGTCGCGGCGTACGCGCCGGGAACGCACCCGCGCGGCCGCAGCGCACTGCACCTGGGCACGAAGTACGTGGTGGAGCAGGCAGACGCGATCCCGAGTGAGGGTGAAGGCGAGATCGGAGTCGGGTGAACGA
>CAZXUI010000150.1:0-1624 GCA_964643885.1 uncultured Planctomycetales bacterium
AGACCCGCGAGCAGCACATCCGCCGCGAGAAGGCCACCAGCAACATCTGCACCGCCCAGGTGCTGCTGGCCATCATGGCCGGCATGTACGCGGTCTGGCACGGCCCCGATGGTCTGCGCCGCATCGCCCGCCGCGTCCACGGCCTGACCGCCGTGCTGGCCGAGGGGCTCCGCCGCCTCGGCTTCGAGACCGGCCGCGAGCCGTTCTTCGATACGCTCACCGTCACGGTGCTGGATGAGCCCGCCGAGAAGATCCACGAGCGCGCCCGCGAGCGGCGGATCAACCTCCGCGCGATCGACAAGCGGACGATCGGCATCTCGCTCGATGAGGTCTCCTCCGCCGGCGAAGTTGCGACGCTGTGGGAGATCTTCAACGACGGCAAGCCCGCCCCGTTCCGTTTCGATGACCTGGTCGACCTGGTCGAGCTCGACTACGACGAATCGCTCCGCCGCAGCTCGCCCTTCCTGGCGCACGAGGTCTTCAACCGCTATCACTGCGAGCACGAGCTGCTGCGCTACATTCACCGGCTCGAGTCGCGCGACCTGTCGCTCACCACGTCGATGATCCCGCTCGGCTCCTGCACGATGAAGCTCAATGCCGCGGCCGAGATGCTGCCCATCGGCTGGCCCGAGTTCGCCCGCCTGCATCCGTTCGCCCCGCTGGATCAGGCCGCCGGCTATCTCGAGCTGATCGCCGATCTTCAGCGCTGGCTGGCCGAGATCACCGGCCTGCCCGCCGTCAGTCTCCAGCCCAACGCCGGCTCGCAGGGCGAATACGCCGGACTGCTCGTCATCCGCGCCTACCACGAGGCCCACGGCCATTCGCAGCGCGACGTCTGCCTCATCCCCACCAGCGCCCACGGCACCAACCCCGCCAGCGCCGTCACCGCCGGCCTGCGCGTCGTCGCCGTCAAGTGCGACGAGGCCGGCAACATCGACCTGGCCGACCTGGAAGCGAAAGCCGCCGCCAACCGCGACAAGCTCGCCGCGCTGATGGTCACGTACCCCAGCACGCACGGCGTGTTCGAGGAATCCATCCGCGAGATCTGCGACATCGTCCACCGCCACGGCGGACTGGTCTACATGGACGGCGCCAACATGAACGCACAGGTCGGCCTCTGCCGGCCCGGCGATTTCGGCGCCGACGTCTGCCACCTCAATCTGCACAAGACCTTCTGCATTCCCCACGGCGGCGGCGGGCCCGGAATGGGGCCGATCGCGGCGGCCTCCCACCTGGCCCCCTTCATGCCCGGCCATCCGGCCTTGCCGGATGCCGAGAACGAGCTCGCCGTCGGCGCCGTCGCCGCAGCACCCTACGGCAGCCCCGGCATTCTGCCCATTCCGTGGATGTATATCGCCATGATGGGCGCCGACGGCCTCAAGCGGGCCACGCAGGTCGCCATCCTCAGCGCCAACTACATGGCCCAGCGCCTCCGCGGGCACTACGACGTGCTCTATACCGGCCGCAGCGGCCGCGTCGCCCACGAGTTCATCCTCGATGTCCGCAGCTTCGACAAGTCCGCCGGCATCAAGGTGGACGACATCGCCAAGCGGCTGATGGACTTCGGCTTCCACGCCCCGACGATGAGCTGGCCGGTGCCCGGCACGCTGATGATCGAGCCCAC
>CAZXUI010000151.1:0-1589 GCA_964643885.1 uncultured Planctomycetales bacterium
CGTCGATCGGGCGGACGTCGAGGTTCAGGCCGCCCTCGGCGAACGACGCCCGCAGGCGCGGCAGCGAGTCGTCCAGGTCGAAGAACGCAACCGGCCCGGGCGCCGTCGCGGCCAGCGTTGTCTTGCCGATTCCGCCGGGCCCGTAGAGGACCACGCGGTGCCCGGTGCCGTCGGCGATCGTGCCGAACGCCACGCGCGTCTGTGGTGCAGGCTCGTCGGCCTGTCGCGCGGCGTGCGACGCTGGACGGCCGTTGCGGGGTGGTGCGGCGCCGGGCGCTGGCCGGCTGGGCGGTGTGGGAGCGAGCCTGGTTGGGGCTGAGGTCATTGGTCGTCTCCTGCTGAAAGTTCGGGGTGAACGTCGGTCAGAAACTGAAAGCCGGACGGCGCCGTGCCCGGCACGACCCGCACGCCGTTCAGGCAGAGGTCGGCGAACTCGCACGTCCCGCACGTGAAGCGGTGGATGTTGCGGAACCAGCGGCCGTGGCGGCGGGCGTCGAGGAGCTGCTTGGCCTGCTGCCAGAGCTCGGCCTGAAACTCGGCCAGTTCGTCGTCGAGACGCGGGACCTCGCGGCGCTGGAAGTAGTAGTCCGGCCGCTCGCCGATGTCGGCGTAGAGCCGGCCGCCGAACTCCTCCGGGGTCTCATCGCATTCGCGCTGTGTGGCGTAGAGGCGCCCGTCCTTCGTGTACTTGCGCTTCTCGGGCGGCGTGGCCCTGAGCGGCGCGATCGTCGGCTTGCGCGTCACGTCGTACAGGACGGTCGCGACGTCGTAGCCCAGCGCCCTGGCCGCCAGGACGTACTGAGAGATCTGGGGATCGCAGCGCAGGCGCAGCCAGTACTCGCTGTCCGGTCCGATGTCCTCGCCGGCCGTCTTGTACTCCAGCACCGCCAGGCGCCCGTCGGCCAGACGCACGATCGCGTCGATCTTGCCGGCCAGCACGAACGCGCGGCTCGGCCGGCCTGTGCGCGGGTTGACCAGCGGCAACGCGAACGTCCGCTCGACGTCGACGATCTCGACGTCATCGTTCTCGTAGCGCCAGAAGTGGCCCGCCAGAAGCTGGCGGACGGTCTCGCGCTCAACCGCCCACTCGTAGCCGTCCGCCCATTCGGGGACGTGCTCGTAGCCCGCGACGGCCGCGGCGATCGCATCGACCGGATCGGCGCCGCGGTTATACAGCTCCAGCCCGCGGTGGAACGCGGCGCCGAGACGCAGAGCATCGCCCGTCCGCACGCGCGCCAGCCCCAGCTCGTAGCGGAAGTAATGCTGCCGCGGGCAGCGCCGCAGCGTGGCCAGGCGCGTGGCGGTCAGCCGGTCGCGCGCGGGAACCGGGGCGCTTGCAGCACCGGCGTCGTTTACGGGATGGTGATGAGGGAACATCTGCGTCATGCTCTGGCCGCCTCCTCGAGCACCTGCCCGAGCACCAGACGGCGGTGACCGGGTCGTCGCAGCAGCCGACCGCCGGCCTGGCGCAGTTCGGCCTCGATGCGGTTGAACGTGTCCATCGCCCGCCGCTCGCGCTGCGGGTCGCGGTGCGACGTGGGGAGGTGCTCGAACCAGTCGGCCACGACCACGTACCGCAGCGCGGCGCC
>CAZXUI010000152.1:0-1563 GCA_964643885.1 uncultured Planctomycetales bacterium
CGATGGCGGTGATCTTCTTGCGCATCTCCTCGCTGTCGTGCGCGTAGCTGCTGACTGGCATCTCGCGTCCGAGCACGACGCGGCCGATCGTCTGCGCGAGCAGCCCCTTGCCCGCGCCGCGCACGTTGGCGTCGATCAGGAACAGCGGCGACGGACCGGTGAACGCGAACCGCGCCAGCGGAGTGAGCAGCGCGGCCAGCCAGGCAGCCTTGTGCTCCTCGGACTCGAACGGGAAGTCGCACACGACCTCCAGCAGCGTCGTGAGTGCCGCGTCGGCGTCGTCGATGTTGATCTCGGGGTGGATCGGCGGGAACGCCGCCCCGGGCGCCGGCTCGAACAGGACGCCCGTGCGTTCGTCGTACCCGGGCGACTGCCAGATCGACCCATCGGGCCGCAGGATTGGCGTGTCGGAGACGCCCATCAGGTGACGAATGCCGTCCCACTCGGCGCGGGCCTCGACAGCGCTGACCAGCCAGGGCGCGGGGTGCGCCGCGACTTCCTCGCCCTTACGATTCAGCTTGGTGAACGTGGCGACGCGCGTCATGCGCTCGCGTAGGTTTGCCGCTGGCATCGCCTGGATCGTGGCCGAGCCGTCGCAGCGCAGGATGCCGTCGCTGGGCTGACGGTCGCGGATCACGCGCACGAGGATGCCGCCGCGCTGGTACAGGTCCTGGTCGGCCGTCAGCGCCGCAATCGTCCCGCGGACGACGCGATGCTCCTCGGTGTCGATGAAGATGTTCGGGCGCGCCGAGCCGCCGGCCGTCGGCTGGCCAACAGCGACCGGAGGCGGCGCATCCCGCGCCGCTTCAACCAGGCGGAGCAGTTCATCAACGGTCCCGCCGGCGTCGAACCAGTCGCTGGCGTCCTTGCCGGGACCGGGGAGCTCGAGCACGCGAACCTCGGCCGCGCGGTTTCGCAGCCGCATGGTGACGTCCGCGGCGTGTTCGCGGCCGGCGGCGTCCTTGTCGGCGATGATCACCACGCGCCGGCCGTGGAGCGCCGAGTCGTCGGACAGCTTGCTCCACTTCTTCGCACCGCCCGGATTGCAGGTCGCGATCAGACCGACGGACGCCAGCCGGTCCACGTCCTTCTCACCCTCGGCGACGAATACCCACTCGTCACGGTTCGAGGCGAGCAGCTCAGGCAAGCGGTACAGCACGCGCGGCGTGCGGCCGAGCTTCCACGACCAGCCGCCGTTACCGTCCGGGCGGCGCTGCTTGAATGTCTTGCCCTCGTAGCGCACGACCTGGAAGACCAGCTCGCCGGCGGCATTGCGGTAGTCGTACGTCGCTTCGACGCGAGCGTGCCCGTCGCCGTTGTTGCTCGGCGGGAACAGATCGCCCAGCCGCAATCCCATCGCCTTGCACACGGTGACGGGTGCGCATCCGGCGTGACAGTGCAGCAGCACGCGCCCGTCGTCGCCCAGCGCAACGCTGAGGCTGGCGTGCTGGTCGTCATGCGCGGGGCAGCGCGCTTCGTGGCCGTCGCCGCACTTGCGAACGCCCGCGAGGCGGCTGAGCACGTTCTGGAGCGGATCATCCCTGATCACGCAGGTAACTCCCG
>CAZXUI010000153.1:0-1560 GCA_964643885.1 uncultured Planctomycetales bacterium
GAGTTACCTGCGTGATCAGGGATGATCCGCTCCAGAACGTGCTCAGCCGCCTGGCTGGTGTTCGCAAATGCGGCGACGGACACGAAGCGCGCTGCCCCGCGCATGACGACGAGCACGCCAGCCTCAGCGTCGCACTGGGCGACGACGGGCGCGTGCTGCTGCACTGTCACGCCGGATGCGCGCCCGTCGCCGTGTGCAAGGCGATGGGCCTGCGACTGGGCGATCTGTTCCCGCCCAGCAACAACGGCGACGGACACGCGCGCATCGAAACGACGTACGACTACCGCAACGCCGCCGGCGAGTTGGTCTTCCAGGTGGTGCGGCATGAAGGGAAGCAGTTCAAGCAGCGCCGACCGGACGGCAACGGAGGCTGGTCATGGAAGCTCGGCCGCACGCCGCGCGTGCTGTACCGCCTGCCCGAGCTGATCGAGGCCAGTCCCGACGAGTGGGTATTCGTCGCCGAAGGCGAGAAGGACGTGGACCGGCTGGTGTCGATGGGTCTGATCGCGACCTGCAATCCGGGCGGCGCCGGAAAATGGAAAAGGCTGTCCGACGACTCGGCGCTGCACGGCCGCCGCGTCGTGATCGTCGCCGACAAGGACGCCGCCGGACGCGATCATGCGGCCGATGTGGGGATGCGGCTACAGAACCGCGCCGCCGAGATTCGCGTGCTCGAGCTGCCAGGCCCGGGCAAGGACGCCAGCGACTGGTTCGACGCCGGCGGGACGGTCGATGAGCTGCTCCGGCTGGTAGAAGCGGCGCGCGACGCGCCTCCCCCGGCCGCACCGGGCCGCCCACCGGCCGACGGTTCGGCGTGCCCGAGCATCTTCATCGACACCGAGGAACACCGCGTCGTCCGCGAGACGATCGCAGCACTGACGGCCGACCAGGACCTCTACCAGCGCGGCGGCATCCTCGTACGCGTGATTCGCGACCGCCAGCCCAGCGACGGCATCCTGCGCTGCGACGGCTCGGCCACGATCCAGGCGATGCCAGCGGCAAACCTACGCGAGCGCATGACGCGCGTCGCCACGTTCACCAAGCTGAATCGTAAGGGCGAGGAAGTCGCGGCGCACCCCGCGCCCTGGCTGGTCAGCGCTGTCGAGGCCCGCGCCGAGTGGGACGGCATTCGTCACCTGATGGGCGTCTCCGACACGCCAATCCTGCGGCCCGATGGGTCGATCTGGCAGTCGCCCGGGTACGACGAACGCACGGGCGTCCTGTTCGAGCCAGCCCCTGGGGCGGCGTTCCCGCCGATCCACCCGGAGGTCAACATCGACGACGCCGACGCGGCGCTAACGTCGCTGCTGGAGGTCGTCTGCGACTTCCCGTTCGAGTCCGAGGATCACAAGGCTGCGTGGCTGGCAGCGCTGCTCACGCCGCTGGCGCGCTTCGCGTTCACGGGGCCGTCGCCGCTGTTCCTGATCGACGCCAACGTGCGCGGCGCCGGCAAGGGCCTACTGGCCCAGACGATCGGCCGCGTCGTACTCGGCCGCGAGATGCCCGTCAGCAGCTACGCGCACGACAGCGAGGAGATGCGCAAGAAGATCACCGCCATCG
>CAZXUI010000154.1:0-1537 GCA_964643885.1 uncultured Planctomycetales bacterium
ACCGCATTCGCGCTCGACATAGGCGCGGCGCTGGTCCGGCGGCAGTTCGAGCGCGGCGCCGAGCATCGAGCCGATCCGCGCCCAGGAAGCATCCGGCGTCCCGGCCCGACGTGCAGGGCGGAAGACGTTCACGACCGCGCGGAGTCTGGACAGCATGCGCGTCAGCCTCCAAGCTCGCGATTCAACCAGGCGCGCGCGATGCCCCACTCACGCTTGACCGTGGCGGGCGATATCTGCAGCGCCTCGGCCGTCTCGTCGACGCTCATGCCGCCGAAGTACCGGCATTCGACGACCCGGCTCAATCGTCCATCGATCGCCTCGAGTCGAGTCAGCGCCGTGTCGAGGGCGACGAGCAGTTCGACCGGGTGCGCAGACGTCGGCTCGGCGTCCTCCAGCCGCACCTTCCGTTGGGCGCCGCCGCGCTTCTGGGCGAGTGCCTTGATACTCGCCTCGTGGAACGCGACCTCGATCGACCCTTCGCCGGCGTCGAAGTCCACGCGGCGAACCAACAGGTGGATGACCCGCGCTTGTTCGCGCGGGCTGAGCGTCCCCCACAGGCCGTCGAAGTCCGCGAACGCGGCCGCAACATCGTCCTCAGTCACGAGTTCGCGATTGAGTGCCGTCACGTTCGCGTTGACCTCGCTCAGGCGGCGTTCGGCGGCGCCGGCCTGCTCGTTCAGTTCCGCCATCCGTTCCGTCGCGCCAAGCCGCGTTTCCTCCGAGGCCAAGCGCCGCAGGTCGGCCTGGACGCGGCTCAGCAACCGCTCGAGCCGCTGGCGTTCCTCCTGTAGCCCCTGTAACGCTGTCTCGGCTTGCGCCCGCGCCGCTGCCAACGTCTCACTCAGAACCGTCGGGTCTTCTCCGATGCCGCGAATCTCGTTGACGACCGCCTGCTCGATCTCGGCGGCAGGCAGGGAACGCCCCGGGCACGCGTGGCGACCGCGTTTCGACTTGTTCGTGCAGGCGTAGTAGCGGTAGCGGCGGTTCCCAGCGCCCGTGAACGTGTGCGTCATCGCCCGCCCGCACGCCTTGCAGAACAGCAACTGCCGCAACAACGAACCGTGCTTGTTCCGCAGCAACGGATTCCCGCTTCGCCCGTTCTGCTGTAACTGCCGCTGGACCCGACCGAACACGTCATCGGGCACGATTGCTTCGTGCTCGCCGGCGTACGCCTGGCCCTTGTAGCGGACCTTGCCCGTATACAGGACGTTCCGCAGCAGGTCGTGCAACCGGCACTTGTCGAAGACCAACCCGCCGCGCACACGGCCGTCGCGCAGCTTCCACGCCTTGTTCCGCCAACCGCGCTTATCGAGCTCCGCGACCACGGACAACAACGTGCCGCGCTCCAGGTACATGTCGAAGATCTCGCGTACGCGCGCGGCCTCCATCGGGTTGACCACGAGCTTCGGCCCGCCGTTCGTCCGGTCCACGTCGTAGCCGAGCACGGGCATTCCGCCGGTCCACTTCCCGCGCTGGCGCGAGGCCGCGATCTTGTCGCGGATGCGCTCGCCGATGATCTCGCGCTCGAACTGGGCGA